>JAPDQK010000025.1:0-75413 GCA_034505955.1 Candidatus Zhuqueibacter pondensis
CATGTTTGAAAGCACTGAGTAACCCTGGCATGATTGAATTTTAAACCATGGAGGAAGATATGAATTCCCGCATCGCGAATCATCGAATGGTCTTGATGATTATCATCGCAGCATTCATGGTCCCGGCAATTTCCCCGGCACAGAATCTCAAGTGTTTCATTCTGACGCCGCCGGAACAACTGCTCGAAGGCGTGAAGCAAGTGGCGATTACGGATTTTGCCGTTACCACCAGTTATCATTCCGACGAGGCGCCGGGAAAGGAAAAAAAGGGCGTCATCGGTTTCCTTGAAAAAGTCAGCGAAGCCGGGAAAAGCGGCCAGCGTTTTACCGATAGCGGCGTCAAGCTGACGGATATGATGATCGCGATGCTGCTGGAAGATGATCGCGGTATCCGCGAAGTCGGCAGCGGTTTCCTCGGGTTGGGCAAAAAGGAGGGCAGGAGTTTTCAGCAGGGTGCGCGCACGAATGTCTTTGGGGTGGTCGAGCGCACCCGCCTGCAGCAAGTGATGAGCGAGCTTCAGCTCGGACAGAGTGGCATCGTCAATGAGGCACAAGCCGCGCAGGTCGGGCAATTGCTCGGCGTCGATGCCATCATCACCGGCAATCTCTCGGTTTCCTGCGAGGATCGCTGGGTGAAGGAAAATCGCGAGGACAAAAAGAAGGGCAAATATCAGGTTAATTGCAACCAGCGGGTTGCCAGCGCTTCCGGAACCATCCGCATCATCAAAGTGGAGACCGGCCAGGTGATCGGCTCCAAGCAAAGCAATCATAAAGAGGAGCTCAAGAAATGCGAGGGCGAGTGGGGCAAGGATCTGCCCACGCCGGAGACGACCGTCGATGCATGCCTGAACGCGGTGGCCAGGGAATTGGTTGATTATTTCGCACCGCGTTTCGAACAACAGAAGCTCGAATTCGCCAAGATCGAGGGTGATGAATACAAACGCTTTTACGAGACGGCGAAAAACGCCCTGGAGCGCTACGACATTGACACGGCCTATTTGCAGTATGCGGCGATCGCCGAACAGGATCCATACAACCATGCCGCGCTGTTCAATCTCGGCGTGCTTTATGATGCGGTCGGCGACTACAAGCATGCGCAGGAAAAATATGCCATGGCCGCCAGGCTGAAGAGCAAGGAGGACAAATACATCAAAGCGCAAGCCCGGGTTGCCAGGCAGCTCGCCTTTTGGGACAAGTTGAATGCGCTCGGCATTTACATTCAAGAGCGCACCTTTGAAGTTTCCGCCGAGCAAGTGCAGGCGGCAGGCGTTGCCAAGATTCAGGTGAGCGGCTCGAGCTCGGAGCGCTTTGAGATCAAAGCCGAGCCGAATCCGGCCAGCCAGACTTTGTTGAGGGTGCCCGGCGAGATCGAATTGGAGCTGATTCAGGATGCGGGTGACTGGTATAAAATCAAACTGCTCGATGGCAGGGAAGGATTTATCGCGAAGAAGAATGCGAAGATGCTGAAGTAAAGCGGCTGCAAGCAGTCTCTAGCTTTTTTGCCCAACTTGCTCGAGGAATACGCAGAAACTTTCCAATTCCGTTTTCAGTGTCTGGAAAAATTTTGATGTTGTCGAGGCAAGCTCGATTACCGGTTCACTTTGAATCTCAAAAACATAGATATTGCGTATGGCATGTCGAAAGCTGAGGAACTCCTTTAGCGTTTGCTTGGTGCTTTCTGTAATAACGTGAGGGCGAATTTCGGGCAGTGCTATGCCCATTTGTTCCAATAAATCAACATGCCATTTTTCACCGGCAGGCAATTCGCCATCGACGTTGATGGCAATGCTGCGGAAAATACTTTCGATACCGGTGTAAAAAGATTGTAAACGCAGGGCGAGGGAATCGACAATATAGTTTCCAGTTTCCTTGTTTTTTGCCTTCGTAAAATCAACCAAGGCGGTTTCGATGCGAGTGATGACCCCGGCAAGCACTTCCAGTTCCTGGCGAATTTCTTCGAGAAGAACGAAATATCTGACAGTCACAGTTTTATTCCTTCTTTTTCGATTTTTTCGCTAACCGCAGGCCGGCAATTCCCGAGATCGACAAGGTCAACATTGAAATTTCTGGCCATGCTGAGAACATGGCCATAAGCGGTAAAGAATTTGTCTAAAGGAATGCCAACAACCGCCATGTCAATATCTGAGCGAAGATGAAATGCCTCAGGCGAAAGCACGGAGCCAAACAAAATCACTTGACGAGCTGAGAAACTCATCTTGAGTACTTTCGCAATTTCCTTGGCAAGCTCGAGTGCTTCGTGGCGTTTCTTTTCGGCCAGCAGCTTTTCCTGCGCCCTACGTTCTCGTAATTTTCGTATGTAAGGTTCGTAATCCATGAGTGAAAGTTTTATCAAGTCTTCATGTTTTTTAAGTCTTCGCTTTTGACATTGTTAATCTACTTATCTCTCGGCTGAAATGCAACCGAAATTTTCACGGACTGCGATATCCGCTTCCATCGACTTCCTCGCCTTCGGCGCGCATCCGGATGATATTGAGCTCGGCTGTGGCGGTACGTTGATTCGATTGGCGCAACAAGGCTATCGAACGGCTGCGGTGACCCTCACGCGTGGCGAAGCCGGCACCCGCGGCACGCCGGAAATTCGCCAAAAAGAATTCACCGAGGCTGCAAAAATTATGCAGGTGGCCGTGCATCGGCAGTTGGATATTCCCGACAGCGCCATCGAGGAAACCCATGAAAACAAACTGAAGCTGGTGCGTGTCATTCGCGAACTGCGCCCGCGCCTGGTGGCCACGGTGCATTGGGAGTCGCGCCATCCGGATCATATTCATACCGCGCATCTGGTTCGCGACGCCGCGATGATCGCCGGACTCAAAAATTTGATCATTGAAGAGAACGCACACGGAAGTATGCTCGAGCCCTGGCGCCCATTTCGTGTGTTCTATTTTCCGGAGCGTTTTGAGGTGCACCCGAGCTTCGTCGTTGACATCAGCGCGACCTTCGAGCAAAAAATGAGTGCGGTACGCGCGCATGAGTCGCAATTTCATGGCCCGAACATGGAGAAATATGGCACGGAGCAAACCTCGATTGCGCGGCCCGAGTTTCTCGAATTCATCGAAATGAAAAATCGCCGCTGGGGCGCGATGATCGGCACGAGATACGGCGAAGCGTTTGTCGTGCGGGAAGCGGTGCGGATCGATGATCCGGTTTCCGCCTTCGGAGAATGGTGCCGGGAGGCAATTCCGTGAGGTAAAAATTTTTTCCGTGCATTCAACGTTTTGATGAATGCCGCAATCTTATTATTATGTGTAAAAGACAGGCAACTCGTCACGAGAGGCCAGACAAATCTCATATTCAACTTCAGGAGCAAATTATGATGAAACGATTCCGGAACCTGTTTTGGATTTCCGCGGCCTGCTGGCTGCCGTTTGCCACATTTGCCGGCACTGCCGAGATGGATAAACCAGTGCCGGTGTTCAAGCTCAAAGGCATCGACGGCAAGGAATACAATCTGGAAAGCTTCAAAAACACCAAAGCCGTGGTGCTGATGTTCATTGCCACGCGCTGCCCGTATTCCAATGCCTACAATGAGCGGATGGTGAAACTGTTCGATGACTACAAGAACAAAGGTGTGGTCATGCTCGCCATCAATTCGAACAACACCGAGCCGCTGGAGGAAGTGCGGAAGCATGCTGCGGACAACAAGTTCGAGTTTCCGGTTTTGAAAGACGAGGGCAATGTGGTCGCCGATGCTTATGGCGCCCAATTCACTCCGGAGATTTTCTTGCTCGACGCCAAGCTCGTCCTGCGCTATCACGGCCGCATCGACAACAGCCACAAGATCAATGAAGTCGAAACGCATGACTTGCGCAATGCGCTGGACGCCATGCTGGCTGGCAAGGAGATTTCCAAGAAGGAGACCAAGGCTTTTGGCTGCACCATCAAACGGGTGAAGAAAGAGTCGAATTAGTTTTTCTTCCCCCTCAACATATATTTGTAAGAATTTAGCCATCTGAACCTTACCTTAACTAAGGCTGTCATTCCGCAGGCCTGCGGCTGTAAGCTACGCCCGTAGGGAATCTTTTTACTTTGTAAGAAAATACTTGCTAGTACCAAAAAAGATTCTTCCAGAATGACATCTTCTTCAGTTGGCTAAATTCATACATATATTTTAATTTTACCCACGGATCGAAAAGAACTTCCATAATCGGAGAGTGTTTTTTCGATCCGTGGATGCCTGCGGGCGTCAGCCTCCTTCGTAATTCAAAAAGAATCGAGCCAAGCCGTCATGATCATTCAACGTTTGTTCCTCGCTTGTAATCAAAGACAAAATCGACAACGATCCATTGTTTTCTCCTGGTTGCTGGTGATGGGCTTGTTGCTTTCCGCATGCAGCAAATCTCATGTTGGAACCGATATGGTTCGTCCGATTGACGAGACTGGATTGCAACAACTCCTTAAAGCCTCGCAGGGCAAAGTTATTTTGCTGAATTTTTGGGCGACGTGGTGCGAGCCGTGTGTGGAGGAGTTCCCGGATCTGATGAAAATCGCCCGGCAATTTCAACCCCTTGGTGTCGAGCTTATTTTGGTCTCCGTTGATGATCCTGAGGAAATCGACCGAAGGGTGATACCCTTTCTCGAGAAGCAGGGGGTCTTTTTCCGCACCTATATCAAAGACAGCAAAGACGATGAGGCCTTCATCAACGCGATCGATGTGAAATGGAGTGGCGCGATTCCGGCGACGTTCATTTATGATGTCAATGGCGCATTGGCGAAAAGATTCATAGCCAGGCAGAATTTCAAAACTTTTTCCGAAGCGCTACAGCCGTTGCTGTCAAGATAGTGTATCGATTCAGTAAAACATTGTCATTGCGAGCGCGGCGAGGCAATCTCTTTGTAACCAAGAGACTGCGTCAACGGTTCGCTCCCAAGAAAAACTCCTCCTTTTGTCATGCTCGTAAGCATCTTCACCCGCATGAGCGCGGTGCCAGTACGTGGGAAGATTCCTGGCGGAATGACATTCAGATGGTACGTTTCTGCCCGAAAGAATGGCCCTCACGCCAAGTACCACTCGCAATGACGGTTCATGTGTAAATGTTTTTATGAAACGAGGTCGTAGTTTTCTGTGACACCCTCATCATCGGGTTTGCTCTCATGAAAATCGGCATGATCTGTTATCCCACGCACGGCGGCTCCGGCGTCGTTGCTTCGGAACTCGGGTTGGCGCTGGCGCGGCGCGGACATGAAGTTCACTTCATCAGCTACGCTGTGCCGTTTCGATTGCGGGAATTCAATCCGAATATTTTTATTCACGAAGTTGATGTGGCCTCCTATCCGCTGTTCAAGTACCCACCCTATGTGCTCGGCCTTGCCACCAAAATCGTCGATGTGGTGCAGGAATACGGCCTCGATATTATTCATGCACATTATGCCGTGCCGCATGCCACCAGTGCGTATCTCGCCAGGCAAATTCTTCATTCCCTCAATTTGAAAGTGATCACCACGTTGCACGGCACGGACATTACGCTGGTGGGCGCCGACAAGTCCTTTTTCAGTGTGATCAAGTTCAGCATCGAAGAATCGGATGGCGTCACTGCGGTTTCCCATTACCTCAAACAGCGAACCATCGAGGAATTTCGGATTCAACGCGACATCAGGGTGATTTACAATTTCATTGACCCCGGCAGAGGTGAGAATCAGAGGCAGGGCTTGTGTCGTCGCGAAAAGTATGCCCGAGCCGGCGAAAAAGTTTTGTGCCATGCCTCCAATTTTCGTCCGGTGAAGCGTGTCAGCGATGTCGTCCGCATTTTCGCCAAAGTTCGCGAGCAAATGCCCTGCAAGCTTTTGCTCGTTGGTGAGGGGCCGGAAAGGTTGTTTATTCAGCAACTCGTCAAGGAGCTCAAGCTGCGCGAGGATGTGCTCTTCCTCGGCGAAGTCGATTATATCGAGGAAGTATTGCGCTGCGCCGATCTTTTTCTACTCACCAGTGAGCAGGAGAGTTTTGGGTTGGTGGCACTGGAGGCGATGAATTGCGGCGTGCCGGTCATTGGTTCGCGTACCGGCGGCATTCCGGAAGTGGTGGTGCATGGCGAAACCGGCTTTCTCTTTCCGGTCGGTGAAATCAATGCCATGGCGCAGGCCGCCATCGATTTGCTGCACGATGATGAAAAACGCCAGCGTTTCATCAGAGCCAGCAGGCAACACGCACGGCAGTTTGATGTGGAAAAGATCATGCCGGAGTGGGAGAGCTATTATCAAGAGATCATGGCGCAATGACAAATACCGTGAGCAGTTATCAGCCACCAGTCAACAGTAACAGGAGCAATTTCCGGCACAAAACTGTTGTGACAAACCTCAGGAAAAAGTTACAACACGACCAGATCATTCTAAACCAAGGTACATGTAATCACCCTCAACTTACCTCAAAATTCTATGAGCAAACCCATCGAATCAATCAAAGCGGGGCGTTTGGTCTCGCTCGACGTTTTTCGCGGCATCACCATTGCCGGCATGCTGTTGGTGAATAATCCCGGGAGTTGGAGTCATGTTTATCCTCCCCTGCGCCACGCCGAATGGCATGGCTGCACGCCAACGGATTTGATTTTCCCGTTTTTTCTTTTCATCGTCGGCGTGGCGATGGTGATATCATTCTCAAAACGCATTGCGCGCGGGGACAGCCGGAGCAAATTGTTTGTACAAGTCATCCGGCGCTCGCTCATTATTTTTGGTTTTGGCTGGTTGATGCATGGATATCCTTATTATCATCTTTCCACCAATCATCTCGTCGCCGGCACATTGAAGCAGCACATTATCTTCCCATTATACTTCCTCGCCTTCAGCATTGCCATTGTGATGTCATTTGCAGAAAGTCCGGACGATGGTGACGGCCGGAAGAAATCGTTTGTCCGGGTCGTACGGTGGGCGATCATTATCATCGGTCTCGGATTATTGATTTTTGGAATTCCGTACGATCTTTCCACTTTTCGCATTCCTGGAGTTCTCCAGCGCATCGCCTTGTGCTATTTCTTTGCTTCGCTTGTGGTTTTGAAAACCAATGTCAAGGGTCAGGTTGCCATCACCGTGGCTTTGTTGCTTGTCTACTGGGCTTTGATGAAGCTGGTGCCGGTGCCGGGGTTCGGTGCGGGAATTTTGGAAAAACAGGGAAATCTCGCCGCCTATATTGATAATGCCTTGCTCTCCGGTCATCTCTGGCAGCAATCAAAGACCTGGGATCCGGAAGGACTGCTGAGTACGCTACCAGCGATTGCCACCACTCTCTTCGGCGTGCTCACGGGTCACTGGATACAGAGCAAACGCAACCAGTACGAAATTGTCTCCGGGCTTTTTGTCGCAGGCTGTGTTGGGCTTGCGCTCGGCTGGGTTTGGAGCGCGTGGTTTCCGCTCAACAAAAGTTTGTGGACCAGCTCCTACAGTGTGTACACCGCAGGAATGGCGTTGTGCTTTCTCGGCGTGTGTTATTACCTGATTGATGTGAAGGGTTATAAAGGCTGGACGAAACCGTTCGTGGTTTATGGCATGAATGCGATTACGGTGTTTGTGCTGTCCGGGTTGGTTGCCCGGTTGCTCACGTTATGGAAGGTCGATGGAACACCGGAAGCTTCGATCACGATGCAGCGCTGGATTTACCAAAATCTTTTTGCCTCGTGGGCCGGCCCGTTGAATGGCTCGCTATTTTTCGCCATCGGTTACGTTTTATTCTGGCTGGGCATCATGTGGATTTTCTATTGGCGCAGGATTTTTATCAAGATCTAAGGCAAAGCTGAAAATCGGTTTGTCGAAGAAAAAGATCAAGAGCGCGGCGGCCAGCAAAATCACATCTTCGAGCAGCTTGCCGAATCCGACACGGCTGGCGATCTTGAACGGCGTCGAGCAACCACAAGTGATGTCAATCCCTCTTGCCATGCTGGTTGCGACCGCCGCCGTAAAAATCGCCATCGCGCTGGCAATCAGAATGGCACCGCCGCGCAGCAGGATTCCGGAAAGTAAACTGGCGCCTGAAAGCAATTCGATCCAGGGTAGAATGATTGCCAGCACGTTGATCGCCGGCCGGGGCAGGATACGATAATTATCGATGGCCTCCGCGAATCCTGCCAAATCCCCGAGCTTGCTAAAGCCACTATAGATGAATATAAAGCCCAACAGCAACCGGAGAGTCAGCGTCAACCAGCGATATTGTAGGATGTTTTTGACAGACATTGTTGTAAAAGAGTTTTTTGAAAAGAGCATAGCGCAGAGTGCAAAGCAGCGCTGCGCTATGCCCTCTGCCTATTGTCCCACCGTGACCGGATAGCCCGCGTTGCGCCAGCTATCATAACCGACTTCCAGCACGTAAATTCGCCTATATCCTAATTCGTAAAGCGTTTCCCCCAATTTTGAAGATGAATCGCAGTCATCATCGCAGTAGGTTACGATCGTGGATTTTGGCGAAATGTTTTTGAGGAGCTGATCCCACTTTTCGCGTTGATAGTACG
The DNA here is from genome assembly GCA_034505955.1 of Candidatus Zhuqueibacter pondensis. Taxonomy (GTDB): domain Bacteria; phylum Zhuqueibacterota; class Zhuqueibacteria; order Zhuqueibacterales; family Zhuqueibacteraceae; genus Zhuqueibacter; species Zhuqueibacter pondensis. The sequence goes on from JAPDQK010000025.1 coordinate 8,451, forward strand.
GAAAGTGCATGGCGCCGGCGATGTGGCCAGCGCCATAGCGCTCCTCCTCCCGCGCGTCCAGAAAAATCGCTTTGCGATTAGTGTGGAGCTTGTAAGCCTGCGCCAAGGTCACGCGCTGCGGCCCGGAAGATTGTGCTCCGGCGTTGATGTCAACAGCCGGAAGAGCAATATCCTCGGTTAGTGTGGTATCTGCCGCATACGGAACGATGCGTTCCGAGGCAATCCACGGAATCCCTTTGCCGGAAAGATGATTATAGGATGCCGCGAATACAACACTGCAAACCAGCAGCGCGGTTGCTTCGACTACTGCTATTCGATAGTGTTTTTCTCGCTTCATCGATCACCATGACCATTTGTTCGACTATCGCACCGGCATTATCCAACTCAGCCTTGCTTCTCACCTGGCTATGAGCGGTGCGGCAAGCAGAAGATGAAACGTGCGCGAAGACGAAACCTAGAGAATGTCACCGTCTGCGACATCATGTCTTGGCTTTCCCTGGCTACGCCAAATCTTTTTTGGACAATCGTTTCTTATTCTCCACCAAATCTTGTTTTTGGCCGGAGATATCATACAATCAATGTACCACTTTTGATATTGACAATCAAGCTTGAAATTATTCCAGGGATTGAATTTTTGCCACCTTCGCTAAGAAGGGCGTCGAAGTCAACGGTTGCGATGCGGTTGCCGGCGCTCCGCAGAGAAAAAGCTTAATCGAGAATGAGGCGTTGAATTCATGAAAATCATGGCCAAGCTTCCCCGCGAAGCGCCCCAGTCACCCTTTCGTTAGACATAATTCTTCATCATTGAACGATTTTAAAAAGCAAAATCGATCAATTCAGGAATTTACTTCTTGCTCAAAAAGTCCTTCGCTGGAATTACTAACCCGATGATCACCAGTACCAGACCAATAATATTGACTGTAATGAGGACCGGATTATTAAACCTAATATTAGCCAGGAGAGTATTCCCCCAGCCGATGATACCGACAACCAACACATAAAACCACGCCCACTTTTCAGCTTTTTTATATACTGTCAGCAGTATAAACAAAGCACCAATTGAGGTTGTCAAGCCAAGCCCGGCGGCCATTCTTTCCAGAATCAACATATAATTGGCCAACTTTGGACTTGCTGCCAGGTAATCGGTCCAGGATTGTTCGGTATGCAACTGAAATGAGCGTGCGACAAGAACATCCGGTTTAATCACCCCAACGAATCCGTACACTAAAGCGATGATCATCATGATCAAAAGGATGACATACGAGATTTTGACTGATTTCTTTTCCATCTTTTATTCCTCCTCTTAATTTTTGAAAATGTAAAAAGGTTGATTAGAAAAAAATAATTCTCATCTCGTCACGTCACCTCCCTTCAGGTTACTGAAACATATTTTTTAACAATTCCCAAATGTTTTTGTTGAGTCACAGGTCTTCCTAAGCCAGACATGCTTTGTCCACAGGGATTGAATCTTTTCTACCTACGCGAGGGAAAACGTCGAAGTCAACGGTTGCGCTAACGTGATGATGAGCCAGATAGAGGGATAAAATTACAAGAGAAGTATACTCAACTTCCTGCAAAAAGTCAAGCGGTTTTTTAGAAAAAAACTAATGCCTCACTCACAGGGGGAAACGTAGCGCAATCATCCCTACAGGCGCTGCCTGACTGCAAGCAAGATGCTTGCGCTACTCCCCGTCACTGAGGCATTACAAAAAATGAGAAAGAGAAAAAAAATTAAGACAGTCACCTCACATGAAGCTGCCGCTTCTAACGCATCAGGATCTGAAACCCTGCTTGTTCGAAATGATGGTCAAAAAGTTAAAGCCTGCTGTACACCTTCTTATCGCATGACAAAGAACGCAATGCAGTCGATCAAGCCACATTCCTTGTCTTGGTGCTTTCTATACTCTGCAACCGCCTGATCGAATGGTTGCGGAGTTAGATGCACTACTTGCATTTCACCGCAAGTAAGGAAATGTTCGATGACTTTAATAGCTTCTTTCTTGTAATAGCGCGCCAAGGCGTTGCCCATTTCAAGGAGAACGACGGCAGTGACGAACGAGGGTTAGCCTTCAAACCGATCACTCAACTCGGAAGCCTTATCGTGATACTAAACACGTTGGTTAATCTGTGTGATAAGAAACAAGGTGTCAACTGTGGCAGAAAGGTGTTGGGGGAGGAAAAAAACGGGACATCTCCAATTGCCTTGATCAAGTCAGAGAATTATCCTACCGCAACTGCAATTGGTATTCGCTGATTTTGCGTGAGAGGGTGGAGCGCGGGATGCCAAGTTCGCGGGCGATCTCCTCCTGGGAGGCCAGTGGATTCCTGATGATCGTCCGAAAAATGATTTGCTTTTCAATATAGGCGAGGTAATCCGGCAACGAAAAGCGGTTGCCAGCCTCCCGGTCAAAATTGATGATGGCTTTGTAAGCTTCGACTTCGCGGTCAACGATTTTTTTCAACTCGCTGAAGCCGGTGGCTTTGGTGATGAACGCTTTGGCTCCACTCTGCAAAAACCGCTTTTTTTCTTCATCGGTGATTGGAAAGCCGGTCATCGCCACCACCGGTATGCTCCGGAACTCGAGATACTTTTCATCCGTCAACAGGTGTTCGTAGAATTGCATGCCATCCATGTCTGGCAGCCGGTAGTCGAGCACGATCAAATGTACGCTGTAGTTGCTCAACACCGTCAATCCTTCTCTGGCGCTGGCCGCCACGAGCGTCTCATAACCGGCGCTGCGAAAGACCACTGCCAAATTTTGCTGGAAATTGATATTATCCTCGATCAACAAAATGGTTCCTTTGGCATGCGGAATCATATCAAGCTCCTCAAATGCCTTGAAGGACGGTTCCGTCCTCAGCCATAAAAAGTTTACCATCAAAACAATGGACAAGAGGCGATAAAGCCGATACCATTTTGCCTACAGAAAGCATGCCAGATGAGATGGCGATTTTTTACCAGCCATTAGAACATAAAAAACAGTCGCTTGGAATTTTTCGATGATGGTTGATAGCCTGGCAATCTATCTGTTTGTTGCGAGCTGAGACAAATCCCGCTCAGTAATAGACAACTCGGGAATGGGCAGGCAGATTAAATCGCTTTCAGCTTTTCCTGCACGATTTCCCACGCAAGGCGTACGTGATGTTCATTGGTACGCAGGTTGCCGATGGCCAGCCGCAGAACATACCGATCACGCAATTTGGTGTGCGATAAAAAGACTTTTCGCGTGGCATTCACTTTTTCCAAGAGTTGTTCGTTGAGGCGATTCAGTTTTTCCTCATCATCTACGCCGGTGGGATGCGCTCGAAAACAGACGGTGCTGAAAGGCGTTGGCGCCATCCGCTCGAAATCCGGATGCCTGTCGATCCAACCCGCAAATTGCTGCGCGAGGCGAATATGTTCGCGAATTCGTGCAGCGATTCCTTCCCAACCGAAATAGCGCAGCACGAACCACAATTTCAGTGCGCGAAATCGCCGGCCGAGCTGGACGCCATAGTCCATGAAGTTGGTCACCTCGGCGTCTTGCTTGGTGCGCAAATATTCCGGGACGAGACTGAAGGCGCGGCGCAACACCTCCGGCTTGCGCGTGTAGAAAGCGCTCAAATCAAACGGCACGAACAGCCATTTGTGGGGATTCATCACGAGAGAGTCAGCACGGTCGCAGCCAGCAAGCACATGATGCATTTCCGGCAAAACTGCCGCTGCTCCCCCATAAGCTGCATCGACATGCAGCCATAGATTCTCCCGTTCGCAAATCGTGGCAATCTCCGGCACCGGATCAATGCTTGTTGTCGAGGTGGTACCGACGGTGGCGACGACACAGAAGGGCCGCCAGCCGTTTTGACGATCCTCGGCAATTGCCCGGGAGAGTGCTTCTGGGCGCATCTGAAAGTTTTCGTCCACGGGAATTTTTCGTACACCGGCAGTGCCCACGCCCAGGGTAATTGCGGCTTTTTCGATGGACGAGTGCGCTTGTTCCGAAGTATAAAGCCGCAACCGTGGCACGTCAGTTCGACCGGCAAGTCCTTCCTCGCGGATGCGGAGGTCAGTGAGTTGTTCGCGAGCTGCCGCGATGGCATGCATGCTGCTGACGGAAGCCGTATCGTAAATGATGCCCCAAAAATTTTTCGGCAGGCCGAGCATTTGACGAAGCCAGTCCAGCGTCACTTGCTCGAGTTCGGTGGCCGCCGGGCAGGTTTGCCACAGCATGCCGATAATGTTGAAACTCGCACAAAGCAATTCTCCGAGAATTCCCGGACCGCTGCCGGTAATCGCAAAATACGCGAAAAAATTCGGATGGTTCCAGTGCGTCATGCCGGGCATGATGATCCGGTCGATATCCGCAAGTATGTTTTCCATCGGCTCGCCGGAAAGGGGAGGAGCGGGCGGGAGTTGCGCGCGGATGTCGCCTGGCATGAGGTTCGGAAGCACCGGGTGGTGCTCGATGTTTTCGCGATAGTCAGCGATCCAATCCACGAGTTGATGCGCCAAGCGGCGGAATTCTTCGACCGGCATGTCGCCCGCGTGGGAAGAAGTGGTAATGGTACTCATGAGTGGTTGCCAGAAAAATTTCTTGATTTCTTATATACTTTTGTTTAACTTAATAATAATTCAAAAAAAAGTAAATTCTCATATCGCAGGCCAACGATGGGAATGGAAATAGCTGAAATTGATGAAAAAAGGCTCAAAGAGCTTATTGACGAAGCCGTCCAAAAGCACATGAGAATCACTATTGAAGATATTGAAGGTGTGCGCCGGTCGCCGGCGGGTGTTCTCGTGCGCTTGGAGAATCGTGTGGAGTATATCGAAAAAAGAATCGAGAATATTGAAAAGAATATGGCGACGCGCGCGGACGCAGCGACTATGGCCACACGCTCGGACATAGCGGCTTTGAAACTCGAACTCAAAGAAGAAACATGGAAATTAAAATTGTACATTATTATTTTAGCGGTTTTGATTCTGGTCACCAATCCCAAAGTCTTGGAATTGTTCGGTAAACTGTTGGGTTTGATGAAATAGTTTTGAGTTCTCCGATAGCTACTTCGCAAATTTGGGGGTTTCTCTTCTTGGTTTCTCACTTGATTTGAAACCGCATCGTTGCTTTGTCGGCATCCATTTCCAAACAAATCACCTGCACTGCCATCGGCGCATGATGCGGCGGAATGTTGCGCTCGCCGAGGCCCTCGATACCGGCGGGAGGGACGTGTAAGCGCAGATCGAGATCAGGCAACTGTAAAATGATGCGCGGATTTTGGCCCTGACTGCGACCGAGGTACGCAGTGAAGGTCTCACCGAGATGCTGCGCAAGATAAACGCATTTCCAATACAGGTCCGCGCGTGACTCCAAACGTTGAATGCGGCGCGTCATTTCCTCGATCGCCAGCGCCCGCGCCCACAAATCGGTTTGCGAATAGTGGGGTTTGCCGGTTTGCAGGAACGCAACGATCTGTCGTTGCATCACCAGATCGCCGTAACGTCTGAGAGGGGAGGTGATTTGCGTGTAGCCGTCAACACCAAGATCACGGTGTGGCGCGCGCTCGGCTTTGAGTTGTGCACGCACGGGGCCGGAAGAGAAAGAGGCTTCTTCATCTTCGCGTTCCGGCACCAGCGTCTCTTGAACCCGGTAGATGCACGGGATCCGATGCTCGTGACAAAATTGCGCTGCGGCCTGATTGGCCGCAATCATCCATTCCGCCACCATTTTGTGCGCCACGCTATTGCGCAAGATTCGGTGCAGATGTACCATCCCATCCGGCCCAACGCGTACTTCGACTTCGTCACGCTGGAAAACTTTGGCGCCATTTGCGATGCGTTGTTTCTCTAAACGGGCAGCAATGGTTGCCCACACCTCCAGCGCTTCTGTCAAGCCGGATGGCACCTGCTCGTTGCCCGCTCCCCGGAATTCCCGCCGGTTTTCTTCCTCCTGCGGGAGTTTGTTCCGTGAAATCTGCGGCAACCATGCGTCGATGCTGTCGTAGTCGGTGTTGAAGTCAATTTTGATTTTTTCACAAATCACGCGTGCAAGACGCACGGGCTGCTCATCCTGACTCAAAAAGTAGAAAGACAACACCGGCCGTTCACAGCCGGCATTCAAGCTGCCGAGATCATTCGAGAGGTGTGGTGGCAACATCGGGACTTTGCGATGCGGCAAATAGGCACTGGCGCCGACATCATAAGCCCAGGCATCGAATAAAGTTTCCTTCGGAACCAAGACTTCCAACAACGGCGTGTGCACGCCGATTTCAACGCCGGTTGCAGTACGGCAAAAGCTCAATGCGTCGTCGCGATCGGTCGTTTCGGGATTGTCGATCGTCACCACCCATTGCGGTTGGCGTTCGTTGTTGATGATGAAATCATTTGATACTGATGTCGTCATGCTCGCATCTTGGACGCATGCCAATCGCCGTGCGTGCCGGCGCAACAAGGGTTCGGAAAATATGAAGAAATCAGCTTCCGGAGCCACACGCCCGATTTTTTTCAGCCAGTGGAATAACAAATGGCGTGCATCGCGATAGCCGGTGAGCGTGTTGAGCGAATGGAGATGCAGAACGAATTCTTTGCGCCAGATTTCCGGATACAGGCGGCGCTGCTCCAAAGTTGCGCGGGCCAAACGCACCAATTTTTTTCCCAACGGATGGGCGTCGATTTCGGCAGCACCCCAGTCTTTCTGTAAAGCTTCCGTCATCGTCGTGCGCAATGTCTCGAAAAGTTGATGGCGTTCCTGCTCGCTGCGCCGCCGGGGACGAGCCGGCGCCGGTGGACGATACGATACTTTTTCTCCGGAAAGTGTAAAGCGGCTGTCATTTTGCAGCGAGAGATACATCGCTGCTTCCTGCTCTGGAGCGATGGTCTTCCCGAAATATTCCTGGGCAAGGTCGCTCACCGTAATGCCCGGGCTTCTGATCCATTCCGGATGAGCGTCGAGCAGGAGTCCGAGATCAATCTGGCCGGCCAAATTTTCGATTTGCTTGTGCCTGGCCGCAAAGCTTTCTGCCGAAGCGCCGAGATTCAACAGGACATCACGAAACTTGATGCGATTTCTGGCGCCGCCGGCATCTTGCACGAAAAGCTCTTCCTGTGACACATTCGGATCAGCGAAAACTTCGCCAAGCCGCACTTTGCCGTTGCGGGCGATAAAAAGCACAATGTGGCCGCGCCGGGGACGGTTTTGTATGAAATCGATTTTCTTGGACATGGAAAAGAATAGAAAGATTGGTCGACAAATTTGGATTTTTTGCTCTCGTCCTGTAATTTAAATTCAACAGAAAGAATATACCATAAAATTGCCATCGAGTCAAATCAAATAAGCTTACGATTGAATAAATTCTGACTTGACTCTCGGTTGCAATCTACGTATATACTCGTTCAGAGTGAAAATTTCACTGCGATGTTTCCAGAATAACAGACGAGTTTGGTAGCATGCAAAAACTGCGCTAAACCAGTATAAAATCCAAAGTCAGTGCCAAGCACGAAAAGGATTTCCTGCGGGTGTACCCTGCGGGTGCAGCCTCCTGAATGACAAATTCCTTTTATTTTGGCAAAACTCAATAATATCCACAAAGATCAAAAAATTCGTCTTGACAGATTGAGGAAACTTTTGTACATTTTAAAGCGTTAGTTATCATGATAAACGGGGACGACATGGTTTCGACGGGGGTCGAGGCATCGAGAACGGCATACCGAGGTTGTCTGGCGCCTCGTTAAACAGCCGGGCGAAAAATTAAACGCAGACAATTATGCGTATGCAATGGCTGCTTAATTAACAACTAAGCAGCCCGCTTATCCCAACTGCGCCACCCACGCGGGAATAAGCGTCAGCTCTGGTGGCTGGTTTTCGGCGCTCGCCTGTGTGCCGGAGGCGAGACCTGACAGGCTGGTCGCGGACGACCTTTGCTGGTTGAGGTCGCTGCGGCGAGAGCGATCAATCGGCTATGTATGTAGAAGTTCTCCTTGACTGGCCTTCGGACGCGGGTTCGATTCCCGCCGTCTCCACGACCAAAACGCCATCATTCCGATGTATCGGGATGATGGCATTTTTATTTTTAGTCAACAAAAATCTTGACTTTGTGGCGGGCTTTCTGTATTCTTAAAACTGAATGAAGCTAAAAAGTAAAAGTAGATGCAACTCAAGTTCTTGACACCAAGTCAACAATGTTTATCGGAGCTCAGCATTCGCTTTTTCCCAGTTTGACAGCCGAATTTCCTTCCACGCGTTATCAAGGCAGCAAGGCTAAATTGGCAGATTGGATTTGGGAGCAGATATCCGATTTGTCTTTCGTGACATGCCTGGATGCTTTCGGCGGCACTGGCGCGGTCGCCTACCGGTTGAAAAAGGCTGGCAAGCAAGTAACGTACAATGACCTGCTCAGATTCAATCATTATGTTGGCCTTGCCCTCATTGAAAATAGCAACACTTTCTTATCCCCCGAAGAAGTAGAGTGGGTGCTTGAACGGCATGCCGATATCCACTACCCGACTTTTGTACAAGATACATTTTCAGATGTTTATTTTACTGATGAGGAAAATGCCTGGATTGATCGGACGATAACCAACATCCGACATTTTACTCATCCACATAAGTTTGCGCTGGCCTTTTTCGCGCTTTGTCAAGCCTGCATTATCAAGCGACCCTACAATCTCTTTCACCGCAAGAATCTCTATGTGCGGTTGGCGGAAGTGGAAAGATCTTTTGGAAATAAGGTAACTTGGGATCGACCGTTTGGCGAGTGGTTTCGCAGCTTTGTTGATGAAGCCAATCGTGCTATTTTTGATAACGGGATGGCTAACCGTGCGTTAAACTTGGATGCTCTTGAAGTCCCAGGTGAATACGATTTGATCTATATTGATACGCCCTATATCTCAAAGCAAGGTGTTGGAGTTGATTATCGTGATTTCTACCATTTTCTGGAGGGCATGACCATGTACGACGAATGGGGCAAACACATTGATCAACGATCAAAACATCGGCGTCTGCAACCGCAAAAATCGGAATGGACCGACAGGAAAGAAATTTATTTCGCATTTGATCGTTTGTTTCAGAGATTTGCTGACAGCTATTTGGTCGTTTCGTATCGCAGTGACGGGATTCCTTCGGAAAGCGAGTTGGTTGCATTGCTCAAAAAATACAAGCGCAATGTTCGAGTTGAACACTATGGGCAATACAAATATGTTCTTTCCACCAATTCGGAATCAAAAGAGATTTTGTTGATTGGAACTTGAACACTTGAGGCTAAACTGATGGAAGGGGAACAATTTCGTGAAACAATGCTGTCCTATTTTAAGGAGTTCACCCGAATTCTTGCAACCGATCAGGGCGATTGGGTTGTGAAAGGGTTTATCGATGTCTTCCGCAATATCTACACCATTTCAGTTGATACCAAGGTTGTTTCAAAGGTTATCGAATTAATGCTGTTTCCTGTTATCTCGCGCTTTGCTTTTGAAAACAAATACAAAATGGTTTTGAGTGAGCATCAGAACCATTATCCTGATATAACTTTTATTTGTTCCAACGGCGGAAAGATCGCTTTGGACTTGAAGAGCACTTACCGCACAAGTAATGAAACTGTCAATGGTTTTACTCTTGGGGCATTCACCGGTTACTTTAGGCAGCGGCGTTCAACAAAAAACATCACTTTCCCATACGAAGAATATTCAAAGCACTTTGTCTTGGGAATAATCTACAGCCGCAACGAAGAGGAGTTTGAAGATCGAAAAATTTATAAGCTGGACGAAATGCATAATATTGTTTCCGTCGTCAAAGATTTTACTTTTCTTTTGCAGGAAAAATGGCCTATTGCCAGTGATCAAACCGGCAGTGGAAATACCAAAAATATCGGTTCTATTCGAAGTATTGCTGATCTCGTGGAAGGACGTGGCCCTTTTGCTGAACACGGGGAAGAAACTTTTGATGATTATTGGTCAAATTATCTTACTCAAGACATGGCGCGAGCAATTGATTCCAAGGTTCCGTATCGGAACCTGAAAGAATATTGGAAGTGGAAACAGCGAGGGAAGGGAAGAAAAGTCAAAAAGTGAAACTATGAGTTCCATCAAAAAATTTGCCTATCCGCACGGCAACGTTCTTTACCGCAAGCTGCGTTACCAATTTCCCTGCATCGTTCGCGGCGAGGGCGTTTATCTTTTCGACAACGAAGACCGGCGCTATCTCGATGCCTCCGGCGGCGCCATCGTGGTCAATGCCGGTCATGGCAATGCCGAAATAGCCAGTGCGATTGGCGAGCAAGCCCGAAAACTGGGTTACGTCAGCGGCTTGCAATTTACGCATGAGCCTGTGGAAGAATTGGCGCGTGAACTTTGCACCATTGCACCCTCCGGATTGAACAAAGCCTTCTTTCTCTCCGGTGGCACCGAGGCAACCGAGGCGGCGCTGAAACTGGTGCGTCAGTATTGGGTGGCAAAAGGACAGACGGCAAAGTACAAAATCATCAGCCGCATGCCGAGCTATCACGGCAACACCCTTGGTTCGATGGGCGTGAGCGGCCGGCAACATTATCGCACGCTCTTCGAGCCGCTTTATGTCGATCATCCCAAAATCCCGCCGCCGATTTGTTACCGCTGCGCATGGGGAAAAACTTTCCCACGATGCGACTACGAATGCGCGCAGGAACTGGAACTGGCAATTCAACAAGCTGATCCGGAGACCGTGGCGGCGTTTATCGCCGAGCCGGTGCTTGGCTCCACCGGCGGGGCGATGGTGCCGCCGGAACAATATTATCCGCGTGTTATGGAGATTTGCCGCAAATATGAAGTGCTTTTCATCGCCGACGAAATTCTCTGTGGCATGGGACGCACCGGTGAGTGGTTTGCCATCTCGAGTTACGGTGTTGCTCCTGATGTTTTGCTCGTCGGTAAAGGACTTACCAGTGGCTATGTGGCGCTTTCGGCGATGTTGACACGCGAGGACATTGTTTCGACCATCCGCGAGAGTGGCAGTGATTTTCTGCATGCCCAGACCTTTGCACATCATCCGGTGGCCTGCGCTGCCGGTCTCGCCACGATTCGATATTTGCAACAAAATGATTTGCTTTTGCGCTGTCAGGAAATGGGCGCATTGTTGCATCAAAAATTGGAAGCCCTGCGCGAGCATCCGTTAGTTGGCGATATTCGCGGCCGGGGTTTGCTGGCAGGGATCGAGTTCGTCAGGGACAAAACCACGCGTGAGCCGTTTCCGCGCGCCTGGCGTGTAGTGGAATTGATTGCGGCCACGGCTTTGGCGCATGGCCTGGTGGTTTGGACAAACGTCGGCCACGTCGATGGCAAAGACGGCGATCTCATTCTGTTGGCGCCGCCCTTCATCATCACCGCCGGGCAAATTGACGAGATCGTCAGCATTTTTTCCCGCGTGCTCGATCTCGCCGCCGAAGAAGTGAGTCACAAAGGCGGATGGACACCAGCCTGAGATGTCACTGATGATCACCGACACGATGCCAACAAATTTTTCGTTTCCACACCGGCAGAAATCGTTTCAGCGTCCCACCAAGCTGCTGGCATTTCTACATGACAGCATTCATTTTATTGTTGATGCCCTCAAGAGCCATCCTGAGGCCTATGAAAAATGGCTGGCCAGCACCACCAGCCTTTATGGTGATATTTTCGCGCGACCTCGCTTGCGCCAGCACGCCGAGGATTATGCCTTACGTTGGCAGTTTGTTGCCTCGCCCGCCGAGCTCGTTTTTGCACTTCAAACCATTTACAGTTTCCTGGCGCGGGCTGTTGTCGTGCAACGGTTATTGCCACAATCGAAAGCCTCAGAGTTTATTCGGTTACTTGCTGATAATGGATTTTATCGTCAAAATTTCGGCGTGCGTGATTTTCTGCCTGCGCTCGGGGATGAAGAAATCATCGCACAACTGGCAACCGTCAAAAGCACTGCCGTTCCGCTGATCGAATTGTCTAAATTGCTGGCTGACAACGTTGCAAACGGTGGTTGGCACAACACGCTTGCGGATCTTTACCAAACGATTCTGCCGCGCCCGATCCGGCACGATCTCGGCGAATATTTCACGCCGTACTGGCTGGCGCGCCAGGCGATGCAAATGGCCGGATTCGACGGCGGGAAGGATAAAATCGTGTTGGATCCGGGATGTGGCTCCGGAAGTTTCCTGCTTGCGGCAGCAGAGATGAAATTGTTGAATGCCACGCCCGATGTCATTCCGAAGGAAGCATTTTACAATCAAAGTGAACAACTTCCGTTGCAAAAGGATTACCACGAAAATGCCGTAGCGCGGGCTTCCAGCCTGCATGCAGACAAGATGTCTGCGCTACATTTTCATCATGATGGATGTGCAACCGTACATGACAATTCCTCCGGAATGACATTTTTATATGAGCTGCTTTGTACCGTCATCGGCTGTGACCTCAATCCTTTGAGTGTCCTTTCTGCGCGTTTGAATTATCTCTGGTTTCTGGCAACACATTTTGGTCTGCCTTTGCCGGAGGTCGATCTGCCGATTTTGCATTTCGATTCGGTTTTTCGCACGGCGCTTGGAAATACCTCGCCAGATGCCCTGCAAAAATATTTGCCGGAGGAGGGCTGCGATTATCTCGTGGGCAATCCGCCATGGATCAATTGGAATTGCCTGCCTTCTGCTTATCGCGCCAAACTGGAAAAGGAGCTTTTGCCGCAGTATGGCTTGTTCGATTTTCACGGACAGGAGGCGCGGCTCGGTCACAGCAATGACGATTACTTGTCGACCTTTGCGCTGGTCACCATCCATCGCTACTTGCGACAGAGTGGGATCTGCAGCTTCGTGATCAAACAACCGCTGTTGAGCAATGTTGCCGGCAAAACTTTTCGCCGCCTGGAAATTCGGCATATCAGCGGAATGACGCCTCTGCGTGTCATCAAGGTGGCAGATCTGCGTCCTCTCAATCCTTTTGGGATTGCCAACGAGACCGCACTCATTGTCCTGCAAAAAGGCGCGCAGACCGAATTCCCGGTTGTTTACGAAAGTTGGTCGAGAAAGAATGGTCATGTTGCAACAACCTCACAAATGGCGCAACCATCGCGCCCGGCTGATTTTTCCTCCCCCTGGATTGTGCTTTCCAACGATTGGCAGCAAACCCAACTCATGGAAGGCCACAATCCGTATCCAATCCGGCATGGCCTGAAACACGACGCTGCCGAGATTCTCATCATGGAAGTGCTCGAGCAGCGTGATGGTTTGGTCTGCGTGCAGCGCACGACAGGAGCTGACCGGCAAATATACCAGGTCGAGCCGGCTTTGATTTATCCGTTTTTGCAGCCGCGGCATGTGCGGGCCTGGGGGCTCGATGGTTATGGATATTTGATTTTACCACAACGCAAAGCTGGTGAAGATAATGAAACCGAAATTATCAATAATTTCCCACTGACATACGCTTATTTGAAAAGTTTTGAAAACACATTCCTGGCCAGGCGTTCAAAGGTTTTCACTGGTACACCTTTTTATGGTTTATTCGGTTTGGGAGAATATACCTTCGCCCGGTACAAAATCTGTTGGGTGGGATTGGGATTTCAACCCAAGTTCGTTGTGGCCGAGGAAATCGATGACGCACTTGTCGGTTGCAAGGCTGCGGTTCCCGACGGAACGATTTATTTCATTCCCTGCCATGATCGTGATGAAGCGCATTTCATTTGCGCCTTGCTAAATTCGACATTGGTTTGTAAATTTTTCAGTGCGCGCAGCGGCAAGAGCAAACGGGGGTTGTCGAAAAAGGTGGTTGAGCAGCTTGCGCTGCCGAAGTTCCATCGCCACAACGAGCGGCATGTTTATTTGGCGAATGTTTCGCTGCAGTTGCATCAAGCTTTTGGACAGCCAGCGGCAACAGAGTTGATTCCAAAAGATTTTGAAAAAGTTGTCATGGAAGTTTTTCAAACCCAGAAGAATTCACTGAATCAGGCTCCTGCTCTTTCTCATATGCGTATTCTTGCTCGCTCTTGAGAAATGCCAGCAGCGAGTAAGAATGGGAGTCAAAGCAGGAGCGATAAGGAGACGGAGGTTTTCTTTATGCCCAAGCAATTCAAGATCACATACACCACTCTCGGCGCAAATCTGGAGGTTTTTCATCGGCAATACGACAAAGCTGTGGCAGAGGTCAAGAGAAAGACGGGGAAAACTTATCCTCACTTGATCAACAACAAGCCAATCCGTGGCCGCGGCGAGGTCTACGCCAGCACCAACCCTGCGGATACACGGATGGTGCTCGCCAATTTTCGCCAGGCCACCGAGGAAGAAATGGATGCGGCAGTTGAGGCGGCGCGGAAGGCGTTTCCGGTTTGGAGCAACACGGATTATCGCCAGCGTGTGAAAATCATGCGCAAGGCCGCAGCACTGATACGTAAAAATAAATTCGAGCTGGCGGCGATCATGAGTCTCGAAGCCGGCAAAAACCGCTTCGAGGCGATGGGAGATGCCGAAGAATCGGCGGATTTGATCGATTATTATTGCCAGCAAATAATGGATGCCAAAGGCTTCTCAATGCCGCTCGGCAAGCTCTCGCCAAATGAAGACACCCGCAGCGTGTTGCGTCCCTACGGCGTGTGGGCGGTGATTGCACCGTTCAATTTTCCGTTGGCGCTTTCCACCGGTATGAGCGCCGGTGCCATCATTGCCGGGAACACGGTCGTTTTCAAACCATCAAAAGATACGCCATGGATCGGCTACCGCCTGGCGGAGATTTATCATGAAGCCGGTCTGCCTGCTGGTGTTTTTAATTTCATGGCCGGTGATCGTCGTATCGGAGAGGAACTGTTGCAGCATCCGAAACTCAATGGCATTGTTTTTACCGGCTCCAAACCCGTCGGCATGCACCTGTTCCATGAATTCAGCAAGAACTTTGTCCGGCCCGCGATCATCGAGATGGGTGGCAAAAATCCGGCGATAGTAATGCCCAGCGCCGATCTCGAGATGGCTGCCGAAGGTGTGATGCGTTCCGCCTTCGGTTTGCAAGGACAAAAGTGCAGCGCCTGTTCACGGGTTTACGTCCACAACAAAGTGAAGGACAAATTCATGAATCTTCTTTTGGAGAAGACCGGGAAAATCACCATTGGCGACCCCAGCCGGCGTGATATTTTCCTGGGGCCGCTGATCAACAAGAACGCCTATGATAAATTTGCCGCGGCCATCAGTGAGGCGCAACGCGATGGCGGTACGGTGCTTGCCGGCGGCAGACAACTCAAAGAAGATGGCTTCGCTCACGGCTATTTTGTCGAGCCAACGATCGTGGATGGTTTGCCGCGTTATCATCGCCAGTTTTATGAAGAGCTCTTTCTGCCCTATCTTGTCGTTGCCACGGTCGATTCACTCGAAGAGGCCGTCAAGCTTTCCAACAAGGCTGAGTACGGGCTTACCGCCGGTATTTACACCAAGAACCAAAAGGAGCTTGATTACTTCTTCGATCATATCGAGGCCGGTGTCACTTATGCGAATCGTCGCAGCGGTGCCACTACCGGCGCCTGGCCGGGCGTGAATTCGTTCTGCGGCTGGAAAGGCAGCGGCAGCACCGGCAAAGGTGCGTGCGGCCCGTATTACGTGCAGCAGTTCATGCGCGAGCAGAGCCGGACGATCATGAAGTGATTGCGGATTCGGGATTGCGGATTGCGGGAATCGGAAGATCGAGCAGGTATTTTGCAATGCGAAGGCTCGAACTGAACTATACGGCTTCCATGGTGCTCGTATCTGATTTTTGTTCCAAAATCAGAAATCCGAATTTTGCAATCACTGTTCGCAATCCGCAATCTGAAATCCGAAATCTAAATCAGGAAAAAACTCCATGCGCACCACCAATTCAAAAGTCATGTCCATGTCCGACGCCATCCGCCAATTCGTTCACGATGGCGACACAGTAATGATCGAAGGGTTCACGCATCTGATTTGTTTTGCCGCAGGCCATGAAATCATCCGCCAGCGCAAGAAAGATCTGGTGGCGTGCCGGTTGACACCGGATTTGATCTATGACCAGATGATCGCGGCCGGATGTGTACGCAAATTGATTTTCTCGTGGGCCGGCAATCCTGGCGTCGGACCTTTGCATGCGCTGCGTCGCGCCGTCGAGCAAAACAAACCGCACCCAATTGAACTCGAGGAGTATTCCCATTTCGGCATGGCCATGCGCGTTTATGCCGGTGCCGCCAGGCTGCCGTTCATGCCGTTGCGCTCATATCGCGGCAGCGATTTGCCCAAGGTCAATCCAAACATTCGCACCGTCGTGTGCCCATTCACCGGCGAAGAATTGAATGCGGTGCCGGCGCTCCATCCGGATGTCACCATCGTTCATGCGCAACGCGCCGATGCCAATGGCAACGCGCAAATTTGGGGCTTGTTGGGCGTGCAGAAGGAAGCCGCTTTTGCCGCGAAGCGTGTCATCGTCGTGGTGGAAGAATTGGTCGACGAGCAAGTGATCCGCGCCGACCCCAACCGCACCGTGATTCCCGGCATGATCGTCAACGCCGTCGTGGTGGAGCCGTATGGCGCGCATCCCAGCTTCGCGCAAGGCTACTATGATCGTGACAACGATTTTTACATCAAATGGGACGCCATCTCCAAAGATGAAAAAAACATGCAAGCCTATCTCGACGAGTGGATTTACGGTTTGCCGGATCGCGCCGCGTATGTAACAAAGATGGGTGAAGAGACTTGGAAGAGATTAGCTGCTAATCAACGGCCGAGTGGGGTGGTGAATTATGGGTTTTGAGATTTGTTGCTGGATGCTCGATCCTGGGTGCTTGCTACTTGACAAATAGTAATTTTACGTCTTGCGAATCACGTTAAGTGTAATTTGCAAACTTGCCACTTGCGACTTGCCCATGTCCAACTTTTTTCCCATGCCCAGCGGTGACCGCTGGTTTCTGCTCACCATCATTATCTTTTCAATTATCTCCTTTCTGCCGTGGACACAAAAGATACACGTCGCCGGCATGGCGCTGTTTGGCTGGCTCATGGCGGCGCTGATGATCTTCTCGCCGGCCATCGCACTCATTCGTTTGATTCGCCACCGCGTCTCAAATAGGGGAGAACAGAAATGACCATCGAGTACGTCCTCGTTATTGCCTATTTGGTTGGGTGCATTGGCATCGGCCTGCTGGCCTCGCGCAAGGTACTGATTTCCCGCGATGAGTATTGGGTGGCCGGCCGGCGCATCGGCACAATCATGAACGCGATGGCAATTATGGCAGCACTCGCCAGCGGCGGTTCCATCATCGGCGTGATGGGCTATGCGTACAGCAAAGGCATTCCGTACACGCTCGCGCTGTTCGCCGGTGCCGTGCTCGGTTTTCCACTTGCCTCCATTTTAGTTGCCAAGCCGTTGCGCAATTTTGGCAAATTCACCATCACCGATTTTCTCGTTTTTCGTTTTCCTCATCCACTCGTGCGTTATCTGGTGCCGGTCGTCATCATCGTCAGTTTCACGGTTTACATCATTGCGCAAATGAAGGCCGCCGGCATTACTGTCGAATTTTTGCTGGGCATCGAATATAAATGGGCGGTGACGATCAGCACGGTGATTTTTATTTTGTACGTTTCGATCGGCGGCATGCTGGCCATCACCTGGACGGACGTGATACAAGGCGCACTGATGTTGTGCGTTGTCATCGGCACGGCGTTGATCATGATGTTTCGCGAAGGCTCGCCAATTGCGATCATGGAAATGGCTTCGGCGCATGTACCAGCGCTCGGACAGGTTGCGCACCAGCCGCTGGCGAGCTATCTCGGCTCGTTCGTGATTTGGGCCGCGGCCATTCCGGTGATTCCCCACATCGTCATGCGCGTCTTCACTGCCAAGGATGCACACGGCGCGCGCATTTCCCTCAATGTGGCGATGATATTATACAGCCTCATGATTCTTGCCGCCGTGTTCACCATCGTGCCCGTTGGCAAAATTCATTATCCCGATTTGCGGGACGCCGACAAGATTTTCCTGCAAGTCATGCAACAGGAATTTCCGCCCATCGTGCGCGGCCTCGCCGTCGCCGCTGTGCTCGCCGCCGTCATGTCCACTACAGATGCTTTGTTGCTGGCCTGCAGCTCGGCCATCTCGCACGATCTGCTCGGCAAGTATGTGCAAAAAAAATTGAGCGAGAAAGCCGGCAATTATCTCAACATCGGCATTGCATGGATCATCGGCCTGGTTGCCATGTATCTGGCCTATTCGCCGCCGCCACTGATCACACAATTCTATTCCGCCGCCATCGGCCTGTTGACCGCTGCGTTGTTTATTCCGGTGATGGCCGGCTTGTGGTGGAAAAAAGCCAATCTGGCCGGTGGGATCGCAAGCTTGGTCGTCGGAGTTGTCGTTTATCTTTTTTTCCAGTTTTCGCCTTGGATGCCGCCTCTGTCGGCCATTTTGATCGCGCTACCGGCGAGTGCCCTGGCGATGGGGATTGGAGGTTACTCGGGCAAACCGGGAGAACCAGCAATCATCGAGGCGATGACAAAGTTGCACCGTGATTGAATCCATCAAGTTTTGCAAGAGACGGAAAAGAGTGTGAATAAATTTAACAGCTCTCCCGACAAATAAATAGTTTTTAATTGTGCTTCAGGAATGTGGGCGTGAGGTGCATGCGACGGAGGCGAAGGTAAAGAAAAGCCAGCTACAGGCGATGGCCACCTCAGTCTTCCAAGTTAATTTACCAAGGTTGTTGTGCTTGGGTATTGTGTATCTGTTCTTTCACCGTTACTATTTGGTTCCAAACAACCTGTCGCCGGCATCGCCCAGGCCGGGAAGAATGTAACCATAATCATTAAGACGAAGGTCCAATGCCGCCGTATAAATCGCAACGTCGGGATGGGTTTGGCTCAGTTTCGATACACCTTCAGGTGCGGCAACGATGCAGACAAATTTGATGTTCTTTGCGCCGTTTTTTTTGACGATTCCTGCCGCCGTTGCTGCGGAGCCACCGGTTGCCAACATCGGGTCCACAATGATCACCTCCGTTTCTGCGATGTTCGCCGGCAATTTTGCATAATATTGCACCGGCTCCAGGGTTTCTTCATTGCGATAGAGCCCAATGTGTCCCACCCGCGCTTCCGGAACCAATTGCAACAGTCCGTCCACCATGCCGAGCCCGGCGCGTAATATGAGCACCAGAGAAATTTCCCGCGCCAAAACTTTTGCGGTTGTCGGCATGAGCGGTGTTTCGATCTCGATTTCTTTTAAAGGATAATCTGCCATCACTTCATAGAGCATGAACGAGGTCAGCTCCTTGACCAGCAGGCGAAATTGCATGTGGTCGGTGCGCTTGTCGCGTAAATAGGTTAGTTTGTGTTGAATGAGTGGATGTTGAATGATGATTAAATTGTTCATGATTTTTCTCCGGGATGATCAGTTGGTCATTCATTGATTTTCATGTTTTGATTGCAACGACAATCACTTGTTTTGTGATTGCTGGCGGCGATTGGCAACATGCATCAGAATCGTGATCATAATGTAAATTGATGAGGTTTGCACGAGCACGAGAATCTGTCCCCACAAGGGCAAGTAGGGCAGGAGGGAGGCGGCTGCACCGATGCTGAGAGCGACAAGATAAATGAAAATCACGGCGCCACGCTGGCTCATGCCCAACTCCACCAAACGGTGGGAAAAATGCCGGCGATCGCCAATGAACAAAGGCCTGCGCTCCCGATATCGGATAATCATGACTGAAAGTGTGTCAAAAATTGGCAGACTCAGAATAAGCAGGGGCGTCAGCACCGGCAGCAGATTGATGCTCTGCGGCACAACATAGCTGCTCGTGATGGAGAGCGCCGCGAGCACATAGCCCAAAAACAAGCTGCCCGTGTCGCCCATGAAAATCTTTGCAGGATAAAAATTGTGCAGCAGAAAGCCCAGTGTCGCTCCAAGGAAAAGTGAAAAAATCATGGCAGAAAAGACCTGTCCCTGTGCTGCAGTAATCACGAAAAAAATTGCAGCGGCAATTCCGGCAATTCCGGCTGAGAGGCCATCCATGTTGTCAAGCAAGTTGAACGCATTCGTGATGCCAACCACCCAGGCAACCGTCACGATTGAATTCAGCAGAATGGATGGCATAAAATCAGTGCGGATGCCGGCAACGACCAAAATCCCGGCAGCCATGATCTGAAAAACGAATTTGATCTTGTAAGAAAACCCCATGCCGCGGTAATCATCGATAAGTCCAAGAATGACCATCATGGTGGCACCAATCCCCATGGCAAGAAGCTGTGGCAGGACTTCAGTGAAATGCCGAAATTGTATCGCCAAAAATGGAAAGTAATTTGAGAACCAAAGACTGTTTCTGAGAAGCAAATACGCAATGATCTGCACCAACAACGCCAGGGAGAACGCAGTATATATGGCTAATCCGCCGAGCAACGGTGTAGGCCGATCATGTGCTTTTCTTCCCTCCGGCTGATCGATCATATTCAAGTGGAAAGCCAGGCGTCGTACCCACGGTACGAAGAGTGACGCCAGCATGAACGCAAACAAAAAAAGATAGCAATAAACCAGATTAAGCATGGACTTGGCGTGACATTGAATTATATGGTTTTGCGGATTTTTGGGTGACTGCCTCAACCAACTGGTGCAGCTTCGTGAGTACTGCTTCCCAACTATAATGTTCTTCCATCCGCCTCCGGCCGTGCTCCGACAGCAACATTCGTAAATTTCTGTCCTCGACTACGCGTGCGACATGAGCAGCAAAGGTCTCCGGTGTATCTGCAACCAGTACATCCCTTCCCGGTTGAAGCTGGAGCCCTTCAATTCCCAGGGAAGTGGCCACGACAGGAGTGCCGGCCGCAAGTGATTCCAGCACTTTGTTCTTTGCACCCGCGCCGGTGCGCATTGGACAAACTGACACCACGGAATGATGTAAATACGGACGGACATCCGGAACACGACCCAGAATTTTCACGTGGGGATGGCGATCGAGTGCCAAAATCTCAGGAGGCGGCTCGATACCGACAATCACGAAACTCATATCCGGAAACCGTTTCAGTACCAAAGGAAAAATCGACTCGCAGAAATAGCGTGCGGCATCTTTGTTCGGGAAGGTGCTCATTTTGCCGACGAAGATGATCTGCCGTTCATCATAAGGGCCTCCATAATATTCAAAATATTCCAGGTCAACTCCGGGGCCAATGATTTCGACATTTTCCACGGGAGCAAACTGGTTCAAGAACGCCCGATCAACCGGCGAGATGAGAAGATTAAGGTCGAAATCGTTCACGACATGAGTTTCATATCGTAGCACGCGCCGGCGCTCGACTTTCTGAGCCAGGCTGATCAAATTCAACCGGTGCTCTTTTTCCAGCGCGCGACTCCGCTCATAATTCAAACTGAGCGCATCGGTCAAATCCAATATTTTCGGGACCACATTCACCCCGGCAACGTATTCAGCCATTCGGAATAAGTGCACAAAGATCAAATCGAATTTCTCATATTGAAGCAATTGTTGAATTCGCTGTCGCATGGCCGGTGATTGGTAGTAATGAACTTGCAGGGGTTTTTTTGAGAAGAGGCCCCGCAGGCAGTTGAGATATGAGCGATGGCGTGACAGATAAATGATCTCAGATCGTTCCACCGATGGAATCGTAACATTGACTTCTGCCGGATTATCCGTCAATGCAAGCAGCGTGACGTGGTGCCTGTGCGCCAAGGACTTCGCAAAATTGAAGAGGCGCAGCCGGTCTCCGCCGAGCGGCGGATAAGGCACACGCGAAGTGAGAATGAGAATCTTCATGACCTAATCATCCCGAGGGCCGGTATGACCGCGTAAACCATCCCAACAGCCTTGCCAGATGGCACAAATGCGACGCCATCTCCCTTTTTGCGAAGAAATTGCCACGAGTCCACTCCGCAAAACGCCATAGAGGAAAATATGCAACAGCAACAGCCATAACTGGTACAAGCAATTTTCGTCTTTTCGCAATACCAGATAACGGTTGCGGGTTTGGTAATAAAGATATTGCCAGGAATATTGGCCGCGTGCACCAGCGCCAACTTTATGCCAAATTACCATCCCGGGCGCATAGAGCATGGCATAGCCATGCCGCCGCGCACGCAGACAGAAATCGACATCTTCAAAATACAGAAACAGGGTTTCATCCAGAAGTCCGATTTTTTCAAATACCGCGCGCCGCACCAGCATGAAACATCCGGTAATAAAAGTCACGGGGCGTGACCTTTGATAACTCGGGTTATCGAGTTTACCAAAACCCAAATGACGCGTCCGACCTGCCCAGCGCATCACCTTGCCGCCGGCATACCACAAGCGGTTCGGCACATTATGGTAGTAGATTCTTGCTCCAAAGATACCAACATTAGGATGTGCCATGCAAGCCGCCAATAGTTTTTTGAATAAATCCGGTGCCACGACGGTGTCATTATTCAGCAAGAGCACGAGATCCGCCCCTTGCGCCAGAGCGCGTCGAATTGCCAGATTGTTGCCACCTGCAAATCCCAGATTTTGAGGGCTTGCCATGATTTCGACGTCATTACCAAACTCTTCAGTGAGTCGCGTCAGCGAGTCATCATCGGAACCATTGTCCACAACGATGACGTGCAGCGAGATATCACGATGATCGGCAGCGAACAGCGATTGCAGACAACTGCGGGTATCCGGGAAATTATTCCAGTTGACGATGACTGTGGCAAGTTTAAGCATGACAAAATCGCTAATACGACCAGTGTTGCCAAAAGAGCCGGAAGTGCCCGGCCAGTTGTTGACTTCGGCTTCGCCAATAGCCATGTGCCCGAAGAAACCGTTCGAATATCACAGCAAACAACAAAGCGACAATTCTCAAGAACAAGCCCAACATCAAAATCAATTTGACAGCGATAACGGTGCGCCGGGGATGGTGTTTGTGAAAATAATAATAAAAGCTGCGATACAGTCCCAGATAATTCTGAATTGCCATTTGACTGCCGCTTTGACCACCGGCATGGAAAACGTGAGCAGAGGGCAGATAGAGAATTTTTGCACCATGCCTTTTGAGACGATAACTCAGGTCAACGTCTTCAATGTACATGAAAAAATTTTCATCAAATCCCCCGAGCTCATCAAAAATCTTGCGCCGGATCGCCAGACAGGCTCCGGTCGCATGTTCCACTTCACGAATTTCATCATGATTCCAGTACGTCATGCGATAGCGGCCAAATCTGGGATTTCGCGGAAAAATTCGAGACAACCCGATCTGCTCATAAAACAGGAGTTCCAGCGTGGGCAAAGCACAAACCGAGCTGAACTGTACCGACCCATCCGGAGTCAGAACGCGTGGCGCACACGCTGCCGCTTCCGGATGAATATCAAGAAATGTCACCAATGCCGTCGCGAGATCGTTATCCACCCAGGTGTCGGGGTTTAGAAACAGGATATACGGGCCTGTTGCTGACGCTACTGCCAAATTATTGGCACGCGCAAATCCAACGTTCGTCTGATGCTGCATCAGGTGGACGTTCGGAAACATACTGGCAACGATTTGAGGCGTGCCATCGGTCGAGGCGTTGTCAAATACAATTATTTCAATGCTCGTCCCGGTACAGAATTTATGCAATGACGCCAGGCATCTCACGATGTCCTGGCGGGAATTGTAGGTGATAATAATGATGCTGAGGTCGGGTATCATAAAGGCTCAATTAGTAAAACCAATAATGCAGGGAAAACCGGCCGTGCCGCCGAAGCTGTACACAACGAGTACGTCAAGGCATTGGTTTTGGTAAAAACTTTCAATACCTTGCTGCGCTAAATAAAATTGTACCGATATTGCCGATTTGAATTTCCCATCGCAACGTGAACTTATTGCTTGCGTGAGTCTATCCATTAGTCCCTGAACCTCGGAAACGCCGATAAGTTTCTCCCACCAAACGCCAATCATCACGCTGTGCCAATACCATGTGAGTATACGCGGTTCCCGTCATACGGCGATACGACCAGAGCAGATAAGCTGCGCCCAGCGTATAGGAGAACGTGCTTGCGATGGCTGCACCGGTGATTCCGTAATGAGGAATGAACCATAAATTGATCGCCAAGTTTGAAGAAAAGACAAGTGCCGCCGAGTAGGTACTGATCATCGGAAAACCGCGACCGATAAAAAAGCTGCTCAGAATGCGGGTGCCACTTTCGAAAATCATCCCCGGCAGCAACAACCACAGCGGAGGCAAGGCCGGTAAAAATCTCACTCCGAAAATAGTGTCGATCAATGAGGGCGCAAGCAGCATCAATAAGATTGCACCGACAATCGAACTGAGAAGCGTCAGGCGACAAACCTGCGAAGTGAGTCGCACAGATTGATCTTTGTCCAGTCGACTGACTTCGGGAAACAAAATCACAGCCAATGTTTGCGGGATAAACCACAAAACTTCACCGAGGAGCACGGCAATCGAGTAATAACCAACAGCGGTGGTGTCAAGGTAAATATTGCAAAGCAGAAAATCGAGCCGCCAGCCGAGCAAGTAGAAGATGGTGCCGAGGTGACTTTGCAATCCGAATTTCACAGAGGCGCGAAATACTTCCGGATGCCAGCGCAGTCCGAAGCGCTCGCGACGAAAGACCAACCACCAGCACTGTATTGCGAGTACGGCGTTGGTGGCGACCCAGATGAGATTCACCGTTGATAGAGTGATCTTGTGCCATGGCGTCAGAAGCACTAATCCCAGCAGAACATACGCGGAGCGTCCGACATTCGGGAGATTGAAACTCACAATGTCATCGCGCGCCAGGGCGAGATAATTGAAAATGAGAAAGACAAAATGTAAAGGGAAGGCGAGGGAGACCCAGGCGGTGATGTCTGGGGGAATATTCCTAAAAAGAATCGGATCGATCCACCTTCTTGCCGCCCAATAAAGTCCAAGCAAAATACCGCCGATGACCAATGAAAAGGTCAATGCATTTTCGGCTGCGGATTTGACCGCAACTTTTTTTTGACCGATGAGATAAATGTTGGCGTTATGAATTCCCAGACTGGCGAATTGTGCCACGAGTGAGGGAATCAGTGCGAGCAAGGTATATGCACCTTTGCCGTCTGGACCCAATAGGCGTGCGATCCAGGCTTGTGAAACAAAACCGAAAATGAAAATGCCGGCGCGGGAAAGCAGGGTCAGGGAACTTTTGTGTAGAAAAGTCATTGCCGGCTTATCCCTTCACCTGTCTCGAGGTCTGATGATGGGGCCGATATTGCCCGAGCCCCATGCCAATCACAAACCAAAACATGGTCACGACTTCGGCGTCACCAAAGGTCCAATCAAAAATGCCCGCCACCAGAAAGCCGATCATGGCAGCGCGACTGCCCCAAATGATGAGGCGGTCTTGCTCGCTGCCTGTACCTGTTGCCGCGATGCCGAGTTGCCGCCACACCGCAAGCAACAGCCACAAAAATGCAAATAAACCGGCGAGGCCAAAACAAACCAGGACCATCACATAATTGCTGTGAAAATGTCCGATGTGAAAAATATCGTGTTTGACATGTTCTGAGACGTTGATGTCCGGTGGTACATAACGGCGGAATATTGGCATCATGTCGCGCCAGCCAACACCAAAAAGCGGATGATCAGCGGCAATTTGTAATGCATATTGCCACTGTACCAGACGCACCTGGGTCGAATGATATTTCAGATCGAAGATGAGCGCGATGCGTTTACGTACCGTATCAGGAGCGAGAAATGCGATGACGGTTACAAAAATCAACAACACTGGAAAAACTCGCCGCCATAGCAATCGCGGATTGGCCCAGTAGTGGCGGAGAAGATAGATGGCACTGGCAAGAAATCCAACATAAGCGCCGCGCACAAAACTGAGCAGCATGGCGAATGCTTGAGGGACAATAGCTGCCCACGCCAACCACCGTAGGCGAGGGGTTGGTGCCGCAAGCGCGACTTGCAGTGTGACCGCCATGAACAAGACACAGAGTGCGCCCCAAGTCATGGTCGTGGCTTGCGTGCTTTGCACTTTGCTGGAAAAACCGAGCGCAAATTTCCCGAGACCATAAAGTGCAGCAACGGTGGCAACGCTGATGAAAGTCCAGAGCACCGGCTGACGCCACTCGGGATGCCAACGCAATGAAATGGCAACCGTATAAGCACCGAGGATGGTTAACAAGTGCCGCATATTGCGGAAACTGGCGAGCGGTGTTTCGGAGAGCACCGTCGAAATCAGGATAATGATGACAAAAGTGATAACAGGCCACTCTATGCCAATGCGTAAATCATGTTTCTGTTGCATGTTGGCGGCATTGCGCCACAAACTTTGCACGATCACACACAATGTTAACAACCCAAGACTGATATGGGCGCCGGCAATGGAAAAGCTGACAAAAGCCGCAAAGGCGAAAAGAGAGAATGCGTTCAGCCACCGCAGCCATGCGCTTGCATGCCAGGAGCTGTCTCTACGCTCGACTGGTATGGGAAGCCCATCGTCGCCAACTTTTTGTGTCGTTGTCATAGGTGATAATAAATATAACAATCAGCAGAGCGTTTTCAAAATAAATTTTAGGAAGGGAGGAGGGTGAGGTGGGTTCAGTGAAAAATAGGATTAACCCCGATGATTCACGCAGTGTGTAAATCGACCCCATGAGATACTGTTACGCTTATTATCTCATGGGGTTGGCTCAAGCCTGAAAATATGGCTCATGAATTATCGGGGTTAACCCATTTGTCCCTGCAAAATTTGCCAACTCTGCAAAACGGCGCCTGTGCTGGGGGCATATGCTGGTACTCCCCGGGGGTGATGGGGCTTGTCGCCGTCGTACATTTCTGCAAGGTGGCCAGAACATGGTCTTTCGCTGCCATTGAAAAGCGCTTCAAACATTTCGTAGATGGCGCGTGGGTTGTCGTATACCCGCAGATAGGCACGTGTGAATGGTAACACCAACCACGGATAAACACACCCGTTGTGTCGTGCTGAGGCCAGTCGTTTCGACGAGCCGGTGTATGTTCCGCAATAAGCCGGGTGATCGGGCGACAGTGTTCGCAGACCATAAGGCGTTACCAACTTGTTTACTGCCGTATCAATAATTGCTCGCGTTTGCTCATGAGAAAAGATGTTGTAAGGCAAGCCGACTGCAATGATTTGATTGGGGCGGATCGCCGGGTCGCCCACTGTAATAGTGTTGTTGCCAGTCCGGCCGGCGTTGGTCAAGCTGTTATCGATTAGGCAATCATAGAGATTGGCGGTTTCGTCGCACCAAAATTTTTTCGCCATACTTTGTGCTGTACGTTCGGCATATTCACTACAACGTTTGTAACCCTCTTCTTTTCCAAGAATCTCGGCAAACTCCGCCATTATTTGCAAGGCGTTGTACCACAGCGCCTGCACTTCGATGGCTTTGCCATGGCGCGGTGTTGCCAGCCAATTACCGCTTGCTGCATTCATCCACGTCAGCGGACGATGGGAATCGAGTGCAAAGAGCAAACCGTCCTCGGCATCGACTTTTATGCCTTGCGCCGATCCGCGCAGATAACTATGCAGAATTTCCAGGAGCAACGAATACACTTCTTCGAGATATGCCTTGTCCCTTGACGCTCGCCAGTATTCATAGATCGCAACAAACATCCACAAGGTGGCGTCCAGGCTCTCATAATCGGGAGCCTGTGGTCGACATGAGAAGTGACTGGGAATTAGCCCATGCTTGATGTGTTTGAGATATAATGAAAATACGGCTTTTGCAAGATCAAATTGTCTTGTGGTGAGCAACAATCCGGGAAGGGCGATCATGGCCTCACGCCCCAAATCCGACATGGCGGGATAGCCCGCCAGAACCGTGATGCTGCGCTGGGTCATGACGCTGGCGCGTTGAATCAGAAACTGTCGTGCGCCAATTGCCAGATGTTGCATGGGAGGGAAGGAAAAAATTTGACTTACTTCCTGCGCGAGTTTGAATTGGTTGTCTACTTCTTTTTGAAAAACCGTATCTGGGATGGTCCCGTCGTCCATGTGCATGATATCCGCTGTTGATTCTATCTGAAACACCATTGTTACGGATTCACCTGATCGCAGCTCAAACTCGAAAGCCGAGGGTAGATAAACCTCTTCGGCTTGCCAACTGTTGGTCCCTGGATCATAAAGTTGTAACGATTTCCAACTATTGACGGGATGCAGCAGTCCCGAACGATTGGCACTGATTATACATGGTTTTTCGTTTGGATCCGCATAGACA
Source organism: Candidatus Zhuqueibacter pondensis (assembly GCA_034505955.1). Lineage (GTDB taxonomy): Bacteria > Zhuqueibacterota > Zhuqueibacteria > Zhuqueibacterales > Zhuqueibacteraceae > Zhuqueibacter > Zhuqueibacter pondensis. The sequence goes on from JAPDQK010000025.1 coordinate 36,558, forward strand.
AGAATACCGTTCGGTTGGCTGCGCACGAGATAGGTTTCCGCCAACAATTGGCCGGTCTCAAGATCGCGAAAGCTTACTCCGGGTACAAGACGCAACCGTGTGGGAGGACCTTCGATCATTTCGTAACGGATGAAAAGACGCCAATCCTGTTGTGGCATCCATAAACGTTTAATGATCGTAATCTTACCGATTGAGAATTTGAACTGCGGCATGCCGCATTCCAAAGCAAAGTCATGTTGAAGATGAGGCTTTGCATCAGGCATGGCGTCAGTATTTTGGGTGACATCTGTTGAGAGAGATCGCCATTTGCCATTACTTAGAACTGTTTCGTCAATTTGACGGATGAACATCACACGCTGCAAAGGCGGTCGTACCGGCATAATGAACAAGGCATGGTGAGTTTGTTGACAAGAACCATCAATTGCACCCATTGCATATCCACCAAGGCCATTGGTTACAAGCCATTCACGTTGGAGTAGCGGTTGAAGTCGATTAAGGTTATGTGAATTCATTCCTTGCCTTTCGATGAGTGAGTGGCCTTGCATTCGCCTCAAAACGCAGATCCACAACACGCCTCAGATTTACCCTTGAATGCAACCATGCTATCGGGTAATCGTACAAGTCTCAGTATTAAATTATACCAACGAAAACATGTTGTGAAGAAACAAAAAGGCTCGAGCAATACGGCGATTTCAATTCGTACTTGGATCATGAGTAATTTTTATCTATCTTTACGACATGTTCGCAAATTTCGACATCTATCGAAAGGAGGAAGAAACACATGCGTCTTTCATTCATCATGGCTTTGAGTTTGGCAAGTTTATGTCCAACATTTTGTTTTTCACAAAGCGCAACCTTTGATGCCGATAGTGCCTATGCATATCTTGAACACTTGAGTGTTGGAATTGGACCACGACCAATGGGCTCCGCCAATGAGTGGGCGGCTTTGCAATGGACGAAAGATAAGCTGCGCAGCTTCGGTGCTGATACGGGCTATGTCATGATTGTGCCCGAGGCCAGAGGAACCATCAACACCCGCAGCGGAGTTGCGATCGGTATTTTCCGTGGAACCAAAGACAGCACAATAGTCATCGGTGGTCACATCGATTCTGCCAGCCGCGAAGTTCCAGGAGCCAATGACAACGCCTCGGGCACCGCCTGCCTCATTGAGTTGGCACGAGTTTGGAGCCAGCGTCCACGGTGTTTCACTCTGCTTTTTGCCGCCTTTGGCGGCGAGGAGAGTGGACTTGTAGGATCCAGATACTTTGTCAATCACTATTCGGAACTCGACAAAGTTGCCCTCATGTTGCAAATTGACATGGCTGGGAGCACCGAAGCGCTCATTCCATTTATCGAGGTGCACACTCATCAGGCGCCGATTTGGTTGGTTGAAGATGCATTCGCCATTGACCGAGCGCTTGGTTACAACAGTCTCAAATATCCGACTCACTTTTTCTCATTGAATTTTGCTGTTCCGGGAGGTGCTGCCGGTTCCGATCATGAGCCTTTTCTTGAAAAAAATATTCCGGCGATTGATTTCACTGCGGGTGTCAACACGTCACCAATTCACACGCAACAGGATAGAATCGATCTCATCAGCAAGCCGATGTTGGCGCGCAGCGGGCGAATCGTGGATGGTTTGATTGCGAAATACCAAGTGCAAGGAATTCCTGCGTCCAGGAAGGGTGCTTACATGCTTTGGCAGGTGTTCGATGGACGATTGTTTGTCCCCACTTGGTTGATAATCGTCATTAACATTCTGGCAGTGTTGCTTGGCGGATTGGCGCTTATTCACAGCCGAAAACATCGCCTGCAGATCGAGAAAAGTCACCGAGTAAAATTCTCTGGATTCAAGCTTGTGCTCATGATGGTTATTATTGCAATTTTTACGCAATTTGGTGAAGCGATCATGCAGGAACTTAAAGGATTACGTTATCCGTGGTTTATTCCTTTCAACCGCTACTTATGGTTTGCCATGATTTGGACTTTGGCTGGGGTTTGGGTTGTCTCCCAATTGACAAGAATCTGGCGTTTTAGCCCTGATCCGTACGTGTACGCTAAACGTGCACTCATTTTTCTTCTGGTCTACATAATTTTGTTGGCTCTGGTAAGTTGGCGTTTGGCGCTTTATCCGACTTTATCTTTAATCGCACTCTGTCTGAGCATTTTTCTGCCAGGAACCTTGTTCAAGATTATTTTTACCGTATTGGCGCCAATCCCAATGTTTCGTTTGATGTTTTTTGAATTGCTGGAGTTTGGAGCACGTATTTCTGCCAATTCCGGGCATGGACTTAATACTTTACTTGAAGCATTTTTCTACAGTGCTGGAATCACTTTGATTTTAGTATTTTGGTTTTTACCCATGCTCTATCTATTTGCGTATACCTTCGTGTGCTCCTTTCCAAGGTTGAATGTACTGCGGTACTATCGGCACCCGATCGTTGGACTTGCAATCTTGTTGGCAATTTTTGGCTATGGTGGTTATTTGTACGCTTATCCGGCTTATGATAATACTTGGCGTTCAAGAATCCAAGTCAATGCCGAATACGATGTGACAAGTGGCAAGAGTGGTTTGCGCTTAACCGGAAATGAATATTTTCGGCGGGTTACGGTAAGCGCCGACACGTTAAAACGGTATTATAACGCCCGTATTCATGAGGATGAATTCGCAATTCCAGTTAAGGCAAACTGGTTGAATCTTATTGGTACCGACTCGGTATTGCATGGTGAGCGAGATACAGTGGCTGTCCACTGGCAGATTATTAGTGCTAAGCCCTGGTACCGGACTTCACTGAATATTCATGTGGATACTCTAACGATTAGCAATATCAAGTCGAATCTAAAATATTGGCATGACGATAATGACCTTACTTTTTCCTGGTATGCTGAACCGCCTGAAACCCTTCACGTTTCTGCCCGATTTGTAATTTTCCCAGGTGCCAGATTAATGCGAGAAGTCAAAGCTGTTTATCCAGAAATACCGATTCCGATCAAAGTGATGGCAGACCTTGCTGAGGTGATCTATCGAACAACGGTGACATATCGTGATACCCTCAAATTTTCCATGGACAAGCACATGGAAAAGCCTGCACAGTAGATTATTGTACGAAAATTTCGTCACAAAATACTTGCAAAAGAGAGCATTTTTCTTTACATTACATTAAATTTTGGTTCTACGGCGGGAGGGGAGGTGGAATCAATTTTATTGCATGAAACTTCATGTTGCCTTTTCAAACCGGCATTGATGATATTGCAGTGGTTATTCCAGCTTATAATGCCGGCGAAACTTTGGGTCAAGTTCTTTCAAAAATTTTTGAGATTATCCCAGGTTGTCAAGTGATTGTAGTAGATGACGGCTCCACGGATAATACCTGCGATTTAGCCACTCGCCATGGAACAAAGCTGATTCGTCATCATCAGAATCGTGGCAAAGGCGCTGCCCTCAAAACTGGATTCCAGGCTGCTATATCGAGGCCTGAAATTCAAGCTGTGATTACCATGGACGCGGACGGGCAACATGCGCCAGAGCATGTAAGTGAGTTTGTCCGCGTTTTTCGAGAAACGCCGGTAGATTTAATCATTGGCTGTCGACAATTACGTTGGCCACAAATGCCAATACCAAGAATTGCAAGCAACAAAATTACGAGCGCATTGGTATCCTGGCGTTTGGGCATGAAAATTCCGGACAGTCAGAGTGGTTACCGACTGCATTCGAGAAGGCTGCTGCAAAGCATTGAGCTTCGCACTAATGGCTATGAAACAGAATCAGAGTTGCTTTTCAAAGCAGCACGGTTGGGAATGATAATCAGTTTTATTCCGATTTCAACAATATATGCCGGAGAACGGAGTCATATTCATGGCTGGCGGGATACTTGGCGGTTTGTCAAGTTATGGCTAACGAGCGTGTTGCGTCTATGGGCTACTCAAGTGGTATTTTTGATGCTTCAAGTAATGGGTTAAACGAAAGCTATAAAGCAGGACGAATTCAGGGTATTCAATTATATCCTTACTTTAGAGGACGAGCTTCTGGCATGGACAATTCGGAGACGGTAACGACTAAAAAAATAAATGCTGAAAACAAAAAACCGCATTTACTACGACGCTTGTACGACTGGGTTCTGCATTGGGCGCATACGCCATACGGAACCCCGGCATTGGCAGCCTTAGCCACCGCGGAATCATCATTTTTTCCTGTGCCACCGGATCCGCTGCTCATGGCGCTGGCGATTTCGCGTCCGGAGCGAAGTATGTGGTATGCGTTTGTCTGCTCGGCCTGTTCATTCATCGGCGGTGTAATCGGCTATCTGATCGGCTGGCAGTTGTGGAATTGGGTAAGCGATTTTTTCTTTAACCACGTGCCGGGATTTACCCATGAAGTCTTCAATCTTGTGGCACAAAAGTACAACGAAAATGCGTTTTTGGCGGTTTTTACTGCAGCGTTCACGCCAATACCATATAAAGTATTCACGATCGCCGGAGGTGTTTTCCAGATTAGTTTTTTGGCGTTTGTGATTGCGTCAATGGTTGGAAGATCCATGCGTTTCTTTTTGGTTGCGGGATTGATTTGGAAATTCGGCGCAAGCATCAAGGCAACCATAGAGAAATATTTCGATTGGGCAGCGTTGGGGTTTGGGGTGTTGTTGGTGCTGGGTTTTGTTTTAATAAAATATGTGTTGTAGAAAACATTCGGGGCGTGGCTCAGCTCGGCTAGAGCGCTTGGTTCGGGACCAAGAGGTCGGCGGTTCAAATCCGCCCGCCCCGACATCTAACGGTAAGATAAAATGCACAAGGCCACCGTGGTGGCCTTTTTATTTGACCGGGCATTAGGAGATGTTCTACGTTTAAATCTTGCAAAGCCAGGTTTTAAAAAGTATTTTGTGGGTAGTACCCAGAATGTCAGCAATCGGCTTTGTGAGCAAATGCTGGCAAGACACATTCAACACGGCAAGGTATTCCGTAGACCATCGTGCACATTGAAGAATTCCCAACGCGCACCGAGGCGGTCAGGAAGGAAAACAAAATTAAAAGCACGGGGCATCGCCAGATATCTCCGGTCAATTCCCAGCGTGTGAGTCCGCAGTATCTTGTGGGATGTGGATAAATCTTCAAGAAGGAGGGACAATGATGTTAAGGTAGCGAGGGTATTTTGAGTTTATTAGCCTTAAGTTTACATAACATAAAATCGGTACCATGTAAACTGGTGATTTACAGTCGCAACTTCGCCATCAGCTTCTGCGCTTCCTCTTTCAATGGTGTATCGACTCTGGTGGATAGCACATTATCCAAGTACATCAGCGCATCCTCAGTTCGATTCAGCCGAACCAAGGCAACCGCCAAATAGTACTGCGCCATTAGATTCGACTTGCTCATTTTGACGGCTTGCTCCAAAAGTGCAACCGCTTCCGAAATCAGATTGAGCTTGATCAAATTCTTGCCCCAAACACCCAGCATCACACTGTCGGTCTTTCCCGATTCCCTCGCCTTTTCAAGCACTTTAATCACTTCCTGCGGACGGTTCAAAGCATCATAGGCCAACGCCAATTGTTTCAAATAAAGCGTTTTGGCAGGATTGATTTTTATCGCTTGCTCAAAGGCTTGCGCGGCATGTTGTGCCTGTCCAATCCGCAGCAGTGACGCCCCCAGCGCCGACCAAACATAATCATCTTCCGGTTTGCGCTGGATGTACTGCTGATACATTTCAGTCGCGAGCTGATAATCTGAATAGAGAAAAGCGTTGTAGCCTCTTGAATATAGCGCTTCCAAATCTACCGAACCGGAACTGCTGATAGGTTCTTTGATCGCCACAATTCCACGCTTGGCATGATTGGCCAAAATACCCTTTTGATCGAGTTCAATGACTTTGCGATAATACTGGTTTGCAGTCTCGGTCTCGCCAAGCAAAGAGTAAATTTTTGCCAAGCCAAAATGAGCGCGCACTTCCTTTGGTGCCAGTTCAATGGCACGTTTGAAACTGGCAATGCCTTCCGGATACTTTTTGAGAATGCTGTAAACCGCTCCAAGATTAAGATGTGCCAGCGCATTGCGCGGGTTGAAGAAAATGCTTTCGCGGAGATGCTGCTCGGCCTCGGCGAATTTTCGAATCTTCAGGAGCACCGTGCCCAAAATCAAGTGCGCGCGATGGTAAATCGGGCAAAGGGAAATGGTTTTATGAAGATTCTCGACCGCCTCCTTGTAATTTTTGCTCTCAAAAAACGCGATACCAAGATTGAAATAATAATCCGGATCCTGCGGATTGATCGCCACCGCCTGCGCCCATTTGGTGATGGCAGGTTGGAAATTCCTTTGGCGAGCGAGCTCCAATGCTTCTTTATGCAAATTTTCAGCTTGCGGCAAAACGCGCGGCAACAGCCAGCGCAATTCCGCAACTTCGCCGTTGATGACAATATCCACATTACCGCGGCTGCCATAGCGTCGGTACAGATAATCCTTTAGTCCAACAGGATGCGTATTCGAGGATAAGATTTGTTGGATCTCAGGATCTAGGCGTCGAATCTCAGCGAGATTAACCGTAGCAGAGACTAACTTTTTAGCCGTTTGTTGGCTCATCGCACTTTGTTTTATGCTGATAAAAACAGACTTTTGTTTTTTTCCTTGCAAGAAGCCGACATCGAGGTCTTCGAGATTAGCTTTTTATCTTTCGTGCCATTACTGCGTAAAAAAGATTCCTGCAGAATGACTGTCGGGTTGGATCGTTATTGAGTCTTGTGCGCCAGGCGGGAATCGAACCCACAGCCTTTGGCTCCGGAGGCCAACGCTCTGTCCAATTGAGCTACTGGCGCATTGAGATGCAAATCACAAACGTCAAAATTGCTTTTTTCTTTTTGCTTTTTACACTCCCCGTTCTGCAGCCCAAACCGTATTTCGCATCAACATCATAATCGTCATCGGCCCGACGCCACCAGGAACCGGCGTGATGGCCGCAGCCCTCTCCCCTACTCTCTCAAAATCGACATCGCCGACCACGCGGTAACCCTTTGGTGAATTGGGATCATTAATGCGATTGATTCCAACATCAATGACGACTGCGCCTGGGCGAACCATCTCGGCGGTCACGAAGTTGGCGTGACCGATGGCGGCAACGAGAACATCCGCGCGCGATGTCAGCTCAGCCAAATTTTTCGTTGCCGAGTGACAAATTGTGACCGTGGCATTCGCATTTAAATTTTTTTGCACCAACAGCAATGCCAGTGGCAAACCAACAATCTGACTGCGTCCAAGAATCACCACATGCTTGCCTGCCACGGAAAAGCCGCTCCGAAGAATCAGCTCATGCACACCAGCAGGGGTGCACGGCACAAACGCCTCTTCCCCAAGTTGCAGCCGGCCACGATTTACCGGGTGAAAGCCATCCACATCTTTCTCTGGCGTGACTGTTGCGAGTACAACCCGCTCACAGATGTGTTTGGGCAGCGGGAGTTGTACTAAGATCCCGTGAATACGCGCATCCCTATTCAATGCGTGCAAACGTTGCAAAAGAGTATTCTCATCTATATTCTGCGGCAACCTGATTGTTTCAGAGAACAGACCGAGTTGTTGACACATTTTAACTTTGGACTGCACGTAAATGACGGAAGCCGGGTTATCTCCCACCAATACTGCCGCCAGTCCCGGCGTTATGCCCTTTTGCTTGAGCTTCCGGATGCGTTCAACCAGCTCCAGCCGGACAGTTTCAGCGATCTTTTTACCGTCAATAATCTGTGCAGCCATTTATATTACTTTTCGTAGTAACGCCCAAGGCGTCGGTTTAGAGGATTTTCTTTTGGAAAAAAGTTTGTGTGCAATTCACACGTCTTGTCCTTGGGGCCAGGCCCCATGGGAAGCTACTACGAAGCTTTCATGGCAGAAACAATCTTTCGATACCTTTTGCTTTCCCCGTCTGGCGGTCAATTTTCAAAACCACCGCGCAAAAATGCACATCATCTTCTGCGGGCTCGAAGTGGATGGGTATCTGGCGCATGAATCGCTTGATCGCCACCTCTTTTTTCATGCCAATCACCGAATCGTATGGGCCGGTCATGCCGGCGTCGGTGATGTACGCCGTGCCGCCCGGTAGAATGCGTTCGTCGGCTGTCGGCACATGGGTGTGGGTGCCGATGATTGCGCTGACGCGGCCGTCCAAATACCAGGCCAGCGCCATTTTCTCCGCCGTCGCCTCGGCGTGAAAATCGATGATCACGAGATTGGTTTTGCGATTGATATTTCGCAAAATTTCGTCGGCGGCGCGAAACGGGCAATCGATCGGATACATGTAGGTGCGGCCCTGCAGATTGATCACCGCCACTGAATCACCGTTTTTTGTCTCCACAATGATCGAACCGCGACCGGCATTGCCTGGCGGATAATTCGCCGGACGCAACACCCGATGATCTTTTTGCCACAATTTATAAACACCGGTGTTGTCCCAAATGTGATTACCGCCGGTCACCACTTCGATCCCCAAGTCAAAGAACTGCTGGGCGACTTTCTCGTTCTGGCCTTTGCCGTCCACTCCGTTCTCGCCATTGGCCACGATCAGGTCGGGCTGATATTTCTCGCGCAGTCCCGGCAGCAACTGTGCGGTGATATTCAACCCTGGCCGGCCAAAAATATCCGCAACGAAGAGAACCGTGACGAGTTGTGTGTCACTCATGATCGAATGACGATAACAATTCAAAATATAGTGCAAAAAATGTAGATTTCAAATGAAAAATTTACTTGGCAAAACTGACAGATCGATATTCCCGCACAACGGTTACTTTGACCTGTCCAGGATAATGTACCGTTTCATGGATTTTTTGCGCAATGCTCAATGCAATCTGCTCGGCTTTGGCATCGTCGACCTGGCTGTGCTCGACGATAACGCGGATTTCGCGGCCGGCTTGCAGGGCATAAGTTTTGATCACGCCATAAAACGAGCGGCAAATCTCTTCGAGCTGGCGCATGCGTTGGAAATAGCTCTCGAGCATTTCTCGGCGCGCGCCTGGACGAGAGACGGAAATTGCATTGGCGGTCGCGACAATCACACTGATCGGTGTCAATGCTGGAATATTGTTGTCTGAATGATGTGCCCACAAAATGCCATTTTGGACGATTTCGTTCTCACCGTATTTTTTTGCCAGTTCGATGCCCAGTTCACTCGAGGTCCCGCTTTCGCTTTCATTATCCACAGCCTGGCCGACCTCATGCAAAAGTCCCGCACGTTTGGCTGAAGCCGCGTCCAATTCCAGCTCCGCAGCCATCTGTCCCGCCAGTAATGCCACTTCGATGCTATGTTGCAGCAAATTTTGGCCGTGACTGCTGCGGTATTTCAATTTGCCCAACAGCCGAATCAATTCGGTATGCAAACCATGAACACCAGCTTCGATGGCGGCTTGCTCGCCGTATTCGAGAAAGCGCTCGTTGATTTCCTGGCGGGTTTTTTCGACGACTTCTTCAATGCGGCCAGGGTGAATGCGGCCATCGGCGATAAGCTTTTCGAGCGCAAGCTTGGCAATTTCACGGCGGACCGGATCGAAGCCGGAGAGCATCACCATGCCCGGGGTGTCGTCAATGAGCACCTCGATGCCGGTGGCGGCTTCAAACATGCGGATGTTGCGCCCCTCCCGGCCGATAATTCGCCCTTTGATATCATCACTCGGCAGTGTCACAACCGAGACCGTGCTTTCCACGACATGACTGATCGAAGTCCGTTGGATGGCTTCCAGAATGATGGCCTTGGCGGTTTGCCGGGCTTGTGCACGCGCTTTGTCCAGTATCTCCTTGGCCGATTGCGCCGCCTCCTGACGGGCAATTTCAAGATAGTTGTTGAGTTGGATGCGCTTGGCTTCTTCGTTGGTGAGTCCGGATATCTGTTCGAGACGTCGATTCTCCTCCGCTATCAGACGGCTCAGTTCCTCTTCGCGAATTTTGAGTGCACGCTCGCGGACTTGCACGGAATTGTCAAGCTGTTTGAGCTCGCGTTCCTTGCGATTGAACAAATCAACTTTGCGGTCAAGGTCTAACTCCCGCCGCGCCAGCTGGTTTTCATTCTTCTGAATTTCACTGCGACGGCTTTTGATTTCCTGCTCGAGCTCCTGGCGCTTTTGGAAGACTTCTTCCTGAATCTCCAGAAGCTTCGCTTTTTTCAAATCGTCCGCTTCCTGCCGAGCTTCCGCCACGAGGTGCTGAACATAGGTCTCGGCGCGGGCAATCCTATCACGGCCCAACTTCTGACGGAACAACCATCCAATGAAAAAACCAGCAATGCCGGCAAACGTCGCGAGTAAAATCGCGATGCTAATCTGCATTAAAGTGACTCTCTCAAGTTCTCGTTAAGCAGCTTTGAGAGTTGGGTGATCTTGGCTTCAAGATCCTGCACCAGGCCGGTCTTTTCCTCGCGTTCGCGAAACAGTTCGTCAGCGATATTCAATGCGGCCAGGATGGCCACTTTCAACGAGGACTTTGCAGCGGTGGTTTGATCCACTTCGCGCATCTTGCGGTCAACATATTCGGCGATCTGGCGGATGTATTCGACATCCACCTCGCCTCGGATCGGATATTCTGTCCCGTATATATTAACCTTCAGGACGGTGCCCTCTGGCGACATAGTTTATCAACGGAAAAGTACCTGTGTTCGCAGCCTGGATTCTCTTCAATACTGCAGTTGTAGTTCCTCGAGCTTGGCGAGCATTTTTTCGATCTTGCTGCGAATTTCTTCTTCGCGCACTTTGAACTGCTGTGATTCCTGGGCGTTCTCCTTCAGCTTTTGCATCTCCTCGCGCAGCACGCCAAGCTGTGCCTCTTTCTCCTGATTCGCCTCTTGTAACACTTGTATTTTGTTCTTCAACTCAAGATTCTCCTGCTTCAGCTTTTGGATGAGGCTGATGGCTTGAGTAATCTTGTTTTCCAATGCGTCAAATTTTTGCAATTCCATGACAACTTCCTATTCTTTGCCGCCAACGGTAAGACTCAGATAAAAACACCTGGTGGTCTCAGTCCAGCCACCGTGGAAATTCTTTTTATGACACTTCGTCCTTCGCAAATACTCATGCACGTAATTGCGCGCCCACTTCCTGTTCCAAATATTGCACAATTCGGCGTTGCCAATCATCCACCTCATCATCTTGCAGCGTGCGATCCGCCGCGCGAAAAGTCAAGGCGAAAGCCATGCTCTTCTTGCCGGCGGGGATTTGTTTTCCGGTGTACAAATCGAACAAGCGGACGTTTTCCAGAAAATCTCCACCTGTGGCATGAATTGCTGCCAGCACTCTTTCTGCGGGTATTGCCTTGTCCATGATGAGCGCGATGTCTCTTTCGATGGCTGGATAACGCGGCACGGGCCTGGCAGTACGTTGCCAATCGATCAGCGTGGTCAAATACTCGATGCCCAGTTCAAAAGCAAACAGCGGAGTCTCGATGTTATAAGCCCGGAGCAAATCCGTGGCCAGTTCGCCAGCGATGCCCAACACGTGCTCTTTGCAGCTGATTTGCCAGCCATATTTTAGAAACTTGTGTTGTGTCAGCGGTGCGAATTGCAATTCCGGCAGTCGCAGGCGTTGGCTCATCTCCGTCAAAAATCCACGAACGTCAAAAACATTTAGTGGACGGTTGGCACCAACCCAGGAAGGAGCTTCGACGTTTCCGCAAAATACCGCAGCGAGATGCCGTTCCTCACAAATTGGTTTATCCAGCTCTCTCCAAAAGACCGAGCCAATTTCGAACAACCAGGTTTCGAAATTTTTGCGATTGAGATTGTAGGCAACGGAATTCAGCAAAGTCGCAATCAGGTACGGGCGCAAGACCGCAAGATCTTCACTCAACGGATTGAGCAGAGCCAGGACTTGGCGTTTGCCCTCAAGAAATTTTTCTGCGTGCTGTTTGGAGAGCAGGCTGTAGGTCATGGCCTCGTCTGCGCCGAGGCCGGTCATTACCTGCCGCAACTTTTCCTGGCTTTCTTCCGCCAGGTTGCGCTCAACCAGGAGCGGAATATCCGAGCGGGTTTTTACTGGAACTTGCTCGAAGCCATAGACTCTGGCGACTTCTTCGATCAAATCGATTTCACGCGTCAAATCGGGACGGAAGGTCGGTGCCGCGACTTTCCAGGTCGTGCCCTGTGCAACCGTTTTGCATTCCAATTGGTGCAAAATAGTGAGCAGGTTTTTCTTGGGGATCTTCAGGCCCAAGACGAGATTGACACGCTTTGGACGAAAATCAATTTTGACCGGCGCAATTGGTTTGGGATAAACGTCAATAATTCCGCGTACGATTTCGCCGCCGGCGGTTTCCTGCATCAATTGCGCGGCGCGGTTGATGACGAACGGGAGGTTGTTCGGATCGGTGCCACGTTCGAAACGGCGCGCAGCTTCGGAAGCAATGCCCAAGCGTTTGGCCGTGCGGCGAACCGTGAGCGCATCAAAATAGGCGCACTCAATCAAAATGTGGCGGGTGTTGCTGGAGACTTCGGAATTCAAGCCGCCCATGACGCCGGCAAGCGCAACGGCACGTTCGCCATCGCAAATGAGCAAATCTTCAGCTTGCAGCGTGTGCTCTTTCCCATCGAGCGTCTGAAACTTCTGCCCGGCTTTGGCACGCTGGACGACGATTTTAGATTTTTCCAATAAATCAAAATCAAAGGCATGAATGGGCTGGCCGGTTTCCAACATCACGTAATTGGTCACGTCAACGATATTGGAAATGGGACGCAATCCAACCGCGCGCAGACGTTGCGCCAACCATTTTGGTGAAGGGCCAATTTTGACATTCTGTACCAGGCGTGCCTCATAACGCGGGCAACCGACAGGATCCTTTATTTGCACTTTTGCCAGTTTTTCTATCGCCTGCGTACCTTCTTTCAGTTTCACTTTTGGGCGTTGTAACGGCGTTCCGGTCAAAAGAGCGACTTCACGCGCAACGCCGATGACACCCAAACAATCCGGCCGATTCGGGGTGACGTTGATTTCGATCACCACATCCTGTGCAAGGACATCACGGAGCCATTTCCCGGGTTGTGCCTCGCCATTCAGTACCATGATGATTTCGGCTTCGTCGGAGAGGTCGAGCTCGGCTTCGCTGCAAATCATCCCGTGTGACTCAACGCCCAAAATGGGCCGGGTTTCGATCTTCAAATCCCCTGGCAGGGTCGTTCCCGGCGGAGCGACGGCAACGAGCTGTCCGGCAGCGACATTCGGCGCACCGCAAACGATTTTCAACTCCTCCCTGCCGATATGAACCTGGCAAACTTTGAGATGGGAGGATTTGGGATGCGCTTCACATGTGAGCACTTTTCCCACCACTACACCGTCGAGGCTCGGCACGGTGCTGCTCATGCTTTCGACCTCCAGGCCGAGCATCGTCAAACCATGAGCCACTTCTTGAGGCGATAGCGGTGTGTCAACGTATTCTTTGAGCCAGTTGTAGGTGAATTTCATAAACTTTTACGATTTGTATCAAGCGGTGTCAACCGTCATTGCTTTAGCCCGCCACTTGTGACATCAAATCAATCAAAGAACGCAATGCTGTGTTTACGGCTTCCGAGTCCGGGAAATACTTGCGCGCATTGGGCTGAAGCATGGTTATGCCGTTGATCAACTTGTAATGCTCTGCGATGAGAGGCTCACCAAAAACTGCATAGATACAAACTCAGAACTGCCTGAGAAACCTCACATCATTATCAAAAAACATCCGAATATCCTCGACGCCGAGTTTCAACATGGCGAGGCGATCCACGCCCATGCCCCAGGCATAGCCGGTGTAGCGCTCACTGTCATAATTCACAAAGCCAAACACGGCCGGATCAACCATGCCGGCGCCGGAAATTTCAATCCAGCCAGTGTTTTTGCAGGTGCGACAACCCCTGCCGCGACAAATCGTACAAGTGAAATCGTATTCGGCGCTCGGCTCGGTAAAGGGGAAAAAACCCGGTCGGAAGCGGATCTTGATGTCCGGGCCAAAAAGTTTGTAAGCAAAGGCCTGCAGCGTCCCTTTTAAATCTGCAAACGAGATGCCTACATCAACGCACAAACCTTCACATTGATGGAAAATTGGCGAGTGTGTGGCGTCCGGCGCATCGCGACGAAAAACGCGGCCTGGCGCAATGATGCGCACCGGCGGCTGGTGCTTCTCCATCGTGCGAATTTGCACCGGCGAAGTATGCGTGCGCAACAAATAACGCTTGGATTCCGCTTCGGATCCGAGGTCAAGGTAGAACGTATCTTGCATGTCGCGGCTGGGATGATCAGGTGGGAGATTGAGCGCCTCGAAATTATAGTAGTCAAGCTCGGCTTCCGGACCGCTTTCGATCGCGAAGCCCATGCTCACAAAGATGCTCTTGATCTCATCGAGAACTTGCAGCAGCGGATGGCGCGCACCCAGACGACGACGAATACCAGGCAAAGTCAAATCGACAAGATCACCTTCCTCCCTGGGCTTGGCGAGCATCGCGCTTTTTTCGGCGAACGCCTTCTCAAACGCATCCTTGAGTTGATTGAGCTTCTCACCGACTCTCGGACGCTCTGAAGCGTCCAGCGCACCGAGGCGCTTGAAATATTGCGCCAACTCGCCCTTGCGCACCAAATACGTGAGGCGCACCTGCTCCAGCGCCTCGGAACTGGTGGCAGCTTGCAGCGCATCATCGAAACGCGCCTGCAGTTGGGCTAATTCTGCAAGTAAAGTATCAACGTTCGAAATGCCCGAACCTGCTCCCTCCGCCGGATGAGATTCCGCTCCATTCATGGTTGTTTCTCACCGGTTTATTGTTGCGCGAGCTGAACGAGACTCTGGAAGGCATTGGGATCGCGCACCGCCAAGTCGGCCAACAGCTTGCGGTCGATTTCGATCTGCTTTTTCTTCAACGCGTTGATGAAAGTCGAATACGTCAAACCGGCCGTGCGCACGGCGGCGTTGATCCGCGTGATCCACAGACGGCGGAAATCACGCTTGCGGTTGCGGCGATCACGATAAGCGTAGGTAAGGCCCTTTTCGTAAGTTTCACGCGCCGGGCGCAGCAAATTCCCTTTGCCGCCCCAGCGGCCTTTGGTTTTGGTCAATAACTTACGACGACGACGATGGGAAGGAACTGAACCTTGTGCACGAGGCATGTTGTTTCACCTTTCGTAATAATCTTCGGGCACCTTGCATGCGGCACCCAAAGGGTTTCATTTCGATGTTGGGTCTGTCATTCTGCAAGCCTGTCCTGCCCCTGCCAAGCCGCAGGCTACGCCTGTAGGCTACGCCTGTAGGCTACGCCCGTTGGGGCATGGCGCTGGCCTGAGAATCTTTTTTGTTTAACACAAGTTTGCTCGAATCTGAAAAAAGATTTCCAGGAATGACAGATTCGTGTGTGCTTATTAGTAAAACTGATTAGGCATTCACCAAATTCATGATGCGCTTGGCGTCGGCAGGATGCACCTGCGTGGCTTGACGCAAATGACGTTTGCGTTTGCGATTTTTTTTGGTCAATATATGACTTTTGCCCGCGCGCCGTCGCATCAGTTTGCCCGTTGCCGTAATTTTAAATCGCTTTTTTGCGGCGCGGTGGCTTTTCATTTTCGGCATCAAAATCCTCACTTTCATGTAAGAACAGAGGGTTGAGGGCTTAAAACATGGCGCAAGGCTTATCACCCTCAGCTCAGGCCTCCGCCCTCTGCGTTGTTATTTTTTCACAAAGTACACAACCAAGTTGCGGCCTTCCATCTGCGGCGGTCGCTCGGTCTTCGCAATATCGGAGAGTTGCTCGATCATCCGGTTCATCACCTCCTGCCCGAATTGCTGGTGCATCATTTCACGCCCGCGAAACGTCATCGTCACTTTGACTTTGTCGCCCGCCTCGATGAACGTGCGTGCATGCTTTATCTTGAAATTGAAATCATGCTCCTCGATCTTCGGGCGAAAGCGAATTTCTTTGACGTGAATAACCGCGGCTTTCTTGCGGCTGTCCTTTTCCCGTTTGCTCTGCTCGTATCGATACTTGCCGTAATCCATGATGCGGCACACTGGCGGATCTGCATTCGGAGCGACCTCGACGAGGTCAAGCTCCGCGGCCTCGGCACGTGACAGGGCTTCATGCGTTGGCACGATGCCGATCTGCTCACCATCAGGCCCGATGAGCCGAACTTTGGGAACACGGATTTGATTATTGACCCGAATTGATTTTTGCTTTGACGTAGAGTGCAATCTCCGAGTTAGATCATTGTTCGCAAAGCATCGAACACATGAGGCAAAGCCTTCTGTTCGCCATGTGCTTTGCTATTCCAATTGTTTGCGCTGGATGGTTTCGAGAATCTGATTCATAACCGCATTGAGTGGCATCCTTCCCAAATCACCGGCACGACGCTTGCGAACTGCAACAGTTTCGTTTTCCGCTTCCCTTGCGCCGACCACGAGCATGTACGGAATCTTCCGGATTTCCGCCTCCCGAATCTTGTAGCCAATCTTCTCGTTGCGGCTGTCGAGCAGGCAGCGGATATTTTTCTCCGCAAGCAGGTGCTGGATCCTGGTCGCATATTCGATTTGCGCGTCGGTAATCGGCAGGATCGCCACCTGCACCGGCGCCAGCCAAACTGGAAAGGCGCCGGCGTAATGCTCGATCAAAATGCCGATAAAACGTTCCAACGAACCAAAAGGCGCACGATGAATCACCACCGGACGATGCTTCTGATTATCACTGCCGGTGTACTCCAGCTCGAAGCGTTCCGGCATGACGTAATCAACTTGCACCGTACCCAGCTGCCAGGTGCGGCCCAACACATCACGAATCATGAAATCAACCTTCGGGCCGTAGAAAGCCGCCTCGCCGGGCGCGACGACATATTGCAGCTTGCACTCGTCCGCTGCTTCCTGGATGTCTTTCTGCGCCTGCTCCCAAAGTGCTTCGCTGCCGCCGTACTTCTCCTTGTTGTCGTCGCGGAACGACAACCGCGTGGTGAAATCCGCAAAACCGAGTGTGCGAAACACCAACTGGGTCAGCTCGATCACGCCGCACAGTTCTTCTTTCAATTGATCTTGCCGGACAAACAAGTGGGCGTCGTCCTGGGTAAAACCGCGGACACGAGTTAAACCCGTCAATTCGCCGGATTGCTCGTAACGATACACCGTTCCGAACTCCGCCAGCCGAATCGGCAGGTCGCGATAGCTGTGCGGCTTGGAGGCGTAAATCTGAAAGTGATGCGGGCAATTCATCGGCTTCAGAAGATACTCTTCATCTTCGACTTTGATGGGAGCAAACTGGCTGTCTTTGTAATACGGATAATGCCCGCTGGTCCTGTACAAATTCAAATTGCCGATGTGCGGCGTAACCACCGGCAGATAACCACGCTTGCGCTGTTCTTCGCGGAGAAATTGTTCCAGCGTCTCACGAATGATGGTACCCTTGGGCAGCCACAGCGGCAAGCCACCGCCAACCTTCGGCGTAATCAGGAACAGCTCGAGCTCCTGGCCCAGGCGGCGATGGTCGCGGCGCTTGGCCTCTTCCAAACGCTTGAGATGTTCTTCCAGCAGTTCCTTCTTTGGAAATGAAATTCCATAGATACGCTGGAGCATTTTGTTTTTTTCGCTGCCGCGCCAATAGGCACCCGCGACGCTGAGCAGCTTGAAATATTTCACGCGACCGGTGGAGGGCAGATGCGGTCCACGGCAGAGATCGACAAAATCCCCCTCGTAATAAACACTGGGGTGATTATCCTCGAGGTCTCGCAGAAGCTCGAGTTTGTATTGATCCCGGCGCTGCTGGAAAAGCTGGAGCGCCTCTTCCTTGGTCAAATCTTCTCGGCGAAAGGGCTGATCCGCCGCGATGATTTGCTGCATCTTCTCTTCGATGCGCGCCAACTCTTCGGCCGTGATTGGTGTGTTCACATCAACGTCGTAATAAAAGCCATCTTCAATCGGCGGGCCGACGCCAAACTGTGCTTCGGGATAAAGCGCCTTGATGGCATGCGCCATGATGTGGGAAGTCGAATGCCAATAGGTTTCTTTCCCCTCCGGCTCATCCCATGAGAAAAAACGGATATGTCCGTCCGCTGTGAGCGGGCGAGCCAGATCAATGAGTTTATCGTTGAACTTCGCGACGAGGGCCTTTTCCTGCCAGGAGCGTCCAAGGTCTTTTAGGATTTCTTGCGGACGTATCCCCTTTTGGTATTCTTTGCTTGTGCCGTCGGGAAATTGGATTCGTATCAATTCATTCATCTAAACGAATATAACCACCTTTAAAGATTTTGAGTAGATTCCGCGTCTGAGGTCCAGCGCATAGGAAAAAAGATACTCACTACGATTTTGGATCACCTCCGCTCACAGCTGAATTCCGCCACCGCAAATTTGAAATTTGCAATCGCAAAGTGGGCGGTACAAGATTTGAACTTGTGACCTCTTGCATGTCAAGCAAGCGCTCTAACCAGTCTGAGCTAACCGCCCGTCGAAAGGCAAACAGCAAACCCCAAACCGCAAAAAGCGCCCTGTGCTTCTTTTTTTGCCGTTTGCTTTTTGCCGTAGTCCTCCTCCCAAGATGTGATAATTTAATAGAGAATGGCTAAAAAGTCAATACTTTTTCTGCCAAATCTACAGAAATTTGAGATTTATCAAGTGGGCCGATTATGCAGGATTTTGCCCAGTCTGTTACACGGTGTGAAATGTGTTTACCTTGATGGCCTGTTCGTGTGAAACAACTTCACCGCAAATGTCGGATACGATGTCATAGCGCACCAATGCGCACTTTATTGAAAAGACATGGGGCTTGGTGCGCCGCGCCATGCTCTACGCCCTCGGCGCTACACCCGCCTGCTCATCCGCATGATACGAGCTGCGCACCAATGGACCCGATTCCACATGGCGGAAGCCCAGCGCCAAGCCATAGGCTTTCAGCTCCGCAAACTCCTGTGGCGTCACAAAACGCTCCACCGGCAAGTGCAAAGGCGTCGGTTGCAAATATTGACCAATCGTGGCAATGTCGACCTCGGAGGCGTGCAGATCGCGCAATAACTCTTTGGCCTCTTCAATCGTTTCACCGAGTCCAAGCATGAAACCCGATTTGGTCACTGCTCCATGCTTTTTTGCCCGAAACAGCAGTTCCAGAGACTGCCGGTAATTTGCTTGCGGCCGCACACGGCGATAAAGCCGCGCAATCGTTTCGACGTTGTGATTGAGAATTTCCGGCTCTGCCGCCAGCACAACTTTCAACGCCTCCTCGTCACCACGAAAATCCGGGATGAGTACTTCGATGGTACAAGTTGGCAAGCGTCGTCGAATCTCTCGAATCGTCATGGCAAAGATTTGCGCGCCGCCGTCTGGCAGCTCGTCGCGATTGACCGAAGTAATCACGCAATGGCGTAGATTGAGTCGGGCCACGGCCTCCGCAACCCGACGCGGCTCGTCCAAATCGAGGCCAATCGGCCGGCCGGTTTTGACCGCACAAAAGCCGCAACTGCGTGTGCAAATATCGCCGAGAATCATGAACGTCGCACTGCGCCGTGACCAACATTCGGCGATGTTCGGACAACGTGCCTCTTCACAAACCGTGTGTAAACGATGTCGATCGACAAGCTGCTTGATGTCGGTATATCCCGTCCCGCTGGGGATTTTAACCTTCAGCCAATCAGGACGGCGGGAAATTTTTCGTGCTCCCTCCCTACCGGTGTCTGCCTGCCCTGTTTCCAATATTGGTAAGGCTATACTCATAAAAAATTTTTTCAAAAAGCATTGAACACGGACTGCGTCTGTAAGATGAGGCGGATTGAACGGATTGGCACGGATTGAAAACATCATCTGAAAAATCCATGACAATCCGTCGCATCCGTGCAATCCGTGTTCAAATAAAAGCTATCGACTTTCAGGTTTAAAATTTTCCAAGTAATACACCACTCGCTGCAAGAATTGCCCGCCGTAAGCGCCGTCGATAATGCGATGATCATACGACAGCGACAGGTAGACCATGTTGCGGATGGCGATGGCATCGTTGATCACCACCGGACGCTTGATGATCGCGCCAACGCCCAAAATCGCCACTTGCGGCTGATTGATGATGGGAATGCCAAAGAGACTGCCAAAGCTGCCCATGTTGGTGATCGAAAACGTGCCGTTCTGCACCTCCTCCGGTTTGAGTTGCTTGTTGCGCGCGCGATTTGCCAGATCATTGGTCGCTCTCGCCAAGCCCACGAGATTGTAGGAGTCGGTGTTTTTAATCACCGGCACAATCAATCCCTGCTCCAACGCCACGGCAATGCCGATATTGATATACTTCTTCACGATAATCTTGTCGCCCTCGATGCTCGAGTTGATGAGCGGGAAATCTTTGATCGCACGAACCACCGCATCAATGAAGAACGGCGTGTACGTCAGCTTGGTGCTTTCGCGCTTCTCGAACTCGTCTTTGATGGCTTCACGATAGCGCACGATGCTGGTCATGTCGCATTCCGCAACCGAGTATACATGCGGCGAGACTTGTTTGCTCATCACCATGTGTTCGGCGATGCGCTTGCGGATATGATCCATCGGCATGATCTCGACGCGCGTCTCGTCGACTGGCATGGAGGGCATGACCGCCGGTGGTGGCATCGGCGGTGCGGTTGGACGAGCTTCAACTCTTGGCAGCGCCGCAGGTGGAGGCGCAGGAGCACCAGCGGCAGGTCGTGGCGGCATGGCACGACGTTGTTCCAAGTAGGCCAAGATGTCGTTTTTGGTCACACGCCCCTGCATTCCGCTGCCAGGTATGGCCTCGAGTTCTCGCATGGAAATATTCTCCTGTTTGGCGATGGTACGCACCAAGGGAGAATAAAAACGTTTGCCTTGACGAAAACCGGCCTCTGTATCTGCTATTGCAGGTTCAGCAGGAACAGGCGCTGCCACTTCCGGCGCAACACCGGGCGCAGCTTTTACATCTGTTGGTTTCGCTTGGCCGTCTGTCGGTGCGACAGCAGCGCCAAGTTCCGTTTCAATCTGCGCGATGACCGTACCGACCGCGACGGTCTGGCCTTCGCCAACGAGAATTTTGGCGAGCACGCCCGATGCCGTCGAGGGAATCTCCGAGTCGACTTTGTCGGTGCTGATTTCGAGGATCGTCTCGTCCCGCTCAATGCGATCCCCTTCTTTTTTTAGCCATTTGATGATTGTGCCCTCGGCGATGCTCTCGCCCATCTTGGGCATGACCATGTCGATTTTTGCCATAGCTAAATCCTTTGTGCATTTCGTATTTCTGGATTTCAAGAGATAAAGATATGAAAATAAGCTCAGTTTGTCAAGACAATCAGCTTATACGAAGTGTCAGAGATGGTCAGGTATTTTGCTATCACTCGAACAAATTGCTGGCTGATGATTTCATCTGTTTTTCATAGGTCACATCGGCCGGCAAATTCTTTTGTTGCGCGGCCTGTACTGACAAAAAATCGCAGCGCTCGTTTTCAGGATTGCCAGCATGCCCATGCACCCATTCAAATCTGACTTCATGTTGATCGCATAATTCCAATATTTTTTTCCACAGGTCAGGGTTTTTTGCTTTCTTCCAACCTTTGGCCCGCCAACGGTATACCCATCCCTCCATGAAGCTTTCCACCAGATATTTCGAATCAGAATAGATCGTCACTTTGCATTTGGTTTTGAGAGCCTGCAAGCCGATAATGGCAGCCATGAGCTCCATGCGACTGTTTGTTGTCAGCCGGAATCCGCCGGATAATTCCTTGCGGTGGTTTCCATGAATCAAAACAACACCGTAACCGCCAGGACCCGGATTGCCAAGCGAGGCACCGTCGGTATAAATTTTCACTTCTTTGAGCTCAGTCATGATGTTTCAAACGATAAGATTCGCAGCCTACGGGCGCAGCCTGCTTCTGCGCCCATCGCCTGATTGTACTACGCTTTTCCCGACAAAACAAAACGCCGAATTCCACGTTCAGCCGCTTTTGCGAAAAACGCAGCGTACTTTGGCGAAATTCGGCGAAGGCTGCGCCTGCAAGTTTTTGTTATATAATTTTCCGGAATTACAGAATTACCGGTCGACTTCTCCGAGTACGATATCAATGCTGCCGATATTGACGACCATATCCGCCACCATGCAACCGCGGCTGATTTCGTCGAGCAAGCTGACATGCACAAAGCACGAGGAGCGGCATTTGACACGATCCGGAATATCGCTCCCATTGGAGCGCAGATAGAAGCCAATTTCCCCGCGTGGCGCTTCACTGCGAACATAACACTCGGCGCCGGCCGGAGGTCTCATCCGTTTCGGGATCGCGGCTTTCACATCACCCTGTTCAGGGCATTGCGGCAGTGCCTGGCGAAGAATCTTGACGGCTTCATCAATTTCACGCACCCGCACCAAATAGCGATCCAGCGCCGAGCCGATGGGACCATATTTGCCCTCCCCTACCGGAATATCGAATTCAAACTGCGGGTAGATGGAATATGGCTCATCTTTGCGGACATCCCATTTGATGCCGGAACCGCGCAACACCGGACCAGTGGCGCCGCAATTGATCGCCACCTCCGGCGGCAAAATGCCGATGTTGGCGCAGCGATTGATGAAGATGTGATTGCCCGTGAGCAGGCGGTTGAATTCACGCATGTGCGGCTCGAATTGGTCGAGAAATTCAGTCGCCTTTTGGATCCATCCAGAAGGCAGGTCGCGTGCCAGGCCACCGATCCAAATATAGTTGTAAAGCATGCGTGCACCGGTGAGCCACTCGAACAAATCAAGAATTTTTTCGCGGTCGCTGAAGGCCCAGAGAAAAGGCGTAACGGCGCCGGTATCGAGACCAAAAGTGCCGATGGCAACCAAGTGGCTGGCAATGCGTTGAAACTCCGCACAAATGACACGAATGTATTCGACTTTCTTTGGCAGTTCTTTGACACCGAGCAATTTCTCCGCAGCCAGACAATAGCCGAAATTCATGCTCATGGCCGCAACATAATCCAAGCGGTCGGTGTATGGGATCACTTCATTCCAACCGACATTCTCGGCATGCTTTTCAAAATTGCGATGCAGATAACCGATGTGCGGCTTGACCTTTTTGACGATCTCGCCATCGAGCACCAGCTCCAGCCGCAAGACACCATGGGTGGAGGGATGCTGCGGCCCCATATTGATGATCATCTCGTCGCCGGGGAAAGCGCCGGACTTGCGGGCCTTCAGCATCTCCTCACGGTGCTGGTCCAAGGCGGCGGTGGGATCCAAATCCACGATCATCTCGCCGTCGCCTTCAAAGTAGTAGCGCTGCTTTTTGAAAATATTACTCAGTACACCGAAGGTAGACATGGAAATTCCTTTTATTTAATTATGAACACAGATGGCACGGATCGGACGGATTATCACGGATTTTGAATATTTAATACGGCACTGTCATTCCGCAGGCTACGCCCGTAGGGAATCTTTTTTGATTTGAGATGTCTTTCTGGATTGAAAAAAGATTCCCTACGGGCATAGCCTACAGAATGACATATTATTTTGATTAAATATTGTTAATTTACAACAATCCGTTAAATCCGTGTTATCCGTGTTCAAAAATTATCTTCAATGCGCTGTGGGCGCAGGTTTCGTTTCACCACTGGCTGCTTTCGCTTTTGCGGCTGCTTTTGCCGCCGCCGCAGCAGCTTCCTCGGCAGCCTGTTCGGCCAGCATTTTCGCCGCCAATGCCGGATGATATTTGGAGAAATGGTAAATGCCGTTACTGCGCTCGTAAACCGAAGTTTCGTATTTATCGGTCATGTACAGGCACTCGGTCGGACAGACGGTGGTGCACAAATCACAGTAACAACATTTGAACATGTCTATGTCGAAGCGCACCACGTGCTGGCGAATCGGGTTGCCGGTCGAGGCTTTGCCCAAATCTTCGTTTGGTTTTGCTTTGACGGTATCGATGTAAATACATTGAACCGGACAAATACGCGCGCATTTATAGCAGCCGATACAATCGTCGATATTGTTGAACAACTGTTGGCGGGTGCCAGCCGGCAATTGCATGCGCACATGAGGATATTGTAGCGTCACCGGGCGACGAAATACACGAATCCATGTTTCGCGCATGCCGATCAGCACCGTGGACACACCACGCCAGACATCATTGAAATATTGTCGCATAAAAAATTGGTTTCTGGTTACCAGTTCCTGTTATGATCAATGGAGCCACAAAAACCTCGTTACGGAAAACTGCTCACGGATTACTCGTTGCGCCTGGTTTGCCATCACCGTTCACTGGTAAACGCTTTTCAAACTGAAAAACGTAATGCCCGCGGTCCGGGTTGACAGCCAGCGTGTCGAACTGATTCCAATCCTCTTTATACGGAACCCGAATGCCGTGATAATATTCCTGTACGACATAATCCTTGCGCAACGGCCAGCCTTCCCAATCATCCGGACAAAGAATGCGGCGAAGATCCGGGTGGCCATCAAAGGTGATGCCGAAAAGATCGTAGATTTCGCGCTCGTGCCAATCCGCCGTGCGCCACAAAAATGCCACTGTTGGAATATGGCCGCCTTCGCGCGGGACTTCGGTTTTCACGGCAAACCAATGGCGATGTTTGAATGAGAAGAGATGATAAATCACCCCGAGATTCTTTCCGGCGCCAAGATCGAAGCCGGAAATCGAATGGCACATGTCAAAATCCAGTTCCGGGTCCTCTTTCAACAACTTGCAAATGTCGTATACATCCACGCACCCGACTGTGACATGAGGGTCAATGGCGTTTTTGTTGAACTCCAGAATTTTGTCAGCAAAATGGGTTTTAAGCCTTTCGGCAATCAGCTCAGGTGTCATATCAGGTTTCTCTTTGGATACGTTGTCGGAGTGCACTTTGGCGCTTCGGCAAATGTGATCTTGCAAGTAATAAGCGTCAGCTCCTGAAGGATCTGGTACATGGATTAAGCAACTTTCTCCTCGAATTTGCGCCGGAGCAAACTTTCACGACGAATTTTTTCCTGCAGCTTCAACAGCCCATCCAGCAATGCTTCGGGGCGCGGTGGACAGCCGGTGACATAAACATCCACGGGAACGATTTGATCCACTCCCTTTAACACATGGTAGCCATGCTTCCAATATGGTCCGCCACAGGTCGCGCAACTGCCCATGGACAGGACGTATTTCGGTTCCGGCATTTGCTCGTACAAGCGTTTGAGCCTCTCCGCCATCTTGATGGTCACGGTACCGGAAACGAGCATCAAATCGGTTTGTCGTGGGCTGGGGCGAAATACTCCCATACCAAAACGGTCGATGTCAAATCTCGAAGCGCTGGTAGCCATCATTTCGATCGCACAACAAGCCAGACCAAACGTCAGCGGCCAGAGCGAAGATAACCTGGCCCAGTTGAGCAGCGCATCAACGGATGTGATGATTACATTATCACCATAGCGCCCTTCTTCCAGGAAGCGTTTCTCCTTTGGAAGAAGCGGCTGCATGGTTTCACTCATATCCTCCTCCTTTCAGGCGTAGCCTTCGGGGTATGTAGGTCGTTCGATTTTGTGACAAAATATTGCAACAATATAACGAATTTCCGGCCGAATAGCAAGCGCTACTCGCGAAACACGCCGAATATGTGAAAAGCAAAAAATTTCTCATCTGCCCCAGATCCATTTGCCCCAGAGACCTTGAAGAGAAACCTTTTCGGGAAGCCGCATTCCATTCTGCTTGAGCGCCAACATTATTTGCCCACGGTGATGTGACTCGTGTGAAATCAGATAGCCCATCCATCGCACCGCCTGCTTGCTGAATGACCTGGGCGCGGTTTCTCCCGTGAGCGCTTTCGCGAGAAAACCGCTGACGGCTCTACCGGAATCGACGAAGGCTTTCTTGAGCTGCGCACGGGTGGGGTTCGCTCCTTTTACACCTGCGCGCATTGGCCGTTTGCCAGTGCGATGATAATGCAGCCATCCGAGGCGTACGCGATTGATATGGACAAGCTGCTCCGCGACCGTGCGTCCTTTGGAATTCGTAGGGACGGCTTTGAAGCCGGCGCTCGGGATGACTTGTATGAGATAAAGATTGATGTCGTTGTGGACTTTCCACGTGGTGAGGATTTGTGCGATGAGAGTTGGTTCGGTCATAACGCCATAAAATTATTCAATGTGCTGCAGCGCTGGTCTCGCTCTCGGCGCTCATCAGAATGCGGCTTTTTGACGCCAATTCCAAATCTTTGCGCGCGGTATAATATTCCGTACGCGGCTCCAGGCTCAACAGCCGCTCTTTTGTCAAAATCATGTCTTTGCGGGAATAGGAAGCAATCTCGATAATGCCGGTATCCATGCGAATCGCGTCTTCCGGACAGGCCTCAACGCAATAGCCACAGAAGATGCACATGCCAAGATCAATATCGAAGCGCACCGGATATTTTTCGATCTCTTTTTCCGGACGCTGGCCGGCGACGATATAGATACACTTGGCCGGACAGACGGTTTCGCACATCATGCACGCGACACAACGTGGCGAGCCGTCTTCGCGCCTGGTCAAACGATGGAGCGTGCGCAGCCGCGGATGGAACGGGCGCCGCACTTCGGGATATTGAAAGGTGACGGCGCCCTTCCATTCCCTGTCGACGCCGACGCGTGCCAGAGTGAAATGCCACAGATTGCGAAAGAAATGGCGCATGGTAATAACCAAGCCATCCCAAATGCGCGGCAGATAAGTGCGCTCCCAAAAAGTGAGCGGCTTGTATTTGTCGTGGACGTTCATGGTATGGTTGTTTGATCCTTATTCGAATTTTATCATCGCCGTTTCCGTATCACTGAGCTTGGCTTGAGCTCACAAAAACGCAATCACCGCCGCCGTGATCATGATATTTGCCAGCGCCACCGGCAGCAGAATTTTCCAGCCGAGAAACATGACTTGATCGTAGCGGAAGCGCGGCAGGGTCCAGCGGATGATCATCATGAACCACAGCAGCACCGAAACTTTAATCGTGAACGTGAGAAACTGCAAAATGGTCACGCTCAGATTTGAAAGCGCGATCGTTCCACCCCACGGAAAATGAAAACC
Organism: Candidatus Zhuqueibacter pondensis; assembly: GCA_034505955.1. Classification (GTDB taxonomy): domain Bacteria; phylum Zhuqueibacterota; class Zhuqueibacteria; order Zhuqueibacterales; family Zhuqueibacteraceae; genus Zhuqueibacter; species Zhuqueibacter pondensis. The sequence goes on from JAPDQK010000025.1 coordinate 63,476, forward strand.
ATCGGGCATCAAATATGGAAACTGCCAACCGCCGAGAAACAACGTCACGGTGATGCTGGCGATGAGCACGGTCTCGATCAAATCCGTAAGAAAAAACATGCCGAAGCGCATGCTGCTGTATTCGAGATGATAGCCGATGATCTCACTTTCTCCTTCGGGGACATCAAACGGTATTCGTTTGGTCTCGGCGATGCCGGTGGTGAGAAAGAGCAAAAATCCGATGGGCTGATATAAAATGCCCCATTGGGGCAGCCAGCCGCCGAGGAGGGCGCCTTGGGCACGCACAATTTCCTGCAGGTCGATGGTTTGATAAACCAGCAAAACGCCGATGATCGAAACGCCGATGGCCACTTCATAGGAGATCATTTGCGCGGTCGCGCGCAAACCACCGATCAGCGAATAGTTGTTGTTCGAGGCCCACGAGCCGAGCACCACGCCATAAACCGCCATCGACATCACGGCAAAAACATAAAGAATGCCGACATTTAAATTCGCGATTTGCATCACAAATTCGTGTCCACCGATGATCAATTTGTCCGCAAAAGGAATGGCGGCAAAAGCGACCAGTGCAAAAAACATCGTGATGCCGGGAGCAATCGAATAGAGAACTCGTTCGGCACCGGCGGGGGTAAAGTCTTCTTTCACGAACATCTTCAGCGAATCGGCGATGATGTGAAACAAACCGAAAATGCGCAGGCCGAATATCGAGGCGCGGTTGGCGCCGATCCGGTCTTGCATCACGGCGCTTTGTTTGCGCTCCACCCAGGTGAGCAACGCCGCAGTGCCGAAAACAAAGATGAAAATGAAGAAAAAGCCCTTCGCCAATGTGATTCCAATTTCTGTCATATTTGTGTCATGGGTAAATTTTCGTGCTTTTGTGTTCTTACAGGCGTAGCCTTTAGTCTTGCCGTTTATCCGGTTACGTGGAAGACCGGCAAACGGATCCGCCGCTAACTTTTCAACATCACGCCGAAGCTGCCAACGCTCTCATAGGTCAATCCGGAGAACGCGGGTACATTCCGCCCGATGGCCGCGAACACATCACCGGCTTCAACATAGGGTACGGACAAGCCGAGTGGCTTGCCGAGTCGTTTTAAAATCATCCACTCCGTGCGCGCGTCGCCCAATGGTTGAACTGCTGCACGCATTCTTTGCACGCGACCGGCAAAGTTCGTGAACGTGCCGTCTTTTTCCGGCCATGCCGCCGCTGGCAGGAGAATGTGCGCGAACTCGCTGGTGGCATTGCGATTCGGCCCGATGAAGATGATGGTCGGCACATTACCCAGCGCCGCTGCAAGATGTTCCGCCTCGAAGCCGAGCGTCAAGTCGTGATGAAAGATGAAGAGAACGCTCAGCAATCGGTCAAACGCCAGACGATAAAGATCCCGTGAGGCTTGCATGTCGGTATCGTAGCCAAGTGCGATCGCGCCTCGCGTGTTGGGATTCTTGTCCTCGCGAATGAGATAGTTGTCGCTGAACGGCCTCTCCCTTGGAGTGACCGTCATGGCAATGTGGTTGATGCCGAGCGTCTCGGTAAATTGGCGCAAAACAAACAGATCTTCGTTCGTCATTTGTGGCGAAGCCCATACGCCAATCTGCCCGCTTTTTTTCTGCGGTAATGCTTTCTTGATTTTATCAGCAATGGCTTCGATGGCGACCTGCCAGGTCGTCGCGATCCAATTGTCGCCGTGCTTGAGCATCGGTGCAGTGATGCGGGTCGCCTCATCAACCGGTTTATACGAATAACGCCCGAAGTCGCACATCCACCACTTATTGACCTCCGCATTGTAACGAGGTTTCAAGCGCACCACGCGCCGGCTTTCGGCATGATGATCACGCACCGTGTTGGTATGAACCGAAATATTGCAGCCGGTGCTGCAACCGGGACAGATTGAATCTGTTTGTTTCAAATACCACACGCGTGCTTCAAAGCGAAAATCTTTTTCCGTCAATGCGCCGACGGGACAGATATCGACGGTGTTGACCGAGTACGGATTGTCCAAACGGCGGCCTGGATAAGGCAGCAGTTCAGCGTGATCGCCGCGATTGAAAATACCGAGTTCGTTGCTCTTGCTGATCTCATTGCAGAAGCGCACGCAGCGCGTGCAGAGAATACAGCGTTCGGAGTCCAGCATGACGTGCGGGCCAATATCCAGGGCTTTGTGCTTTTTGTTTTTGTCCTCGACCATCTTGCTGTCATACTGGCCGATTTTCATGTAATAATCTTGCAAGAAGCATTCGCCGGCCTGATCGCACACCGGACAATCGAGCGGATGGTTGACGAGCAGAAACTCCAGTACATCTTTGCGGCCACGCATGGCTTTCGGACTCTGCGTGTGCACCACCATGCCGTCGGTCACCGGCGTGTAGCAGGCAACTTGCAGTTTGGGCATTTTCTCGATTTCAACGAGACAAATGCGGCACTGGCCGACAATGCTCAAGCCGGGATGATAACAATAACGCGGTAGTATGATTCCGAGCTTATCCGCGGCCTGCATGATCGTCGTACCTTTTTCGACTTCGATTGATTTTCCGTCTATGGTGATGGTGGGCATGGTTTTCTAAAGGGTTTGTAATTCAATTTGCCTAAGCAATTTTCAGCTCTACATCCTCACCGCTGGCTTCCAGCGGAGGCGGTCCAACTTGTAAATTCTCCCTGATGACACTTGCCATATTTCGCATGCGATTCAAACTCCTCGCGGAATTTCTTGAGATAGCCAAGCACCGGCATGGCGGCGGCGTCGCCGAGCGGGCAGATGGTGTTGCCCATGATGCCGTTGGCAATTTCGGCCAGATTGTCAACATCCTCGATCCGTCCCTCGCCACGAGCCATGCGCGTGATGACTTTATCCATCCAGCCGGTACCTTCGCGGCAGGGGGTGCATTGGCCACAGCTTTCATGATGATAGAAGCGCGTGGTAACCATAAGCATATCCAACAAGCAGGTATCTTCATCCATCGCCATCACACCGGCGGAGCCAAGCATCGAGCCGATGGCCGACAGAGAATCGAAATCCATTTTTACATCGATTTCTTCCGGACGTAATGGCGGCGTCGATGAGCCACCTGGCACAACCGCTTTCAACTTCTTGCCTCCACGAATCCCACCGGCATAATCATATAAAATTGTGCGCAGCGTCGTACCTACCGGCAACTCATAAACGCCGGGACGATTCACGTGGCCGCTCACGCTGTAAAAACGATATCCGCCATTTCGCTCAGTGCCAAGCTTGGCGAACCACTCGCCACCTTTGTTGATGATGCTCGGTACGTAGGAGATGGTTTCGACATTGTTGACGATGGTGGGACAGCGGAACAAGCCTTCAATCGCCGGGAATGGCGGCTTCATGCGCGGCCAGCCTTTTTTGCCCTCGAGCGATTCGATCAGTGCCGTTTCCTCGCCACAGATGTACGCGCCAGCCCCACGATGGAGGTAAACGTCAAGCGCGTAGCCGGTGCCGAGTACACTTTTGCCCAAAATTTTCGCCTCGTAGGCATCATCAATGGCTTTTTGTAGAATGCGCGCCGGTTCGACATATTCGCCGCGAATGTAAATATAGCAGGTGTGGGCATTTATGGCATGGGATGCAATGATGATGCCTTCAAGTAAAACATGAGATGCACCCATGATGACATACTTGTCCTTGCACGTGCCTGGCTCGCCTTCATCGGCATTGATGACAAGATAAGTTGGTTTGGTCGAATTCTTGGGAATGAAGCTCCATTTGCGGCCAGCAGGAAAACCAGCGCCACCAAGCCCTCGCAGGTTGGATTTTGTGACTTCTTCGATGATTTGGTCCGGGGTCATCGACAGTGCCTTCCTGGCAGTTTCATACCCGCCCAATTTCAAGTAGTTTTTCAAAATTTGGCAGTTCTGCTTAATGTAAGGCGTTAAGATACCACCTTTAGCATCTGTGAACAAGGTTGGAAAGGACATATTTTAGCTGTATTTTCAAGTAATACTTGCAGTTAGTCTCAAATCGTTATCACGGTAATGGCCCACCTTTGCCATTCCTGATGAATGGCAGTTTTGAAAGACAGCAATTTATTGCTCCAAGCGCGCCAGAATCTCATCAACTCTTTGCGGTGTCAGATTGCCGTAATAGGTGTCGTTGATCTGCATTACCGGCGCGGTTTCGCAGGCGGCGAGGCACTCCACGACATCCAAGGTATATTTGCCGTCCGGAGTGGTTTGTCCGGCCTCGATGCCGAGCTTTTCTGTGACATATTTGAGCAGATCCCGATGGCCGCAAAGCGTGCACGAAACAGTGCGACACATTTGCACATGATATTTACCAATCGGCTGGCGATGAAACATCGTATAAAACGTTATCACCTCACGTACTTTGATCACCGGGACTTCAACGATTTCAGCAATGGCAGGCTCCAGCTCCTCGGAAATGCAGCCCTTTTCTTCTTGTACTATATGAAGTATTGGCAGAAGCGCAGCTTGCTTATTTGGATAATGGGCCATCACTTCTTTGATGCGTTTCAGCGTCTGATTGGAAAGTTTCGAGTTCATATCTGGTTGTCGATTGCTTGCCTTCCGTGGAATTTGCATGTTCTATCTTTTGTCACTTTCCTCTACCGATCCAGTTCTCCAGCAATCATGTTCACGGTGCCAAAGGTTGCAATCAGATCCGCGATCATGTCGCCCTCAATCACTTTGTGGAATCCGGACATCAATGCAAAGCACGGCGGCCTGACGCGCACACGATAGGGTTGACCTTTACCATCGCTGATGACGTAGAAACCCAGCTCACCATTGGCGCCTTCAACGGCATGATAGGCATCACCCGGCGGTGGCTGAATGCCGTAACCTTCCATGATCAACATAAAGTGATTCATGAGACCTTCGATGCTGCCGTAAGTTTTTTCCTTTGCTGGGAGCACCACGCCTTTGGCATCCGTCGGAAAAATGTTGTCGTGCAACCATGCATTGCCGCCGGATAACGTCGGGTCGGTCAACGCATGGATTTGCAATAAACCTTTGGTATAGCCGTACTTTCCGAGATCGGCCATTTTGCTTGCTGGAATCTCTTTACCTTCATAATCTACATTAAGTGGTGCACCTGGCATTTTCTGCAATTTTTGCATGCACTGCTCGATCAAACGCACGCTCTGCTCCATTTCTTCCATGCGCACGAGATAGCGATCATAATTGTCGCCGTACTGTCCGTAGGGAATGTCGAAATCGAGCTGGTCATAAACGAGATAGGGTTCAGCCTTGCGAACGTCATAATCAATGCCGGTGCTGCGCAGGAACGGGCCGGTGAAGCCATAATCAATGGCGGTCTCCTTGTCCGTAACTCCGAGGCCTTTCATGCGGTCAACGAAGATGCGATTGCGCGTGACCAGCGCGTGCATCTCTTTCATGGCGATGCGGAGTTCAACGAGCACTTTTTGCAGGTGTGCAGGGAATTCCGGCGTGAGATCGGCTTTGACGCCACCGATGCGCACATACGAAACCGTGAGCCGGGCGCCCGTGATCTCCTCGATCAGTTCGTAAAACATGTCACGCACTTTCACGAAATACAGAAATGCGGTCATCGCGCCGACTTCCATCGTGCTGGCGGCAATGCAGGTGAGATGATCAGTGATGCGTGAGATTTCCGACATCAGTACGCGAATATATTGACAGCGCTCGGTGGTTTGGAGTCCCATGACCTTTTCCACCGCCATTGCATAACCAACGTTGTTGAGAAGTGGCGAGACATAATTGAGGCGGTCAGTGTAGGGAAAGACTTGTGTCCAAGTCACGTTCTCGGCGTCCTTTTCGAACGCACGATGCAGGTAGCCGATGCCGATGTCGGCTTTTTGGATTTTCTCTCCATCCAGCTCGGTAAACACGTGAATGACGCCGTGCATGGCCGGATGCGATGGCCCGATGTTGAGCAGCATGTTTTGCGTCTGCTTTCCCGGTTCAGGAATCTTGATGCGAAACGGCGCCGCGTGATGATTTTGGGCTTGAAAAGGCGCTTCAGCTTTTTGATTATCCACCAGCGGATGACGCCGCGTGATGGGATAATCCTTACGTAATGGATGTCCTTTGAATTCGTCATATAGCAAGATCCGCCGCAAATCCGGATGGCCTTTAAAGCGGATGCCGAACATGTCCCATACTTCGCGCTCAAACCAGTTGGCGCCGCTCCACAGATGGCTTACAGTCGGCGTTTCCGGGTTCAACTCCGGAACCGGCACTTGTAACCGAAGACGAAGCTTTTCCGGCCAGGCAAAAAGATTGTAAACCACGGCAAAACGCTCGCGGTGCGTGTTCAGCGAAAAATCCTGTGCAGTGGGTTTGCTCACCGGATCGTTTGCGCCGGTATACGCCGCAACTTGGGTGGGTGCGCCGAATGCGGAATAATCCACTCCCGCCAAATCCATCAGAAAATTGAATCGGGGATGGTGTTCATTCTTTAGATAAGCACAAACCGTCGGTAAAATATGGCGTTCGACTTCAAGTACGTGCTCGCCGCGCGCATGCGGCAGAATTTTGATTTTATCGGGAAATTGTGTAACGAGGTTTTCGAGAAATGACATGTCAATATTCCTGCTTCTGTTTTTGTATCTTCTCTTGCAGCAGCATCAAGCCTTGCAGCACGGTCTCCGGACGCGGTGGGCAGCCGGGAATGTAGACATCCACCGGAATGATGGTGTCGATGCCCTGAACGGTGGCATAGTTGTTATAGAAACCGCCGGTGCAGGTGCAAACGCCAAATGCGATCACCCACTTCGGCTCGCACATTTGGTCATAGATGCGGCGCAAAATCGGCGCCATTTTTTGACTGATGGTACCGACGACAAAAAGCAGGTCCGCCTGGCGCGGCGTGAAGCGTGGCAATGCGGCGCCGAAACGATCCAAATCGTATTGCGGCCCGGCCACCGACATGTACTCCATGCCGCAGCAAGCGGTGACAAACGGATAAACGAAAATCGAATATTTCCGCGCCCAACCAATCACGTCATCCAAACGAGAAGTGATGAAATTATCACCGCCCAAAAGATTTCTTATTGCCATGTAAAAGCACCTCTTTGCAAGCTAACGTCATAATAATTTCCAAAAGTATTTTTGAAGTTGGGGCCTGACAAGACAGTACTACGAACGAGGATTTCTCATTCCCATTCCAAAGCACCTCTCTTCCAGGCATAGATGAGTCCAAGCACCAACACACCGATGAATGTCAACATGCTAAAAAATCCCACCGGCCCCAGCTCGCGAAATACCGAGGCCCAGGGAAATAAAAAGATCGTCTCAATGTCAAACAGCACAAAAAGAATGGCAATCAGATAAAACTTGATGTTCAACCGCTCACCGGGAAACGCCACCGGCCTCCAGCCGCATTCAAACGGCGTGTCCTTCACTGGATTGCGGCGCTTCGGGCCGAGCCAGGAGGACAAACCGAGGATCAATACAACCGTTCCACCGATGAGAGCAAAGGTGACGAGAACTGCGATCAATTCGGACATTTTCTCTAGATTATTTTAAATACGTTCGGCAATTGCTTTGGCCATGTCCAGTGTCGAGGCGGCGCCGTCCATATCATAAGTCCGCACTTTGCCATCGCGGATGACTTTGGCTATCGCATTCTCGAGTGCATTGGCCATTTCGGTTTCATTGAGATATTCCAGCATCATGCGTGAAGCCAGAATGATGCCAATCGGATTCACCCGATATTGACCGGCATATTTCGGCGCGGAGCCGTGAATCGGCTCAAACAGCGCGTAGTTGTCGCCGATATTGGCGCTGCAGCCGAAGCCCAGTCCGCCCACCAATTGCGCGCACAGCTTGGAGAGAATATCGCCGAACAAATTGCTCGTGAGAATCACACCGTAATGCTGGGGATTCTTCAACAACCACATGCACAGCGCATCGACGTTGGCCTCGTAAAAATCGATGTCGGGAAATTGCTTGGCGATCTTGCGCGCCTCCCGGAAGAGCATGCCGCTGGTCTCGCGTGTGACATTCGGTTTTTCAACCGCGGTCACCGAGCGATAGCCGTACCGGCGGGCATATTCAAACGCGCTGCGTGCAATGCCCTCGCAACGTTGTCGTGTCATGATGCGCGTCGAGAGCGCAATGTCATTCGGATCCATGTCAGAATAACGTCGCGCACGCGGATGGTATTCCATTAGCGTTCGCAACACCGCTGGCGGCACCGGATGAAATTCAATTCCCACGTACAAACACTCGGTACTCTCACGAAACACCACCACATTGATGTCATCGCGAAAGTTGAGCGCATTGCCGGGATACGCTTTGCACGGCCGAATGTTGGTGTGTAAATTGAATTCTTGACGCAATTGCAGGATCGGACTTTGGTACACCAAACCCTTGCCCTGCAGCTCCGGATTCAGATCTTTCTCCGCCTCTTCCTTGGGCTTGCTGGTGATCGCGCCAAAGAGACAGGCGTCGGTTTGTCGCAACATCTGAATCGTGCGCGCCGGCAGCGCATTGCCTTCCTTGCACCAAAAATTCCAACCGATGTCGCCGTGAAAATATTCGGCATCAAACCCTAATTTGTCGAGCACAATTCGCGCCGCTTCCATCACATCCCTGCCGACCCCGTCCCCAGGGAGCCAGCCGATCTTGTGCTTGGCCATGTCCTATTACTCCTCTCTTAACGTTCCTTTCAGGCGTAGCCTTTTTGCTGCGTGCCCTTTGGGTTTCCTCCCCTCCCTCCGAATGTTTGGCTTGCTTTCTTACAGAAACCGAACGAAACTTTGATTCTTTTAAAATGAAAATCTTTTTAGAAAAAGCAAGAACTTTTTAATATTTCACCAACTCTTTGATTGCTTCGACGATCCACGAAGTTTGCGGCAAAACCTCCTCTTCTAAAAACCAGTTATACGGAATATGGGCATCGGCAGCGGCGACGCGACGAATCGGGCCATCGAGATGCTCGAACGCCAGGTCTGCAATGCGTGCTGCGATTTCCGCGCCAAATCCTGCGGTGCGAATATCTTCGTGCACGATGAGCACTTTGTTCGTTTTCGCTACCGAGCTCAGAATCGTTTCGTTATCCAGCGGCTGGATCGTACGAATGTCGATGATCTCGCAAGACACACCCTCCGGCTCGAATTGTTTCGCCGCTTCGAGGCACCGCTGCACCAATGCTCCCCACGTGATGATGGTCAAATCCTTGCCTGCTTGTTTGATTGCGGCCTTGCCAAACGGCAACAGATACTCGTCATGCGGTTCTGGACTTTTTGCAAAACTTTGTCGATACAAACCTTTGGCTTCCAGAAACAGCACCGGATCATCACCGCGAATCGCGGCTTTCAGGAGCCCCTTTGCATCTGCCGCATTGCTGGGATATGCGATGCGCAAGCCGGGCAAATGCGCGAAAAAACCCTCGATGTTTTGGCTGTGACAAAGCCCGCCGTGAATGTAGCCGCTTACCGGCACGCGCATCACCAGCGGACAGCTCCAGGTGTTGTTGGAACGATAACGCATCGACGCGACTTCATTGCGAATTTGCATCATCGCCGTCCAGATATAATCGCCGAATTGAATTTCGGGCACCGGCTTGAAGCCGTGTTGCGCCAGGCCCACCGCGACCCCGATGATGCTGGATTCCGCCAGGGGTGAATTGAACACACGTTTGCGACCAAATTTTGTTGACAGCCCGCGCGTGGCTGTGAATACCCCGCCTTTGGCGTCTTCCACATCCTCGCCGAACACGAGCATTTTCTCGTTGCGTTCCATTTCCTCGTGCAGGGCGTGATTGATCGCATCCACCATCACCACCGGCTCGCCGAACGGTTTGTTATCATTACTGGACGGCACAAAGTTTTCTGCGGTGCTGGAAGGCTCGTGCGAATAGACATACCACGTGGCGGTCTTGCGCTCCGGATGCGGACGACTCTCGGCGTACTCGGCAGCTTCGTCAACTTTTTTCTTCGCCTCCGCCCGCATGCGCGCCAGATCTTCTTCGGTCGCAAGGCCATGCGCAATCAAATGTTGGCCGAATTTCGCAATCGGGTCGCGCTGGCGCTCCGCCTCCAGCTCTTCCTCGAGGCGATATTTGCGATGATCGTCCGAACTGGAATGCGGCAATAAACGCACAACATCCGCGACGATCAAGCTCGGACCTCTCCCCTGCCGTGCCAATCGCACCGCCTCTTCGGCCGCGTAGCGGGTTTGTAACAAATCGGTGCCATCAACCTGATACCGATGCAAGCCGCGATAGCCGGCGCACATTTCGTAAACCGAAGCGCCGGCGGTCTGCTGTGTGATCGGCACCGAGATCGCATATTTGTTGTCTTGAATGCAAAAAAGCACCGGCAGTTTTTCGCGGCTCGCCCAATTGAGCGCTTCGTGAAAATCGCCTTGACTTGTGGTGCCCTCGCCTGCCGAAACGTAAACCACTTCGTCGCGGCTTTCTTTGACTGCGCCCATCGCGCAGCCGACCGCCTGCAAGAATTGCGTACCCGTCGGACTGCTTTGTGAGACGATGCGCAATTTCTTGTGGCCGTAATGCCCCGGCATCTGGCGACCACCGGAGCTCGGATCTTCGGCACGCGCTAAAAAGCCGAGCAAGACTTCTTCGGGCGTCACGCCGGTTTGCAGTGCGAACGCCAAGTCGCGATAATAAGGATAAAACCAATCGTAAGCCGGCCTCATCACGCTGGCGATGGCAACTTGCGCTGCCTCATGGCCGCTGCCGCCGATGTGAAAAAAGCTCTTGCCTTGCTTCAAAAGCAGGAGCATTTTCTCATCGAGATAGCGCGCCAAGAGCATCGTGTGATAATAGGCGAGCATTTCGCTGGCGGGCAAGGCGCCGTTGGTTTTGGACAGTGGTGTCCTTTTTTTACGCGCAGTAGTGGCGGAATTTTTGGTCGGCATAGAGTATTATTTTGAAAGGCAAAACTGTCTTGAAAATTTTACGTCGAAATCCATCTCTCTACGAAACAAGCCTTTTTGCCTCGCTCTATGATAATATAATCAGTTTTCAGGTCTTGCACAAGAGCTTGGCACACGAGCTGGTTGCGGCCAGTGATGAGCATGGCATCCGAGCAGCACACGCCGGTCGAAACTTCAGCGTACCATCCATTTTTCATTTGAGGCTGCGACTAATACTTCCTCGTCTATAGGATAATCATTGCGACCATGCGCGCCGCGACTTGCTTTGCGGGCCAACACGCACATCTTTCAGCGTTATCAAACAGGACTTATTGCTTCGTTTGCCGTGCCCGCCGTTCCTTTCGATCATTCCACAAAATGAAGAAAAAGATGGACAGACCGAACACCAGCAAGATCAAGGAAGCGAGAAAAACGCCATACATGGCATTACTCCTTTTTTATCTCTTTTGTGTTGTCTTGTCAGCATCTTCGCGGCGGCGACTTTTTACATGAAACAAATAAAGGCCAGTAAAAATCAAAATCAACCCGACAAGGACGGTGCCGATTGAAAGCAATAAATTAAAATTTTTTACGAAGAATGAAGCAAATCCGGCAATCGTAGCGGTCTTTCCCAAGTCGATAAGTAGATCGCCAGCTTTCACCACGACTTCATCATAGATTTTCATCCCTCCCTCCGCCTGCCAGGATCAAACGATTGGTCACCTCGATAGCCAGCAACCAACAACTTTTCCTTGTTGGTTTTTTCGTTTTTTAAATATGTATCGCCTCCCCGAATGCATTTGCCGCTGCTTCCATCACCGCCTCGGTGAAAGTCGGGTGCGCATGCACGGTTTTGATGAGGTCTTGCGCGGTGGCTTCAGCGGTTTTAGCCAAAACCAACTCCGCAATCAAATCGGTGGCCTCGCTGCCAATGATGTGTGCGCCAAGCAATTCGCCGTATTTCTTTTCGAAGATCAATTTGACAAAACCTTCGGTCTCGCCAATAGCGATGGCTTTGCCGAGCGGACGGAACGGGAAGCGACCGACCACGAAATCAAGCCCCTGCTCCTTGGCCTTCGCCTCGGTCAAGCC
>JAPDQK010000026.1:0-5340 GCA_034505955.1 Candidatus Zhuqueibacter pondensis
ATAATTTTTCACACCCCCTTAATTCAATAGAGATTGAAACAAACAGGAGGCACACATGGCAAGAGTAGCTGAAGAATGGCTGAACATCTGTGGCGGATGTGAGGTTTCCATTCTCGACTTGGGTGAAAAGCTTCTCGACTTGCTGCCCTCCCTTGAATTCGTGCACATGCCGGTTCTCATGGATCACAAGTACTTCGGCCAGACAGGTGAAAAGACCGAACTCGAGATCCCGGAAGCAGACATTGGCATGATTTCAGGTGGCATCCGCAACGAGAAGGAAAAGCACGTCACGGAAGAGATGAGGAAAAAGTGCAAGACCCTCATCGCGCTCGGCTCATGCGCATGCTTCGGTGGCATTCCGGCGCTCGCCAACATGTATCCGCTGGAAGAGCTGTTTCAAACCGTCTATCGCGACACCAAGACTACCGAGGCAAACGGCACCCCTTCGCAGGACATCCCGCCGCTCACGGACCGGGTTTACGCTATCGATGAAGTCGTGAAAGTCGATATCTACATCCCGGGTTGTCCGATGAATCCGGCGATCATTCTGGAGGCGCTGCAATGCCTTCTGGAAGGCAAGCCCTTTTCACTACCGGAGCGCAGTGTCTGCGATGATTGCCCCACCAAGCGGGAAGAGAAGAGCGACGTTGGTCTGAAGCGACCGTTGCAAAATGCGGTATTCGTTCCGGGTGAGTATGACAAGATGCGCTGTCTGAATGAGCAGGGCATCCTCTGTCTTGGGCCGGTGACCAAATCGGGTTGCGGCAAACCCTATCTCGAGGGCGAAGCCAATATTCCCCGTTGCATCAAAGGTTACATGCCTTGTCGCGGCTGCTTCGGCCCCATCAGAAAGGGCGCCAACCCGCAGGTTGACATGATGGGCGCTCTCTCGAGTATCGGGCTGGATGCCAAGCTGATCGAAGACCGCCGGGCGTTCATGAACAGGTATATTGGCGGGCAAAATCGTCTCAAACCGTTACCAACTAAGGCCGGGAGGTGACAACCATGGGTAAGAAAATCGTCATTCAACCAGTCTCCAGAATCGAAGGCCATGCCAAAGTCACGATTCAACTCGATGACTCCGGTAACGTCGCCGATACCAAAGTCAACGTGGTTGAGCTGAGAGGCTTCGAGAAATTTTGCGTCGGCCGGCCGGTGGAAGAACTGCCGAGGATCGTCACCAGTATTTGCGGCGTTTGCCCGTGGTCGCATCATCTGGCCTCGGCCAAAGCCAATGACGCGGTCTTTGGCGTGACGCCGCCGCCGGCAGGGAGAAAACTGCGGGAGCTGTGCAATGCCATCGCCTATACCGAAGAACATATCCTGCATTTCTTCTTCCTGTCCGCCGCTGATTTTGTCATGGGCCCGGATGCAGACTATTCGGTCCGCAACGTGATTGGCATCGCGCAAGCGCATCCTGAAATCGGCAAGAAAGTCGTGCGCAATCGCCATAACGGCGCCCACATGCTGGAAATCGTTTCCGGCAAGGCGATCCATCCGGTCACGGCGGTGCCGGGCGGATTCAGCAAGCCTCTGACCAAGGCAGAACGCGACAAGGTTCTGCCCATAGCCGAAGAAGTTCTGGAATTCGCGAAGTTCGCCATCAAGTTTGCCAAAGAAGAGGTTTTCCCGAAATACCTCGATACGGTCAAGACTCTCGGTGTCATCCGTACCGGCTTCATGGGCACGGTTACAGACGACGGCGCCCTCAATCTCTACGATGGCAAAATCAGGCTGATGAAAGCCGATGGCTCTTATGAAGACTTCGCTTCTGACAAGTACACCGACTTCATTGGTGAAAAGATCCAAGACTGGACCTATCTGAAGTTTCCGTATGCCAAGTCATGGGGTGAAGGTTTCTCGATGGACTCCACCGACCCCAGAGGCATCTACCGCACCAATGCGTTGGCACGCATCAACGTGGCCGACAAGATTGCCACGCCGCTGGCACAGGCTGAATTCGAGGTGTTTAGAGCACAATTTGGCCGGCCAGCGCAAATGACGCTGCTGTATCATTGGGCACGGCTCATCGAGCTGCTGTACAATGCCGAACGTGTGGTCGAGCTTCTCAACGATCCGGAAATCACCAGCACGGATACCAGAGTCCCGGTCACGCCACGAGCCGCACGCGGCGTGGGATGCGTTGAAGCACCGAGAGGCACCCTCATTCACGACTATGAGACCGATGACAAAGGTCTGGTCACGTACGTCAATCTGATCGTCGGAACGACCCATAACAACGCCCCCATCAACATGTCCGTGAATCAGGCAGCGAAAATGCTGATCAAGGACGGCAAGTATGATCAGGGTATCTTGAACCGGGTCGAGATGGCGATTCGGGCCTACGATCCGTGCCTGTCCTGCGCGACGCACAATCTCAATGGTACCATCCCGGTGCGCGTGGATATCCTGGATGCGAATGGGATGTTGTTGGACACTTTCAAGAACTGAGTGATGAGCGAGGTATGAATTTAGCCAACTGAACCCCGCCGTGGCGGGGTCATTCTGGAAGAATCTTTTTGGGTACTGTAAAAAGTAAAAAGATTCCCTGCGGGCGTAGCCTACGGAATGACAGCCTTAGTTGAGGTAAAGTTCAGATGGCTAAATTCTTACAGAGCGAAAAAAGTGGGCTTGTCCAAAAAGAAAGCGACATGCTGTCATTGTGATCCCGATGCGCCGCATGGGTGTCAACATAAGAACTCCGGCAGGGTGAGATGTTTATAGTTGCTGAACCGATGTCATTCTGGAAGAATCTTTTTTCAATTCAATTCTGTGCTCATTTTGAAAAAGATTCCTACAGAGTTCAATTAGCTAGGTTTACCCCTTTCTATAAACATACCACTCCTAACGGAGTTCAAGGGCAGCAATACACTTATTAATTTGACGCCTGTGCGCCACGTCGAAAGAAGCAGTACCCTTCTGTTGACAGGAAATTGCTACTTCCCCCGAAGCGTTGGTGTCCTCGCAATGACATTCTTGACTTTTGGACAACCCCACTCTCAGGCATGCAAATGGTAACTGCGTAACAGTTCACCCCCCTCCTCGAAGATGTCATTCTGGAAGATCTTTTTTGTGCTAGATAAGAATCTCAGAACTGAAATGTTACTCAATACGCAAAAAGATTCCCTGCGGGCGTAGCCTACGGAATGACACTATTAAAGGGGAGCCTGAGCTGTTACGAATCCTCTTTGTGCCATGACCGACTATTGGAACAAGGACACCCTGATACTCGGATGCGGAAATATTCTTTTCGGCGATGATGGTTTTGGCCCTGCAGTGGTCGAGCATTTCCAGAAAAACTATCATATCCCGGACCACGTCGGCGTCATCAACGCCGGCCTGAGCGTGCGAGAGATTTTATTCACACTCGCTCTGGGCGAAAAACGACCCCAAAAAATCATCATCGTCGATGCGGTTGATGTCGGCAGGCCACCAGGGGAAATCTTCGAGCTTGATGTATCCGAACTTCCTGAAACCAAAATCGATGATTTCTCCATGCATCAACTCCCCACCTCCAACCTCCTGCGAGAACTGAAGGAACTGTGCGGTGTCGAGGTGAGGATCATTTCGACACAGGTTCATCACCTGCCGGCTGAGGTTTGTCCCGGTCTGTCCAAAGTTGTTGCAGATACAATTCCGGCGGTTTGCGAGAAAATAAGGGAGGCGGTGTCGCCTCGGATTGGTGAAGAAGCGTAGCGCAAAAATCTCGACATGGAAAAGCCGTAACCCAAAAGACAAAATGCCTGACCTGGCGCCCAACGCGCCACGCGGTGCTGCAGGCCAGGGTTAAGAACAAAATAATTGTAAAATCATTTTGTCGAAAATTATTTTGTCTTTTGAAATCTTTGCCTAAATGGATGGCAGAAAAATTTTTACACCTTCTCGTTGCAACAAAGTGAACACTTCTTTGATAATGCCCAATCCTCATAATATTTTTGTCCTCCATCTTTCTGGCTTCTGAATGTATTTCAGAGCGGTATGACATGACAGGTTCGGTTCTGATCCTGGGAGCTGGCGTCGCCGGAATGCGCGCGGCGGTAGAATTGCTTCAGCAGGGTTTTAAAGTTTACCTGCTGGAAGAAGGGCCCACCATCCCCGCCAATATGGCGAGAATCCAGCAACTGTTTCCCGCGAATGAGGACGCCGCTTGCGCTCTCCAACCAATCATGCTCGACCTCCTCAACAACCCTAACGCCACCATCCTCACCTCCTCAGAACTCCTATCGCTTCAGGGTCGGGCTGGAGATTTCACGGTCGAAATTCTGCGCAAACAGGCAGAAGGCGATGAAAGACCGTCGCAGCTGGAGCTCGCTGTCGGGGTGGTGATCGTGCCGGCAAGACTGGAAGACGAAAGGGACGAGTTCTTAGAGCGACTCGGCTACGGCAGATTTCCCAACGTCCTCACCGGGTTCGAATTTGAGCGAAAATTCTTGAGGCTCGAATCGACAGGTGGCATCATCAGGCTGACAAATGGGAGAGAGCTTGGACGGGTGGCTTGGCTCGTCCGTAAAGAAGACTCGCCGGAGTCATTCATGTCTGCCACGGCACAAGCATTGGGTGTCCGCGAAATGAACAAGCATGCCCAAGTTTCTATTCTCTATGAGAAGCGCCTGACAGACGGAAAAGGATGCGAAGGATGCTGTCGGGAGGCCGAGAGACAGGGAGTAAACTATATTCAGGCATCATCTGTGGAGGTCGGCCATACGCAAGTGGGAAAGCTCGTCCTGTTCTACACTACCGAAGACGGAAAAAGAGCGCAATTGGAAACGGAACTGCTGATCTTACCAATCTCCCAAGTGCCGAATGACAAGACGCGCACCTTGGCCGAGCGCCTCGGCTTGGAACTGGACGAAAATAGGTACTTCAGGAAAGACTCCATGAGCGGCCATCCCGTTCTCTCCTCCCGTGAGGGGGTATTCCTATACGGCACAGTCCACGGAGCAAAAGGAATCGGTGAGTCGATCATCCAGGCCTGTGCAACAGCGGCTCACGCTGCTGTACTGTTGGCCCCAGCCCGAGGCAATGGGCTGGATGAATCTGCTGTGACCAAACTCTTTCCCGTCAAGGCCACAGATGAGCCAAAGATCGCCGTGGTCATCGACCAAAACGGGACGGAGGCCACAAACCTTCTGAACTGGAACGAACTTGGAGAATACACCCGCACCCTCCCGGGAGTCGAATGTGTAGAAGTGACGTCTTGCGCCTCTGACGGCACGAAGATCAGAGAACTGCTGAGCACTGGCAATTTCAACCGCCTCGTCGTGGCCGGCCCTTCACCGATACCTTATGAGCCCCGATTTCAACGTTATGCGGAGCAGGCGGGTCTGAATCGCTACCTAT
>JAPDQK010000026.1:5437-74794 GCA_034505955.1 Candidatus Zhuqueibacter pondensis
GGCACGAAGATCAGAGAACTGCTGAGCACTGGCAATTTCAACCGCCTCGTCGTGGCCGGCCCTTCACCGATACCTTATGAGCCCCGATTTCAACGTTATGCGGAGCAGGCGGGTCTGAATCGCTACCTATTGGAGATGGTAAATCTCCACAATCAATGCGCCCGGGTGCATTCGAGTAATAGGGCGGAAGCTACCGAAAAAGCGAAGATACTCATGAGAATGGGCCTCGCCCGTGCCCGGCAGTTGGAGCCTTTGGATGACCTCGAGTTCATGGTCACTCAAAGCTGCCTTGTGGTTGGCGGCTCTGCCAGTGGCGTGGCTTGCGCGGCCAAACTGGCCAAGATGGGCATTCATGTTCACCTCGTGGAGGGGGCTCCGGGTCTGGAGATCGTCCCGGGCAACAATCATCATTTGGTAGCGCCGCTGTTGGCCGATCTTTCCACCGATAACAAAGTGGAGATCCACGCTCCCGCGACCGTGAATGAAGTTCAAGGTTTCGTCGGTAACTTCAAAGTTGAGTTGGTTCAACGCGGGGCAAAGATGGCGGTTGAAGTCGGAGCGATTGTTGTCGCGACAAATGATCGAGGGACAATCGGTACCGGCTTCGAGAAATCGCTGGCGCTGGCAAAAGATAAGAATGGTTTCTACCTCAGCACACAGGGAATTTTGAATCTTTTGGATTTCACAACGGAAGGTGTGTTCAACTGCGGACTGGCACGGGCGACTCTCGAAATCGAAGACGCAGTCATAGACGGAGAAGCGGCGGCCTCGAGAGTCGCCACTGTGCTCGCGTCGCCGATGATGGTAAAAGCCCCAGTGATTTCACACGTCGTGGAAGAGAATTGTGATGGCTGTGCCTACTGCGTAGAACCCTGCCCGACCCGGACCATTACGCTGTTGGAATTCATGCAACGCGGTGAGATCAAGAAAGTCGTGGAAGTCAACGAGGCCACTTGCATCGGCTGCGGCATCTGCATGGCGACCTGCCCCAAGAAGGGCATCTTCGTGAGACATTTCAAACCGGAATACTTCTCCGCGATGGTCGCAGCAGCGCTGAAGGAAAATGATAAACAGCCGGTCACCCCGTTGGATGAAATCACGTCTCAAGATAAGCGTCCATTGGAAAAGTTATCTAACGGGGTCACCCCGTTGGATTACCGCCCCCTGCATGCCACAGGAAGTCAAGGTACCTTATCCAACGGGGTCATTCTCAGCTTTTGCTGCAATCGCTGTGCGTATCCCGGGGCCGATGCCGCCGGCTCGGCGGGAATTCAGTATCCCACCAGCGTCAAGATCATTCGCACCGTCTGCACTGGCATGATCCACCCCAACATTATCATAGATGCGCTTACTCACGGAGCCGATGGCGTCCTACTCTGCGGCTGTCATCCTGGAAATTGCCGCTCCCGGGAAGGCATCCGCAAAGCGCAAAGCCGGGCAGAGTCAATCGCGCTGATGCTGGAGGATTTTGGCCTGGAACCTGAACGCTTCCGGCTGGAGTTCATCGCTGCCTCGGAAGGCTCAAAGTTCGCAAAAGTCGTCGCGGAGATGACCGAGGCGCTCTCTGCGCTCGGGCCGAATCCTTATAGATAAAGTGAAGTGTTTGATTCGAGAGGAGATCGATTGGCGAGGGTGAGCGAAATCAAGAGATCTGAATGGATAAGGGAGCGTAGAGCGGGAAGCGAAAAACGTGTAAACGCTTTCTGTTCCACGCTTTATTTTATCAACCCCAACAGCTTCGCAATAAATTCGAGAGCGTTCTGATTTACAAAGATGGTGGTAAAAAGCAGAATGAGAAACATAATGGTGAATTTGCGATCCAGTCTTGCAATATCTAGCTTTGTGACTCCTTCCAGTCTTGCAATATCTGCCTTGGTGACTCCTTCCAGTCTTGCAATATCTGCCTTGGTGACTCCTTCCAGTCTTACAATATCAGCCTTGGTAGCGAGTTCCTGCGTTAGCTCATTCTTCAGCTCGAATTTCTTTTGAGTAATGAGCGCGTCGGCTTTATCCTTGATGCTGTCAAGTGTCTCGTTGGCTTTTTGATCCACTGCCTGAAGAGAAGCATCTAAAACAGTGACGATTTCTCGCGCTTGCTCCTTGCCAAATGTATCCTCAAGACGAATATAGGTTTCGGGGGAGAGTATTAATGCCATCGTATTCTCCTCATTGCTCGTTTGGTAATTGCAGCAAACGTTGGTATGTACTCATATTAAAATATCTTGCGGATAAAGTCAAGGGTATTTTTTGGCAAGACGTAATCCCTCAGTTATTGGTGGACAACCACCCATGTCATGCTGGAAGCATCTTGTTCAGGCTGAGTACAGTGCTGGTTAGAAACAAGATTCCCTACGGGCGTAGCCTACGGAATGACATTTCTCTCCACCCGTAACTGAGGCATTACGGCAAGACCTCAAGAGTTTTTGCAGTGTCTGGTTTCGACGGCGATTTTTTTAACGCTTGAGCAAACTCTACAACCTGTTTGACGATTTGGGGTATTGCATCCGCCACCTCCGGTGCCAATTCCTCGCCGAGCGAAAACTCGTTTTCAGACTGATTACGCCGAACTACCGAGTATGGCAGGCCTCACAATTTTCCTCCGCGCTAAAAGCATCCTTTCCATTGTGACATTTGCCGCAAGATTGGCCCTCGTACATGGCTGCCATGGTCAGGGGCTTCGGCTTTGATTGATCGGCCTTGAGAATCTCAAACAAACCGGTGTGACATGGCGTGCAGTCCGGCTGCCCCTTAATATAAACATGGCTTTGATGACTAAAGGTCACGGCGCCTGGGCTCCCTTCTCCCAAAGGATAAACAAAATCATCAGGTATCCGCAGCTCCTCCTCAAGCGGATTCACGACCCGCGAGGCGATTTCATTTTCCTCGGTTGGGGCGTTATGGTCAACTTCATACTTTTTGGTTAATCCCAACGTAATCAATCCGATCAATGCCAGCGCCCACATGCCCAATACCACAGTTCCGGTAAATACGGGATACCGGTCTTTCTGCGCTTCACCGGAAGCTTCCGGCGCCGGGATCATTTCTTCCTTCGGGAAAACGGCAAAATATTTCACGGCAAAGGCAAAAATGGTAAAGCCCAATGCGACAATGGTCATGGTGACGGCAATTTCCGTCCACTTCGGGAAATAAGTTTCCGAGTGCAGCATGCCCGTAATGCTGACATTGAGACGATTCACGATAAACCCGATGACCACCAAAAGCGCTGAGAACAGCAAACCGGCTTCTTTTGCTCTTATTCTTGCACTGAACAAAAGAATCATCGGCAAAATTGCACCGAGGCCCATCTCTCCCCAGAAAAGAACGCTTTCCCGATTGAACTCGAACGCAAGATGGAGGTTGCCTCGACCATTCAAATCCTGGAATTTGAAAACGAAATATACGGCCAACACCACGACAATGACTCGGGCCAGTCCATCTAAAATATCTTTTTCAAGACGTCTGCCAAAGGCCCGATAACTCAAAAACGACTCGATGATCGTCATCGCCAAACCTGCCGCGATGGCGGAAATGAAGAAGAACACCGGCAACAACGGCGAGTACCACAGGCCGTAAAGCTTGTCAGGCACAATGACATACAGCGTTCCGAGAGAAGACTGGTGCAATGTCGATAATAGAACTCCGGCGATGACAATCGGCAGGTAAAGTGATCGAATCAATTTCAAAGGAACCTTCAAGTTGAACTTCTCGAAGACGACCGGACTGAATTCCAATGCCAATACGGTGGTATAAAGCATCACGCACCAACCCACCTCGAACATCACCGAGTGCGGATTCCACATAATCAAAGGGTGCCAAATTCTATAGGGTCTGCCCAGATCATACAGCAGTGCGATAATAACCAGCAGATAACCGAGAAAGGCGGTCAATATCGCCGGCCGGCTGATGGATTCATACTTTTCGATGTTGAAAATATGCACCGTGGCAGCAATCACGAAGCCGCCCGCCGCCAAACCAACGCCAACGAGCAAATCGAACCCGATCCAAATGCCCCACGGAAACTCGTCCGTCAAATTGGTGGACGCGCCCAATCCCTTGACAAATCGAACAGCCGTAGCATAAAGCCCTAAAGCAAATATGACTGCGGCAATAATTTTCCAAAACGTCAATCTTGGTAGTTTCATTTGAATTACTCTTCAATTAACTTTTTGCCAAAAGCTTCTTCTTCTGTCATTTCACCATTGCGAACCTTTTCCAGGGTTACACGCCGATTGATGATCCACCAAATCCCAAACATCAACACCCCACCCACACTGACGACATTGGGTATTTGTCTGAGAACCTGCCAGGTCAACTTCGGATATGCAACATCGGCTTTGGCATATTTGAATCCGAGTTGTTCAAAAGGAACATCGGAAAGATAAAGCACGGAAGTTCCACCGGCCTCGCGTAATCCATAAATATGATCCACATAGCGACCGGGATTGTCTTCGATCCGGCGACGGGCGAGAGCGATTAATTCGTCCCTATTGCCAAACAGGGTCGCTCCGGTCGGGCAAACCGAGGTACAAGCGGGCTGTTGGCCTTTTGCCAGTCGCTTTTCATAACACAAGATGCATTTCTGAACCTTGGGCAGCACCGAATCCCATTCGTACTTTGGAATTTCAAACGGGCAAGCCATGATGCAATAACGGCAACCCATGCAGCGCTCCTCATGATAAATCACTGGACCATCTTTGGTTTTCTCCAAAGCCGCCACCGGGCAGACTGAAACACAAGTCGGATCCAGACAGTGGAGGCATTGTCGCCGGATATTGACGCCATTTCGTCTTTCAATCGTTGTCCAGGTGGTGGCGGAAAGTTTTTTTGCGCCATCATCACGAGGCAATTCATTGATTTCCTTGCAGGCCCAGACACAGAGTTGACAACCGATACATTTCGTTAAATCTGTTAGAATCCCTACACTCATTGCAGCACTCCGTCATTTTGGGTATGAAGAAAAGCTTTTGAAAACGCTTCCCAATTCTCGTTATCCATGCGCGGCGATGGCGTGATTTGCCCTTGACTCTTGCCTTCGGCAACCGTTTCTGTTCTTGGTTTTCGGTTGTTGAGGCTTCTGAGCGTGTCCTGAAATCTGTCGAATTCATCCTGATACCAGGAGAGCGCATCGGCGCCGATTCGGAGTCGACGCAGCTCTTGCGAGAGATTGGTAGGCTCAATGCAACAAATCCAACACACTTCGTACAGTTTCACATTGAGAATTTCCACATGCTCGACGCAGTCCGTATTGATCGAGGTCACCTTGCCGCTCACGGGGGAAGGAAAGGTCAAAGTCCGGGAGTTCTGTTTAATGGAAAAAAGCGGATCACCTCTCTTGACGTTCTTCCCCTTTGGGGGCGGCACGATTTCATCTATTTGACCAATTATTTTCTGCGCAAAATCATCGATACCGATCTTGACCGCACCATTGAGTTCAATACTCAACCAGGTGTGCTCAGGCGAGACAAAAACACCCGCCGGGACATTGTACACCTGTTCGGAAGGCAATTCTCCCGAAGAGGGCGTGACCAAATGAATTTTCGGTCTGATCTCTTTTTCGATTTTTTCTTGGCGGCGGATCAGCGATTTGCTGACAAACTCCACCAGCTCACCTTCGGAAAACGGCTTCTGGATATAATCCATGGCGCCGAATTTCATGGCCTCGACGGCGGATTCAATCGTGGCGAAACCCGTGATCACGATGACGTCAATATCCGGCCGCAAATATTTGACGGCTTTGGTGACTTCCAAGCCATCCATCTCCGGCATTTTCAGATCGGTGAACACAAAGTCATAATCATTTCTTTGCACCAGACCGACGGCTTCTTTGCCGGTTTCGACCGTGTCCACAGAATACCCCGCCAGAACCAGGATTTTACGAATACTGTCCAACACGATTTCTTCATCATCCACCGCTAAAATTTTGGCCTTGGGATTTTCCACCTGCACACGTTTTAAACTCTTGGCCTCATTGGTATAATCCAGCCTCAAACCGATGTCCAAAGCCTCCTGCCTTTGCTTTTTCAATTTCGCTTCGTTCATTTTTTGCGTTATCATACGCACTACAACGTCGGCCGTTATAAAAGCGGCGATTATAAAGATAACAAGTAGAGCAACCATACCCTCTCCTCCACTGTTTTAGTTTTCATGGCAGCGTAACGGTTCAACCAAGTGATCAAAAATTCAAGTTGATTTCGATTTCGAAGGAGCACGGAGATATCTGACGAACAAGACAGCGAGTATGAGAAAGCCAATTAAAAGCAGGTATTCCCAACCTCTCAAAATAAAAACCGAAGTCATCATGGCCTCCTCCTTTGAAGTTTTAATCAGGAAAAAGCTTAACAGCCGCGTAGTCCTTGCCGATATAATTTGCCGCAGGACTCGAATAATGGCAGGCGAGTCGCCAAAAGCCAGATGCCCCTTGCCTTTGCCAAGCGAATTGTTTCTTCATCGGGTTTCTTGCCGCGAACAAAACAGATTGCCCTGATCTCCGCCATTTCAGCGGTGCGAACAACTTGTGTATGAGTCAGTCCTGTCAACAAGAGCGCGCCGGGCTTCACGAAACGCAAAACATCGCTCATCAAATCGCAGCCACAACCCGTTTTGATTTCTACCCTATCCAGATCATCACCATGAAGAACTTCACACGCGAGAATTTCCTTTACTTCTGCAAGTGTCATTGCGTCTGTTCCCTCTCGCAAGAAAATCCCTCGTTTGCCCTGGGCAGCAGCACGGTGAATATGCTTCCTTGCCCAACCTGACTGGAGACCTGAACGGAGCCTCCATGAGCCTCGACAATTTTTTTGGCAATCGTAAGTCCCAATCCTGTGCCTTTTATCGTGTGGTCTGCGCTCTTGCGCACACGATAAAACTGATCGAAGATGAAAGGGAGATGTTCGCTGGCGATACCTATTCCAGTATCTTGAACCTTGGCGGCAATAAAATTCTCGTTTTCCTCGA
Organism: Candidatus Zhuqueibacter pondensis; assembly: GCA_034505955.1. Taxonomy (GTDB): domain Bacteria; phylum Zhuqueibacterota; class Zhuqueibacteria; order Zhuqueibacterales; family Zhuqueibacteraceae; genus Zhuqueibacter; species Zhuqueibacter pondensis. Next base: position 12,395 of record JAPDQK010000026.1, read on the forward strand.
TGGCAATAATGACTCGGCCTTTCGGCTTGTTATATTTGATTGCATTAGTAATGAGGTTGGAAAAGACTTGCTCGAGAGTTTCCTCATCGCCTTGCACGAAGTCGTTTTCCGAGCACGGTCCGAATTCCAAAGAAACATCATACGACTGGACCAGTGGCTGCAAATCATCCATGAGCTTCTTCAGGATTTTTCTTAAAGATACGGGCCTGAGCTTCTCAACAATTTGCCCGCTGCTTATCCGCGCCATATCCAACCAGTCGTTGATCAATTGCAGAAGGCCTTGCAGTCGATTGCCGGCTCTGGCGATCATCCCTTTTGGCTTTTCGGGGATTTCACCCGCCGCACCGGCTAATATGGTCTCAAAATATTGAAGAACGGCCACCAGCGGGCTGCGCAATTGATGCGAGACCATGGTGATAAAATTTTCCTCCATCAATTGCTTTTCTCTCCGGAGGGATTCGGCTTCCCGGAGGAGTTTTCTTTTTTCAAGCCCTCGCCGGATGATTATTCTCAACTCTTCCGGAGTGAAGGGTTTGGGAAGGAAGTCGTAAGCGCCCCTTTTCATGGCATCAACAGCTGACTCTACCGTCGCATAGCCAGTGATGACGATGGGAATGATGCTGGTGTCGATTCCCTGGATTTTATCCAGAACTTCCAAGCCGTTGAGGCCCGGCATCTTGAGATCGATGATCACGAGATCAGGCTTCAACTCCTCGATCTTTCTCAAGCCCACAAGACCATTTTCGGCATCATCCGTCACGTACCCCTCTTTCGCCAGAATCTGACGGCAGGAATCCCGCATAGCCTCCTCATCGTCAATGACGAGCACAAAAGGTCTTGCGGCGGGTACCATCCCCCTTTCACTCGAGGCGCCCGAAATTTTGCCGTTCTGTTTCCCTGTGCTCATTTTTTGAGAAGTTTTTCAATACGCGCAATCAAATCGTTGGGTTTTACCGGCTTATCCATGTAATCATCGGGCCCCGCAAGGCCATATTGATCGCCTGGGAACTGGAATCTCGAGCCCGCCTTTTCTTTTACAGCGGAGACCATAATAATCGGTGTGTCCCTGAACGCCTGATATTCCTTGGAGGTTTTGATGCTATGACAGAGAGAAAAACCATCAAACAGACTGTCCATCATGATGTCGAGAATAATGAGATCGGGTTGTTCCTGAAGAAGTCTGCGCTTTCCTTCCTCTGCGTTAAACGCAGCGACAACGTTGTATGAAGCTGATTCCAGAACCGGTCTTATCGCCTCGACAAAATCCAGATCATCATCGATCACCAAAATTATTGGTTTGTGCTTTTCCATTTTTTTCTCCTTTACAAGTTGAGGGCATTATTGATTGCCAATTTTAGCTCTTCCTTTGAAAAAGATTTGATAAAGTAAAAAAAGATATCCTGTTCCCTGACCCTGGCCTCCAAGCTTTTCGTGTTTTTCCTGGTGGTCATGATGACCTTTATATCAGGGTCTATCCGTTTGACGATCGGAACAGCCTCATACCCTTTCATCTCCGGGAGGTCAACGTCCATAATCAAACAGTCAAAACCATCATCAGATATTTCTTTAACCGCATCTTTCAGCCCTTTTCCGGTAACGACATGAAATTTTTCGCTTCGGAGATAAGAGGCGATGGCGGTTCGCTCAATGCTGTTCGGGTCGATGAGAAGAATCTTTTTTTCTGTGCTGGTCATGTTCAGTTCCTTCCATGTTGTCTTGGTGCAATTGCTGTGCCCTATATTTTGAAGTGGAAGGGAATGGATGAGCAGAATCGTTTTTGATATTAAAGGAGTTGTAAAGATAGAAAAAGGGCAACTCTGGTATATCGTGAAGGGAAAATAGAGGCATGGGGAATAATTCCAAGTTGTGTCACATTAGTCCTGATTACATAAGAACAAAGGCGCGGGGAATTATTCCACGTATGTGTTACATATATCCCCAGCATGACTCAGCAATTCGTAAGAACAATATGATTGCTTGGTAATTTCAACCGGATTTTTCTCTTGATTTTTACGACAGTTTGTGCCAACATATTTCACCAGCGAAAACGAACAATAGCAATCGGGGGAGGATGGGACGATCGGATCTCCGAGGCTGAAAAATGGCGGCCTCTGACTCGCGAGCAGGCTTTGGCAGCGCGGGATTTCTCAAGAGCCGGAGAGAGGTTCATTGATTTTAAAGGCCAAATCAATGAAATCCTGTACTCTATTTTAACGCCGTTAGGTTATCATGTTTATGTTTCAGTCCAAGCACTTAAACATATCAGGAAGCATCCAATTGCGCAAAAGTACAAAAACGATATTCCTCACATCTTGAACAATCCTGATCTAATAACGTTAAATCATGAGGAACCAGATACGCATATCTTCTATAAATCTTTGTATGCGAAGCTGCTTTTGGCCATACCGGTTCACTTGAAAAACGGGTTTAGATTTGTGGCAACCATGTATGAGATGCCTTATATCAAAGGTATCAAACAGGGCTTACTTTCGGAAAATGATTTTCTTTATTTACGAGGTGGATTTAAATGGAAAAAATGGAGATAAGGTTATATAGCGGCGTGGTTGAGTTCATTTTTGGCTCCTCCAGGCACATTGTTTTTGGTGATGAAAATCGACCTGGCCTTGAAATCGGCCGTGACAAAAAAAGCGGAAAAATTGTAGCATTCATGAGCTTACACTTTCCTCGCCTTTACCATCGAATTCTCAAAGGCCTCCAAGAAAAGCCAATCCCTGGCAGATTTTCCGTGGAAACCGTAGACGAAGGCGACACCATCACTGCCGTATGCGACCCCCGCGTGAAAAACGCCACGTTTGCTGAAATTGTACAATGGGTGTGGGAAAAATACTATGCCCCTCTCGAGCAAGATGTGGAAGTGGAAGCCCTGCAGGCATAGCCGGCACATGTGAAAAGATACATGACAAGGTCTGCCTTTATTGAAGGTTATACTTCTTGATCTTAGCCCAGAGCGTTTTGCGATCTATTCCCAATATCTCAGCAGTCTTGCCTTTGTTCCCGGACTGAGCCTGCAGCACAGTTTTAATATATTCCTTTTCGGTCTCTTCTAATGTTCTAAACTTTCCTTCGGCCAAATTCCAGAATTCGGGACTGACGCTTATTCCATGATACATCAAGCTTTCCATCTCTATTTCCCTTCCCCTTGAAAGCACCACCGCTCGTTCGATCGTGTTCTCCAGCTCCCGGATGTTGCCGGGCCAGTCATATTCCATCAGGGCATTTTTGACTTTCGCCGACACCGAGGTAATGCCCTTTTTGGCCTTCTTGTTGTATTTTTGCAGGAAATGCTCGATGAGGAGAGGAATATCCTCCTTTCTTTCCCTTAAAGGAGGAAGATGGATGGGAACTACACTCAGGCGATAGAAGAGGTCCTCTCTAAATTTTCCCTCCCGCACCGCCTCGGCGAGATTTCTGTTGGTGGCGGCGATAATCCGAACATTTACTTTGATAGGCTTTGAGCTTCCGATCCGCGTCACTTCGCGTTCCTGAATGGCGCGCAAGAGTTTCGCCTGGATGTTGAGGCTGATATTGCCGATCTCGTCGAAGAAGATCGTTCCACCATTGGCTATTTCAAAACGGCCATGTTTTGTCTCGTAAGCTCCGGTGAATGAGCCTTTGACATGGCCGAAGAGCTCGCTTTCGAATAGGGTTTCCACCAATGCCCCGCAATCGACCGCGACAAAGGGTCCGTTGCGCCTGGTACTGTGTTTGTGTATTGCGCGGGCGATGAGCTCTTTGCCGGTGCCGCTCTCCCCGGTGATCAGCACCGTGCTTTCGGTGGGACTGACGCGCCTGACAATGTCCAACACTTTTTCCATGGCTTTGCTTTTTCCCACCACCAGATCAAATTCGGTTTTTGCCTCTAATTCTTTACGGAGATAAATATTTTCAAGGAGAATGTTTCGGCTATCCAAGGCTTTTCTTATGACAATACGAAGCTCTTCGGGACTGAACGGCTTGGCCAAATAGTCGAAGGCGCCTCGTTTCATTGCTTCAATCGCAGATTCTATTGAGGCGTAGGCCGTTATGATGATGACCGGCGTTTCAGGGCTCTCTTCTTTGATTTTGCTCAACACCTCCATGCCATCGAGGCCGGGCAATCTCAAATCGAGAAGAACAACATGGAAGAATTCTTTCTTGAAGAATTCCAGTCCTTCCATTCCGTCTTTGGCGCATCTGACGGTGTAGCCTTCCTTTTGAAGGGCTTGACTGCAAGAGTCTCTGAGGGCTTCCTCGTCATCGATGATGAGAATATTCGCTTTGTCATTCATGCTCTCATTCCTCTATAACGGGAAGTTTGACCGTAAAAGTGGCGCCTTTTCCCACTTCGCTTTGAACTTCAATGGTTCCCTCGTGTTTCTGAATGATGCTGTAGCTTATGGCAAGACCCAAGCCGGTGCCTTTGCCAACTTCTTTGGTGGAAAAGAAAGGCTCAAAAAGTCTGCTTTTGTCCTCTTCCTTGATGCCGGGGCCGGTGTCTGAAAATTTAATCTCAACATATTTTCCTTCCTCGTTGAGAGACGTGCTGATGGTGAGAACGCCGTTTCCATTCATGGCTTCTGCCGCGTTGAGAATGATATTCATAAAGACCTGTTGCAGCAGGTTGCTATCCGCCACTATTTTGGGTAATGAAGAAGCATATATTTTCTTTAATTGTATATTTTGAAAGAGCGCCTGATGTTCCGTGATGGAAAGAGATTTTTCCACCACGTCATTGATATCTACCGGGTACTTTTGAGGTTCTTTGGGGCGGGCAAATTCAAGGAGACCCTTGACGATGTCTTTGCAGCGGGTGGTTTCTTTGACGATCTTCTTGAGATTGGCGTAATAAGGACTGTTCACGTCGGTCTCTTCAAGCAGCAGATTGCTGTAAACGAGGATGGCGCCCAGCGGGTTGTTGATTTCATGCGCGACGCTTGCTGATAATTTTCCCAGGGAGGCCAATTTTTCGGATTGAATGAGATGCGCCTGCATTTTGATCAATTCGTTGGTTCGTTCTTCGACTTTCTTCTCCAGGGTTTTTCCCCATTCCAGGAGTTTTTCATTGGCGACTTTCAGATTCGCGGTCATTTGGTTGAAGGAATCCGCTAAAAGACCGATTTCATCCTTGGAGTTCACGCTAACCACGTGGGACAAATCGCCTTTGGCGATTTTTTGAGTGGCAACGACCATTTTCTGAAGCGGGTCGATAATCCTGGTTGTGGAGAAATACATGATGACCAACAAAAAAATCACACAGACCAGGGCCATGATGGTGAACGCCAGCATGACGCGTTCGGTTGTATCGATATAGGGTCGTTCCAGCAGCCCGACATACAGAATGCCAATGATTTCATTGTCGATATTTCTTATGGGTTCATAGGCTGTAATGTACCAATCGGTGACCACGAAGGCTCTGTCAATCCAGGGTTTGCCTTTCTGCAGGACGGCCTCGTTGACTTCTTTGGAAACTCTGGTGCCGATGGCGCGCTCATTTCTTTCATCCTTGACATTGGTGGAGATGCGCAGATCATGCTGAAAAATCGTCGCCGTCCCGAGTTCTCTGCCTCCATATTTGCCTTCTTTGTAAACAATTTTTTTTATGCGGTCAACGATCTCATAGTTGCGGTTGAGCAAGATGCCGCCATAGAGTACGCCCAAGAGAACGTTGTTTTCATCGATGACCGGAGAAGCCGCCTTCAACATCATGCCGCTGGTTTCCTTGTTTTCGGCCCTGAAAGCAGCTTTGGGGGTTGGGATGAATTCCATGTACGCTTGAGCCGCCAAATCCGCACCTTCTTTCAGAAGTTCTTCGCGGGGGACAATTTGCGGCATTGCGACATCCTTTTTTTGTAGCGCCCATTTTATGAGTTCATCCTGACTTTGATCATCACCCACTACTTCCGGATGGCGTGTTCTGATGATCACTTTTCCGTGGTGATCGGTCAAGGTCAATATGTCCAAACCATAGTTTGTTCTCATGCGATTGAGCTTTTTAAAAAGGATGTCGCGGCGATTATTTTTTATATCATCCCAGATGCCTTCTCGCGCCGCATTCAAGCTGACAAGATCTTTTATATCATTCAACCTTTCGTTAAAAACCATCCAGGCGGAAGCCAGGTCATGCCGGACTTTGGTTTGGGCTTGCGAGATGATGGTATTTTTAACCAATCGCCACCCGAGGCTCAAGGACAACAAGCCTCCCACACTAATGACGATCAGAAAACTCAGAATAAGTTTTGTTCTCAGAGATAAAGGATAAAGTATCATTGTTACGTGTTACATATTACACTTTACGTTCCACGCCCGCCGCCGGATAGATCCCATAACTGCGCAGTTTCGCATAGAGCGTTTTCTTGGTGATGCCCAAAATTTTTGCTGCTCTTGCCTTATTGGCACCGGCGTCATGCAAAACTTTGAGAATGTGTTTGCGTTCAATGGCGGCAAGAGAACTCAGGCCGTGCTGCAAATCGAACTGAACCACATCGGGTTGGATGAGATCAACGGGAATTTCGTTAACCGTGATGGTGTCGCCCGGCGCCAGGATGACCGCACGCTCGATAACATTTTCCAATTCTCGTACATTTCCCGGCCAATGATAATGATATAGCAAAGCAAGAGCAGCAGGATCAATTTGCCGGATGACTTTTCCCATCCGGCTGCAGAGCTTTTTGAGAAAGTGTTCCACGAGTTGCGGAATATCCCCTGGCTTATCCCGCAGCGGCGGAAGCTGGAGGTTGATCACATTGAGCCGATAATACAAATCTTCACGGAATTTCCCCTCCTGCATCATTTTTTTGAGATCACGACTGGTGGCGGCAATCACCCGCACCTCGGCGTGCAACGAGCGCGTGCCGCCCACCGGCCGATACTCGCCGTCTTCAAGAAAACGCAGAATTTTGGTCTGCAACATCGGGCTGAGCTCACCCACCTCATCGAGAAAGAGCGTGCCGGTATTAGCCACCTCAATCAAGCCGGACTTGTCTTTGACCGCACCGGTAAAGGCACCTTTTTCGTATCCGAACAACTCGCTTTCCAGCAGCGTCTCCTGGATCACACCACAATTCACCACCACAAACGGCCTGCGCTGGCGAGGGCTTTTGCGATGGATGGCTTTGGCAATGAGTTCCTTGCCGGTGCCCGTCTCACCGGTGATGAGCACGGTGGAATCGGTGGGCGCTACTTTTTCCACCAGCCTGAGAACGGCGAGGGTTTTCTTATCGCTTCCCACATACTCATCAAACTTCAGCTGCCGGTCCAATTCGTGTCGCAGGAGATTGCTCTCGCGTTGCAGCGCCGAGAACTCGCACGCCCGTTCCACCAGGATGGAAAGCTCCTCCACGTCAAAGGGTTTGGTCAGATAATCATACGCACCGAGTTTCATCGAGGCGATGGCCGTGTCAACCGCCGCGTTTCCCGTCATCATGATCACCTGCGTGTCGGGAGTGCGCTCTTTCAGGGTTCTCAGCACCTCCACCCCATCGAGGTCCGGCAAGACAATATCGAGCAACACGATATCAAACCGCTTCTGCTCGGCCAAAGTCAGGGCTTCATTGCCAGTGGCAGCGTCAGTGACCGCATACCCTCTGCGCATAAAAAGTCGCATCAAGTGATTACGGAAGGAATCTTCGTCGTCCACAATGAGAATTTTTTTATCATTTTTCATCATGCACTCTCACCGTGTTGTCAGGGCCCTAAAGCAGGCATGATCGTGCCGTTGACGTTCCGGATTCCATAACCCATTTGCCCACAGTACCACCTTCGGTTATCGTGCAAGCATCTGAAGAAAGTACAACTTCCCTCTTAGCCCGTTAAAATCCAAGCAAAAAAAGTGCCGCACAAAATCAGCATCTATAGCAAAATATGAGCGGTGAAACGCAGAAGGTTTACTAATGAAAACAAGCAAATAGAAGTGAGATGGAAAGGTGGAGGGTAAATCCAATAAACAAGGTTGCACAAATAGATGTTTGAACGTTTATTTTTTATACTATGATATGCAAAAAGTAAACTATTTGCTCGATAAAAAGGTGGAACAAAGGTCAACTATCAGTTTCTTATCTTTTGCTTGTCTTTTTTGCGATCATTCGCAAGAGTGCAAAAAGTGAAACGATGATTCTTAATTTCAGGAACTTTGGATCAGAAAACAACAAAAGTAAGCTTCCAAATTCAAAGAAAACAGCAGGGAAAAACAGCGCTCCAAGGGCATAGGTCTTGCTATTTTATGTGGGTGAACAAGTTCGCCAGGATTCGAGCATTTGATCACCCTGCAACGAAGGGCGCTGGCATGGCCCACAACGCTTTACTTACGGAGGGTAGCTGATGGTTGCTTTGATTGTTATTTTGACAATCGTCGTCTTCATCGTGGTTGACGTAGCCTTGCGCCTGGCGATGAGGAGGCTGCATGAAGCCAAAATAAAGAAGGAAAGAAAGCAAGCACTGGATGCCGGTTTGCGCCTGGATTATACCGATGAAGCTAAAAGCTTGAAGCGGGTGCAAATAGAAAATCCCAAAGCCAAAATTCTGGCGGTTGATGATGAAACCATTGTCCTGGACAGCTTTCGCAAAATCCTAGTGATGGCCGGTTATTCGGTGGATACGGTCGAAACCGGCAAAGAGGCCATCGGCTTGGTGCGCAAGAATGACTACGATTTTGTGTTTACCGATCTTAAAATGCCGGAAATGGATGGCTTGGAAGTTACCAAAGCCGTCAAACATTTGCGGCCGGATATTGACGTCATCGTGATCACCGGCTATGCCACAATTAAATCCGCCGTCGAGGCGATGAAATACGGCGCGATGGATTATGTTCAGAAGCCATTTACTGAAGACGAGCTGGTGGATTTTGTCAACAAGTCTCTCATCCGGCGGCAGGATAAGTTGGAAAGGCAAATCAAGCCGAAAGTCCACTTGGTTACGCCCTCGGTTGGCGAGTCGGCTTCCAAACACGAATTCAATGTTCCGGCGGGCATTTTTATTTCACCGGCGCACGCCTGGGCGCGCATTGAGCTGAACGGTTTGGTGCGTGTCGGCATCGACGATTTTGCGCAAAAGACCATCGGGCAGATCGAAGCCGTGGAATTGCCGCTGCGAGGGCAGCAAGTCGAAAAAGGTGATCCGCTTTTTTCCATCAAGCAGGGTCATCGCCGCGTTGTGATTCCCTCTCCCATCAGCGGAAAAATCGCCTCAATCAATTCTGAGCTTCTCGATCGTCCCGAATTGATCAAAATGAAACCATACGAGCTGGGATGGGTATGCAGCCTTGAGCCGGCGAACCTCAGCGCCGATCTGCAAACGTTGAAAATCGGCGCTGACGCGGTTTCCTGGTATCAGCAGGAAATTGACAAATTCAGCGCAATGCTCAATAAAGCCGGTCGTGCAACGTACGCAACCGAGGTCGCGACCGCGAGGGACGGTGAAATGGAAAAAGGGCAAATGGATGACGAGATGTGGGAAACTTTTTCCAAGACATTTTTTCAAGCATAGCAAGGTAAAGGTTTTTTGGCAAAATAATTTTGCCATTTGGTCACGGCCAAAGTTGCGCTACGATTTCTCGAGGAAAGCATCATGAAAAGATACTTATTGGTTTTCGGCATTGCGGCTCTGCCAATCATCGCAACGAATTATCCGGACGTCCGAAACGCTGAGGAAGCAGGAGCGCCATCCATCATGGCGTCGTCCGTCGTGGCGCAACAAGATACTTTACTTCCGCAACAGGGCAAGTCCGAAATCCCCACGGTGATAACCTCGCCTTCCTCTGCCGGCGAGGTCGTTTTTCCCCATCAGCAGCACATTAAAGAGCTTCAAATCAATTGCAAGGTCTGCCATCACGAGACCAATGCCGCCGAATTAAAATTTCCCCACAACAATTACTTCGATGATTTTTGGATTGATTGCAAAATCTGCCACCACGAAAAAGGAACGGTAAAATTGAAGGCGCAGGCGTGCTCAAAATGCCATCGCACGCTTCCTAAAGACATCGCCGACGAGACGCTCAGCGCCAAGGTGGTCATTCACAAAAACTGCTGGGAATGCCATCCGGCGGAGAACGGCGCCGCCGCCAGCCAAAACTGCAAATTTTGCCATTCCGGACCCCGGACAAAGTTCTGACCTAAGGATCTGAAACGCATGGATCGAAGAGATTTTTTGAAGTTGACCGGCGCCCTCGGCGCCAGCCTCGCGACGACGAAATTGAAGGCGGAAGAGACTGTCGAAAAAAAGGAATTCGTCGGCGTGCTCACCGATACCACCCGCTGCATCGGCTGCCGCGCCTGCGAGAAAGCCTGCGCCGAGGCCCACGGCTTTGAAATACCTGACGTCGAAAACGACAATGCCCTGCAAAACGAGAGAACGCCGAGCGAAAGACAATGGACGGTGGTCAATCGCTACGAAACGGAAAAAGGCGAAGTCTTTGTCAAGAAGCAATGTTTGCACTGCTGGCAGCCAGCGTGCGCCTCGGCCTGTTTGACCAACGCCATGTACAAAACTACAGACGGGCCGGTGATTTGGCGATCCAGCAAATGCATGGGATGCCGGTTTTGCATGGTCGCCTGTCCCTTCGATATTCCGAAATTCGAGTACAACACATGGAATCCCAAAATTCAAAAGTGCAATATGTGTTGGGAACGTCTCGAACAGGGCAAAAAACCCGCGTGCGTGGAAGCCTGCCCGACCGACGCGCTGATGTTTGGTAAAAAAAGAGACCTGATGGAAATTGCCAGAGTTCGCATCTACCATCACCCGACAAAATACGTTCATCAAATTTATGGTGAGTATGAAGTGGGCGGGACCGGATGGCTTTACCTTGCCGCCGTTCCTTTTGAGCAATTGGGCTTTCGAACGGATCTGGGCACGACGCCCTACCCCGAGTACACCAGAGAATTTTTGTATGCGGTGCCGGTGATGCTTTTCGGCGCGCCGGCCTTGTTGCTGGGATTGCATTTTCTGGCGGATAAAAACGGCGCGAGCAAAGAATAGACGAAGCAACATGGACGAGAAAACGACTGTTGGCAACGAATTCAAGCGCTTTGTCAGGTTCATCCTGCAAGAGATGAAGCCCAGAGGGAAGATGCTGACGCCTTTCAACATCATCTCCATTCCCATCATCCTGCTGGGCGCGATCATTCTGGTCATTCGTTTTACCCAAGGGCTCGGTGCCGTTACCAATCTGTCGCAAGATTTTCCCTGGGGATTTTGGATCGGCTTCGACGTGATCACCGGCGTTGCCTTTGCCGGCGGCGCCTATATCATCACCTTCGTGGTCTACGTCATGAAGGTTGAAAAATACCATCCCATTGTGCGCGTGACCGTGCTCAATGGCCTGCTCGCGTATATTTTTTACGCCGGCGCGCTGGTGTTGGATCTCGGAAAACCCTGGAACATCATCAACCCCATTATCGGAAATTCCTTCGGGTATAATTCCGTGCTCTTTCTGGTTGCCTGGCATTTCCTGCTTTACATGATGGCGGAATTCATCGAATTCTCTCCGGTTGTGGCGGAATGGTTGGGATGGCGCAGAGTGCGAAAATTTTTGAACACCCTAACGCTGGGGGCGGTCATATTTGGCATCACGCTTTCGTCCCTGCATCAATCGGGCCTCGGCGCGTTGTTTTTGCTGGCCAAATCCAAAATCCATCCGCTGTGGTATACGGAGTTTATTCCGATTCTCTTTTTCGTCTCGAGCATTTTTGCCGGCCTGTCGATGATCATCGTTGAGGGCACCATCAGCCATCGCGTGTTCAAAAATCAGCTTGACCCCACGCACCATGTTGCTTTCGACGAGATAATTTTCGGCCTTGCCAAAGGCGCCACCATTTCTATGTTTACCTATTACTTTTTCAAAGCGCTCATCTTCATCCACGAGAGGCATTGGACGCACTTGAACGGCTTCTGGGGCGTTTGGTATCTTGTCGAAGTGATTGGGCTTGTCCTCATCCCGTGTTTCATGTTTGCGTATGGCGTGAGGAACAAGAGCCTCGGCATCATCCGCACCGCTGCGGTTTTAACGTTACTCGGCATTATTCTCAACCGGCTGAACGTATCCGTCATTGCGTTCAAGTGGAACGCCGCAGTCAAATATTATCCCTCGTGGATGGAGATCATCGTCACGCTGATGATCATTTTCTCGGAAATTTGGGTGTTCCGGTGGATTGTGACCCGAATGCCCGTGTATAAAGAAAGCCGCGATTTTGCGCTGGTCTCGTAGACAGGAGGAAGTCAAATGGAAACTTACAGCTACGTCAACATTTTTGAAACGAAGGGCTTGGAATACCTGCTATTGATTTGTTTTCTGGTGCTTTTCATTCTGCTTATCAGGTATCTTAATCCTGCGAAGACGAAACTCTAAATGCAAACATAAACCGTCTGGACGCTCTGAGCGTCCAGACGGTGGATTACAATAACTCGAAAGGAGATAACCCATGGCATTAATGATCACTGCCGACTGCATCAACTGTGGTGCCTGCGAACCGGAATGTCCGAACAACGCGATTTATAATGTTGGCGAAGAATGGTGCTTTGCTGACGGGACCAGCGTAAAAGGCCAAATCGAATATAAAGGCGAGATGGTGGATGTCAACAAGAAATTCCCCGCCCTCTCGGACAGCATTTATTTCATTGTTCCCGAGAAATGCACCGAATGCGTCGGCTTTCATGACGAACCGCAGTGCGCCGCCGTTTGTCCGGTTGATTGCTGTGTGGATGACCCGGATCATCGCGAGTCCAAAGAAGAGCTTATGGCAAAGAAGGAAAGGCTGCACCCGTAACACCTCTCAGTCCCAACAGGCTCTGATTGCTTATCCCAGCCGGTGTGCTCCACGCCGCCGAGTACGCCGGTTGGCACTTTGATTTCGATTGATAAAAACATGAATCCGGATTTCCTGCACGCCACGTTTGGTAGCACAGGAATAAGTATGTGAAGAGTTCTCGTGGTTTCATGAAGACGGACGCATCCCGACGGCGGGAAGGTGTTATCGCTTTGTCCTTTCCAACCGAATGTTCATGTCAGAGTGGATCAGTTCGCCGGTGAATTGAAGGGCGGGTAAACCGGCCAACCGCAAATAAAAATCATGCGCACAAAAATCAGTTACAAACTCATTTTTGCAGTTGGTTGTGTTGCGGTTGTGATCATCGGCATCTTTGCTTATGTCATCCTCAACTCGCAACAGCAGCAGCTCATCGCCGAGCTCGAGCGCAGCGCGCACCAGCTCAGCGAAACGGTCAAAAGCAGCACCAAATACGACATGCTTTTGAATCAGCGCGAGTCGGTGCACCGCATCATCGAGACCATTGGCATGCAGGAAGGCATCAACAAAGTGCGCATCTTCAACAAGGAAGGCGAAATTATTTTTTCGACCGACTCGCTCGACATCGGCAGAATGGTGGACAAGAAAGCGGAGGCTTGTTACGCGTGCCATGCTGCCGACAAACCGCTCGAACGCCTGCCGATTTCTGAAAGGACGCGGATCTTTCAAGCCGCCGCCTCCACGAGAACGCTGGGCATTATCAATCCAATCTATAATGAAACCAGTTGCTGGCAAAGCGACTGTCATGCGCATGAGCCAAATCAAAAAGTGCTCGGTGTGCTTGACATCACCATGTCTCTCGCCGAGGTTGATCATGGCATGAAAACGAGCCGGATGCGCATCTTTCTCTTTACGATCGTTGCGGTCGCCTCCATCAGCGTGATCATTTATTTGCTCTTGAAGCAAATCGTCGTCAAGCCGGTCAGCCAGATCGTGGAAGCCACGCAGCATGTTGCCACGGGTGATCTCAATTATGCCATTACCCTGCAAAAAAATGATGAGATCGGTGAACTGGCGAAATCCTTCAACGCCATGACCCGCAAATTATCCGAAACCCAGCGACAACTGTATCAATCGGACAAACTGGCCTCGATCGGCAGGTTGGCCGCCGGGGTGGCACACGAAATCAACAATCCGCTCACCGGCGTGTTGACCTACAGCAGTTTTCTGCTCAAGCGCATTACCGACAAACCGGAAATCAAAGAAGATTTGGAAGTGATCGTGCGCGAGACCAAGCGTTGCCGCGAAATCGTCAAGGGCCTGCTGGACTTTGCGCGCCAATCGCAGCCGGAAAAACGTCAAGTCAATGTCAACGAAATCATTGAGCAGGCGAGCCGGATCATGCAAAATCAATTGGCGATACATCGCATTAAGTTGGAGCAAAATTTATATCCGGAGCCGCTGTTCATCAACGCTGATAAAAACCAAATTCAGCAGGTGCTCGTCAACTTGCTGATGAATGCCAACGACGCCATCGGTGAACAAGGTGGCTCCATCACCATTACCACCGAAGTGGTCAACGACAGCTCAAGCGCCGCTGCGGGCTTGTCCTCGGCAAAAGAATATGTCCAAATCAACGTGAGCGACACCGGCTGCGGCATCGCGGCAGAAAATCTCCAGAAAATTTTTGATCCGTTTTTCACGACCAAAGGTCAGAAGGGAACCGGCCTGGGTCTGGCCGTGGTTTGGGGAATCATCGACAAGCACGGCGGGCGCATCACGGTGAAAAGCGAACTCGGCAAAGGAACGACCTTCAGCATTTTATTACCAGCGAATGGCACAGCACCCAGTGATCAGTGAACAGCCATGGAACTGACGACTGAAAAAACAACAATGGCGGCAAAACATAAAATCCTCGTAATCGATGACGAAGCGGTCATTCTCGACTCCGCGCGCAAGATCCTGAGCGCAGAAGGCTTCGAGGTTCGTACCGCCGAGGCTGCGGAAAGTGCATTGGATATTCTGCAAACCGGCGCCCCGGATGCCATTCTCATCGACTTGAAGTTGCCCGGGCTTTCAGGAATGGAGCTGCTGGACATCGTCAGAAAAAATCTGCCACAGGTCGCGGCAATCATGATGACCGGCTACTCCACTTTGGATAATGCGGTGACTTCGCTGAAGAACGGTGCGTTTGATTTTCTTCCCAAGCCTTTCACGTTTGAGGAATTGCTGAGCACGGTGCTGCGCGCCAGCCGCTTTATCGACCTGCCGATGGCTGAGCGCAGCCTCGGGTTAAATGGAAACGTGCCGAATCGTTATCACTTGGGCATGCATTCCTGGACAAAAATAGACCTGGACGGCACTGCGCAACTTGGCATCACCAATCTCTTTCAACGAACCGTTGGCCATATAACCCAAATCGAGCTACCGCAGCTCAATCATCAGATTCAGCAAGGTAATCTTCTGGTGCGGGTGGCAGCAGAGGATCAGATGGTACACACGGTTTGGGCGGCCCTCAGCGGCCGGGTCATGGCGTTAAACGACAAAGTGCAGGGAAATCCTCATTTGCTCAACAAGGATCCGTTTGGCGAGGGCTGGTTGGTGCGAATCATCCCGGATAACCTTGAAAATGAATTGGCGCATTTGAGCGCATAGCAAAAAAGGAGACAGCAATGGTTGCAATTCTTGTCGTGTCGATGATCATCGCCTTCATCGTCATCGACATCGTGGTTCGGATTGCTTCTGAAAAAATTCGCGAAGCCAAAGCCCGCAAAGAGCGGCTTGCCGCTTTGGATATTGGTTTGAATCTTGATTTTACGCATGAAGCGAAATCATTGAAGCGCGTGGATGTACCCAACCCGCTCGCGCGTATTTTGGCCGTCGACGACGAACCGGTGATTCTCGACAGTTTTCGCAAAATTCTCGTGGTGGCCGGCTATGCCATCGACACCGTGGAAAGCGGTCGCGAAGCGCTCGGCCTGGTGCAAAAGAATAAATACGATTTTGTGTTCACCGATCTGAAAATGCCGGAAATGGATGGCATCGACGTGGTGAAAGGAGTAAAACACTTCAGCCCCGAGACTGATGTGGTGGTGATCACTGGTTACGCCACCATCGAAACCGCCGTCAATGCCATGAAATTCGGAGCGATGGATTATGTCCAAAAGCCCTTTACCGAAGATGAGCTGGTCGAGTTCACCAAGAAATGTCTGATCCGAAGACAGGATCGGCTGGAGAAACAACTCAAACCGACCATCCACGTTGTGACCGCGGAGCGGCCGCATGAGCATGAGTTTGTTCTGCCCGGTGGGGTGTTCATATCGGAAGGCCACGTCTGGGCGAACGTGACAGTTACCGGTCTGGTCCGAGTTGGAATGGACGACTTCGCACGCAAGATGATCGGCCGCATTGACGCCATTGAGTTTCCAGTAAAAGGCAGCCAGGTGCAGAAGGGCGAGCGCTTGTTTGCGATTCGACAAGGCGAGCGCATGGCGACATTCAAGTCACCCATCACCGGCAAAATCCATTCAGTTAATACCGAGCTTGCGCAAAATCTCGGCTGGCTGGAAAAACAACTTTATGAAAAGGGTTGGATCTGCTCCATCAAACCGGATCAGCTTGCCTCAGAACTGGAGCATTTGCGAATCGGCGAGAAGGCGGCGGCCTGGTACCGGCAGGAAATCAAACGCGTGCGCGAATTGCTCGCCACCGCCAGTGGCGATGGCCGTCCGGCCGAGGTCCCGGAAATCGGACAGCTTGTTGAAGGCCAGCTCCAGGAAATGGATGAGCAGACGTGGAAGAAATTTGCCGAACTTTTTTTGACGACAACCTCGTAAGAGAGAGGCGAACCAAAAGATTTGTCATTCCGGGAGCCTGGCCGGCGGCAGACTTTCGAAATGACATTTTTTATCTTTTTCAAAAACATGGAGAAACTTGCAATGAGACAAAAAAAGTCAACGACACTGGCAATGATGGTTGCGCTAACGCTGGCGTTGATCGCATTCGCCTGGGGACAGGAAAAAGAACCAACCCATGCCATGGAAACCAAATCCGAAGTCCCCGCCTTGACGAAGTTTCACCCGGTCATTTACCAGCTTTGGCACAACGCCTGGCCGAAGAAAGATTATGAGACGCTTGCCAAGCTGCTTCCGGATATTGAGAAACACAGTGCTGAAATTGCCGCGGCGAAACTGCCCGGCATTTTGCGGGAAAAACAAAATGCCTGGGATGAAAACGTGAAAGCGCTGCAGCAAGTTGTGGGAGAATATAAAACCGCCGTTGAGAAAAAGGACAACCCCGCCCTTCTCGAAGCCGCGGAGAAATTGCACACCCAATATGAAAAACTGGTGCGAACCATTCGGCCGGTATTGAAGGAAATCGATGAATTCCACGCCGTGCTTTACATGCTCTATCATTATTACACCCCGGCGTATGATCTTGAAAAAATCAAAACCTCTGTCGGCGAATTGCAAGTCAAAATGGAAGCATTGAACAAAGCCATGTTGCCGGAACGTTTGAAGAAAAAAGAGAACGCTTTCGTGACGGCTCGCGAACAGCTGGCCGCCTCGGTCGAAGCTTTGGCCAGGACTCTGCCGTCAAATGACGAGAAGAAAATCAAAGCGGCGATTGAAACAATGCATAGTGACTACGAGACGCTGCAAAGAGTTTTTGAATAATTCATCCATTTGATCCGCTGGATTCGCTTGTCTGTTTTTTTTGCGAAAAGATTGAGCGGAAATTCAAGGAAATGCCGATGTTCGATAGTATCGCCCAAGCCCAAGCCTACGTTCAAGAGCATCAATTCAAGATGATCGACTTCAAGTTCAGCGACCTGGCCGGCCGCTGGCATCATCTCACCATTCCTGCCAGCCAGTTTAACGAGCAGTTGATGCGCGACGGCATCGGTTTCGATGCCTCCTCGATCGGGCTTAAACCGCTCAAAGCCGGCGACATGGTGCTCCTGCCCGATTTGACGACGGCGTTTCGCGATCCGTTTTGGGAGGTGGCGACTCTGAGCTTCATCTGCTCGGCGTACGAAGCCGATACCAAGCATCCCTTCGCACGCGATCCGCGCAATATCGCCAAGCGCGCCGAAGAGTACATGCAAGAACTCGAGGTGGCGGATGAAAGCCGCTGGGGACCGGAGTATGAGTTTTACATCTTCGACAGCGTGACTTTTGAAAATGAGGTCAACACGGCTTCCTACCGACTGGATAGCGTGGAGGCCGATTGGCGAAGCGCGTCAGGCGGACACGGCCATTTAATCCCGTTGCACGGCGGCTATCACGTCATTCCGCCGAAGGATCAACTTTACAACGTGCGCAGTGAAATTGCGCTGATACTGGAAGAAATCGGCATCGAAGTGAAATATCATCATCATGAAGTCGGCGGCCCCGGCCAGTGTGAAATCGAAACGCCGATGACGGGCTTGGTGCGCAGCGGCGATATGACGCAGATGGTGAAGTACGTGACGAAAATGGTGGCACACCGCCATAAACAGACTGCCACATTCATGCCCAAGCCACTGTTCGGCGAGGCCGGTAATGGCATGCATTTTCATCAACAACTTTTCAAGCAAGGCAAAAACGTTTTTTATGATCCCGCAGGTTACGGCAAGCTCAGCCAAACGGCGTTACACTATATCGGTGGATTGTTGTATCACGGCGCGGCAGTGTTGGCCTTTACCAATCCTTCCACCAATTCGTATCGCCGGCTGGTGCCGGGGTTCGAGGCGCCGGTCAATGCCTTTTTCAGCCTGGGTAATCGCAGCGCGGCGATTCGCGTGCCGCTTTATGCCGATCAACCGGAAACCGCCCGCTTCGAGTTTCGCCCGCCGGATGCAACCTGTAACATTTATCTCGCACTCGCCGTACAATTGATGGCGGGACTTGATGGCATCAAACATCAGATCAACCCGACCGCCATGGGCTTTGGACCGATTGATCAGAATATCTTCACGTGGAGTGAAGAGCAACGCAAGAACATCAAGCCACTGCCGGCGTCTTTGCACGAGGCACTGGAGGCCTTGGAACGTGATCATGACTTCCTGCTGCAAGGCGGGGTGTTCGACGAGGGTCAGATCGCGGAATGGATCAAAGTCAAAAGCCAGGAATACTACGGCGTGCGCAACCGGCCGCACCCGTATGAGATGGCGTTATATTTTGATGTGTAATAACCCGGACCTCAGCCGCAGGCCGGGGATTGAAAAACAAAATATTTTGTCGAAAATCATTTTGTCTTTTGAAATGTCCGCCGAAAAAGCAAAGATTTAACTCTTAAAAGATGATGCTTCTGTTCATGTGCACTTTTGGGATGAGGAAATCTCACTAAATCAGAAACCGCAGTGATTTGGCCTGCGTAAAGTACAAAAGACATGAACAAGAATACAAGGTGTTTCTATTTCATTCCCAAAAGATGAAAGATTGCCTGAGTCGTAATCCCGCTGATTAAACATTTGATCTTTGGGCTTCCTACGGACGCCGTCTTCAATCGGCGGGGGAAAAATTGGAAAAACGGTTTTTGCATTTCTTCCGTGTGTGTCGCTTTTTTCAGTGGCCACCCACGAGATTTGCGACTGGATAAGGAGTGGTACGATGAGACGAACAATTTCCTTTGTGCTTTTAACCGGTTTGATCCTGTTTTCTGCAAGCTGTCGCCAAAGCGATTCCGACGCTAAAGTCGAGCCCAGCATCCCCGTTGAAGTGATGACCGTCAGCTTGGGCGAGGTGGTGCAGACCCTCAATTACTATGGCGACATCAAAGCTGAAAATGAAGTCAAAGTATTTTCCAAAATTCCGGATCGCATCGAAAAGTTTTTCGTCGATGCCGGTGATCGGGTAAGCAAAGGCGCGCCCATCGCACAGATTGTCGCCACGACGATTGAACAGGCAGTGCGACAGGCCGAAGCCGCCCTGGTCGCCGTGCGTACGCAGGAGGCAAACCTGCAGGTGGAGTATGAACGCGTCGCGCGCTTGTATCGCGAACAATCCATCAGCAAGCAGCAGTACGATGCGATTGAAACCCAGTACAAGGCGACGCAAGCGCAGGCGCAACAGGCGGAAGCCGCCCTCGCCAGCGCCAGGAGCCAACTGCGCGATGCCACGGTGACCGCGCCCATCGCCGGCATCATCGGCAAGCGCTATTACGAGGCTGGTGACATGGCCACGCCCACTCTGCCGTTGGTGAGTGTCGTGCAGATGGATCGCGTGAAAATCACCTTCGGCGCCACCGAACAAGATCTGGCCAAACTGGCGTTGGGACAAAAAGCCGTGGTGCATGTGAAGCCGTACCCGGATCGCGACTTCACGGGCACGGTCGCCAAAATCAGCCCAGTGCTCGACCCGTTGACGCGCATGGCCGAGATCGAAGTTCTCCTGGACAACCCCGGACATCTGCTGAAACCGGGCATGTATGCGCAGGCGCAAATCACCACCGGTATCCTCAAAGATGTGCTTGTTGTGCCCCGCTACGCCGTCATTGAAAACACTTCGCTGGAACGCGTCGGCGGCAAAGATATCGTGTCAAAAAATTATTATGTCTTTGTGGTAGCCGGTGGCAAAGCCGTGCAACGCAAGCTCGAAGTGATCTATCTGAATCATGAGTATCTGGCGGTTTCTTCCGGCATTGCCATTGGCGAGAAGCTCGTAATTGTGGGACAAAACAATTTGCGCGAAGGGATGCCGGTGACCATTGTGAGAGAGGAGGTGTCTGCCTCATGAAAATCACCCAAACCGCCATCAAGCGTGGTGTCACGTTTGCCATGATCTATCTGATCGCCGTCGGCTTTGGTCTGTTCTCGCTCGGCCGTCTCGACATCGATCTTTATCCCAAACTGGAATTTCCGGTGATTGCGCTGATCAGCCAATACACCGGTGTCGGCCCCTTCGACATGGAAACTGTGGTGACGCGTCCGGTTGAAGAGGTGGTGGCCTCGGTGCAAAACATCGAAAAGATCACCTCCACCTCGGCGCAAGGCTTATCACTGGTTATGCTGGAGTTTGATTGGGGCACCGACATGAATCAAGCCGAGATCGACGTCCGTAACAGTCTCGAATTTATCCAAGACGTTCTGCCGCAAGAGGTCAACGGCCCATTGGTTTTTGCCTTCGATCCTTCACAACAGCCGATTTTTTACCTCGCGCTCAGCTCCGATATGCACGGCATGGCAGAGTTGCGGCGCATTGCGGAACGTGATCTCGAGCCCCGACTGGAGCGCATTCCCGGCGTCGCCTCGGCTTTCACCATGGGTGGCATGCGCCGCGAGATCAAAGTGTTGGTCGATCCGGCCCGGCTGCGCGCCCACAACATTCCCATCGAACAGGTATCGGCGGCGCTGCAAATGGGCAATCTGCAATTGCCCGCGGGCAAAATCGACAATGCCATGCAGGAATTCACCATTCAAACCGCGGGCGAGTACAGCAATCTCGAGCAAATCGAAAATACCAGCGTGGCGGCAATGAACGGCTCGGTGATTCGCGTGAAAGATGTTGCTTCCGTCGTCGATGGTTTTGTCGAGCAGCAGCAACAGGTTTGGAACAACGGCAAGCCGGCGGTGATGGTGGTGATTCAGAAACAATCGGATGCCAACACTGCTCAAGTCTGCAAGGAAGTGCGGACCCGTTTCGCCCAAATCGAAGCCGAGCTGCCCAAAGGCGTGCGCCTGGAAACCGTCATCGATTTTTCGGAATTCATCAACCGCTCAATGGCAAACTTGGGCAACACCGCCCTGCAGGCCATCGCCTTGACCTTTCTCGTGCTGCTCTTCTTTCTGAGAAATCTGCGCAGCTCGCTCATCGTTGCGGTGTCGATTCCGGTGTCGATGATCGTGACCTTTGCCGTGATGGATCAGGCCGGGCTGACGCTGAACATCATTTCGATGGCCGGCCTGGCTTTGGCCGTCGGCATGTTGGTGGACAATTCCATCGTCGTGCTCGAAAACATTTTCCGCCACCGCGAAATGGGCGAGGAACTGCGCGAGGCCTCGCACAATGGCGCCACCGAAGTGTCGATGGCCATCACCGCCTCGACGTTGACCACCCTCGCAGTGTTTGTGCCGGTGCTATTTGTGCCCGGTCTCGCCGGCGAACTGTTCAACGACATGGTGGTCACCATCTGCTTTTCATTGACCGTCTCTCTGCTCGTCGCGTTGACGCTCATTCCACTACTGTCCTCACGGTTGTTGCATCTGCGGGAGAAATTGCATCAGCAGCGCTGGTTGGCAAAAACGAACGATACCATCGGCGGGTGGTTGACGAGTTTGTACAAAACTTATGCAGTCGGCTTAAAATGGTCGTTGGCGCATCGAAAGACCGTGGTCCTTTCCGCCCTGGGCTTGTTCATTCTTTCCATCATCATCCTTGCCAGCCTCGGCGGAGAATTTTTGCCTCAAAGTGATTCGGGATTTGTGGCGATTGCCGTCGATCGCGCTCCCGGCACCAGCCTGGAGGCGATGGAAACGAGCATGCGCGAAATTGACAGCATCATCCGCGAAAGCGTACCGGAAGCAAAAAATACGTACATCAATTTTGGCCAGGGCGAGAGTATCATGGCATTCTTCTCCTCTCGCACCTCCAGCGAAGGTGACGTCACCATCGGTCTGACCAAACTCACCGAGCGCAAACGCACGCAGTTTGACATTCAGGACGACCTGCGCGAGCGCCTGAAAACCATACCTGGTGTCGAGGTTCGTTTTGCCGACCGCGGGCAGGAAGCCATGTTCGGCGGCGGCAGCGATATCCAGGTGGAAATTTTCGGCCACGACTTGTCGCGTGCCGAAGCGCTGGCCAATGTCATTGCTGAAAAAGTCAAAAACATCAAAGGCGTTGCCGACGTGGAAACCAGCCTGCGTGAATCGGCACCCGAGCTCAGGATAAATTTTGATCGTCAGCGTCTCGCCGATCTGGGATTGAGCACCGCACAGCTCAGCCGGCTCATCAGCACCAGCGTGCTCGGATCCGTTGTCACCCGTTATCGTGAAGCGGGCGATGAATATGACGTGCGCGTGCAATTGATCAAAGAGGCGCGAAAGAGCAAGGAGGATATTGAAAACATTTTGATCGTGACGCCTGCCGGCAAACCCATCCCTCTGCGCGCCGTGGCGGAGGTGGAATACAGCAAAGCGCCCGTTGAAATTACCCGTGAGGGCCAGGAAAGAATGGTGAGCGTCAACATCGACATTTCCGGCCGTGATCTGCGCAGTGTCACCAAGGATGTGCGAAAAGCACTCCGGCAAGTGAGCGTGCCGAATGATTTCCGTATCGAGATCGGCGGCGTTGCCGAGGAGCAACAGGAATCGTTCATGTATCTCGGTTTGGCGATGTTGGCCGCGCTGGTGTTGGTTTACATGGTCATGGCTTCGCAATTCGAATCGTTGTTGGATCCTTTCATCATTTTATTCACCATTCCGCTTTCTTCCATCGGTGTCGCTCTGGCATTGTTCTTGACCGGCACCAACCTCAATGTGATGGCGCTCATTGGCATCATCATGCTGGTCGGTATCGTCGTCAATAACGGCATCGTGTTGGTGGATTTCATCAATCAACTGCGCAACCGCGGTAAAGAATTGTTTGAAGCCATCATGGAGGCCGGGCGGGCGCGCATGCGGCCGGTACTGATGACCGCGCTCACCACCATCCTGGCCATGCTGCCGCTGGCACTCGGCTTGGGCGAAAGCGGAGAAAACTGGGCGCCGATGGCGCGTGCCG
Organism: Candidatus Zhuqueibacter pondensis; assembly: GCA_034505955.1. Classification (GTDB taxonomy): domain Bacteria; phylum Zhuqueibacterota; class Zhuqueibacteria; order Zhuqueibacterales; family Zhuqueibacteraceae; genus Zhuqueibacter; species Zhuqueibacter pondensis. Next base: position 35,835 of record JAPDQK010000026.1, read on the forward strand.
TCATGGGCGGATTGACCGCAGCCATGGTGCTGACGCTGCTGGTGGTTCCGGTGATCTATGCGATGGTGGAACTAAAAGCGGAAAAGATCCGACAGAAGCGCGAGGCCCGCAGGGTCAAAGATCAGAGTGAATTGACCCCGGCGCGCGCATAGAACCGCGATGCCACTACCTCAATTTTGCACCCGGGAATGCTTGCGCTACGTTTGATGGAGCGCTTCTGACAAGTTCCGCATTGACAAAACGCCGGTGCAAAACTCAAGCACTGGTAGATCGTTTCCAAATTAGTCTTGTAATACAAATTGTCATTGCGAGTGGTACATGGCCTATCTTTTCCCCCAAACTCTATGGAGAAAAGATGAAACGACTTTTTCGCAAAAAGCTCACCGCGTTACTCGAACTGTCCCACGAGCTGGGCCGAGAAGATTGGCGCATGGCGCTGCTCGGCGAAGGCAACACTTCGGCTCGCCTCGGCGCCGATACGTTTCTGGTGAAAGCCAGCGGCAGTCGTCTGGCCACGCTGCAAGAGCAGGATGTCGTCGAGTGCAATGCTGCTGTACTCTTGGCGCTGCTGGATCAGAAAAATCTCAGCGATGCGGAGATTGAAGCGGCGCTGCTGGCGAGCCGCGTCGATCCCAACAGCAAGAAACCCTCGGTTGAAGCGCTTTTCCATGCGTACTGCTTGACTTTGCCGAATGTTGAATTTGTTGGACACACGCATGCCGTGGCGGTGAATCAGATTCTGTGTTCGCCGCGCGCACGCGAATTTGCCACCAAACGCATTTTCCCGGATGAGATTGTTTTTTGCGGCAGCGCTGCGGTTTTTGTGCCTTACACCGATCCCGGCTTGCGTCTGGCGCAGGCCATTCGCCGGCGCACGGAAATTTTCATGCGGCGCTATCAGCAACCACCGCGGGTGATTTTGTTGGAGAATCACGGTCTCATCACGCTTGGTCGCACGCCCGAGGCGGTGTTGGCGGCCATGGTGATGGCGGAAAAGACCGCCATGATCTGGGTTGGCGCGGCGGCGCTCGGCGGCCCCAAATTCCTCTCAAAAAAGAACATCTGGCGCATTGCCGGCCGGTCGGATGAACATTATCGCCAACGCATGTTGAATGTATAACTTGACACGGAGACTCAATCATGAAATGGATGAAACTTATTTTGACGGGATTGATTATGATGACACAGCATGCATTGACCCAGGAAAAAACCGGCGCGCCGACTTTTGGAGACGATTTGGCCTTTCTCAAGAAATACACCGAGGTGATCGTGCTTTCCGACAAAACCGGCGCGCAGCAAGTCGCCGTCATTCCGGCGTATCAAGCCCGCATCATGACCAGTACCGCCGATGGCATGAACGGAATCAGCTTCGGCTGGGTCAATCGCGAGCTGATTGCATCAGGGAAAATCCAGCCGCACATCAATGTCTATGGCGGCGAGGACCGCTTCTGGATCGGACCGGAAGGCGGACAATTTTCGGTGTTCTTTGCGAAGGGTGCCAAATTTGATTTGGAGCATTGGTTCACGCCGCCGGCCATCGACACCGAACCGTTCGAGCTGGTGAGCAAAAGCCGGGAGCACGTGCTTTGCCGCCGCCAAATTCAACTCACCAATTACTCCGGTACAATTTTCAATTTGGCAGTAAATCGCGAAATCCGCCTGCTCGATGCGAAGACGAGTTGGGGACATCTCGGCCTCTCGCCCAAGCCGCAGGTCAAGATGGTTGCGGTCGAATCCATCAATATGATAAAAAATATCGGCGCCAATTCGTGGAACAAAAAATCCGGCTTGCTCTCGATTTGGATTCTCGGCATGTTCAACGCTTCACCGGTGACGACGGTGGTGATTCCCTTCAAGACCGGGCCGGAAACGGATTTGGGACCGATTGTGAATGATGCGTATTTCGGCAAAGTTCCGGCGGAACGGCTGGTGATCAAGGAGGGGGTGATGTTTTTCGCTGCCGATGCAAATTATCGCAGCAAGATCGGAGTTTCGCCGCGCCGGAGCAAGCCGGTGATGGGGAGCTATGACGCGGTGAATCAGGTGTTGACATTGGCGCAATTTACCTTACCGGAAGGCGCGACCGATTATGTGAATTCGATGTGGCAGTTGCAGGATGATCCGTTCGCCGGCGATGCTGTCAATAGCTACAATGACGGGCCCCCGGCACCCGGCGCCAAGCAGTTGGGGAAATTTTACGAATTGGAATCTTCTTCACCGGCGCTGGCGTTGGCGCCCAACGAGTCCGCGACGCACGTGCATCGCACCATCCATCTGCAAGGCGCAGAGAAAGATCTCGACGCGATTGCGCGCACCATCCTCGGGGTTGGTGTGCACGAAATCCAGCAAGCGTTGAAAAAATGAGGCGGATGAGAGTCGTTGTTGGTCTCATTATGCGGGGACAGCTCAAATCACCATTTCAATTTTCAAGATTTGAACAAGGGCGGCAACGCTTTGCTAAAATTCAACATTCATCTCCACCATCTCCAAAGCTGATAAGCCGACGGCCGTAGGGCTGCGCCCGGAAGGTGTCTTCGGTGTCTCTCGGCAGGAATTTTTTGCTTTTTTGCAAAAATTTCACTTTAACCTGGATTATTCGTAACCACAAAGGCTACGCCCGCAGGGACACAAAGTTCACTGAATGAAAAAATTTGAAAACTATATCAAGAAACGAAAAATGAAAAACTGAGTTTGGATTCGATATGTACCATAAATCAATATTCTTTGTGCTCTTTGTGCCTTTGTTGTGAGATGTATGAATAATTCAAGGCAAAGAGACCAATGCTGGAAGCTTTTGGGGCTGAATGTCGTTCGGGGATCGAGCCTCCGGGCAACCACCGACTTTTAAGAAGCCGGGCATTTACCTTGCTTTGAATTCTGCCCGTCGGTTTTTAGCCCAGGCTTCTTCGTTGTGTCGAAAATCGACCGGACGTTCTTTACCATAACTGATTATTGAGATTTGCGCCGGATCAACCCCGAGCGACACCAGATAATTCTTGGCGGCTTTGGCGCGTTTGTCGCCCAAAGCGAGATTGTATTCGATCGTGCCGCGCTCGTCACAATGCCCCTCAATAATAATACTTGCTTCAGGATGCGCCTTGAGCGCTCTGGCATTGGCCGCCAGAATTTGTAACGCTTCCGTTTTGAGATCGAATTTGTCGAAATCAAAATAAATCGTGTTCAAAACCAGCGGCACCGTAGAAGGGCGCTCCGCTTCATAAGCTTTTACTTCCTCGGTTGGCGTGGTTGCAACGGGCATCGGTTCCTGTTCGGTTGGCACTGCCGGCTGTTGCATTTCGGTCTGTACGGTTTTTTTCGCACCGCCGCAACCAACTAAAGCAATAACGACTAAAAGCAGTATGATCAGGTTTGCAGCAAACTTGAAAGTAAAACGATTCATCTTGACCCTCCTTGAGTTGAAGTTGATTCAGCGATGACCTCATTGTCGTAACCAATGCTGGACAACCAGCAAAATCAAGAGTCCCACCATAACGACCAGAACCCAAACGCCGCTGATTACTTTTTTGGCTGGGATTTTTCCGTCGTCACCCGTGCGGCGATTCTCCTGCGCCGGGGACTCCGATTGGGCTGAAAAGGATTTTCCCGGCGCGCCGGGAAATGGCTCTTTCGAGCCGGGCATAATATGTTTTTTGTGTTTGCTCATTTTATCATCTCCCTGCCTCGTGTGAGGCGTAAAAATTGGGTAAACGTTGACACGCGAATCACTTTTTTCTCTGGTCCAGAAAGATTTTCAAAAGATCGATCGGCACCGGAAAGATGGTGGTCGACTTTTTTTGAGCGGCCACCTCGGTAAGAGTCTGCAGAAACCTCAGTTGAACGGCTGTCGGGTCGGCGCTGAGTTGATGTGCGGCCTCACTGAGTTTCGCCGAGGCTTGCAATTCGCCATCGGCGTGAATCACCTTGGCGCGGCGCTCGCGCTCGGCTTCGGCCTGGCGCGCCATGGCGCGTTGCATTTCCGCCGGCAAATCGACGTGTTTCACTTCCACCGCCGATACTTTGATGCCCCACGGTTCGGTTTGGGAATCAATAATCTTCTGCAACGCCGCGTTGATTTTTTCACGATGTGCCAACAGCTCATCCAGTTCCGCTTGTCCCAGTACACTACGCAACGTGGTTTGCGCCAGTTGGGAGATGGCGAAACGATAATCCTCGACCTCGATGACGGCTTTGGCCGGATCAATGACACGGAAATACAGCACCGCATTGACTTTGATGGAAACATTGTCGCGGGTGATGACATCCTGTGGGGTGATGTCCATCGTGACCATGCGCAAGCTCACCTTCACCATGCGATCAATGAAGGGAATCAAAATGATCAAGCCCGGGCCCTTGTAGGCTCTTTCGCCGCCGGCGGTTTTAATACGCAGCAGGCGGCCAAGCCTGAAGATGACCGCGCGCTCATATTCACGCAACACGCTGAACATGTTCACGATCAGCATCAAGGCCAGCATGATGAGCAGGGATATGAAAGCCATAATCGCCTCAGTAATGTTCCAATCTCTGGCGTCCACAAATTTATTGGCGCAGCCAATGCACGAAAACCAACACCACCAACATGCCGAGTAATGAAAAAGTTCGACGCCCAAATGTTGTCTTCATAACCGTCCCAACTATTGCCATAAAAAATTCCCCACTGGTTGAACCGCTCAAGCCGGCGGATGCAAAAGCAAATTGCTGCGAGGCTGTTGTGAAATCGCGATCCGGGCGGTGCATAACGGCGCCTCCAACAATTCCTTCACGGTTGCCTTGAGCGCCGACAGATCGGAGCTTTTGATGACAAACCGATCCGCACCCCAGCAGCGAAAATCCTGCCTGAATTCCGGATATGCGGTATTGATGACAACCTTGAGATCGCGGCGCAGCACCATCATTTTTTGCAACCAGTCGAGGCCATCGTCCCCGCCAACCACCAGATCCAAAATGACGAGATCGATGGGAATTTGCTGAAGAATGCGCAGCGCTTCACTACCTTGACCAACGACAATAACCTGATGACCCTCACGCTCCAATTCCTCCGTGTACAGGCGGCGCAAATATTGCTCGTCTTCCAAAATCATGATATTAGCCATGTCACACCCTGGAAATTCACCGGGTTGTGCAATGAATGCAAAGCCCGGTGATCAAATGGAATGATTCCGATTGGGAAAATCAAGGCCTGTTCAATGGAAGAATTTAAACCGGAGCCGGAGGGGAAACATCGTTGAAGGAAAAGGTTTTGAAGAAATCGAAAATGTTTAGCCCGTCACGGTGGAGAAGAAGGTCAAAGCCGATGACCGGAGGAATGAATTTGGGGCGCTGATTGGTGCAGAGATTGAGCCGCGATACTTTGGTCAGCCAATAGCGCAAGCTGAAGCGCATCCGCAACTCCACAACGACCATCGGCACAAACTGAGCGAGGCGCTGGAAGGGCAGAAGGCCGCAGCTCGAGAGCATGATCTGCCACACCACGAGAAAAGTAATCAGACTTCCTTGACTGACCGAGAGCAGAACAAGAAATTCCAACTCAGGCACGGCACTACCGGCACCAATGTAATGCATGAGCAAAGCTTTCCGGTTTATCGAACAGATATTTCAATAACACGATTCAAAATCAGTTCTGCAATTCACGCAAGCGCGACAGGGCTTGAGGCGCTTCTTTGGCTTTGGGAAAACGCTCGAGCAAGGTTTCCAGGGTTTTCTTTCCAGCATTCGTCTGGCCGAGCGCAATCTGATGGTTCGCCAACTTGAGCATGGCGAGGGGCACTCTGTCACTTTCCGGATAGTTGGAAATGAGATTCTGGAAGGCCTGCAGCGCCTTCTCAATTTGTCCCTCGCCATTATAACTTTCACCGATCCAATATTGGGCGTCGTCTGCCAACTCGCCTTGCGGCAAGAACCGCAAGTAGAGCATGAAGCTTTCTCGAGCCTGCTGGTAGTGGCCCTTGACCAAGTCCTGGTATGCCGCTTCGTACAGTCGCACCGAGCCTGGAAACTGCAAACGAAGATTGGCGGTCGCGGTATCCATCGGACTGACTTTATTGGTGGCTGGCGGCGTTGACCCCGCCGTCGAGGTCGCCAAGCGCAGTTTCGCTGGTAAATTCGAGATCCGCCGGCTCATCTCGTCGAGACGACCATTCAAGAACTCATTCTGCTTGGCGATTTGATCGAGTTGTGCACGCATGTCCGCACGCCATCGCTGAGTGGAATCCGCTGCCTGGACTGTCATGAACTGAAGTTGGTTCAGCTGGTACCCGAGGTATTGTTGGTCGTTGCGCAGCGAATCCAGCTGGGTGCGTAGAAATGCCGTGTCTTTTTTTAAATTGACAATTTCCTTGCGCGTTGCACAGGCCGGGAGAAAAAACAAACTGAGAAACAAGAATAAGGATGAATGGCGCATGACACTCATTCGTGAAATCACCGCGGCAAGCCAATTGACTTTTAACAAACAGGCAGGGCAGCGGCAGAGATCAAGCCGCCACCCTGCCCTTTGGTCATCTACTCAAAGCCGGAGTATCGGAGGCGGAACTCCATTCAGTGCTTTGGGTAGCCGACCTATACGGCACTTGAGATATGAGAGGAACAAATGTTTGGCTTAAGTAAAGATAAAAACACCGTGGGTTCTTTTCAAATTAGAAAACTCCAATAATTATTAGAAATTTCTAATAACTTTGGCAGGCAAAATAGGCGGAAAGCGTGTAGAAGGGTATCCCCACGCAACTAAAGATTTTCTGAAAGCGGATGATCAACTTGCTGGTATTACGTCGGTATCAACCGGCAGGGTGATGAGAAAGGTTGTACCCTTGCCAAGTTCACTTTCGACGGTTATTGAACCGCGGTGGGCCTCAACAATCCATTTGACGAGCGCCAAACCAAGACCGGCGCCATGCGAACTGAAACCATCCATCGTTCGCCGGTAGAAGGGGTCGAAAATTTTCGACAGGACCTGGGGAGGAATGCCTGAGCCGGTATCAGCAAATTGCAGCAAAGCCTGGCCGTCCTGTAAATCACAGTTGAGACGAATGCAGCCATTTTCAGGCGTGTGCTTCAGGGCGTTGTCCAGAAGATTGAATAACACCTGGCGAATACGCATGCCATCGGCTTGTATGAAAACCTGGGGAACCGGCGTGATGAGAACGGTGATGTTTTTGTCCCGCGCCAGCAAACAAGCCTCTTCATAAAATTCATTGAGCATGGTGTGCAATGCCACACGCTCCGGTTTGATCTTGAACGTGCCGGCTTGCATGGTGCTGAGACTGAGCAGATCATCAACGATCCGTTTCATGCGCAGGATTTCATCGTAGATCGAGGCCAGGTTTCTCCGGAGCTCTTCGGCAGGCATTTCCGAATGCATGGCCTCCTCCACTTGATTGCGCACGATGGTGAGCGGTGTGCGCAGTTCATGCGAGGCCAGGGAGGAGAAGCTCAGGACTTGCCGCATGCTGTTGCGCATCTTTTCAATCACTTCATTGATGCGTTCGATAAGCTCGCCGATCTCATCTTTTGTGCGCGCCGTAATTTTGGGCAATTCCCGATCCAGCGGCTGATGCAGCAATTTTTCGGCATAACGATTCAACTCCTTGATCGGTTGCACAAAACGAACGACCAAAAAAATGCCGCTGATCACGACAAAAAGAAGCGTGACCGGAATCAGAAACAGGGAGGAAGAAAGAATTTCATGAATGGCGGCTTCGATGTCCGTCAGCGGGTAACCGACGTAAATCTCATAGAGATCGTCTTTCACCCCAAAAAGCCGCAGATGGCGGCCGCGGAATTCCCTGACGGTTAGAGGTTCCAGGAAGTGGCTTTGCCCCAGCGTGCGCAGCCGCTCCGACTCGAGCTGCGGCGAGCGAAAATATTCGGTGCCGTCCGCCTGATAAATTTCAATCAATTCCTTGCGCGGACTCAGGCTGCTGCGCGCATCAATATCCGACTTGATGTCCTCATCGGGAATATTTCGCGTTTTGTAGGCTTCGAGAATGCCGCGAACCCATTCGGCCTCGGCGCGCAGTGAATTGTCGAAGTCTTCATACAACGAGCTTCGGATCACTTCCACGCTCACCAGGCGAAAGAGCAGGAGCGTGATGAGCACGAGCAGACTGTGCCAGAAGACGATTTTGAGCCGGAATGAATAAAACATATTTGCTACGAATCATCCTTCAACATAAACCCCTGGGCATAAACCGTCTGGATCAACTTGGTGGTAAATCCATCATCAATGGCTTTGCGCAGATACCTGACATAAACATCGACAATATTGGTGCCGGTGTCAAAATTGTACCCCCACACCTGCTCAGCCAGGCGTTTACGCGTCAAGAGCTGATTTTTGTTGCGCAGAAAATATTCCAGCAGCGCGAATTCACGCGGCGTTAGCGTGATCTCTTTGTCGCCGCGTTTCACCGTGCGCTTGAGCACGTCCATCGTGAGATCGCCGGCCTGGAGAATCGACATGCGTTTGACGCCACCGCGGCGCAAAATCGCTTCGATCCGGGCAAACAACTCGCCGGAATCAAACGGCTTCACGAGATAGTCGTCGGCTCCGATTTGCAACCCCTTGATGCGATCTTCGACTTTGTCGCGTGCGGACAGGATCAAGACCGGCGTGGGGTAGGATTGCGCACGCAGTTCTTCCAACACCTCGAATCCCGATTTTTTGGGCAGGTTGAGATCCAAAATGATCAGCGCAAATTCGCGGGTTTGTGCTTTGTCTCGCGCTTCCACTCCATCGAAGGCCAGCTCGACTTCATATCCCAGGCGCGTCAATTGCCGCTCCAGTGACCGCGCGAGTTTTCTTTCATCTTCAACGAGGAGAAGACGAATTTTTTGTTCGGCTGTTTGCATAAATGATCCGACCAAACCAAATGCCCTGCTTGAAATTTATGAATAATCCGGACGAAGGGCAAGAACTTCTTCCAGAAGTGGCGCGCATAACCTCGACTGCCAGTCTGAACTGGAACGTCTGTGCCAACCGGCCATCTGCGCTAAGCCCCCAAATTCACAGCAATCCACAACAGTAAAATGATCACGCCGACCAACAACCAGGTGCCGAAGAACCCGAGATAGTCGATCTTCATGGGCTTGTGAAATTCCCAATGCGTCTTGGGAAAAAGTTTGCGGGAATCGAAATGGTGTAGGTTTTGGGCATTTTCGGCAACTTTGCGCGCATCCTGTTCCGGTGTCGGCTGCACCGGGGTGTGAACTTTGGCGAAAAAATAATCCAGTGTCTTTTTGGTCGCCGGCTTGGTAAAATAGCTGAGCAGTATGAGCAGCAAAATCGGAAAGAGCGCATCGAAGGCAAAACGCGCCGCCACCAATTGCGCTTTCGTCCAGCTGGTAAAATCTATTCCCACCAAACTCAAAATCCAAATCTCCGCGTCGAACCGGCCGTACCCGATGAGTTTGGAATTCGGATCTGCGGGATTTTCACGGGCGATTTTTTCATAAAAAATGGGATAAGGCGGCACCACCCGTTGCTTGGTGATCTTTTGACCGACATGCCCGGCAAGCCCGGCTTCGACATCCGCTTGGAGTGCTTTGGTAGTTATTGTAATTCGCCGCTCGCGAGTCTGCTCGAGGAAAGGCGCGTAAGAGCGCGCGGCATCCCAGGACTGAAAGACGTTGGGGATGATCGCCATGATCATGAACGAAACGAAAATCTGAATGATCACTGCGGTACGAGAGAGACGGCGCCACATAAACCCGAGCCAAATCGCGGCGCCGAAAATGGCCGGCATGGAAATAAAATATTTGAACAACTCGAGCAAATTGCTGACATACAACGCCATGCCGATTCCACCCACGATCATCAGCACCACAACGATACGGCCGACCAGGATGTAATGCGCTTCGGGTTTGTTCGGCACCAGCGGTTTATACACTTGATTCAGGAACAGCGCCGAAAGGGCAATGGATTGCGCGTCCAATGAGGACATGTTGGCAGCCAGCACGCCGATCATCATGATGCCCACAAACCCCGGGCCGAGGAGTTTATGGGTGGTGTAGCCCCAAATGAGATCCGGATCGCTGAGGTGACCGGCATACAATCCGATGGCAATGAGACCGGTCAAGGACCAAAAGATCATCATGAAGCGCTTGAACATCATGCCGCCGATTACTCCGAAGCGCGCCGCAGCTTCGTTGGTGGCCGAGCCGCTGACCTGCATCGAAGTCACGACCGCCACGATCGAAACCAGATTGGAGAAGGTCATGGCGACGATCGTGTACCACGCATACTCGCTCAGGGTTTCCGTGCCAAACAGCCAAAACATGTGCTCCGGCACGGCGGCATGCAAGCCTTTGAACCCGCCGATGGCCACCAAGCCGACGGGCACGAGCATGATCGAAAAGAAAATCATCAGCACGCCCTGAATGGCATCGGTGATCGCCGCGGCGGCAAAACCTCCCAAGACGACGTAAATGCACACGATGCCACCGTAGACCAGATAAAAATGAACCGGCTTGACGTGCGAAATGAAGGCATTGAGCTTGCCCTGGCTGTCCAAACTCTTCAATTGCTCGTAGCGTTCCGCCTCTTGCGAGCTGAGCTTGCCGGCGACGTAAGCTTCACGGAGCCGGCGATACTCCTCGTATTGCTCGACACTCAAGCGCTCTTCGACGGAATAATCTTGTGGAGATTTGGGAGTCAGCGCCATAAAAGTTTTGGCGCCCACCAAATAGCCGACGGCGCTGCCAATCAAGGCCATGAAGATCGCAAAGACCGCGTAAGCGCCGCCCAGGAATCTGCTCTCGAAACGCTCGTTAAAAAAATCGCCGACGGTGGTCAAACGTGCGCGGCGGAACAGCATGGCCGTGAACCAATAGAACGGCGTCAAAAAGAGCACGAGATATTGAATCCACATGCCGGCAATGCCCTGGCGATAGACCTCGCGTGACAACGCCGCGGCCTGGCTCGCATCCGTCGAGGCACCAAAATTCAAAAAAAATTGATAAATCTTGCCCATCCGGCGGCCGGCGAGAAAATACTCGTCGGTGTTGACCATGCGGGCGCTGAGGCGTTTGCCGATCCAGATCATGACGACAAAGTACAGCAGAATGATGAGGGCATCGAGTATGTGCAGGCCCCAGATGTGCATGTTCCTTCCTCCGTTTTTAAATGTAACAGAAAGCCTTTGATACAACGTAACAGTTCAGTATCCCCCGTTACGGTGTCATTCAGCAGGCTACGCCCATGGGGCCAAGCTTCCAGAATGACATTTCAAAAGGGGTGGTGAACTGTTACGATACAACAATCAGTCTCGCGCCAAAGTATCAGGGCTGAGAGGCATCTATCGGCAAGGCAACTAGATTGCGACTGCGAAGATAATCACGAAAAGCCTCGAGTCGTGGTAGGCTTGCGCGATCCCTGGGACGATTCGCTGCCCTCTTGCTGGCAATAATGTCATCCAGGCTGGCGACTGGGAATCGATCCGCGATTATCACCGAGCGACTTTTTGCTTCGGCAAAAGTTTCAATGCCATCCGGTGCGAAGACCAAATCAAGGTCGAACGGGCCGCTGCGTAGTTGCACGAAATCCTTTCCCGTAACAAGGTCACGCTCAATCTCCGGGGTCAGGTCATAACCCAGTTCACGCAGCGCCGAAATCAATTTACGGCCATTGTCCGGGCTTTTTGCGGGGAAAATGTCGGCATCTTGCGTGGTCTCGGGGAATCCGTAAAAAATCGCGCCGGACTTTCCGATAAAAAGATACTCGACCTCCCAGCGTTTAAACACCTCGGCCAAGCGTTCGCCTTGTTGATACGAGAATACGCGCATTTCTCAGTAACCCAAATAACTCGGAAGGTTTTTCTTGCACCACTGCCGGTATTCCTCCATGGTTGCGAACGAACGATAAGGAGCATCATCCAATACCGGCTTGTAGGTGTAGATAAAAGAATATTGCATTCGTTCACGCAACGAGCGCCGGGCAGCAGCATCAAACTCCTTTTGCCATTCTTGTTGCTCTTGAAGTGTAGATTTTATCATCGCTCATTGCCTGCCATGTGGTCAACCATTGAAGCAGAGCTTTGATCCCAACTTAAGCATTGTCCACAACTTTTTCAAGTGTATTTGTATTATATATGGATTTCCACTTTCCAATCGCCCTCCGGCAACGGCAGCGACAATTTCCCATTCTGAAACATCATAGATTGGCCATTCACCTCCGCCTTTCGCGCTTCTGCTTTCTCAGCCTGGTGAATTTGCAATTCGATCCAATGGCCGAGAACGCGCAGGCGAGATTTCACCGATTTCAATTCCGGCAGCAGCCGCGGGCGAATGATCAAGCGATCAATCTCCGGTCGTACCCCGAGCAAGTGATGCACGAAAAAGATGATCATCTCCGCCCACGTCCACGGAATGATGCCGACTTGCGGACACGGCGGTGAGGGGCGAGAACCATAAAACTCGAACCAACTGCCGGCTTCGCCGCCTTGGACATCGTGAAGCCAGCGCAAGGCACGCGAGACTTTTTCGAAATTGCCGTTTTCGAGATACGCACGCGCGATGAAGAGCGTGGCGAATGGCCACGGCCCCGGCGAATCCGGCTCCGAGCTCACGTGATAACGACCGTACCCGCCGATCTCCCAACGCTGATTCCATAACGTTTCGAGATGTGCCAATGTCTTGTACGCCAGCTCGCTTTTCGGATCGATCAGCTCGAAGGCGATGGGCAAGGCTTCGGAGGAGTCGGGCTCGAGATAGCAATTCGGATCGTTGGGTGGCAATAAACCGGGGGGAAGAGCATCGGCAGGGATCATTGCCAATGCGTGCTGAACTTTTCCTGAAGTGAGCCGGCGTTTGATGAAATGGCCGTCTTCGATCATGGCAAATTTCGGATGCGCCAGCATGGCCTGCTTGATCATTGCCGCGGCATCTCGCCAGCGCTGCGCATGTTGCATATCGCCAATTCGCTCCGCCATGACCGCAGCTTTTTCCAAACCCATCACCACAAAAAGTTGGTATGCCAGCTCATAGCCTTCGCGGATGCCATACGCGGCATGACGCTCCCAATACTCGCGTGTATTCTTCAGCAAACGTGATTCCTTGTCCCAGTAAATATCTTGCAACGGAAACTCTGCAACCGCAACAATTTTTTGCCAATATTGGCGAATGAGGTGCAGGATCGGCTCGCCGCGCCAGCACCATAGATTCCACAACGCATATAACAGCACTCCATTTTGATCCAATTCCACCTCGGCGGGATCGCGCACGCGACCGGAATCAACGGTGTCGCCGTGTTCCGTGACGAATTTGTGCAAGAGACGCTCGATCATGGTTTGCGCCAAATCCTGATGTCCCGCCATTGTCAACCCGATGGTAACCATCGCCTGATCGCGCACCCATTCGAGATTGTATTGCCAAATGCTGCCGTCCATGACGCCGCTGGTGGAAATGGCCGCAGGAAGTTGCGCGCAAGAGGCGGCAAACAGATGATTCAGGGCCGGATTGTCACAGTCCAATTTGGTGGTCGCACGCCAGTAATCTTGTGCGTTTGGCGAGGGAAAAGGATCTCGTCCCAAGGCGAGATCAACCTTCCACTCGCCGTCTTCCTCGCTGTTTAAAACATACTCGAAAATGGTCGTGGAGGCTTCGATGGGTTTATACATGAACGCCGGTTGCCCGAGCTTTTTTCTCTCGCCGGTGGGGGCATTTTTCGGCTCCGGTAGCAGCGCCCATACTTCGATCTGATGATTCTGTTTGCCGCGATTTTGCCAGTGCACCACACGCCGCAAGCGAGGCTCCTGTGGGAAGGGGCAGTAAAACTCTTCGCGTACCTCGACCTCTCCGGCATACCACTCCGCCAGAACGGCAGGCACAGAACCGAATCGTTCCCATGATACCTTCAGTGCGGGGACCTCCGGTCGATACTCGCGGCCATCGACCACCACACATACTTGTGAATCCTCAATCCCGCGCTCCGGATGAAAATTCAACGCCTCGCGTTTTTTGCCTAATTTTTCCGGATGCATAAATAACAAGCCTAAAGGCGTTCCTTGACCGGAGCGATTCACCTGCACCGCGACCTGAATGTGGCCATTGCCGAGAAAGTAATAAACACACTTCGGCGGATTGGTTTGCACATCGGGATGGCCAACTTTTGGGTCGTCGGAATAAATGTGTTCTTTGATGTCCACGAGAAATGCCTTTCGATTTGGAAATTTGTTTGTAATTTGCTATATTTATAAAATCAAACAGGGTCGAACTAATCAACGATAAAAAGTACTCAAAAAACTTTTCCCTTCAAGAGAAACGAGGTGATGAGTTATGGAAGCTTTAACCACGGATCGCCTGCCTACGCGCGAAGAAATTGACGCGTATGGTGAAGCTGCCGACAAAATTTACGAAAAGCTTCGACCGCAGCTCGAAGCCGAGCACTGGGGCAAGTACATCACCATCAATCCTGTTAATGGCGATTATGCCATCAGTCGGACGCTTGAAGCCGCGGACAATAAATTGCGCAAAAAATATCCCAGTATCGCATTCGTCACCTATCGAATTGGCTATAAAGCGGTGGCGCATTTTGGCGGTACTGGCGCCTCAGACGGGCGACGTCCCAAAGGGGGTAGACATGATCAAGGGCAAAATTGAAAACGGTCTCCATCCCAGAGTATCGGTGGAAGTCGCAGGCCATATTGCGTCCAAAAAGTTTTTGGCACTTATCGACACTGGCTTTGATTTGGATCTTGCCCTTCATCATGAAGAAACAGTCAAGCTTGGACTGAAAAGCCACAAATACATTTGGGTTACTTATGCCAATGGCGAGCGCATACTTGAGCCGCTTTGTCGGACGCGCGTGCTATGGCATGGTAAGTGGAAAACAATAAAAGTTGTCCTTTCCAATGATAAAGAACCCGCCATCGGCACGCATCTTTTACAAGGCTCAGTGGTCACCATGAATTTTGGCAAAAATACGCTCACCATCAAAGAGCTTTCAGGTTTGAAGCGTAGAAAGTAATCAGATTAAAAATATGCCGAAAAAGTATTCCGCACACCTTCCCCGTGATCCGGCGGGCCGTAACCTCATTAAAGAAGCATTGGAAGGCTACCGCCAAATGAATCGGTTCACCGACGAAGAACTATGCCACAATCTGCCCCAATTAACAGAGAGTGAATCACGCAAAGAATATGCAGAACTTTACGCGGTTTGGGAACACACACGCAAGCATTACCCCACCAATCCCCAAAGTGATGCAATACTAGACCAAATTCATATTCAGGAATTGGTTGAGTGTCGCCGCCTTTGGGACAAAATCGCACAAGGATTGGCTAAAAGAGTTCAAAAGAGTTCTTTTTGATTCTCGAAACTAATGAAGACCTGCAGCACTTTGAAAATCGCAATGAAAAATGGCAAGGGGGCTCTTCAAGTTAGGATGTCGCTCAACCTGCCAACCTGATGTGTAATTGCAGTTCCTTCTCGACATCCACTGCCGCATCCACGTAACTGCTGTTTTCCACCGCTGCTTTTGTAAACGGAATCGTTTTGTTGCCAACCAAAACTTGTGTCACTTTCTTTCCTTCCGGCAGCAGCAGATGCAGATTCACGTGCGCGTCCTCGGCGCGAATCGTGAGATCACAGCCATCCTCCCGCAAATGCCAATCGTATCCGATGCTCGCTCCGGAAGCGCCGTAAGCAACTTCTACTGAGGCTACCTGCAATGAAGTCACTGCCCAGCGCGGCGAAAGCTTGACGACTTGAAAGAGTTTGTGCTGGTCTTCGATGCCGCACAAGCCTTCGATAAAAGCGCCGAGCATCGCGGAGCTGCCCCAGCCATCGGTGGGTTGCGCCTCCGGACTGGTGCTGGTTTCTTTGGTGCTGGGAGAACCATCGGGGAAATACCACAGATAACTTTCGCCGGTCTCGCGAATCATTTTGTCATAACGCTGCAGAATATCGAGTCCATACGATTCGAAGCCGTGGTCGAAGGCGGCTTTGGCCAATTCGCCGCCGACGAGGGGAAAGATGCCGCCGTTGATATAAGCACCCGGCACCAATTTGTTGTCGCCGAAAATGCCGGTGAGAAACGGCGGGTCGATGCTGAACCATTCGGCAAAAGCGGTGGTGCTCGCGCGCCGGCGTTGGTACTCTTTGATGATTTCCACCGCCATCTCGTGAGTGGGCAAGCCGCGATTGATGTCGTAGGGATTGCTCAAACTCAACTGGGCCAATTCATCGACGCCGGGAATACGGAAATCATCGAGTGGAATGCGGTGGGTGTAAAAGCGGCCGTTCCAGCAGAGTTGATTGGTGCGCTCGCGCACGCCCTCGGCTATGGCGTGCCAATACGCTTTGTTGGTGTGATCGCCGAGATAGCCAAAAAGAATAGAGAGCTTGCAGCAGGCATCGTAGAAACCGCTGTTGTCGCCGTGGAAAATGCCGAAATGAGTTTTGTCATCGATCTGAAAATTCAGCCACGGTGTGCGGTTATCGACGTAATCGAAATCCCAAGTGTCGATGGTGTAGGCGCGTTTGACGAGATGATATTCCTCCGACCAGCGCCAGGGATGGGTCATGGTGTAACGCAGCGCTTTTTCACAGTGGGGCAACATGCGGGCAAGCCATTCGTCATCGCCGGTCGCCTGCCAGGCCCAATAAACCGCCATCGGCAAGTAATACTCGACATCGGCCTCCACCGGCACGCGCACGTATTTGGCCCAATTCTCACGCTCTTCGCCGATGACGAAATAATCGAAGAGCCGGCCGTTGGCCGCTTGCGTCTCGGCAAAATGCTCGACGGCGCTGGTCATGTCGGGCTCGAAATATTTGTAGCCTTTCATCATCAGCGTGTGATCGCGCAGCCAAATCGGCTTGGAATCGGCGCTGCGATAGCCGTGCACCAGCTTGCCGTCGAAGACAAACTCGGAGACATCGGCCTGCAGAAATTTTTTGATTCTGGGATAAAATTCGTCGAAGGTTGGGTTGTTGGTTTGGATTTTGGTGTCAGGCATAAGTCTAAATCAGAATGGTTCACAGCCATCAAAAGAAGTTGTCCTGAGCCGAGGATAGGTCAAACAATATGGGTCGTGAGTCTTACTGCTCATGATGTTTTGTGAATTCGGTTTTTGCCGAGGGAGGAGCCGGCAAGGCCTCGGCATCCCCCCTTACGGACCGTCAAGGTCCTTGAGCTTGCTCTGTTTTGACAATCAAATCCTTCTTTGTCAGTGCAATCAAATCTGCCAAAACATGGGTGCTCTCTTCGCGCACAATATCGGGCGCATTATCATCGCGTGGGATGGTGTCGCCTTTTTGGAGTGGCGGCAAGCCCTTGGCCTTGCGCCGTTCATTCACGCGCGCCAGACGCTGCGTTTCCAATTGCTCGCGCTCCAATTTCCGTTTTGCCTCCTGCAGGGAAATGGAATTTTTATCTCTTTCGCGTTTGATCCGAGTCACGTCTTCGGTCAGATAGCGGAATTCCATGTTTGCGGCCAGGCGCTTTTGCGATTTCAGGCGCAAGGTCGAAAGATATTTGGAGACGTGATCTTCGGGGGTGAAGCGTGCTGCAGAAATTTGATCCCATGTCAGCGCATGTTTTTCGGATCTCTCTCCGTAATTCGTTTCATCGTAATACGAAGGGAAAACCAGGTCCGGCATCACGCCATGATTCTGGGTCGTGCCGCCGTTGACGCGATAGAACTTGGCGATGGTCACTTTGAGCTGGCCCAATTTGGTGCCGTTCGCCCGAATCATGCGATTCAAATCAAACAAATTTTGCACCGTGCCTTTGCCGTAAGTTTGCCCGCCCAAAACGATGCCGCGCTTGTAATCTTGAATGGCGGCGGCAAAAATTTCCGAGGCCGAGGCGCTAATGCGATCCACCAGCACGGCCAGCGGTCCATCATAAACAATGTTCGGGTCGGGATCTCTTTGAAGCTCGACCATGCCATTGGAATTTCGCACCTGTACCACCGGACCATCTTTAATAAAAAGTCCGGTTAACTCGATGGCCTCCTGCAAAGAGCCGCCACCATTGCGGCGGAGATCGATAAGAATGCCATCGATCTGGGCGCCCTGCAATTCGGCAAGCAATCGCCGGACATCACGCGTGGTGCTTTTATAATCCTCATCGCCCTTTTGCCGTGCTTCCAAATCTGCATAAAAAGTCGGAATGGTAATGATGCCGATTTTATACTTGCGACCTTCGTGCACCACCTCGACCGTGTCGCTGTGTGCTTCGCGATCTTTCAAAACGATTTTGTCGCGGACCAGCTTGATGATTTTGGTCGGACTGCCTGCCGGGCTGCCCGCCGGAATGATTTCCAGGCGCACCACGGTTTCCTTTTTGCCGCGAATCATTTGCACCACATCGTCGAGGCGCATGCCGATAACATCGATCATTTTGCCATCTTCACCTTGCCCGACACCGACGATTTTGTCATTCGGCCACAACTGCTTGCTGCGATCCGCCGGGCCGCCGGGAACGATGTCAACGACAACCGTATAATCACCATCGGTGTTCAGACGTGCGCCGATTCCCTCAAATGACAGACTCATGTCAATGTTGAAATCCTGCGAGCGGATCGGCGAGAAGTAGTTGGTGTGCGGATCGTAGGATTCGGAGAGCGCGTTCATGAAATATTGGAACACGTCCTCTGCGTTTAATTGCTCGATGCGTTGCCGGAAGTTGGAATAGCGTTTGTTCAGCGTCGCGGCGATGCCCGGCCAGTCTTTGCCGGTGAGCTTGAGTTCCAACGCTTCGTTCTTGATTCTTTGGCGCCACAGCTCATCGAGCTCTTCCGGACTCGCGGCCCAAGGCGCCTGCTCGCGATCCGGCTGATAATATTCATCGCTGGTGAAATCAAATTCCTTTTCCAACAGTTTATTTACATACGCCAGGCGCTCTTCCGAGCGTTGCTTAAATTTGTTGAAAATCCAGAAGGCCGGTCCGAGATTGCCGGTCCTCAGACTGTCATCGAGCAGCAAACGATATTTTTGGAATGCCGCAATGTCGGAGGTAAGAAAGTAAAGACGGTTATAATCCAATGTCTGCAAATAGCTGTCGAGCAGCTCCCTGGAAACCGAATCATTCAGCGCTGGGTGATTGTAATGATATTGCGTGAGCAGAGTCGTCAGGACTCTGGCCACAATGGGGTGCTGCCGATCGGGGGTGAGATCGCCCGCTTGAGAAAAGTTGATCTGCAAGACTGCAATGAGGCAAGCCAGCACGAACTTTGGGTTGGGCATCCGCGGCGAGGTTTTTGGTTGATAATTACGCATATCCCACATTTTCTCCTGTCTTGAGTTGATTAGTTTCAAAATAAGAAATGATAACGTAAAACTCAAGACATTTGTTCTGTAAAGACGCCGAAGCGGAAATTTCCGGAGCGGGTTATGCGGCCTGCCGAACTGATTGATCACTGCGGCACCCCGTCCTGGCGCCAGCTTGCAAAAAAAGTTGATCGTTGCAGTTTTGCGGTGCATCGGGCCGGCGTCCGGACGGGTTGTCACTTTTGCCAACTCTGCATGTCCAGGCGGTACGTTAGCTGCCGGAGTACCCCATGTCAATCAGCGTCTGGGCCAGGAACTTGCTGTATAATTCGCGTTTGCGTTTGGGTTCTCCCGTGGTCGGGACCTCTGATTTAGGCAACGGCGGAGGCGCTTGTCGCGGTTCCAGCGTCCGCGAAGCAAGCAAGCGACGGGCATTCAATTCATGGCGCAGGGTCCGTACTTCATTTTCCAGTTTTTCAAAACGCTGTAGCAATTCAAAGAGTATTCTATCCATGGCGGTCTCCTTTTAAATCAATCCATCGATTGAAAACGGGTCTGAAAAATCGATTGTAACAGGGCCGGATGTGGCTCTTGCCATTGAAGCGCATGATGGCATCATCGGCAACACGTTAACGCGATCCGGCAAACACGCTATCCACCACCGTCTTTTCCAAATAGATCAATTTCATCACCGGAACGTCCACCGGTTTGCTCATCACCGGCGGCGGCACGTATTTCATGAGTCGCGGATCATAGCCCCACATTTCGACCGCGGTGACATCGCCATTTTGCTCCAAATAGAGTTTCAAGGGAAGTCCCTTGTAATTGCGTCGCACGCCGCGCAATAGCGCCGCAAAAATGCCGCCTTGCGCGCGAACCGAATCCGGCGCGTTCTCGAACTGCTCCGGAGAGTCTTTGAAGTCCGCAGTGAATCTGACGTTACCGCCCATGCTCCAGTCGTTCATAATGGCCTGTGCTTTTTTGCTTGGGGCAATCGTATAAACTTTGCCGCTCGGAAATGTGCGCGCCAAATCGCCTTCACCAAAACCATCGCCGTTGAGATCGAAAACCATCAATTTTGTAACCTGCTTTTCAGAAATCATGAAATCGTCGATAAAAAAGCTCAATTGGGCGGGACTGGTGATGGTCGCGGTTTGCACCAATGCCTGGTCCAGCACCACCTTGGTAGCCTGCGCCAGTGTCCACTGTGAAGATAAGGCTATTGTTCCAAACAGGAAAATTTTGCGGGCTGCATGTCTTGTCATGGGTTATTCCTTCAGGTTTATTTCTTTTTTGCCGTCACGTCATTGGCTGTGAATTTTCCATCACATTTTTTCCATTGCTCAAAGTAAATTCGCGCCTCGTCAAAGCGACCGGCACTCTTGCAAGCTTTGCTCAGAAGGGAGTTGAGCTCGCACTGATCACTGGCGGAAAGGCCGTTGCTGTGCGCCAGCGCCTTTTTGCCATAAGTGATTGCCGATTCCGGTGTATTCCACAGCAGCATGACCATCTCGAAACAGGCTCGTGCCTGTTGATTCCAGCTAAAAGAGGTGGCCTTGGTTTGATAAGCCAAACTCAACTTTTTCTGCTCTTTTTCCTTCGCCTCGATCCCCATGCGAAAAAGCATGGCGCCGTAGCTATCCAGATAAGCTTGCATCGAGGTGTCCTGTGGTGTACCGTCGGTTTTCAAGGGGATGCTCTCGAAAACCAGGCGCATGGTTTCCACGGCCTGTTCCTTCTTTCCGAGAAATTCAAATTCGATGACGCTCAGTTTGTGCATCACTTCGAGCTTGGCATTTTTGGTTTTTAATTGCGGCAGCAGCTTCGCGCACGCCGCCGCAATCTGGGGATAATTCTTGGTCGCTTCCAGTTCCAAAACCCTGTCCCAGGCTTCGGAAGCCTGGAGATTGCCCCCATCCCAGTTGATCCATTTGATATAATTTTTGAGGTCATTTTTCTCCTGGGCGGTACGGGCAAAGATTTGTGCTTCTTTGAAAGCCGCCAGTGCCTTTTGTGCGTCAAGCATACGGGCATAAATATCGCCTTGAACATAGGCGTAGTAATACAGCAGGGAGGTATCCGGCTTTGCCATAAAGCTCGTTTTCAGCATGACCTCCTGTGCCTTGCGGAAATTGGCCATGGCCAGCTCATACTGCTTCAACGCCAGGTAATTTTCCCCAAGCAGCCGATACAAATTATGCTCGCCTTTTTCCAACCGTGTCAGGCGCTCGAGAATCTGGATGGCTTTTTCATGATTTTTGTCCTGGCCGAAAATATGCTGGAGATTGTAATAAACCACGGCGAGCAGAACGCGGGTGTTTTTATCGAAGGGATTGAGACGGAGCGCTTCTTCAAAATGGGCCTGGGCCTCGAGACAATAACTCATGGCTTCACGTCCGGCTTTTTCGTCGGCGCCATTCTTGGAAAGCTTTTTCCACAGCGCCAGCGATTCAGCGCCTTGTTTGAACTCCCGCTCGAATCTCGCCTTGTCGGTTCCGGACATCGTGACCCCATTCTTATTCTGATTTTCCAAAACGGACCAGAATTGATCGAACTGGTCGAGCTTGGCTTTGCCGGCTTGGGAGAGCTTTGCCGCGTTTTGCTCGCGTTTGGAAGAGACAAAGTTGCTGTCGGCCATTCTGGAAGCGCGCGCCACGGTCATGGTATCCAAGCCCGGCGGCCGCCGCATGGTTTTTCTGGCAACGGTTTTGCTCGAGGAAGAACAACCAGCGATGATAATCAAAGCCAGACCAAGAGCTGCTGACAAAAAAAATTTGAACTGATGAAACGTCATTATGACCCTCTACAGAAACTGAAATTTTCGGAGTTGCCCGGTTCGCCAGTTTATGGGTTGGAGTTTTGAACAGTCCACCGGCCAAAACCGGCGTAGCGGCCAGCTTCATTTACTCACACTTTGCCACCAGGACCAAAAAATTTGATAAAATTGATTGGCCACCTCGCCCGGCGCCTGGCGCGAGGAGATGAGCGATTGAATTTGTCCATTTTGACGAATGACATCGCCAGCCAACAGAAAATTGCTGTTTTCTTTGATGCCATTGTCTTTGAGCATGGTATAATCATTCCCTTCCACCAGACAGATGCGCAACAGCAGTTCGTGCTCATTGCAGGACAAATACAGTGTAAAGTTCCGGCCATGCATGGTGAAGTTAACGGCGGAGGACAAATCACCGGCCTGATGGCCCATGTCGTAAGCAACCAGCTTGGGAATAATTCCCGGATGTTTTTTCATCCACTCGATGAGCGCATGGATGGAAATGCCTCCGCCACCTTCGCCATTTCCGCCCAAACCGCCCAGTGAAATTCTCGGGCCGTCGCCGCTGCCGCCACCGGTGCCACGCGTGTTGCGCATGCCCATTCCTTTGCTGCCCGGAATTCCTCCCAAGCCGCCTCCGGTGCCATTGCCCCAACCTGCTCCTGCGCCGGTGCCGCGACCACGGCCCTCTCCATTTCCATTGCCGATTTGAATACGCGGTCCTTGCGAAGGTGTGCCACCACCACCGCGCTTTGCCACCAGGTTTGCCGGACGGACATCGAACGTCGCCTCCAGTAAACCATCGGCTACCAGGCCCGCTTCTTGTACATTGACCTGGGAATTCACTGTGATCACGCGGGTGCTCGGCCGCTGCACCGGCGTGCGGGTGGCCGGACTTTCCCTGGCAATCAGGTTTTTCATGTCGAATCCTTGCACCAACGCGGACACATCAGCGAGTTGTGGAATCGAGCCGGGGTCTGGCGCGGCGCCCTTCGCTTTCGGAGCGGGTGCGGCCTTCGTGAGGCTTTTCGTCGGCTCTCTGACGAGGCGTTCGATTTTTCTGACCGGCTTGATTTCCATTTTGATCACTTCGCGCACTTCCATGGTTTTCTCGGGGAACGCCGCTGCGGTCGCGCCCATTTGATAAGTCAACCAATGCGCGAGCACGTAAATGATGGATAAAATGAAAACGGTGATCCAAGCCGAAAGATTGTGCAGTTTTGCTTTATTGGCAATATAGCTAGTTAAAGCTGTCATAATTCAAATTCTTTTGAATTTTGTGTCTTTCGCAGATATCGAGCACGTCAACCAGTTTCTGAATGATCGTTGCCCGTTGTGTCGATATATTGACGGTGAGCGTTTGCCCGCCTTGTTGCGAATCGAGTTGAAGATTTGCCAGCGAGGCTTCGAGCTCCGGCAAAGTTTGCAAGCTGATCCTCCTGCCTCGTTCTTCGATTTCAAACGCGTCCTTGAAGATCCGCACCGTCATTTCACGCACATTCCTGACGCTTTGATTGAGATCGGAGCCGGAGGGCAGCTCGATGTGATCGGTTTTCAATCGGCTGACTGCGATGAACGCCATCAAGATGTTGAGGGCGACATCAATCAGCCGAAACATGAGACTACCGCCTGACAATTTGCCTTTCTCCTAATTTACGTTCTTGAATGCCACATGATCAGAATGCCTCGCCCGCAGGAATCAGCGGCCTGCGGGTCCAATTCCGGTAACATCCAAACCTTTGGAAAGACCCAGGGAACGGCAAATGTTCGCCGCCGCCAGACTGTACTCAATCGGAGAATCCCAGTTGGCGCGGATGCGAATGCCGATCGCTCTTCCGGTCTTCTCGGCGTTGGCCGCAATCTCGCTCAAATATTGACTCAATCTCAAAGAGTCTTCGAGAACGAGCTGACCATCATTGATCGGGTAGGTACCGTTATTCAGAACACAAACCGTGATCACCCGGGTCGAATCATTTTTGAACGGCCCGCTTTCTGCACTTTTGGGTGGATCAACCGCCATCGTCGAATCCACTTGCGACACCGCGATGAAGGCGAACAACAGAATAAACACCACATCAATCAAACGCAGGATGATGCCGCTTTTGGACATTCTGTTTCTCCAGAACTATTTCACCACTGTTATTTTTTGCATGCTGCGATAAATTTTACCATTCGGCCCAATTGCCTCCAGCATGACAAAATAAAGTCCGCTGCCGACGCTGTGGCCGTGCAGGTCTGTGCCATTCCAACGCAGCTCGTGATAACCCATTGTCGCATTGAGTTGCTCGAAACTTCTGATTTGCTGTCCCGTCATGTTGTAGATGCTGATTTTGACCGCCGCATTTTCCGGCAGGTAGTAACGCCAGGTTATTTGCGCGCTTGCTGCGGTGCTGGCTGAAACGGGATTCGGATGCGCCGGATAAAATGTGTAAGCGTTTGGCAGCACTTCCTGGGCTGATTCGACATCGGTCCGAACCGTCATCTCGCGAATCTGGCCATCGGCAGCAACCAGTGCGACATTTTGAAAGATGAATTCAGACACTTGGGGCAGATGATCAGCTTGCACCAGCAATACAACGAGTTCACCACCGGCCTTGGGCATTGGCGCACCTGCCGGCGTCATCACACCCATGGCAAAAGTTCGGCTTTCCGGATTGTCATGGGTCACAACCAGCGGTTGCTCCAGCCATGCGGTTCCGGGGTGCGCCGAGAGAATGGCCATCTGCACCGCAGGATAAATCACGCGAAATGTAATCCCGGCCAAATCGGCGCCATTGCTTGAATTGAACAACAATTGCAGCCGGTATTGTCCGGTTTGCGCGCCAGGCGCAATCGCCACTTGAATTTCTCCATCGGGCAATTCCCCAGACGCTGATATGACTTTCGGCGCAGCCGTGGTTGTGGCGACTTTGCCCCAATTCAAGCCTATCGGAATCAGGTCACGTTCGATGATTCCACCACTGCCGTCGGCATCGGCATGGGTGGCAGCGAGAATGGAGAAGGGGCCGGCGATGTGCGGCATCCAGGCCAGTTGATCTTCCGGACCGGTGCGCATCGGGCCCAGCATATCCCAATACAAGCCGAGCACCAACACATCGGTCAATTCAACTTTACCATTGTTATTGGTATCCCCCGGCCAAACGATCAAACCGTAGCTGTGAGTCATCAAATTCTCAATTCGCATCACCACGGAACATCCTTCCGGCGTGCGTGCCTCGAGATTGGTCAACTCAAAATTCAACTGGGTGTTGGCCGGTATGGTTTGGCTGACGGCAAAGAAAATCTTTGCCACAACGCCGCGTCCTTTGACCGGCGGCAAACCCGACTTGCGTTTGAAAGAAATTATCAACGTTCCGGGGGTCTGATTGTCAACGGTCATGGTGAATTCCGCCGGCGCGCCGAAAAGCGGCCCGGCAACGATATTTTGCGCCACCGGTGCTTTGGGTTTGAGATGTTGCGAGCTGTATTTCACCGTGAAGCGCAGTTCGGAAAGACTGAGCAATTCCTTGCTGCGGCTGGGAATCTCCACTTTCAGTCCGAACGTCCGTCCCGGCATCGGAAGGCTGTCTGCAACGGCAACAAGATTGACCGAATGGCCCGGTGCCTGGTAGGTCTTGGTGCCGTAACTGGTCAACCCGCGATATTGGACATCGATCCGCACATTGCGCACAGTGCTGTCCATGGTGCAATTGTGCGTGGTATAGGTGATCCTGTACATCAGGTGCAATAATCTGGAAATCTCGCGATAGATGGCTTCCAGCTCACTGGAGGTCGGACTGTAAAAATAACGTCCGTGCGTCGAATCCGCCAACTGGCGCAGATTTCGTTCTTCTTTGCTGCCAACATTTGGCCCGAGTCCGATGGTGTAGATCGGCATATTCATGGGCGCCACTTTGTCGAAGGCATCCTTGAACGTCGCCGAGCTGGAATTGTCCGCACCATCTGTCAGCAGGATAATTGCCCGGCGCCCGGGAATGGGTGCAATCAGGTTCGCGGCATGAATAACGGCATCGTAAATGGCAGTGCCGCCTCCGGATACCAGCGCGTTGATGGCTTTGATTAATGAACTCTTGTTATTGGACATGGCATGGTCGGTGGTGGCAAAATAAGCGAAACTGACGATTGCGGCCTGGTCCTGATTGTTCATGAGCTGCACAAAAGTGGTTGCCGCCTTTTTGACATCGTCCAGCGGTGTGCCTTCCATGCTGCCACTGCGATCCAGCACGAGCACCACCGAAACCCCATTGGCATCATCGATCAGTTCCTCCACCAGGATGGGTAATTCTCTGGTGCCGTCTTCGTGCACGATGAAATTATCCTTGGTCAACCCCTCAACGGCACGGCCGGAATCATTCCACACCGAAACATAGGAAACAATTTTGGGAAATGCGGCAGATTCGATGTGTTGATAATTCAATCGCACGGAAGCGGCCACCGAGGCCGGATCGAACCGATGATCATTTACCGTGGAAATTGACTGCGAGTAAGCTCGAGTCGACAGGCACAGCAGGGAAATCGTCACGACGCAAACCCAGCCGGCAAAGACCGAATTGACGCTCGCCCATGCCCTGCGAACGCACCGCCCCACGCTCGTTGTGTTGTTCGTCGAGATCTTCATGTTCGTCTTTGGTTAGGTTACTTTACCACAGCGATCTTTTGCATGGCGCGATGGGATTTGTTATTCTGCGCCACCACCTCTAATCCGATAAAATAAAGTCCACTGCCGACAGGATGTCCCTGCGCATCGGTGCCATCCCAGCTTAATGTGTGATAACCCGCCGTCTCTTCTTTGTGCGTCATGCTGCGGATATGCTGTCCGACAGCATTGTAGATGGCGATTCTGACCTCGGCTTTTTCCGGCAGAAAATAGCGCCAGGTCGTCACGGCATTTCCCGCTGAGCGTAATGAGATCGGGTTCGGATATGCCGGATAAACGGTGAAGGTCTCCGGCAAAGTCTGTGGCGCTGCCGTGACAGCAGTTTGTACTTCGACTTCGCGGATTTTGCCATCTGCCGCAACCAACGCCACATCTTTGAAGGCGAAATCCGACAGCACCGGCAGGCGATCCGATTGCACCAGCAACTTGACCACTTTACCTTCCCGACTTTCCATAATCTGGCTGCCCGAGGAAAATCGGGGGATGGGTGCGCCCGCCGGCACCATGATACCCAGCGCAAAAGTCCGCGTTTCAACTTTATTGTTGGTCACGAACAATGGCGGTGTGGGCCATGCGGAACCTGGTTCCGCGGAAAGAATCCTCGAATGCTCGCGCGGATAACTCACACGCATTGTTATTCCCGCCAGCTCGGTTTCACCCGAGGCTTCAAATGACAGTTGCAGGTGATATTGCCCGGATTGTTCGGTCGGAATAATTTCGGCACGCAATGCACCTGCTGGCAAGCTCGCTGAAACAGTCGCCGCTTTCGGTGTTGCTGTTGGCGTGGCGGTTTTTCCCCAATTGATTCCGATCGGAATCAAGTCCCGCTCGACAATGCCGCCATTACCATCGGCATCCGCGTGGGTGGCCTCGCGCAGGGGGTATCTGCTGGCGACATGCGGCATCCAGGCTATTTGATCTTCCGGACCCGGTCGCGCCGGGCCGATCATATCCCAGTACAGTCCGAGCACCAAGACGTCGGTCAATTCCACTTTGCCGTTGTGATTGGTGTCACCCGGCCAAACCATCAGGCCATTGCTGTAAAGCGTCAGAACTTCCGGCCGCGCAACCACTGAACAGCCTGCTGCGTTGCGCAAATCAAGATTCACCAGCTCAAAGCGCAATTGCGTGCTGTCCGGCATTGCCAAATCAGCCAGGAAGCGAACTTCCGCCACAACGCCGCGGCCTTTGACCGGCTGCAGGCCTGCCTTCCGTTTCAGTTGCAGCGTCAGTGCCCCGGGCGTGTCGCTGGCCGTGAGGGTGTATTCTCCTGTGGCACCGAATAATGAACCGCCAACAACATTTCTTGCCACGGGCGTTTTCACTTTCAGATAGCGGGAGTCATAATTCAACACCAATTTCAGCTCTGAAAGACTCAGCAGCTCGTTGCTGGTGGCCGGTATTTCTATTTTAACCCGAAACGTTCGGCCTGGCATCGGCACACTATCGGTCACCGCGGCCAGGGTGACGAAATGATTCGGCGCTTGATACTTGTTGGTACCGAAGGCAGTCATGCCTTTGTATTGAACATCGATTCGCACATTGCGCAGCGTGCCATCCATGGTGCAATTGTGCGTGGTGTAGGTGATGCGATAATTGCTGCGGTATAACATGAGCGCAATGGCTCTGTAGATTTCTTCAAGTTGTTGGGAGGTGGGACTGTTGTAATATAACCCACCGCTGGTATCGGCTATGGCGCGAAGCGCGATTTCTTCGGATTTTCCCGGCTTCAGACCAAGCCCAATCGCATAAACCGGAACCGCTTGATTGCTGAGTTTTTGCAACAGCGCGGGCAATGTTATCGTGCTCGAATTGTCGCGGCCATCCGTCAACAACACAATGGCCCGACGACCAGTGGCCGTGAGGGCGAGATCGTAAGCCTGCGAGGTGGCGTCATAAACTGCCGTGCCACTGCCCAATTGCAAGGCATTGATGGTGTTGATGACCAAGTTTTTGTCTTGAGTGAAGCCGAGATCTTGCCTTACTTTTTTGTCGAATGAAATCAAAGCAATCCGATCCGGAGCATTGGCAAGGCTCACGAAAGTCGTGGCGGCTTTCTTGGCATCGCCAATTTCTTCCTCCATGCTGCTGCTGATGTCCATCACCATCACGATGGAAAGCTGGCCGGTGTTGCTGTCCAACTCTTCGACGGTAATGGGCAATTCGCGCACGCCATCTTCATGCACGATAAAATTGTCCTTGGTCAATCCGCTGACCTTGATGCCCGAATCATTCTGGACCGTGACATAAGAGATGATTGTGGGAAACGCCCCCGCTTGGACCCGATCGTAAGTGAACTTTATCGTTGCGGTGGTAGTGTGCACGTTGTCTGACGTGATGCCGGCATTTGCGCTCGTCTCCCAAAACGGAAACACGACAATCAGCAGAAGAAGCACCCCAAGCAATGCCCCACCGGACAAAATCAAACTGCCCTTGCGTGAAAGGATGCGGCCTGTTTTCCAACTCCTCACCGTGTTTGTAAATGATGTTTTCATACACAAACCTCATGATCTTGAATCCAGAACCGTTATTGCAACCGCTATCGCACCAATGCAATGACACCACGTTTCACCAGTTGCTTGCGGTCACTGATGGTGTAGAGATAAGCACCGGGAGCCACGGGCCGGTGTTGTTCATCGCGACCGTCCCACAAATTCGCGCCGCCGGTCAGCACCCGGATCGAACGGCCGGCACGATCCATGATGCGAATTACCCAATCCTTTGGGATGCCGCCCTCGCGCTTGAATTCGACCTCATCGTTGGAGCCGTCACCATTCGGCGTGAACGGATTGGGAATTACTTCAATTGCCAACTCCTCCACGACCAGGCAAACCGAGGGACCGGCTGCCAATGCAATTGCTCTCCCGGAGGAATCATTTGCCGCGATATTTGCCAACCAGAAGCAAATTTCCGTGCCGGGTGGTGTGTCGGCAGTAATTTCCAAAGACAGCGAAAAAAGTTCCCCAAATCCGGATTGTCCTGGAGCACCGCGTTTCCGGCTGATGGCCAAATAGAACACGGAATTGGCTGCCTCGTGGCGAATAAAATCGTATGTGTTAGGCTGCAAAAATGGCCCGGACTGGATTTGTACCGGGGCGACCGGCCGAACATAACGCGAGGGCGTGTGATGCAACTCGAAGGCGACGCCGAACAATTCCGAGACTGGTGCAGCGGCGGATCCGACGACAAAAGCAAGCTTGAAACGTGTGCCCGCCAGCATTTTGTTCGGTGTGAGTTGTATCGTCAGCGGTACTCCTGCCAGGGCTTCATTTGCAATCATGTTTTCATTGCAGCCGATTTCGCGCGCTGGGGGAAAACCCCGTGCCATGTTCGCAGCCAAGCCGAGCAGGAGGAAAATCATTGTTGCCATGCTCTGGCTGCGCGATCGGTTGAAATACTGGCGATGATTGATCGCCACCCCCTCGGCACAAAAGTCGATGATGTTTTTCATAATTTTTGATCAATGTAATTTTGGGATGCCGTTCGCGTCATCCGTGGTTCTCATCACACCCATTCGTCGACTTCTTCCTCATCCACGACCACCGGTTCGGGCGTTCTCTCGAAGCGGGATTTCTCCACAGGACGGGTCTTGCGCAGAGGTTCTGCCCGCGGCGGCGTCCGCTCGAGCGGGGTTGATGATGATCTGTGCTGCAGTTGCAGCAACGCCTGCCGCAACTCTTCTGCCCGCTCGCCGATGAGCTTGAGCTGGCGATTGAACAGGGAGTGGATCGTAACGAGTCCGAGGTTGAGGATCAAGCTGATGACCAGTCCGACTAATGTGGTAATCAGGGCCACGCTCATGCCTCGCAAGATCGTCGGGCTGTCCATCTTGCCGCCATAGAACACAATGAAAATTCCCCAGACGGTTCCCAACAAGCCCAGTGCGCCTGCGGTGTCTGACAAGAAGACGATAATGCGGTTATGCGCATCGAGGGTGTCTTTTTCCCCTTGCATGAAATTGCTGATGTCTTCCTGCAAATGGTCGGCCTTGCGGGTCTTGTTGAAAGTCGCAATCATTTGTTGGAAAAGTTGCGACGCCCGATTGGGTTGGCTGACATTGAGCATCTTCACGAATTGTGACAAACCGGCAAATTCGACCGGTTGCGCCAAAAGTGATTGTGCGCGCAGTTTCAAACGATATTCCATCAGGAAACGATGGATGACCAAAGCCACTCCGACGGTAGTCAGGATAATGAACGGCCAGGTGAATTCTTCGCACATCCACAGAATATCCCACGCGCTCAGCTTGTCGAGTGGCGAGCCTTCGGCTGGTGCCGGGACCGCGCTGGTGGTATGGTTTGATTTTGCCAGCGCCGGTTGCTGTGGCTTTGACGGGCCGGCCAAAGCGGTAATGACGAAAATGTTTTGCAAAACAGTCATCATAATCAAAACTGCAAAAAGCCATTTGCGGAGTCTGCAAGATTCTTTCCGATTCTTCATGATGCGCATTTTACACTTCTCCTTGAAAGTTGCGATACATTCGATGAAAATGCTCTGCCGCCACAGACCGAGGACCACCTCCTCAGGAAGAGCGGTCTAACCCGCACGACCACCAATCTACGCCACCAGGCCTCAACGTTGCACCACATTGTGCTGATTCGATGCCTGCTTTTCAGGATTGTCATTGGTGCTGGCAATCGAGCTGGGTCGGGGTTTCCCGTAAAACTTCAGGTTTATCGTGCGCCGCGTTTGATACACCGCGAGACTGATTGGTGCAGCAGTTTTGAGTTTGCCGCTTTTCGTGTGAATTCGAAGAGTGCACTGATAAACGCCGGGAGAAACTACTGCCCCCTTGGCATTGCGCCAGTCCCATTCCAACGCGCCGGGCAAATTGCCCTTGCCCGAGAAGCTTCTCACGGTGCGGCCGGCAGCGTCGGTTATCGTAAAAAGCCATTTCTGGGTGCGGCGGGTCCGACCGGGAACTTTCAAATCAAAAACCACGCGCTCGCTGGAGAACTTCGGCTCTTTGCGAACAATGGTTTTATAACCCGGCTTGAAGTCTTCCAGCGCCAATCTCCCTGCCGGATGAAAATTATCCAGAGTAATTTGGTCTTCCGAAAGATGCAGGCGCTCCGTCAGAAATTGTTTCAACGCGGCAGCGTCACGACGGTCCTCGGTTTTTGTCCGCAGAGCAATCGCGCTCCCGGGATTTTCGCGCAAGAATTTTTCCATCTCCGCGCCGAGCTCACGATAGCGATTGATCGTGCCGCCGGCAGATTCGCCTTCTCCCAGCTTGCCGGCAGTGATAATGATACTGCCTCTTGGGGAAGTGGCCATCGGCACGAGATAGTCCGGGGTCAAGTCCGAAAGACTCGCCAGTGCTTCCGGTGTCAATTTCGGGGTGGTGCTGCGCGTGATCGTTTCGATGAGAATGTTCAACGCATTGGTCGAGCTGAATAATACCGGTTCACCGATCTCCGGCTCGCGGCCAAAGATGTAGCTGTAAGTCATCTGATGTGATCCACTCGAGGCCACACGTGTGCCTTCGGTGGCAAAATCATAGGCGTAGTTGAGCTTGCTGTTTTTATCGAGATGGAATTCCGCCTCGACCTTGATCGGCAAAGTGCTTTCATAACCCAGGCGCAGCGTTCCCAGCTTGGGCTTGACCGCCGCCAGGGCAAAGCCCGTGTTCCATCTCGCGCCGTCATGGTGCAAGAGGAGGCTGGGCACCAGTGATCCTGCACGATAACTCACCGCACCGGAAATTTCTCGCGGCAGCAAAAATTTCCCGGCCCGGGCCACATTCGCGCGGTTTAAATGATTCACCGCCATCCCGACCGTGACTTTGTCGGGATTCCAATATAATCCGGCGCCGGCGTTCAACTTATACTGGTCAAGCAATTCCGATCGCAGCAGCGGATCTTGGGAATCCACGAGGTGAAATTTGCTGCGATCGAGCGAACGCTGCTCGAGACCGAATTTTATGCCGATGGCGAATCGATCATAAACTTCCTTGCTGACGAGTGCGGAAACCGCAATTTCGGAATAAACGGAAGCATAAAATTGACGAATATCAAAACCGAATCCGACTTGATGAGGCAGCAAAAACGGGAAGCTGATATTAAAACCGTTCTCACGGAGACCGAGCAGTTGATGTTCCACAAAACCCCAGTGCAGAATCTTCAGACCCAGGGCCAATTGGCTGTTTTGAAATGGAATCACTGCAGGATTCAACTCGCTGATCCACGGGTGAGTCACATCGGTTGGGTTTGCCAGAAATTGACTTTGTGCCGCCGCTTCCCGAACCAAGGCGAATTCCCAAAAATTTAGAAAAACCAGAACGCCAAGCCACCGACTCCGAAGTTGTCCAATCATCGCTGTCCTGAGGTAGAGCAAGTTGATCAAAGATTACAATTATTTGGAAATCTGCTGGCTCCCCTGGATCACATGCCAGGATGGTTGTGAGATACGTGCTGAGGCTTTAGCAAAAGCAATACCGAAACCTTGCAGCACAGCGCCGAATTTTTTCAGAGAAGAGCCAAAAAACGATGCGCGCGTCATACGTTCAACTTTGACAGAGAGTTATAGCTCCACATTCGAATGGGAAACGGACAGGCAAAGTGGCATTCCATTTATTGAGAGTAACATTTTGGAACAAATCGGTGGACTGGCGGATTGTCTTTCCTACCGAAATGAAACTCAGATTACAAATATGAAGGATGAAGTGGAGGGACCCGAATGAAATTTGGTTGTATTTTTGACCTTTTTGCGTTATCTTTGCATGTATACTTTATCGAAGACAAACAACTTTCAGTCATCAGGGTTGTCTGATCATTTTGCAACGGAGGCATCTGCTCATGCGAAACTTCAGCCCATTGCGTCTCCCTGCCGGTGTGGCTTTGCTGCTCATGCTTTTTGCTGCAACGCCGGTCATTTTGCGTGGAGAAAATTACCTGCTCAGAGGAACACAAACTTCCCGGATCAATTACAGCTTGACACAGCGCGTTATCCCGATTCCCGGCACCCGTTCCTTGATCATCAGCACGGTCGTCCCCAGTTCTTTTCAATCGCCGACTTACAATCAGGAGATTGAAAATCTCACCATCAATTTTTTACCGACACCTTCAAAACGCGAAGAAAAAATCGACAAGCGCGGCAACAAAGTCATCGTGGTGACGTGGACGAATCCAACGGGTACGATTACGGCGAGTGTCTCGCTCAGTGCAAAAAACTATGTGCTGCTCAATCCGCTTTCCACGGCCATGCCCTTTCCATTGGAAGGCGTCGAGCCGGCTGTGAAAGACTATCTGCTTGCCACTGCCCAGGTGCCGGCGGACGATCCCCGCATTCGCGCCAAGGCCGCCGAGTTGACACGTGGCGTGAAGACTGAATTTGATGCGGTGCAGCGCATTCTCTCCTGGGTGATCGACCACACCACTTATGTGTTGACACCACCGAAATATGATGCCATGTACACCTTCGAGACCGGCAAAGGTAATTGCCAGAACTATTCACACCTTGCCGCGGCTTTGATGCGCGCCGTTGGCATTCCCGTGCGCATCGTCAACGGCGTCACCTTGAAACGGTCCTATGATGCCAAGACCGAATATGGCAAGCTCACTTTCGGCATGGCGCAGGGACGCCACTCCTGGATCGATGTTTATTTTCCCGATCTCGGCTGGGTACCATTCGACCCACAGCAGAGCCAGCTTTTCACCAGTAATCGCTATATTCGCATCGAGGCGGGACTTGACAATAACGAAACTTCGCAAGATGGCCTCATCCGCTGGATCGCCATGCAAGGTGCCACCGGCCAGCCGGAATTTGAAGAGATCATTGACTCGGATTTTCCCGAAGACCAGGTGAACATCACGGCCAGCCGGCAGAAATACGGTCCCAAGAGCATTCTCCTGTCGCCGGAAGTGCGTGCGACATTTGAGCCGTATTTGGCAGCAGCCACACCAGCGCCACCACCGCCATCACCGGCAACGACTCCTGCACCCGGCCGGGTCACCACTGCCGAGGCCACAAAAAAAGTTGACTATAACAAGCCGTTTGTTTTCGGTAATCTCGATTTTCCCGAGGCGGTGAATTTTGCTTTTGCACGTGACGTTGCCGCCGGTACAGGAGGCGCGCAGGAGCTGCGTAAAAACTTTTTGGTGGAGACTGCGGAGTACGTTACACGCTCGGCACAGTATGCCCAGATTGTGGTTCTAAACAAGGCAGTGCAACTGCAAAAAGTCGGGTTGGCGCTGCAGAAATTCGGCGGAGAGGGTTATCTTTGGGTTGAATTGCTCAAAGATGAAAAGGCAGCTTCCGGCCAAATGGTTCCAGGCGAGCGTATTGCCAACAGTGGGCTGATCTCATTGAATGAAATGAGCTCGAATCCCGGCTATCGATGGGTGGATTTTGATTTCTCAAAAACCGCGCCGAAATTACCCCCGGGGCGCTACTGGCTCGCACTCGGCTTCAGCGGCACGCCAGTGGTGAATTGGTTTTATTCCTACGGCAAGCCTGTTGGCCCGAGCGACGGTACCCGTTACAAAACCATTCTTGATCAGGACTGGAGCAATAGCTTGTCATATGAGTTCAATTATCGGGTGGTGGGATTGACGACCGAGTAAATAGTTCATCATATTGCCTGCAAGCGGTTGCTTTTGCCATAACTGATTGAAGAAGGAAAATTGCTGACACCGGCAATCCGGCCACGGTGCGATCATTCCAAACCGCGGGTCGTGACCGGTTGGCAGCAACAAATCACGAACCCCTGGAATTTGAACCAAGGAGAGATTGTGGCAGAGATCAAGCATTGGCTCTTATTTGGTAGCTGGCTCATCATTTTCAACCTTTGCGTTCCTGCCAGCCCGGCGAGGTTGGCCACGCCCCTCGCTGAGGATGACAGTAACCAGGCGCAAACCATTACCAGTTTATTCAAGACCGCTTCCACCCTTTGGCAAAATTATCATCAGCAGACACCTTTGCGCCATAAGCTTTCATTGAACGGCAAATGGCGGGCCTCATGCACAGATCCTGAATTCTCCGGCGAAGTGGAATTGCCAGGGGCGTTTTTATTCGAGGGGCAAGTTACATTTCAAAAGTCGTTTCGCCTGGATTCAACGTTGAGGAACCGGCCCATGCGTCTGGTCATTCAAGGCGCAAACTATGAAACGAGTGTCGAAATCAATGGTGAGCTCACCGGCAGACATGAAGGCGGTTTTATGCCATTCGGCATTGAGATACAAGCGGCGCGTTTGTTTTTCGATAAAGAGAATCTTTTGACTCTGACCGTCAACAATGAACTCTCACCGTTGCAGACCCTGCCAGCGAAGCACCGGCCCTGGGGATGGCCGAATGATGGCGGCATTCTACGAGAAATTTATCTGGAAGCATTGCCGGATATCTTTATTGAGAGCACGCGCATCAAGTATGATTTCGATGCGCTGGGCGTTTCGCTCAATTTGAATGCTGAGTTGCACATTGGAAAAAAAATGGCGCCGGAAGAAAGCGCCGGGATCACCGGAATCCTCGAAATTTGGGACGTGGATCGCCTGCGCAAGCTGGCCACCAGCGCCCCCGAGCCATTTATCGGCAGCAACAGGTTCCAACAAACGCTCGCGCTGAAATGCCACCTCAAACAGCCAACGCTGTGGTCGCCCGCCACTCCGTTTCTGTACGCCATGCGCGTAGCTTTGGTGCGCCAAAACGATCTTATTGACGAATGGTGGCAGGAAATCGGCTTTCGTAAAATCGAATTCGTTAATCAACAACTTCGCCTGAATGGTCAGCCTTTGATTGTGCGTGGCATTAATTGGATCGAAGATTACGGGCAGGGCACGGCCCTCCTGGATACAACCCATGCAATAAAATTGTTGGCGGAGGCAAAAAACCTCGGTGCCAATGTTATCCGAGTGATTGGCCATCCGCCGCATGCGTTTCTGCCGGCGTGGTGCGATCGTGCCGGCATTTTTCTGCTCGAAGAGGTGCCGATCTACTATCTCACCGACGCGCATTTCCGGCAACCGCAGTTTGCGGACATGGCTTCATTGCAAGCGCGCGCGATGATTCACCGTGACCTTGCACATCCCAGCGTGTTGGGTTGGGGCGTCGGCGTCAACTGCGGTCTGCTCTCATCGGAAGCCAAAAACGCCATGCGCCATCTCTACCAGGAACTGCGCCAGCTCGATGACCGGCCAATCTATGCAGTGACCCCCGTGCCATGGATTTCCACTTGGGAGCCACTGGCAGATTTCATTTTGCCGGATCTGTTTGAACACGAAGAAATCGCCACCTATGCCAATGCGCTAACACGCACCAACAAACCGCTCTTCCCCATTATCGGGTTTTGGCTGCGCGATGAACGAGTCATTCAGGGCCAAACGTCAAGGGTTTTGAGCGGTCAAAGTGGCGATGCCGAACAATGGCAGGCGGAAAAACTCGATAAGCTGCTCAAGAAATTCGAGGATACGCCAAAATTCCCCGGCTACTTTTTGCAAGCCCTGACTGACTGGCCGGCGTCCATGCCCCTGCTCATTCTCGGCCCGGGTGTGAAGCCTCTCTCTGCCGCAGCGTACATGGACACAGCGAATACAAAAGCTGTGTTCGTCCACCCTGCCGGAATCATTGGAGACACGGGCAGGCGACGGATGGTTTTTCAGATGACTCAAGCATTCAATCTCGGCGACCGTCGTCCGATGTTGATTCCCAAAAATATTACGCCGGTTCACCCCCAGGAGTATCCGATTGTCGGCCTTGGGATCATACTGGTCTTCCTTTTCTATGTCAACCGCGATCGCCGCCTGCGCGGCAATCTCAAGCGCGTATTTGTTCATCCCCATGGCTTCTATGTCGATCTCAGTGAAAATCGTAAAGTCCCGCCATTTCTCAGCACGCTACTCGGCTTGCTGGAGAGTTGTATTGTTGCACTTGTGTTGTCCGGATTTTGCTATGCCAATCGCGAAAGCATGATTTTTGACCAGTCGATGAATCTGCTGCTCGACGACCCGGTTTGGAAGGCGCGAGCGATCTGGCTCATCTGGCATCCAGCGTGGTTTATCGCCATCGGAACGGCAGGATTGTTTGTGGCGGGGGTACTGATCGCGGTGCTGATGCGGATTCTCGGCTTCTTTCTTGGCCGCAGCTTACCGACCATTCAATATTATACCTTCATCTTTTGGACGGCAACCAACCTGTTGCTGTTGGGAATGCCGGCGCCCTTCTTTTATCGTCTTTTGCTGTATTCGAATTTTACCGCACCGCTATTGTTTGTCGTAATACTGGTTTTTTTGTGGCTGGCCGGTCGATTTTTTCGTGGCATGCGCGTGATCTATACCATGAGCATCCCGCGAACGATGATTATTTTTGGCATCCTCGTCGGCGGGCTGCTCATTTCTCTCGCGCTGTATTATCAAAGAACCGAGGCAATTTTTGAATACACGAAATATTATTGGCAATTGCTGATGACTCAAATCTGAAAAAACAGTCCTTGATCCAAAGAAAATCCCTGCGGCAGAAAGCAAAGATCAAAAAACTGATCTTTGCTTTTTGTCCAAGTTCAAGTTGTTAAAACAGTTCGAAAGATTGCAGACGTCAGCCGGCTCATGCCAGGGGTGACTGCCCTCCTTGAGCCGCCTGGTAGTACGGATTTTTACCGCCGGCATGATCGGTCGTGTCGATGACTTGCTGAATCTCGGGAACGGCGCGCTTGATCATCACTTCCACGCCTTGTTTCAGCGTCACATGTGCCATGCCACAGCCATGACAGCCACCGCCGAGCGCGATGTAGGCGATATTATCCTTCACCTCGAGCAGTATCACATACCCGCCATGTGCCGCAATACCGGGATTGATCTGCGTATCGATGACCCGCTGCACCTCTGCGGCCAGAGGATCACTCCAAATCGAATTCGGGTTGTTGATTTTGAAACCGCTGCCCCAAAGTCCCTGGACAAAGTCTATAGTCGCGCCTTCGAGATTGGGTGCACTATTGGAATCAATCAACACTTTGAAATCGCCGACATCGACCACGGCATCGTCCGCGCTGCGCTCTTCTTCTTTCACAAAACCGAGCTGGTACTGAAATCCGCCCAGTCCGCGCCCGGTGATCCCCACGCGCAGAAACAGACCCGGCTCGTTTTCGGCTTGCATATATTCGAGGATTTTCTTTTTGGCGACATCTGTGATTGTTACCATAATTCTCTCCTTTAAAGTATTAGATCAAAAGTTACAACAATTCTCCTCAAAGGGCAAGAGGAAATTACAAGTCGAAGTAATCCCTCAGTTACGGGTGGACGTACCTCGGCGTTGCCGCGGAAAAGGATAACCGCGGATGATGTCCCCCTTGGCTGTAGCGACGAATTCTATGAACTGTCCAGTGAGAAGAGGACGTGATAAGG
>JAPDQK010000027.1:0-15666 GCA_034505955.1 Candidatus Zhuqueibacter pondensis
GGGATTACACCCAAGTTGTCATTCCGTGGGCTGCGCCTGTAGGGAATCTTTTTCGTATGAATTTAGCCAACTGAAGAAGATGTCATTCTGGAAGACTGCGTCTGTAGGAATCTTTTTTGGTACTAGCAAGTATTTCTTTAAAAAGTAAAAAGATTCCCTACAGGCGCAGCTTACAGCCGCAGGCCTACGGAATGACAGCCTTAGTTAAGGTAAGCTTCAGATGGCTAAATTCTTACTCTTTTTCAAATTCTGGCAAAACTAAATTTCCAAAAAGATTCCTACGGACGCAGTCTTCCAGAATGACATTCATGGTCAAGGTGTCCTTGGCAGCGCATTGAGGCAATCTCCTTTTCGGACACACCCTGGCGCCACGCGCTCCTATTTCATCATCGGGTTTGGCGGCGAGACGAAACCGATCTCCGAGGAAAGCAGGGTAATGCCGACGATCAACAGCGAAATGAAAATCGAGATGACCAGATTGATGAGATCGATGACGCGCGCCATTTTGTGCGTGGTCTCTTTTTCATAAAAGTTCGCCAGGCGCAGCATGGCTTCGCGCAAGGTGCCGGACTCTTCGCCGCTGCGCAGGCTGTAGATGACATTCTTGGGAAACACTCCCGAACCTTCCATCGAATCGCTCAAGCTTTTGCCCTCGCGCAGCATGGAGGGGATGACGACTTCTTTGATCTGCTTTTCGATGTAGGTGTTGCGGCACGCCTCCGCAGCAATCTTGATGACTTCAATATTCTCACCGGAGCCGCTGTACAAGGCGTGAAAAACCCGCGCAAACACTTCGATGCTGGTTTTGTAAATCAGCTTGCCGATCACCGGCACCGAGATGATCAGCCGGTGCCAGAGCACGCGCCCTTTTTCGCTGCGGAAATAAGATACGACCGCAACAATCGGCGCCAGAATCATGAGCAGAATCCAGAAGTAGTTATCCTGGAGAAACTGGCTCACTTTCAAGGTGGCCGCAGTCATGGGCGGCACCTCGACCTTGAATTTGATCAGCATGCCGGCGATTTTGGGAAAGATATACATCACGTAAAAAATCAGCGCGCCAATCGCGGCGATGACCACAATCGCCGGCATGAACAAGGTGCTGCGAACGCTCTTCTTGAATTCGGCGGTGCGCTCCAAAAACTTGGCGGTGTTCTCGTAGATTTCCGCCATGTTACCGCTGGTGGAGGCGATGCTCAGCATGTGCACCGTGAATTTCCCGAGCACATCCGCGTGCTTGAGAAAAACCTGCCGGCCCTCCTTGCCCAATTTCAGATCCTTGTGGATCTCCATCACGGTTTCGCGCAGCCGCTGATTCTCCATGTCGCTGGCCAACATGGAGAGAATTTCGTCGTACGGAAACTGCTCCCGCAGCAAGTCCGCGCACAGACGAATGAAGACCACAACGTCCTTTTGTGGCACCGGCAGCTTGAGGTGGAATAAATTGCGCCGGACAGCGAGAACCTGATATCCCATCCGGATCAGGGATTCACGCACTTCCTCCGCACTGAAGGCGCTAATCTCGCCGCGCAAGACTTTGGCGTTGCCGGGCTTGCGGGCTTTGTACAGAAATGAAACGCGCTTGTGCAGGGCACGAATCCGCAGCCGGTGCTCAGCCACCAGCTCGCTGATTTTCTGTCTGGCCTCGAACCGGTTGGGCGCCAACACGATGCCCTGCATCGGCTTGCCACTGAGCGTGATTCCCTGATAGCGAAATTCAGCCATGAATAGAACAAATGATTAAACTAAACTTGAAAAAAAGGGGGACAGATTCGACTCTCCTCGGAATCTGTCCCCTTGCCTGCGTTGCATTTATGGTGTTACCGTTAAAGATCTCACACTATCCGGGGTGATGACAGCGGTAACAACCAACGGGGTTCCATTACCATTCGCATCTTCAACGCCGGTACCCGTAATTGTTGCAGTGGTTGCATTGCCATTTGTGAAAGTATAAGTTCCATTGGCATTAGTTGTCGGGAAGTTGATCGCGGCGAGGTTATTGTTAAGGCCAGCAAAAGAACGGCCACCACCACCCATTTGTACCGGGCGGCGATACCAACCTTGTGCCCGTGAGGCAATCGTTAAAACATCCTGTGTGACCGCGTCCTGATTAGCCTGCGCCGCGTTTTGTCCGAACATGTTAATGCCTAACACCACTGCCATGCCAACGATAATGGCAGCGAGGATGAGCAATAAGAGTTGTTGTTGTCCCATGATGCAGTGCTCCTGTTGGTTAAATGGGTTGCTTTATGACTATTTTTTTGTTGACAATTCGGGTTGACAACTGTTGTTGCAAATTCGTCTGTGTAGGCTTCTGCTCGCTCCCCGGCATTCACCTCCTATTGTTAGTTCATCGCTTGATCATGATTTGAACGTGTCAGATACTCAATCAAACTTGTGACCACTCACGCTTTGTAGAGCTGCTAACGCGGTTATGGTACCAGCACAATCGAATCCGGGTAAACATCGATGCTCAAACTCCAGGCATTGTCTTCATTGCAGATCCCAGTGACACGAAAACTGTTCTGCTGCCGGTTGGAAATCGTAAACGTCCCGACGAGATGATCCGTATTAAAATTGATTTTTTGAAAATCAATCTGCGTAAATGAGCGGCCACCGCCAGCCAACTCAGCCGGCCGGCGATACCATCCTTGCGCACGCGCTGCAATGGTCATCAACGCATCCCGAACCTCGTCTTGATTGGCCGTGCGAGCACCACCACTAAGTAAATCCAGGCCAATCACCATCGCCAGTCCAATGATAACCGCCGACAACACGAGGAGTATCAGTTGCTGCTGACCCATGGATACACCATTTCTATTTGTGGTTTAGGGCAAGACTTCGCTCATCCCAAATAACGGCAGGCTTTGCCCTCCAGCCGCAGGTCTTGCCATACAGCCTGCAACAATAAAAAAACGCCCATCAAAGAGGTTTTTCATCATTCCTTTGATGAGCGTGGTCAAGTCCGTGTGACACAGTACATGTTTTCAGACCATGTGCCCATTGGGGGATGGCTCAGTTCCGGGTGGGAAAAAATGTCATTCCGGAGAAATCCCTACGGGCGTAGCCTTTTGTCAATTCAGCACTGTGCCCAGCCGGGAAAAGATGCTTCCAGCATGACAAGGTGGTTATCCATCAATAACTGAGCATCACCCCATTGACATCTCACATCCTGTGAGATTTCGTCAATGGCTGTGTCGGAAAGCATGATGAGGTGATCTTCCTCTGCCTGTGCGAGCGCATCCGAAAAGTCTGCAACTGACCGGCCGGCTTCGTCCTGAGATAATGGAGCTCACTGATTCTTCCTGACTGCCTTGGTCGACTGATCGGTCAGTCTCGAGCAGAACAGGGCTTTTCAGATACTCTCTACGAGAACATTACAACCTCAATCAACGCTTTTTACTGTTAGCAAAGCCTGTGCCACCTGCCATTCGCTTCGCACCGAGTGACGTTTTCAAAGTTGGCAACTTCGTCCTGTCAATCATTTATCCACTTTCACTCAAACGCAAGGGGGTGATTGAAACGCCAATCACCGAGCTTTTGTCACAAAAACGGCCTGTTTGACTGTAAAAATTTTTCGCAGTGTCTGCGCCGATTTGTAGCAGTGCAATTACAGAATGGTTTGCCGATAATTACGAATTAGTGAGAACGAGCGTTTGCCGCAACGTATCTCCTGCGGTGATATTGACTTGCATGGTTTTCACGCCGAATTGCGGATGCCGGACCAGCACCTGGTGTTGGCCTGCCGGCAGGGCCAGCGGGCCAGCAAGAGGCGCGAGGCCGGCCGAGTCACCGTCGACATAAACCAGGCTGGGCAAACCCTCGGGAACGATCCGCAGTTCCAAATAGCCGACCTGGCCGGGTTCAGGGACAGGCCGCACCGGCACGGTTATGCTCGGACTGGTCCTGATCGCGCGCGGTTGATTCTGCATGTACTCCTTCACTGCTCTGATAAAAAGCACACCAGCCAGGAACATGGTGGCGCTGACCACGATGGTGACTTCCCAACTGACCCGGATCGGCT
Organism: Candidatus Zhuqueibacter pondensis; assembly: GCA_034505955.1. Lineage (GTDB taxonomy): Bacteria > Zhuqueibacterota > Zhuqueibacteria > Zhuqueibacterales > Zhuqueibacteraceae > Zhuqueibacter > Zhuqueibacter pondensis. The sequence goes on from JAPDQK010000027.1 coordinate 4,025, forward strand.
CCCGGGTTTTGAATCGGGTATCGACCTCGGCCGTCTTTGCTGCCGGTTCCAACGTGACCTGGCGATAAGTCTCCGGGGATTCCAGATATGCCGCCAGGTCGTATTTGGTCGTGCGCAAGCCGTACCTGTGCTCGAGGCGGATCAGGTGATCGATCACGGCCTCGGCCTTGTTGAGGCGGTCAGCCGGATTCTTTGCGAGCAGCTTTTGACAAAACGCAATGATGTCGCCGGGAACTTCCGGCCGCAACTGCGCGATCGGCACCGGATCCCAGTTGGCAATGTGATGCAGGGTGCCGGCCAGGGTGCGGTTGGCAAATGCCGCTTCGCCGGTGAGCATTTCGTAGAACACCGCGCCGAAGGAGAACAGGTCGCTGGCGCCGGTGATCTCACGACCCAACACCTGTTCGGGCGACATGTACGCGGGCGTGCCGGCGATGGAGGAGGTGGTGTCCTTGAAATCGTGCGCCAGCCCCAGATCGCCGAGCTTGACCGCGCCGGTGTACGAGAGAAAGATGTTCGCCGGCTTGATGTCGCGGTGCAGGATGTTGTTCTGATGGACCACCGCGATTCCCCGGGCCAGCTCCTTGGCGATGAACAGGCAGATGTCGATGGGCAGTTTTTTCTGCTGGTTGATCAGCTCGAAGAGCGTGGGTCCTTCGACATATTCCAAAATCAGATACGGCTCGCTGTCATTCAAGCCGGAATGATAGATGCCGCGCAGGTTGGGATGCGCCAGGCGGGCGCTGAGTTTGCTTTCCTGCAGGAACTGAAAACGCTGCTGCGCTTCAGTGGCTGCCTCCGCCGGCAGGACCTTGACGAGCACGATGCGTCCGTGGCGGAGATCCAGGGCTTTGTAGATGGTGGTTACCGGGCCGCGTTTCAATTCGGCAAAGATCTGGTAGCCGCTAATTTGTCGCATCATACCATTGCTTTTGTTTGTATTGAATCCACCGCCGGGAGACGCCCAGCCGCGCGGCCGTTTGGGTGATGTTGCCGCCGGTCTCCTTCAAGGTTTGCTCCACCAGACGCCGCGAGAGTTGTTCCAGGGTCATGCCCGAGGGCAGGGACCAATGGCCGTTGGTCTCGGCAATGCGCAGGTCTTCGACGCCGATCAGGGCGCCTTTGGCGAGCACGACTGCGCGCTCGATGGTGTTTTCCAGCTCGCGCACATTGCCGGGCCAATGATAGCGCGACATCAGATAGGTCGCCTCCGAGGAAAAGCCCAGAATGTTTTTCTTGTAGCGCGAGGCAAATTTCTTGAGAAAATGTTGTGCCAGCAAGGGTATGTCTTCGGCCCGTTCGCGCAAAGCCGGCAGGTAGATGTTGATGACATCGAGGCGGTAATAAAGGTCTTCGCGGAACGTCCCTTCCTTGATCTTTTCCTGCAAATTTTTGTTGGTGGCGGCAATGATGCGAACATCGACGTGGCGGACATGGTTCTCGCCGACGCGCTTGATCTCGCCTTCCTGCAAGACCCGCAGGAGCTGGGTCTGCAGCTTCGGGCTGATGTCGCCGATTTCGTCGAGAAAGAACGTGCCGGTATCGGCGGCTTCAAAAAGCCCGCGTTTGTCACTGACCGCGCCGGTGAACGCGCCTTTTTTATGGCCGAACAATTCGCTTTCCAGGAGCGACTCCGGCAGCGAGCCGCAGAACAGGGCAATGAACGGTTTTTCCTTGCGCAGGCCGTGGTGGTGAATCGCCCGCGCCACCAGCTCCTTGCCGGTGCCGCTCTCGCCCTGAATCAGCACCGTGGCGTCGGAATCCAGCACGCTGTTGATGACGTCGAACACCTGTCTCATCCTGGCGCTTTGGCCGATGATGTCGGCAAAGCCGCTGACCCGCTGCGCCTCTTTGCGGAGTTGGCGGTTCTCCTCCCGCAGTTGCTGGTAGAGCTGGGCATTTTCGATGGCGATCGCGGCCTGATTGGCAAAGGTTTTCAGAAACGGCAGACTGGTTTCGGTGAAGCCGCTGCGCCGGCTGATGCTGTCGAGATAAATGGCGCCGATCGGCCGTTCTTTGATTTTCAATGGCACGCACGCGATGGCCTGAATCTGTTTCATCACGATGCTGTGCATGTCCCGAAACCGCTCATCGCCCTGGGCATCGTAGGAGAGCAGGGTCTCGCCGGTTTGCAGGACCATGCGCACCACGCTGTTGGAATAATTCGCCAGGTTTTGGATATTCTGGTCGGAGATGTTGCGCGCGGTTTTCACGCTGAGTGTTCCGCTCTCACTGCTCAAAATAATGAAGCCGCGCTCCGCGCCCACGGTCTCCACCGCAATATCCATGATCTTCTCGAGCAGGACGTCGAATTCCTGGAGCGTATTGATCGTGTGGCTGATGCGCATCAGCGCATCGAGCACCGAAACGCCATTGGAGTTGATTTGTTGACCGATCACAGTTGACATGAGTTTGAGACGGCAACACAGCCTGATGGGTAACAGTTTCGTTTCGTTGAGAATGAATTCTCAGGCCACGCCCGTACAGGGCTCAGAAGCGCAAGCCGCCTGAAGGCGGCTGCCAGCCATTAAGCTGCGATAAAGCTAAAGAAAAAACGCAACCGAGCCCCTCTCCCCGGTGTGGAAGAGAAAATCCGATTGCGTTTCGACTGGCAGGTCCGGAGGTGACCGGCAAATTTGGCCTGCAAGCCAGGTGATGGGTTGTTGAATTTTCAGACTTGCCGGTTGAACAACCAAGCCATCATGCGATTGAACAATAAATACTTACATGCTTCACAAGTCAACTGCGTAAAGCCGAAAACCGGTGCAATGCGTTTTTTGACTTGCGGCAAGTCCGAATTTATTTTTTCGAAACCGCAACGTACCTCGGGATTCGCCGCGTCCATGGCCTGTTTTGCGCTTTCGGTGTCATGCCTCGAGCGCCCTTTGCTCGGACAGCAGCGCACGAGTGAATGTCATTCCGCCGGGGAATCTTCCCGCGTACCGGCGCCGTACTCATGCGGGGATGATGCTGGCGGCATGACAAAAGCGGAGCGCTTCCTGGGAGGATTACCGTCGCGTCGATATTGTCCCGCTATGGTGAAATATGGATCGTGGACACGGAATTCGGAAATACCTGCAGCGTGACGCGAAGCGGATTGCCTTCGGTGCCGATGCCGGTCACCCGAATGCTCTTTTCCTGCCGGTCTGACAGACTGAAAGTGCCGTAGACATTTACCGAATCATAATTGATCGCTGCCAGAGTCAGCCGGGCAAAAGAGCCGCCACCGCCTCCCAATTCCGTTGGCGTCAGATACCAGGCCTGGGCGCGGCCGGCAATGATCAGGGCCTCCTGCATGACGCCGTACTGATCGGCCATGAGCAGGCTCTCTTGCGAGGTCTTGAACCCCGCAACGATCGCCATTCCGACGATGATCGTCGACAGTACCAGCAAGAATTTTTGTTGCATAGGTGAAAATGAATTCGCTCCAAAACCCCGGGGGATTATCAAAGATACATCTGTTGATTACCTTTCAAAACATCGGATTGCGGAAAAATTGGGAGACGCCAGTTTGAGGATTTGTTTGTAAGGATAATTGAAAGTGGTTGTGGAGTTTACGGGCAGGATTTGGGAGCGTTTGGCAAGAGCAGTTACATCTTTGGCGGATGCCAACCAACTTCGACCCAAAGTCGCCTGATGGCAACCCGCCGAGAGTCGTTGAGGCGGAGAGCGATAACTGTGGCTCGGCCCGTTGCTGTGAGGCCCTTAATTTGGGTTCCATCGCTGCTCCACGTGAAGTGATCTCGCCAGGATTGAGTCCGAGGATTGAATAGAGAGACACGCTGGCCCGTTGCAGGATCTTCTGCTTCTGTCTGGGCGCCTTTGTACAAGTTGCAAGGTCGGCAGGCTAACCACAAATTTTCTTCTGCATCTATTCCACCGGTCGCTAACGGAATGATGTGCTCAACTTCCAACTTCCCCCAGACATATTCCTGAGGGCTGAGACAGTAGCCACAACGCCCTGTGGCCTGTCTCCATACGCGTTCACGAACTTGTTCGGGAATGCGGCGTCTATTCATGATTCCAACGGCGGCCGCAGTCCTCGTTTTACCGCTTCAACCAGGGCTTCGGTTTTTTGCCACCAGCCGCTGTAATACATGACCATGAGAGATAGCAGCTCGGCAGCCTCCTCCACCGATAATTGGTTCTCGCGCTGTTTATACAACAGATCGCTCAAGCGTTCATCCTTGTCGGCGGGCATTTGCGAGTCGGCAATGGCCATAACAGTTTCATTGTCAAGTTGGCTGACAGGCGTTGTTGCTGCCATGGCCTCATCCAATGTTGGCAAAGTAAATGCCAGTGCTTCAGTTAGGATGTTGGAGACCTCAAACTGTGTAACGGCGGACAGTCGTGCCGCATGTTGATAAATTTTATCAGGTAGCGAAAGCGTAACCTCAACCATGTTGACCATCCTTTCACATAATTTTCATTATACAAAAATTTAGCACAGAAATTCGTGAGGTGCAAGGAAAAATTTCGATGTTGCGTAACACCTCAGTCAGCGGTGGAAAAACGTAGCGCAGTCATCCTGACGGCAGAGAAGATGTCTGCGCTACCCACCTATCACTGAGGCATTACGATGTTGCCAAGGCTTGACTTTTCAGTGAAAATTACGTAGTTTAATAACAAAAATTTGCAGCACAGAGTTGAAGAATGATTTCCCAGCAAACCATTAATGACGCCGTGTAACGGCTCGTGGCGGCGGCCAAACCGGAAAAGATTATATTATTTGATTCTTACGCCCGAGGCGAGGCCAGCGAAGATTCTGATCTGGATTTTTTGGTGATCGTGCCGACTTTGGCAAACAAGCATCAAGAAATAGTGCGGTTACGACGAGTGTTGCGTCCTTTGCGAATTCCGGTCGAGGTATTGGTCGCTTCAAAAGCGGAGGTCGAGGAATGGGGGACATTTGCCGGGCACCACGCTGTACCGGGCGCTTACGGGAGGGAAAGTGCTTCATGAAGCAACCAATTGACCCTATTAATATGGAGACACTTGATCGGGGGCGTGCCCAAAAAATTGTGCATGCTGTCCGTCAATGGGCTGACGAGCAAATCAATGGCCCCATGCCATCATGATCCACCTCCATAACCTTCACAAACAATTCGGCTCCAAAATCATCTTTGATGGCGCCTCGGCGCACATCCCGCCGAAAACACGCGTCGGCTTGGTCGGTCCCAACGGCTCCGGCAAAACCACGCTCCTGCGCATGCTCATTGGCGAAGAGCAGCCGGATGCCGGCAGCATCGTCATTGCCAAAGGCGCACGACTCGGTTACCTCAAACAGGAAGTGTGGGACAATCCGGATCGCAGCATTCTCGCAGAAACACTGGCCGGCTTTCCGGAACTGCAGATGATGGAGCAGGACTTGACGGAGATGGAGCGCCGGATGGCCGGCGCCCCGCATCCGGAACTGCTCGAGCGCTACGGCAAATTGCGCCAGCTCTTCGAAGCCAAAGGCGGGTACGAGATCGAGCATCAAGCCGGGGCGATTCTCAGCGGCATGGGTTTTCGCACCGGGCAATTTCTCTGTCCATTGCATGAATTTTCCGGCGGCTGGATGATGCGCGTGGCGTTGGCAAAATTGCTCGTGGCCAAGCCGGACGTGCTGCTGTTGGATGAACCCACCAATCATCTCGATCTCGAAGCCGTGGTTTGGCTCGAGAACTTTCTGCTGGAATATCCCGGCACCATTGTGCTCACCACCCACGATCAAGTCTTCATGCAGCGCATTGCCGGCCGCATTCTCGAAATCAGCCGGCGCCGGCTGCACACGTTCATTGGCAGCTTCGAGGATTATGTCGAAGAAAAGGCCGGCCGCCAGGAGCAGCTCGAAGCGCAATATCGCAATCAGCAGAGGAAGATCGAGCAGACCGAGCGGTTTATCGCGCGCTTTCGCTACAAAGCCACCAAGGCGCGACAGGTGCAAAGCCGCATCAAAATGCTGGAAAAGTTGGAAAAGGTCGAGCTGGTCAGCGACACGCCGCGCGTGATGAAATTTCGCCTGCCACAGCCGCCACGCTCAAGTCAGGAAGTCGTGCGGCTGTCCGGAGTCACCAAACGTTACGGAGAGAAAACGGTTTACGCGAATTTGGATTTCACGCTTTGGCGTGGCGAGAAAGTGGCGCTGGTGGGACCGAATGGCGCGGGCAAATCCACGTTGATGAAAATTATCGCCGGAGTCGTGGACATTCAAGCCGGAGCGGTTTTGTATGGCCAGCATGTGACGATCGATTATTACGCGCAGCATCAACTGGAAACGCTGAACCCGGCCGCCACGATTTTGGAAGAGTTTGCCACCGTGACACCGCAACTCACTCCGGAGCAGCGCCGCACCCTGCTCGGCGCGTTTCTTTTTTCCGGCGACGAGGTCTTCAAACCGATTGCGGTTCTTTCCGGCGGCGAGAAGGCACGCGTGGCGCTGGCGAAATTGCTCTCCCGCCCGGCCAATCTTTTGGTGATGGACGAACCGACCAATCATCTCGATATTTTGTCACGCCAGGTGCTCGAAGAGGCGCTGGCGGATTACGAAGGCACGCTGATTTTCATTTCACACGATCGCGCCTTCATCAACACCATTGCCAACCGCGTCGTGGAAATTCGCGACGGCAGGCTGCGGAGCTTTCCGGGAAATTATGATGATTATATCTGGCGGAAAGAGCAGGAAATCGCAGATCAGTCCGCCGGCTTGGCAGCACCTCCAATGCAAAGTCATTCAGGGGCGCGGGAAAGTGTCTCTGTACACAGCAAAAAAGAAGACCGCCGTGTCCGCGCCGAACGCATTCAGGAAAGATCGCGCCAGCTCAAACCGTTGCAGGAGAAATTGGCAAAATTGGAAGGCGAGATCGCCGCGTTCGAGAGGGAAAAAGAGGAACTCACCGTTGAGCTGTGTGATCCCGCGATCATGGCCAATAGTGCGCTTTATCCGCAGAAACTCAAGCGCCACCGCGAGCTGGAAAAACTGTTGCAGACCTGTTATGAGGAATGGGCGATTGTTGCCCAACAAATCGAACAGACGCAGGCTGAGTTTGCCGATTTGCCGTAACACTCAATATACTTGTTTGGGGTCATTTTTTCCCAGTGTCATTGCAAGTGGAAATTGACCTAATGGCCACTCTTTCGGACAGAAACGCACCACTCTAATGTTATTCCGCCAGGAATCTTCCCAAGTACTGGCAATGTATGTATGCGCGGGAAGATGCTTACTGCATGACAAGGGAGAGCGTTTTGGGCAGCTTACCTGGCTTTCCCCTGATCCGCCACTGCCTGCATCGCCTTTTTGACGGCTTCCTGATCGCCAAGATAGTAATGGCGGATTGGTTTCAGATCTTCGTCCAGCTCATAAACCAGCGGCACGCCGGTCGGAATGTTCAAATCCACGATGGCCTCATCCGAAATATTGTCGAGATATTTGACCAGTGCGCGCAGGCTGTTGCCGTGTGCGGAAATGAGTACGCGTTTGCCGGATTGAATCATCGGCTTGATGGTTTTGTGCCAATAAGGAAGAAATCTCACGACGGTATCTTTCAAACACTCGGTGAGGGGAAGGTCTTTGCCGTCCAGCTCCTTGTAGCGCGGATCACGTCCCGGATATCTGGGATCGGTTTTCTCCAGCGCCGGAGGTTGAATGTCGTAGCTGCGGCGCCAGGTATGCACCAGTTTTTCGCCGTATTTTGCCGCCGTCTCGGCCTTGTTCAAGCCTTGCAAAGCGCCATAATGTCTTTCGTTCAGCCGCCACGAATTGTACACCGGTATCCACATCAGATCCATTTCATCCAGGACAATCCACAGTGTTCGAATGGCCCTCTTCAATACTGAAGTAAAGGCGCAATCGAAGACAAAGCCGTTTTCCTTCAAAATTTTTCCGGCCATGTGGGCCTCATCAATTCCTTTTTCGGACAAATCGACATCGGTCCAGCCGGTGAAACGATTTTCTTTGTTCCAGGTACTTTCTCCGTGTCTGAGTAGAACGAGCTTGGTCATAATACGATTCCTCTTGTTTTGGTTATTGCATCAATAGCGGTACCAGTTCCGCCTGCACGCATGCGTTTTTGGAGCTAGTAGATTGATTCCGAATTAACATTGCAACAAAAAGTGTCATTGCGAGTGGTACATGGCCTATCAGCCATTCTTTTCGGAAGAACACCTCTTCAGTGTCATCCTGGAAGGGCTACGCCCGCAGGGATCTTTTTCAGCATGAGCGTTGTGCTTCTGCTTAAAAGGATGCTTACAGCATGACAAAGTAGGGAGTGTTCTTGGGAGGCTACGCCCGTACAGGGAGCGGAGCGACGAAGCAATCTGTTAATTATCAAGAGATTGCTTCGCTTTGCTCGCAATGACGAGGCGTTGCAACAATATTAAATAGTATGGGTTGCGGAATTTCCTTGTGTCTCCGCATTGGCATTCAAGTTTTGCGCCAGATCCAGGTCCGAGCCGAATTCGATGCTGTAAACATCGAGCACCGTCAGGAACAGCGCTGCAATGATCGGCCCGACAACGAATCCCATCACGCCGAACACACTGATGCCGCCCAGGGTTGCAAAGAAAACCATGAGGTCATGCATGCCGGAACCGCGTGCGACCAAACGCGGCCCCAACACATTATCGATATTGCCGATCACGACCAGGGCAATCAGCGCCAGCACAATGCCCTTCAAGACATGGCCGGTAAACATCAGGAAAATGGCTGCCGGCAGCATCACCAGCGGTGCTCCCAACATCGGTATCATGGAGAAAATGGTCATCACCACGCCCCACAAGACCGGCGAGCCGACGCCGAACAGCCAAAATGTCAATGCGCCGAGGGTCCCTTTCAGCAAAGCAATCAGGAGATTGCCCTTGATGGTTGCTCGAGATACCGCAGCGAACCGGCTGATCAATTCATCTTCATACCTGTCGGGCAACGGGCTCAAATATTTTATGCGGCGGAGGATGGACTCGCCGTCTTTGAAGAAATAATACATGGTGAACAAAGTCAAAAAGAGACTGGTCACCACCTGAAAGGTTTCCGAGGAGGCTTTGTTGATGACCGTGGCCAGGATGGCGGCGGCATTCTTGGCGACCTCTTGCAACCCGGTCTGCCAATCGACCTGGTCGAGATGCAATCGTTCCACCCATTTCGATTGTTTGATCCTGCCGAGCAGCCCGGCGTCACCCTGTGCGATGATCTCGTTGATATTTTGTTCAGCCGTTTGATAAAATGCGATTGCCTCATTGGCCACCAAATTCGCAATGAGATAGGTGGGAATCAACAGCACCAGGAGCAGCACGAGACAGCACACTGCGGCGCTCAGGCTTTTTTTCTGGCCGGTGATCTTCAGCAGCCGTCGATAAAGCGGATGGAAGATCGCCGCGAACACCGCCGCCATCATCACCGGTACCAAGAAAATCTTGACCATGTTGAAGAATATGATTCCGATACCGATGAGCACAGCCAGCAGGAACAGCCGGCCGAGTTTTTCCACCTGTGTTCTTTGTGCGGCTTGTGGCTGCTCAGTTGAAACGGGTGCTTGGTTATGATCTGACATCATGACAATGACTCCACAGCAGCGACTGATTCAAATATAAAAGATAGCAATAAATTATTGCAAGTGCAACCGCTTTTTGGCAACCTCCGTAATGCCGCAGTCACAGGGGGAGAAAAATGTCATTCTGGAAGAATCTTTTTTCAACCCAGCACCGTGCTTGATCGTAACAAGATGCTTCCAGCATGACATGGATGGTAGTCCACCGATAACTGAGCGATTACCAACCTCCCGGAAGAAATCCGGATGCCGCGGAATTTTTTTTCAAACATGATTTTTCACTGCCTCGAGGCCGGCACTGGATGATTGAAAACTTGAACTTGTTGACGGCCTTCCATTCGTTGGAGGAATTTTTCGTATGCGACTAAACGGTTCATCCGATTTTTGCGTACAAATTTCGTAGGGCACGACGCCATTTCTAAAAGTAGCGCACTACTACAGCTTTATATCGACACCTGACGGCGAGTCGCCATATTCTAATAAATGTACGCTTCGCTCGGATGATCCCAAATTCTTACTAAGGCAGGAGTTTCGCGACGATTCTAAACCCGAGGTCTTGCGTGCTATGCTCGGGTTGAAAGGCGTCGCGGTAGGGAATATAGAGAATGGCGATGCTGGCGCTGTACCACGATCCGCCGCGCGCGACGCGCAAGCCAGCGGTATCATCATAATTGCGGTCGTCGTCAGCATACGGGCGCTCACGGTTGTTGGATCGGTTCGTTGATTGCGTCCACTCCACCACGTTCCCCGTGAGATGATACAGCCCAAAGCGATTCGGCTGATAAGTGGAGTAGGAATCTTGAATCCCGACGACGGTGACAACCGCGTCGGGATTTTTTTTCCAATTGTACAAAGGCGTCTCGTCGTCGCTGATGAACATGCTCAGGCCATAATCGAAATTGTCCGGCCCGCGCGCAGCCTTTTCCCATTCCGCCTCGGTCGGCAACGAGAACAGCCAGCGGCCGTCGCCGATTTTTTTTGTCAACCAGCGGCAATAAGCATTGGCCTCGAACCAGTTCACCCACACCACCGGCTGATCCGCTTGGCCGTAGCGCCGGTAATCAATGTCCTCCGGTTTTAAAAGCGCCGTGGCTTGCGAAAAGTTTTTCGCCTTCCATCGTCTGCCGGCTTTTGTCCAATTGGTCGAATCCGCGTAGCCCGCCGGATCGCTGAGAAACTCGCGAAATTCCGCGTTGGTCACTTCAAACGGATTGATAAAGTAACCAGTGAGCCAAAGATAATGCGGCTCGCGCGGATTCAAACGATCGCCAAGGAGAAAATTGCCGCTGGGGATGTAAACGAACTCCGGCAAGCTCGGGAAAAGGCGCGGCGGATAAATTGTCGGGGGCGGGCGCAGCGTGACGATGAACGCGCCGTCGTCAGGGCCGGAGCGATAACCCAAAATCGGCACGGGCATGAAAAAAATTTTCCCGCCATGCTCGGCACGCAGAAAATAGTTGCCGCGCCGCAGCCATAGGCGCTCGCCGTTGAATTCGGCAAGACGCGTCGTATCGGCAAGATTTTTTCCCGCTTTGAATAAAGAAATTTTCGCGCCGAGGAGGTTGGAGACGATCAACTCGGTCTCTTCGCGTTCGTAGTGAAGCCGTTCGATCCGTTGTCGTTCATTGAACCATCTTGCCATTCCCAAGCCAACCACGGCGAGGACAAGCAGTGCGATTGCGCCGGAAACGTAATATTTCTTTTTCACGAATTTGCTTTGACTGAGATCGCCGGATTCAAAAAGACCCCAAAAATCACCAACGGATGATGAGCAAATCCGTTGCCCCCTTTGTCCGTTGATGACATAAAGTAAACGGAGTTTTCAAATATCCTGCCGATTGAGCAGGCGTTGCGAGAACCACAGCGGAATGACAACCCAGATTGTGAGCCCAACAAAAAGCAGGAGAACGCTGATCATTTTGCCGCCGAGAAATCGCAGCAGCGCCGCGCCAGCCGCGCCGAAAATGGTGACGCCGTCGAGCACGATGAGCGAGGCCACGCGCACCATGTCCACCGGATTGCCGAACAACGACAGAAAGAGAAAAGCATTCGCCGATTGGCCTTTGAGCAAAAGGGTGCCGCCGACCGCCAGTAAATCATAAAACAGCACGAAGAAGA
>JAPDQK010000027.1:15764-73089 GCA_034505955.1 Candidatus Zhuqueibacter pondensis
GCGAGGCCACGCGCACCATGTCCACCGGATTGCCGAACAACGACAGAAAGAGAAAAGCATTCGCCGATTGGCCTTTGAGCAAAAGGGTGCCGCCGACCGCCAGTAAATCATAAAACAGCACGAAGAAGAACCACAAGAACAGCGACACGCCAAAGGCTCGGGCTTTGCGTTGATTGGCGGTGGCAACCAAAACGGCGAGGCACAGGAAAACCAGGGCCAGGGCAAGCGAGAGTAAAACGAACATCGCGTAGCGCAGCAGCTCACCGAGGCCGTGTGCCGCGACAATCATGGCGCCGGCCACCGTGAAGCCAACCAACGTCGAGATGACAATGGAGCCAAACACGCCGAGCAATTTTCCGAGCTGCACTTCGCTGCGCAACACCGGTTGTGAATAGAGCAGCTCCGTCGAGCCCTTGTCACCCGTAAAGCTCAACGTTCCCATGATCAGCGCCACCAACGGCACGAGATAGAGCACGAGATTCAAAATGCTCGCCGAGGTGCGCGTGAAATTCTGCATGCCGCTGAAACCCTCCGCCATCATCCCGAAATACGAAATGCTCACCACCAGCGCGCCGAACACGACGGCGAAAATCAGCGTCCACTTGTTGCGGATATTGATGAGCAGCTCTTGTCGTGCAATGTCGAAAATCGTTCTCTTATCCATAGCAGTCTTTTTATACGTTCCCAACGGATTGAACAACGACCAACGGATGTTTTATCTGTTGGTCGTTGTTCAATCCGTCGGAAAAATTCTTAGTTTTCATTCAAAGGAAATTGTTCGAGGATTTCCTGTGCCCGACTCGAATCCGCCAACGCCAATTTTCCCGAGCCCATCGGCGTCTTGATGCCCGTTTGCACGATCGTGCTGCGCTCGTAGAGCAGCCAGTTTTTCGTCTCGAAATCCTTCACGAACGTCGCGGCGATTTTGAGATCGCCGGATTTCTTTTTGAAGCTCTCCATGCAGCCGAGATCGTCGAATTTGTAGACCTCGCCGGAGGTTGTGATGATCTCCGAGGCAAACGCCTGATCCGAGATCGCCATTCGGCAATGGCTGCACATGTCCTCGGGATAAATATCCACCGGCTTGATTTCGGAGGGGCCGCAGTTGCATAAGCAAAAGAAACACACAAAGACGCAGAGACGCAAAAGCCCCGCAAAGAAAAAGCTCTGCGTATTCTCTCCGGCTTTGCGTCTTTGCGTGGAATGTTTTTCCTTTTGGAATTTGTTTACACGGTTAATTTGGGTCATCATAGTGTCACAAGAGAAAGTTGTGGAGGCGTAAAATCTGCGGAGGCAATTCAAAAGTTCGATGTTGATTGAATCCATTTCTTGCTTCCCAAACTTAATGCCTAATGAGTTTTGACGTTCTCGTTCGGTAATGTGTCATTCACCTCGTCATGTCATTCCGTTTTTGATCGTCAAAATTCAGAAGGCATCACTACCAACATAATGCAAATACATATCTTCAATTGTGCCATTCGCTAAAAACGTATGGCGTAAATTTTCAATCGATTCCTGCGCGACCAATCTGCCACTCACAAAAATGCCGACGCGATCCGCCAGTTGTTCGACTTCGGCGAGCAGATGCGTCGAGAAGATGATGGTTTTCCCTTTTTCTTTTTGCTCCGAAATGAATTCCCGAAACCGCTTCACGCCCTGCGGATCGAGATTCGCGGTGGGTTCGTCGAGCAGTAAAATCGGCGCGTCCGGCAGCGCCACGACCGCGAGTCCCAAACGCTGGACCATACCGCCGGAAAACTCGCTTACCACCTTGTCCGAAAAGCCGTTGAAATTGGCATGGGCGAGCACTTCATCGGCCAGTGCCGGCGGCAGTTTGCGCACGCGGTCATAAAAACGCATCACCTCGCGCGCGGTGAGATTCTCCGGAAACACCACACGTTGCGGCAAATAGCTCACGAAGCGCTTCGCCTCTTTCGGGTGTTTATGCACGTCGATGCCGTTGATGAGAATGCGTCCGGCGGTCGGGACGTTGAGACCAACGATGGCCTTCATCGTCGTGGTTTTGCCGCTGCCGTTCGGGCCGAGAAAGGCAAAGACTTCGCCGCGCTGCACCTCGAATGAGACGTCATCGACGGCGGTGAATTTGCCGTAGCACTTGGTGAAATGTTCGACTTGGATCATGGTAATCTCAAAAATTGTTCCAACGGATGAAACGCCTACGGCCGTAGGCTTTTCAATCCGTTGGGAAAATTCGGAAATTCCTCAAATCAACCGGCCGCATCAACGGATGTTCATCCACTTCCTGATTGATCTCGAGGATCGGAAACGCCTTTGCCGCTGCGGCCAGCGCCTGCGCGGCCGGACTATAAAGATACAAACGCAAATTCGGATACCGGCCTTCGAGATAATCAAACACGTTTTGGATTTTCATCGGCACGTCACCGATGCCGTCGTGGTCGAGATCGTAGCCCTCGTACGCGCTCCAATAATTGCCCTTGCCGTTTTGGCTCCACTGCGTCAGCGTGCGTTTGCCAACGAGGAAGAGCGGACTCAGGTTGTCGATGAAATTGTTCCCGGTGAACGTGTTGCGTTCGGAGTTTTGAAACATCTGCAAGGCCACATCGTTCTGCGCGATGATATTGTGCCGGAAAAGGTTGTTGCTCGAGGCTTCAAAAAACATCCCAACGACGTTGTCAGCAATGACGTTGGAGTCGGCAACGGAGTTTTGGCAATCCTGGAAGAGAATGCCGAAAGAAGCGAACCCGCGGTTGCGCACAAAACTGTTATGCCGCATCGTGATGCCCTTGGAATACATGATCGCGGCGCCAGCGACATTGTCGTAAAACTTGTTGTGCAGGAAAATGTTGGAATCCGCGTACATGTAGTGCAGGCCGTAGCGCAGGCCGAACACTTCGTTGCGTTCAATGTACGTGTGATTCGCGTTTTGAATATAAAACCCGTCGCGCGCCTCGGTAATCACATTGCCGATGAAGCGATTGTGCTGCGAATTCCAAATATGAATGCCGCTGCCGCGCTCCCCCAGTTCCAGCTCCTTGCGGCCGGTGACGCTGTTGGCAATGATCGAATTGTGATGAGCCCCCAGCAAATAAATGCCGAATAAAACATCCCGCAATTGGTTCGATTCTATCAGATTGTGATCGGATTTAATCAGTACGCCGGCGTCTTCGTTGACCAGCATTTTGCCGCAATGCTCGACCACAAAGCCTTGGACGACGCAGGAATCCGCCGTAATGAGAACGGCGCTGCCGTGGCCGCTCCCGCGAATCACCGGCCAGTCGCGGCCGATGAGCGCGAGCTTTTTATCGATGACGAGATTGCCTTCATAAATGCCGGCAGGAACGAAAATCGTATCCCCGTGTGCTGCGGCAGTGATGAGCGTTTGCAGGTTGGGGCGGCTCAACCTCTTGCTTTCAATCGCAGTCGCTGGCACCGAAGTTGATGATTGCGCTTTGCCGTTTTGCGCCCAAATCAGGGAGGCACCAAGAGCGAGGACCAGCGCAAAGACAAGTGCGTGCAACAATAAAATCAAACCCAGGTTTTTGAAGCGCACGGTGCTCGATAGTTTGAGCGTGCCGTAAAGTGCATGGATGGTCATCGGCATAAAAGCCACGATCGCAAACAACGGCGTGAAATTTTGGATGGCAAGGATTGCGACGATGGCCAAAACAACGAGGTGATAGATGAGATTCAGTTTTCCCAGGCTGAGTCTTTCGCCAAAGGAGAATTCCCGGCTCTTCGCCGCCACCGCACGCAGCTTCATATGCACATAAACGATGCCGCTGCCAAAGAAGAGAAAATTCATCAGCCACAGCAGCGCCGCGGTTTGATCGAGCTTGCCTGTGACGGTGTAATACGCCGCCGGCGCACTCAGCGTCAACCCGAGCACTGAAATCAGATCGCTCAATACGGTTTTTGCGCAGTGGCGTGTCAAAGCGAAATTGACAAAAAACGCGATCACGCTCAGTACGCCGATTCCCAACAGCCACCATAAGCCTTGAAGGAGGAGTGGAGTCATGAATAGCGCGCCGACGCCGAGATAGACCACCGTCCAGATTTTCGCGACGAGCAGTCTTTCCGGCGATCGCGGTGCGACAAGCAGCTTGCGCAAGATGGTTTGCGCAGGCACGTAGCTCATAAAGACGGCAAGCGTCCCGAGCGCGAGCAGGAGCACGTTCAGGGTGAATTTTCCCGCGATGCTCGCGCCTACGAGCAATGGCACAAACAGCACCGCCCAGGCGCCGTGTTCCTTGGGGATGAAGGGTGGGGGTAGCTGCATTTTTTTGACGAAATGTTCTTCTCCTCATGCCATTCCGCGGGAATCTTTTTACGATTCAAGAAAACTCATACTCGTGACAAAAAAGATTCTTTCAGAATGACATTATTACTGGGATCATTCAACTTAAAATACCGTCCGGCTCTTTTCCCACGATTTTCGTGACCGCCACATTGCCGCCAGCAAGAAAAGCGGCATAATCACCATGAAGTAGGTGGCGACATCGGGGAAGCTGTACACCTCAAAGTTGGCCAGCGTGCTATGGCCGATGATCGGCGGCATGAACGGCTGCACTTTTACCGCCGCGGTCGGATCAAGCTCGTGGCCGTAAAGATAAAGCTTGTGATAAAAACTCCAGAGCGAGAACAGGCCGAAATACGTGAACAGCACGAACAAATCCACCAGTTTCGACATTTTACCAAGTACCACGACGCGCAGCGCCAGCAGCACGACGCCGCCAATGACGAACGGAATCCACTTGAACTCGGTGAAGTCATCCTCGTGCAGCTCGCGCATGCCGATGTAATGATTCAGCGTATTGATCTCCTTTAGATCGTCGCGATAGGGAGATTTCCCTCCCTCCAATTTATACGAGTGAATCTTGAGCACCAAGCCGTCCGGAAATTGATTCGAGTACAGCGTCAGCCTCCAGAGCGGGAAGAAGTAAGTCGGCAACAACAGCAGCGCAGCGACAAGAACCAGCAAGCGACTGCGCAGATCAATCGGAGTTTCAAAAAATGAATTCAACTTTTCGATGTACTTTTGCATCACATCCAGTCCTTTCCAAGCATCTTTTGGGTACACTGATGACACGGATTGAACGGATTGACGCGGATTTTTACACTGTCATTCCACAGGCTACGCCCGCAGCCGCAGGCCTACGGACGAAGTCTTCCAGAATGACATGCTCTGTTGGGTTTCAATCCGTGCAAATCCGCCCGATCCGGGTAATCCGTGTTCCACCTGAAAAAATTCAATGCTCGTCGTGGCCTTCCATTTTCTTTTTTCCAGCAATGGCATCCTGTTGCGCTTTGCTGATCGCGCCGCCTCCAGCGATGGCCACTCCGGACGCGGTCATTATATAAACCTTTTGCTCGCCTTTGACGTCTTCGGGTTTCACTTCGGGATTGGACTGTTCCTCCGCCCAATGCTTCGCAGTTTTCTCATCGACCGTTTTGATCTTCACCACGCCCTGCGCTTTAATCTTTTTGCCTTTGGCCTCCCACGGCACGAAGAACGAATAGCCTTCGAATTGCACGCGCAGTTGTTGCTTGCCGTCGGTCATAATCAGCCAGCAGCCTTTGTTCGTGCAAACGTCGCTGATGACGCCCTCGACAGCCACGGTTTTGCCATCATTGGGAACATCTTTCAACGCCTCGGTGACGGGAACAGTCTTCGTCGTCGTCATTTTCTTGCCGTAGGTTGTCCATTCAGCAGAAGACGGGGTTTGAGCCAGCAGGGAGGCGCTCAAAATAAAAGCGAATACTGAAAAAATGATTCTTTTCATCGTTTGTTCTCTCAAAGTATATTCCTCGTTTTATAATCTTACTCGTACTCCTACTCTTACTCGCTATTAAAAATTTGCCAAGTGAGTAAGAGTAGGAGTATGAGTATGAGTAATCAGCCTCAGCCCTTCACGAGCAAATAGCCTTGCATTTCCTGATGCAGCGCCGAGCAGAAGTTCGTGCAGTAGAAGGGGTACACGCCCGCTTTGTCGGCGACGAACTCGATGGTCTTCGTTTCGCCAGGATCAACCACGACGTTGATGTTGTACTCATTGAGGCCAAAGCCATGCAGCTCGTCGGTGGTTTGCTCGATGTTGCTGAGATAAATCGTGACCTTGTCACCCTTGTTCACTTCGATTTGCCACGGTGAGAAGCTGGAGCGCACGGTGATCATGTACACTTCGACGTTCCTGCCGTTGCGCACCACCTTTGCGTCCTTGATGTCCCAGATCGCCTTGGGATGCTTGTTCTCTTCTTTCGGATACACTTCGATGGGCATCAGCTTGTCAGCTTTGATCATCTGTGCGTAGTGCGGCTCCGGTTCGGTGAACGAGTCGTAAAGCAACGCCATCTTCTCGCCGCTGATGTCGATGAGCTGCGAGGACTCCGGCTGCGAGGGGCCAACGCTCACGTGACGGCCATGCGACAGCTTGTTCATCGCCACCAAATATTTCCCATCCGGACTCTTGGTGTCGCCTTCCGCGGCGCACAAGTGGCCGATGTTATAAGACACCGGAATTTTGTCGACGACTTCCCACGTGCCCAGCTTCCATTTGGCCACTGCGCTTTCGACGAATAGCGAAGTGTACGCAAAACCCTGGTCGTCAAATTGCGTGTGCAGCGGGCCGAGGCCGACATTTACTTCGGCATCTTTGACCGCGTCATAATTGAGCACGGGAATGCCATCCTCGTTGCCGGTAAAATCTTTGTTTTGGATCGCCGTCATCATTTTCTCGAAATTGAACGCGGTGGTGATGCTTTGCAGCTTGCCGCTGGCAATGATGTATTTGCCATCCGGGCTCACGTCAACGCCGTGCGGAGATTTTGCCGCGGGCAGAAGGTACACCACGCCCTCGACGTCTTTCGGATCGATCACTTTCACACCACCGATCATTTTGAATTTGCCGCCGGCAATCGCCTTCTCAGCGTTTTTCCAATTCACGGCGATGACGTAATCACGATCTTTCTGTGCCGAAGTGACCTCGAATTTATCGTTGAGGCCGGTGGCGCGCTCGCTGTTGTAGCACGTCCAGAAGCCCCAATCCGCGCTCGGGCCTTTGCCGGCGTCGCCCAAATCATAATTGAACGGCGGCATCAAAACTTCCCAGCCGAGCGACATCTCGCCAGTGATTTTGTCGACGGCGATACCGGCAACGACGCCTTTGTATTTCGTCGCATAGTCCTCCGCTTTTTCGTAGGTTCCCTTCGGAATCGGAATCGAGAAGCGCGAACCGGCGAGCACGTACTCGGTGTTCTCTGTCACGAACGATGAACAGTGATTTCCGGAAACGTTTGGAATCGGTCCGAGAATTTGTTTGGTTTTGAAATCGCGCAGATCGATGCGGGCCATGCGGTTGTTGGCGTTGTCGGAAATGAACATCCAGCGGCCATCGTATTCGCCGTTGGTTTCGCTGATGGCGGGATGATGCGCATCGCCCCAGGTGAAACCGCCGAGCATCTCCTTCGACTCCTTGTCGAAGCCATAGCCGGTGGCCGGATACGGCGTGAACACCGGAATGGTGGAAATGTGCCGCATCGAGGGCACGCCGTAGACGTACACCTGGCCGGAATGCCCGCCGGACAGGAAGAGATAATACGCATCCATATCGCCAGGCGCGACGTAGGTTTTGAGCGCCGCTTCTTGCACATCCGAGCGCGCGCCAACGCGGCCCTTTTGTCCGCCGCCACCACAACCCATGCCGATGATGACGCCAATCAAAAGCGCCAGGCCGATCAACATGAAAATCTTTGTGCGCATAGCACCTTGCTCCTCATTATAATGTTCATGGCTCACCGAGTTTGAATATTTGCGACTCGGATTTTATTAATGTTTCTACAAGTTTGCAAGTACGCAAGTGGCAAGCGTGCAATTTGCGACTTGCCACTTGCATACTTGCTACTTGCTTTGTCTTTCCTGCTTCTTCAGCTCATACGCATAGCGCAGCTTCTCAATTGCTTCCTTGCGTTCTTCTTCAGTCAACGTGATCATGGTGGAAAGTACGACCTCCATGGTGCCGGTGGGCCGCGCGAGAAAATCATCCAGCGTCCGTCCGAAGCGCGACTGCACGTCTTCCACCGCCAGCGCGAGATCGGGTCCGATTTGGGCGGCAGCTTCGATCTCGAGCGTCGACACCGAATGGCACACGAAGCAATTCTTTTTCACAAAAAACGCGCCGGGACCTTCGCTCATCCGTTTCTCTTTCTCAATTTCTTCCGGCGTTGGAATGTCGCGGACATTGTGATTGGGGATGTATTCAATCGGAAGATTTGTCTTCTTCCAACTCATCACCAGCATTGCCAGCGATTGCGCGTCCATGCTCGAGAAGTTGAAATTCGGCATCACGCTTTCCGGCACCAGCTCTTTGGGATTTTTGAAATGTGCCGTGTGCCACGTGAACTCGGAATGAAATCCCTTGATGCGTTCGTAGTTGAATTGCTCCGGCGATTTTTCGCCTTCCCACGTCAAGTCCGGCCCGACGGTGCCGCCGCGACCGTTGATCACGTGGCATGCGCGGCAGCCTTTCGCATGGACCAATTGCTTGGCGCGATTGATATAACCGGCGCCTTTTGTTTCTTTGTCATAACGATGGCACATATTGCAATTGATTTGCATGAGCGCTTTCTTGTCGCTCATCACGTAAAACTCGCCCAACTCTTTGCCGAGCATCGGCTCTTCCCAATGCTCAATCAAGCCGTGCGCGGCATGCATGTCCGTGGCATACCCTTGCCCGCCGTGGCAGCTCGTGCAGCCGTATTGCGCAATCGGATGTTTCTCCAAAATCTCTTTCGGATGCGTGCGGAACGGTTCCGGCGCATTCTCCAAGCCTTTCCATTCGACGCCTTGATGGCAGGTGACGCAGCGGTCGGCCTTGTCGAGCGCCTTGACGTAAACCTGCTGCAAGCCGCTCGGCACCATCGCCGCGCGCTCCGGCCCGAGCTTCTCTTCCACAAGATTGCGGAACTCGGACTGATAGTGTTTCCATTCCGGCGTGTAGTAATCGTAGAAGATGAATCCCGTCAACAACAATACCGCGATGCCCAGCAGGCTCACGACGATCTTGTCTTTTTTCACGAAAGTCAGCTTGTCTTTGATGGCTTTATGATCCATATCTCTTCCTAAACTTTTGTAGTGACGCCTTTAGGCGTGGAAGCTTGGATTTAGCACAAAGTTCTGTTGCGTGGATGAAGTATTCTCTCATTTCAAAAGTTCGACGCCTGAAGGCGTTACTACGAAAGTCGTTAGAACTTCACCGGCATCTCCGGCCAGGCTTCCCACGGCCAGTAGAAGTTCCAATACGGCCCGCGCAGGAACGTGCCGATGATGATGAAAACGACGATCAATAAACAGATCGTAATGAAAACCCAATTTTGTATTTTTCGTTCTTTCGCAAACCACACCCCCACGCTGTTGATGCCCGACCGGTCGCGATACGGCCACCCAATCGCCAGCGCCAGCAAAATGCCGGGCAACAAAATGCCGCCGATCAGCGCACCGTTGATGGTGAACGCGCCGATCTTGACCGTCGTGATCGTGACGATTTCCTGCAGCCAGAGAAAATACCACGGCGCTTTCGCCGGATTCGGTGTAACCGAAGGATTGGCCGCTTCTTCCAGCGGCGCACGGAACACGATCGACAAAACGAAGGTTGCCACAAAAGTGAGCAGTATCACCAGCCAGATGCGGCGCAACAGGTGTGGCGAGGAGGGGACGGTGTTTTTCTCTTCGTCCACCATGGTGTTTTGCACGTGCACCGTTGTGCCGTTAGTGATGCCGAGCAGGGAGTAGGTTTTGGATTTGACCGGCGCGATTTTCTCCGGCCGTTGATCGAGCGCTTCATGATCCGTCACTGCCAGCCCCCCATCCTTGCGCACGCGCCACATGTGATACGAGAATAATAACAACACCAACATCGGCAGAAAGAACACATGCAGCACGTAAAAGCGAATCAGCGTGTTCTGGTCGATGGTGTTGCCGCCGAGCAGCAAGAAGCGCAGCGCCTCGCCGACGAGCGGCGCCGACCGCGCGATGTTCGTGCCGACGGTGATGGCCCAATAGGCAAGCTGGTCCCATGGCAGCAAGTAGCCGGTGAAAGAAAGCAGCAGGGTCAGTAGCAGAAGCATGATGCCAATAATCCAATTCAAGGGACGGTTCGCTCCGACGGCGCTGCCGTTTTTATACGCGCCGGTGAGAAAGACGCGCACCATGTGCAGAAACACCACCACCACCATCAAGTGTGCGGCAATCCGGTGCATCGCGCGCAGCAGCCAGCCGAACGAGACGACGAACTCGATGTCCTTCACCGAGCTGTATGCGCGCTCCACCGAGGGCACGTAGAGAAACATCAAAATCACGCCGGTGAAGACCAAAATCACGAAGAGCACGAACGAGATCGTGCCGAGCCAGAAGGAATAATTCCAAGCCAGGCTGGCTTTGCTGATTTTATTGGGAAACCAATGCAGCAGCAGGTTTTTGACAATGGCGTCGCCGGCTTCTTTGTCGCTGCCCGGCCTCCACGTCCAGGTGAGTTTATCGTAAAGTTTTTTGGGCGATTCTGTGACAGGCATTTGTGACTCCGTTCAACCGTGGCATTTCTCTGTCATTCCGGAGGAATCTTTTTTCAATCTGGCGTCATGCTGAATTTGCAAAAAGATTCTTTCAGAATGACAACGTTGTTTGCTGCTAAACCGTAAGCCGAAAATTCTGCTCGACCTCTTTGCCCATGTCGACCACCAACTGGCCGTCGTCCGGCGCCACTTCCAGCTTGTACCAGTGCAACGGCCGCGGCGCCGGGCCGGCGTAATTGGTGCCCTCCGCATAGAACTTCGAGCCGTGACACGGGCAGTGAAATTCAAACGGAATGGTCTTCTTTTCGCCGCCAATCTCGACTTGCTTGGGCTGATTGAGTTTGGTGTATTTCACGGTGCAACCGAGATGGGTACACGCTGCAGAGATGGCGTAAAAAGATTTTCCCTCTTTAAAAATGTAAAGCCGTTTGTCCTGGAGAAAAGTCATGCCTTCGGCGAGATTGGCCGGCAGCCCGATTTTGAATTTCTGCGGCGGCTCGTAGAGAACATTTGGAATCAGCGAGCGAAATGATTGCCAGCCAAAGCCAACGAGCCCCGCCAGCATGCCGCCGAAGCCGAGTTTTTGCAAAAATGATCGGCGCGTTTCAAGCGGCAAGTTGTGGTTTTCCGAATGCACCGGTGAATTTGTTTTTTTAAAAAGTTTCATGTCATTTTTGCCTCTGAATGAATTCAAAAGCTTTTTGAACAGGGATGATGCGGATTCA
Organism: Candidatus Zhuqueibacter pondensis; assembly: GCA_034505955.1. GTDB lineage: Bacteria > Zhuqueibacterota > Zhuqueibacteria > Zhuqueibacterales > Zhuqueibacteraceae > Zhuqueibacter > Zhuqueibacter pondensis. The sequence goes on from JAPDQK010000027.1 coordinate 27,035, forward strand.
ACAGATTTTTGCAGATTTGCTTTTAAACCTTCATCCGTGTTATCCGTGTTCACAGTTTAAGCGACTTCTTGCTCCTCGTAGTAAAACACCTCCATCGTCATCGCATCGGTCGGGCAGCGAATTGCGCACAAGCCGCAGCGGATGCAGGTGTCGTCATCTTTCAACATTGCCGAGGCCGGCTGGAAGGGATCGAGATTGTATTGCTGCACCAACTTCTCCCTTGTTGCTTCATCGACGTCCAATTGTTCCAGCGGCACGAGCTTCAAGCAATATTCCGGACAAATATCGACGCAGCGGTTGCACATCACGCATTTTCCCGCGTCGTAAATCGTTTGAATGTGGCAGGCCAAACAGCGCTCGGCCTGGCGCCGCGCCTGCTCTTCGTTGTAGCCGGTTTCGACTTCGGAGATGCCGGTGCGGCGCTGGAGATTGATCGTCGGTGGTGCTTGACGTTCGTATTGCTCGAAATCTTCCGGACGGGTGAACCGCCGCGTCGGAATTTTTTCGATGGAGAGATTATAAAACGTCCTGAGTTTGGCGTCGCGAAGATATTCATCAATCGACAGCGCGGCGCGCTTGCCGTTGGCAATTGCGTCGATAATATTGCGCGGGCCGAAGGCGACGTCGCCGCCGGCGTAAATTCCAGGCGCGGACGTCGCCAAAGTTTCGGGATCAATTTTGATGAATTTGCTCGGTGTTAGTTCAATGCCGTCCGAAGATTTGATGAACGAAAGATCGGCTTGTTGGCCGATGGCGAGAATCACCGAATCCGTCTCGAATATTTCTGAATAACTCGGATCATAAACCGGATTGAAACGGCCATTTTCATCATACGTGCGCTTGACGCCGATGAACTCGACGGCTTTGACTTTGCCGTTGTCACCGAAGAAACGCTTGGGGCCACGCTGCGGATGGAAGACGATGCCTTCGCGCTGGGCCTCCTCGAACTCTTCGTGGCCTTGGGCGGTGCGCAACACGGGCATTTCGGCGAATGATTCCAAACTCGCGATATGAACTTCTGAGGCGCCGGCGCGCATGGCGACGCGCGCGGCATCGACGGCAGAGTGAATATCCGCCGGCTCTTCTTCAGGACCGCCGCGCAGTGCCATTCTCGCCGCATCAAACGCCACAAAGCCGCCGCCGATCACCAAAACTTTTTTGCCGAGATTGACGCGATAGCCGTTGTTGATGTTGATCAAATAATCGATGGCCTTGATCACGCCGTCGAGCTGTGAGCCTTCAATATTAAGATCGCGGCCTTTCTGCGTTCCCACGGATATAAAGATGGCTTCGTAGCCTTGCTGCTTCAACTCGGCGATGCCGAACTTTTCGCCAAGCGCAGTGTTGTAACGAATCTCGACGCCGAGATTTTTGATCTTATCAATTTCTTTATCAATCAAACTGCGCGAGAGCCGATACTCCGGAATGCCATGCCGTAACATGCCGCCGGCCACGTTCGTCGCTTCGAAGACCGTCACATGGTATCCCATCAGCGCGAGATCGTGCGCGCAGGAAAGTCCGGCCGGACCGGAGCCGATGATCGCAATCTGTCTCTTTTTCGCAACGTTTTTACGCGACTGAATCTGCACGGGCAAATGCCAACGCCACTTGTTGCCGGCTTCTTCGCTGCCTTCGAATAAACCGTCTTGCGTGTCGGGAGCGAGCGACTCGACGCCATACTTTTCGGTGACGAATCTCTTGAGCGCGCGAATGCTCACCGGCGCATCGATCTGGCCGCGGCGGCAACGATCTTCGCATGGCGCGGCGCAGACGCGACCGCAAACGCTCGCAAAGGGATTGGGAGAGCGGGAGGTGAGGTAGGCTTCTTTGTATTTTTGTTCCGCGATGAGCTGAACATAGCGACCGGCGTCGGTATGAACGGGACAACCGATCTGGCACGGAACCAAGCTCTTCCAAAACTCGATGTCGGGAATGCGGACAGGGTATTTTTCAGACATAATACTCCGATTTTTTGTTAAAGAGATACAATTATTGTGCCGCAATTAAGACTTTTAAATCCTATTTTTGCCCACAAAATTTCACGACTTCAGCGATGAAGACAGTATTTTTTCCTAAGACTGCAAAAAATCAGACTTTATTTTCTTAAATTTGAGAACCGTCTGCATGACGCATATCGGAGAAGCAGAAGGGTGTGGCAGGATTTGCCGAGTGAGGCTTCGTCATGTTGCGCCTGGATGCCATGCTGTCGTCCCAGCCCCGATAATTCACGTAGTGCGCAAATCGACCCCGTGAGATGCTGTCAAGCTTATTATCTCACGTGGTTGGCTCAAGCCAGAAAACGTGGCTCATGAATTATCGGGGCCAGCACTTTCGTCGGTTGCCTTCAGTTACCATGTTACTCTGACTCGTTTTTTTTCTCCCTCCCGAATTCTTTCAGCCGCTCACCAAATTCCCGCAAGCGCTGTTCGACGCGATGGAAAACCGTGCCTTCGGGGAAATGGCCATCCGGCTCGCGCTGGCCCGCGGGAACGCCCGTCAGAATTTCGATGCCTTCATCTATGGTGTTGACTGACCAGATGGAAAATTTCTTTTCAGCCACGGCGTGAACTACATCTTCACGCAACATGAGATTGCGAACATTGCTGTGCGGAATGATCACCCCTTGCTCCCCGGTCAATCCTTTTACTTTGCAGACATCGAAGAAGCCTTCGATTTTCTGATTGACGCCGCCGATGGCTTGCACTTCGCCGTGCTGATTCACCGAGCCGGTGACCGCAATGCCTTGTTTGATCGGCAGTCCCGATAGTGCCGAAAGCAGTGTATAAAGTTCGGTCGAAGAGGCGCTGTCTCCTTCGACGCCTTCATAGCTTTGCTCAAAAACCAAACGCGCCGAGAGTGTCAGGGGTTTGTCCTGCGCGAATTGCTTGGTGAGATAGCCGCTCAAGATCAAAACGCCTTTGCTGTGAATCGGTCCGCCCAGCTCGACTTCGCGCTCGATGTCGATAATGCCTTCACGTCCTGGCCCGACACTGGCGGTGATGCGACTCGGTTTGCCGAAAAGATAATCGCCCAGCGTCAGTACCGAAAGCCCATTTACTTGTCCCACCGCTTGACCAGTCGTATCAATCAACAATGTGCCGCGCGCGATCATCTCTTGAATCCGCTCTTCAATGAGATTAGAGCGATAAATTTTTGCCTCAATGGCTTTTTGCACATGGCGGGCGCTGATGCGGGTGGCATTTTCCTGCAGTGCCCAAAAGTTGGCCTCGCGAATGATGTCCGCCAAAGCCCCGAAATGCGTGGAGAGTTTTTCTTGATCTTCCGCCAGGCGCGAGCTGTATTCCAATACTTTGGCCACCGCACTGCTGTCCAAATGTTGCAAGTTCTCCTTTTGGCAAAACGTGCACAAAAACGAGATGAAATCCCGGATATTCTCGTCCGTCAATGCCATGCGCGTATCGAAATCCGCCTTGACCTTGAACAGCTCGGGAAATTCTTCGTCGTAGGAATGCAGGAGATAGTAGAGCAGCGGCCGTCCCACCAGCACGACTTTGACGTTGTGGGGAATGGGCTGCGGCCGCAGGCTTTTGGTCGCCATGTACCCCAAGCGCTCGCCAATTTCCTCGATTTCAATCACCCCGCTCCGCAAGGCGCGTTTGACCCCATCCCAGCTCAAGAGATTGCGCAAGACATCCTCGACCGGCATGACGAGATAGCCGCCGTTTGCGCGATGAAAAGATCCGGCCTTGATCATCGTAAAATCGGTATAAAGTGCGCCGAATTGCACTTCCTTCTCGACGCGCCCGAAGAGATTGTTGTAGCTGGGATTGAGTTCGACAACCACTGGTGCGCCCTGTTGCTCGCTGTTGTCCACGAGCACGTTGACTTGATATTTTCTGAACGGCAATTCACGAAGCCACGGTGTTGTCAATGCCAGGGCGCCGGGTTCAGGTGTTTGACCCGCAGGTGTGGTGCCCGATTTGAAGGTCTCGATGTTTTCCAAAATATCCTTTTGAACGGCTTTAAGGTGTTCGATCACCTCCGGCAGATCGCCATATTTCTCGTGCAGGTCTTCCATCAGCTCGCCGACGATATATAGCGCCACTTGCTGATCCAATGCTTGCAATTTCTCCTGGGCGGCGCGTTCCAACTCACGAATCTGTTTCATCGTGATTTTGATTTCGTCTTTCAGCGTTTCGTGGCGACGCTGAAAATCTTCGCGGGTTTGCACCGGCAAAGCTTGAAAATCGGTGTCACTCAAAGGTTGACCCTTCATCACCGGAATCGTCGCCAGGCCAAGAGGAGTTGCCTGCAGCATAAAACTGGCTTGATTGGCCTTCTCATTGAGTTTGTCGAGCGCTTGCGTTCTCTCCTGGTCGAGCGCTTTGACAATGGCATCACGACGATTGCCATATTCTTCGCTCTCAAAAGCTTTCGGGATTTCCCGGCGGACATGCTCGATCAGGTTTTTCATATCCTGCTGAAACTGGCGGCCGCGACCGGCTGGAAGGCGACACACTTTGGGCTGATAGGAATCCTCGAAATTGTTTATGTAGCACCAATCCGGCGAAGTGTCTTTGCGTTTGGCGAGTTCTTCGAGAAAGGACTGCACTGCAGTCATCTTGCCGATTCCTGGCGGTCCCGCAACATAAATGTTGAAGCCGCTTTCCTGGATTTCCAATCCAAATTGCAGCGCAGAAACGGCCCGCTTTTGTCCGATAATGCCTTCCAAAGTTTTGAACTGCTCCGTGGTCTCGATTCCGAGTGTCTTTGGATCAAAGGTTCGGCGCAGTTGCTCGGGGGATAAAGCCGGGATCATATTTTGACTCTTGTTTTGAAATGAAATTTTTGTTCACTCAGCGTTCACGAAAAACTTGGATAGTTAGTGAGAAACAATAGTTCTTTTGATCCTGCAGGCGCAGCCGCCCTCAGCGGTTTTGCTGATTCAATTGGACGAGTATTTCAATGAAATTAATAAGTCGGAAAGAGCAAGAATCAAGCCAGGGTTTACGTAGAGGACACTAAGTTTATCATGAACTTATGTGAAGTTGAAAAGGAGTCGCCAGGAGATATTTCTCAGTCTTGAGAGAAAGTCTGTGGGAATTTCTCATTTTTGAGATGATGCCATCCAGACTTATAAAACATGATGGTATTGGCGGTTGTGGCGATGGGATTTTAGAGCCGAGTTGGTTACACCATGACGAACTTGCAGCCGTTATCCGGGAAAATCCTCACCGCGTCGAAGCGTATTTTTCACATCCCGCCATTTCGGTACTCTGCGTTGCAGGACGGCATTGGATTTTTTCTGGCAGCCTGTTGCGGCCGCGTTTCGTTTCCCCGACAGGTGCAAATTCGCAATGGACAGCTCACACTGCTCGACTTGCCAGAAAATTTTGGGTAAAGTCCTCTCATGTTTCCCACTTGCGAATTAGCAACAGTTTGATTATATTGCATCGTATAAACATCGTATAAATTCTTTGAAAGACGTCTTAATTTCCTGCTTTTGTCGAATGCTTGATCAGCTTATTTTTTCACGAGGGTTGCGCAAATGGCAGCGGTGAAATGCTTTCGTGCTACTACTTTTCTGACTCTGTCACTGATGCTGGGATTGATCGTTGGATGTGGCTCCACCAAGAAAGCGACACGTGCGGAGAAATCCACACCCGTGAAGGAAACACGCCAGTCCCAAACTGCAGGGCAGGCGGTTTTGAACGAGGATTTCGATCCGATGACGCTGAAGGCGCCGGAATTCCGGATTCCAAGCCGGCAAGTTGTTCAGAAAAAAGAAACGCTCAACTTGGCAACGCCATCGGTGGCAGCCGACACTTCCTGGCAAACGGTGCCCGGCTATCAAGTTCAGCTTTTGCAAACCGAAGACGCAAAACTGGCGCGCGAAACTGCCCGAGAGGCAATTGTGACTCTTGTTACGGAGGTTGAGATCACTTATGAAGCGCCATACTACAAAGTTCGCGCCGGTCGCTTCACCAACCGCTATGACGCGGAGCAATTGCAAAATCTTGCCACCGAGAAAGGCTATGTCAACTGTTGGGTGGTGCGCACACAGGTGAAAGTGCGCGCGAACGAATTGCTCGATCAGAAGTAACTCGGATACCTGCCAGCTTGCAGGCTGGCAGGTTGCTTTACATTTCATGGCGGTTTTTTTCGACGCGAACCTGGACCTCTCAGGTCTGTATTCGGAAATTCCTCTCCCGGCGATTGTCACCTCCCCTTCTCATTTTTTTATCAGGGTTTTCGCCCCAAAGCGGTTGTTCATCAAAAGGTTGTTCATTTAAAGGGCAAAAATTACTTGGAAAACGGACAAAATTTTATTAAATTTATATATCAATTCGGAGGAAAACATGTCTGGTCATAATAAGTGGGCCAAAATTAAACACAAGAAAGCTTCGGCCGACGCTGCGAAAGGTCGTGTTTACACCCGCCTCATCAAAGAAATTACCATTGCGGCCCGCATGGGTGGCGGCGATGAAAGCGGCAATGCCCGTTTGCGCAAGGCCATTCAGGACGCGAAAGCGGCCAACATGCCGTGGAGCAACATCGAACGCGCCATCAAAAAGGGCACCGGCGAGCTGGAGGGAGTTCATTACGAGGAAGTGACGTACGAAGGATATGGACCGGGTGGAGTGGCAATCATGGTGGAGCTGATCACGGACAACAAAAATCGTGCGGTCTCGGAAATTCGCCATATTTTTTCCAAACACGGAGGCAATCTCGCTGCTTCCGGTGCGGTGAGTTGGAAGTTTGACAAGAAGGGGATTATTGCGGTTGCACCTTTGGGCCGCAGCGAAGACGACATTTTGATGCTGGCGCTCGAGGCTGGAGCCGAGGACGTCAAATACGATCCGGAATCCACCGAAATTCTTACGGCACCGGGCGATTTGGAGGCGGTCAAAAGCGCTCTGGAAAAGCAAGGCCTGAAAATTGAAAAGGCCGAGGTCGGCATGTATCCGAAGGATACGGTCAAAGTTGACGGGAAAGAGGCCGAGCAATTGCTGCGCTTGATGGATGCCATCGAAGAGCATGATGACATTCAAAAGGTCTACTCGAATTACGACATCGATGTCGAAGTGATGGCGCAATTGAGCGAAGCTTAAGTTCGGTGTCTGATCCTTGCCATGCACAAACGGCCTGAACGCCGCTTTTTGGGAGTGGACCCCGGCCTGAGCCGAACTGGTTTGGGATTAATCCGCTTGATCGAGGGCCACATGACTTTTGGTGGCTCTCAATTGATTGCTCCTTCACCAAACCAATCCTTGCGTGACCGGCTCCACCAACTGTACATGCGTGTTCAAGATTGTTTGCGCGAGTGGCGTCCGGAAGTAATGGTGATGGAAAACTTGATTTATGCCCGCAACGCACAGGTCGCGCTCAAGCTCGGACAGGCGCACGGGGTTTTGCTCCTGGCGGCGGCGGAAAACAATCTGCCGGTGGTTGAATATGCGCCGCGCGAGGTGAAATTGGCCCTCACAGGCCATGGCGGCGCCTCGAAGGATCAGATCCAACGCATGGTGCGGGCCGTATTGGAGATGCCCAACTTGCCGGAACCGTATGACATTGCCGACGCTTTGGCGCTGGCCATTTGCCATGCCCATCGCTGCCCCGACGTTCCTTTGAAAAACACTCCCGAATTCCCTTCAAAGAACCACAAGGAAAGTCGGGAGGGAAACGGGGCGCCATAATTATTATGATAGCAAAACTCAACGGTCGTTTGCTCGAGAAATCGCCGACGCGAATTTTAGTTGATGTGGGTGGTGTCGGCTACGAAATCCATATCCCGTTGTCCACATTCGATAAACTGGGGCAGATTGGTGATGATACCAGCCTGTTTACACATCTGCATGTTCGCGAGGATGCTCTGCAACTTTTCGGTTTTGCCACGGCAACAGAAAAACAGTTGTTTCAATATCTGCTCTCGGTAACCGGCATCGGCCCCAAAGTCGCCCAAAGTATTCTTAGTGGCTGCTCGGTCGATACTTTTTGCAGGTATATCGTGCAAAATGAAATTTCCGCGTTGACCACGATTCCCGGAATCGGCAAGAAAACTGCGGAACGCCTGGTCCTGGAATTGAAGGACCGCTTGCAGCGTTGGATGCCACAGGAAGGCGCGGTCACGCCACCTTCCGAAATTTCTGCCATCACGGAAGAAGCTATTTTAGCATTGACCTCGCTGGGATATAAACGGCCTTCGGCGCAAAAAGCAATCGAGCAAGTAATCAAGGAACATGGCGAGTTACCAATCGAAGAATTGATCAAGCGCGCGTTGCATTACATTTGACCATGGCTGACAGAACTGGTGCCAATACCCCAAAAAGCTCAGAGGCCTCGGCAGGCATCGAGGCCCGTGCAAGCAAAGCCGGTCGAGCTTCCCGCGAACGTAACCTCGACCCCACTGCTCTCGAGGGAGAATTGGAATTCGACCGCAGTTTGCGCCCCACCATTTTCGATGATTTTGTGGGCCAGGACAAAATCAAAGACAACCTGCGCGTCTTTGTCGAGGCCGCACGTGGTCGTGGTGAACCGCTCGATCATGTTTTGCTCTATGGGCCTCCAGGCCTCGGTAAAACGACATTGGCTCATATTATCGCCAACGCCATGGCCAAGAGAATCAAAGTTACCTCCGGCCCGGCGCTGGAAAAAGCCGGAGATCTTGCCGGGCTGTTGACGAATCTCGGCGAAGGGGATGTCTTGTTTATCGATGAAATTCATCGCCTCAATCATGTGGTTGAAGAATATCTTTATCCGGCGATGGAGGATTTCAAACTCGATATTATCATCGACAAGGGCGCCAATGCCCGCTCCATTCAACTGCGGCTGCCGAAATTCACCTTGATTGGTGCGACGACGCGTGCCGGCTTGTTGACCGGACCGATGCGCGCGCGTTTCGGCGTGGTCGCACGGTTGGATTACTACCTGCCGGAGCAACTGTGCACGATTGTCAAACGTTCTGCACGGATATTGGGAATTGAAATTCTGCCGGAGGCCGCGATGGAACTGGCCCGGCGCGCCCGCGGCACACCGCGCGTGGCCAATCGTCTTTTGAGACGCGTGCGTGATTTTGCGCAAATTGACGGCAATTACGCCGTCAATTTTGAGGTGGCCTGCGCCGCGCTCGATCGGCTGGAGGTCGATGAATTGGGACTCGACGAGATGGATAAGCGCATCCTGGCAGCAATCATCGAAAAATTTGCCGGTGGACCGGTGGGGATCAATACTCTGGCCGTCGCTGTCGGTGAAGAGGGCGAAACCCTGGAAGAAATTTATGAGCCTTTCCTGATTCAACAAGGCCTTTTGAAGCGAACACCTCGTGGACGAGTCGCCACCGAGCGGGCCTACCAACATCTCGGTCTGGCTGCTCACGCGTCGTTGTCCATCATGCAAAAAAACTTATTTTGAGATGCCTGACCTATGAAACTGTCCGATTTTCGTTACACCTTACCGCAAAAATTGATTGCGCAATATCCGGCTGAAAAACGTGACCGCTCCCGGCTCATGGTGCTGGATCGCGCCAAACAAACGATCACCGAGCATTACTTTGCCGATATAATCGATTTCCTGCAACCCGAAGATTGTCTGGTTATCAACGAAACGAAAGTCTTTCCGGCGCGTTTGCTCGGCACTAAAGACAAAACCGAAGCCAAGGTGGAGATCTTTCTGCTTCGGCAATTGGAAAACGCGCTGTGGGAAGTGCTCGTCAAGCCCGCGCGTAAAGTGCGTGTGGGCAACCGGTTGTCGGTTGGCAAGGAATTGGTCTGTGACGTGATCGATAACACGGTTTCCGGCGGTCGGGTCGTACGATTCAACTATAATGGTGATTTCTTCGAGGCAGTTGAACGGCTCGGGCAGTCGCCGTTGCCGCCGTATGTGAAACGCGAGCCGGAACCGCTGGATAAAGATCGCTACCAAACCGTTTATGCGCGCGTCCGCGGTGCCGTGGCCGCGCCCACTGCCGGTTTGCATTTCACCAAAGAACTGTTGCGCAAAATCGAAAACAAAGGCGTCAAAATTGCGCCGATTATTTTGCATCTTGGCCTGGGCAGTTTTCGACCGGTTAATGTCGAAGACCTGAGCCGTCACAAGATGGACTCGGAATACTACGAGATCAGTGAGGAATCGGCGCGTAAAATCAATGAGACCATGAAAAAAGGCGGTCATGTCGTTGTTGTTGGCACCAGCGCCGTGCGCGCCCTCGAGACTGAAGTCACCAGCGAAGGCTGGGTGAAACCCAACCGCGGTTGGACGGACAAGTTCATCTATCCGCCGTATGAATTCAAAATCGTCGATCGTCTGATTACAAATTTCCATCTCCCCGCTTCAACCATGCTCATGCTGGTCTGTGCTTTTGCCGGCCGAGATTTTGTCTTCAAAGCATACCGTAAGGCCATCAAAGACAAATTTCGATTTTTGAGTTACGGCGATGCGATGATGATTTTGTAAGCAACCATTGGGGACGGAATGAAAATACATTTCGACCAGGCTTGCCGTGACTGATATTGCCGCGATTGTCGTCGCTGCAGGTCAGGGGAGGCGGTTTGGCAGCGACCTTCCCAAGCAATTCCTGCTTCTGCAGAATCGACCGATTATCGTTCATGCCCTGGAGCGTTTTGAACGCGCGCCAGGCATCAGCCAAATTATCCTTGTCACAGCCAGTGAGTGGGTGGAATATTGCGGCTGCGAGATTGTCGAGCGTTTTCATTTCACCAAGGTTGGTGCCATTGTTCCCGGCGGAAAAGAGCGCCAGGATTCGGTATATGCGGGCCTGCAAGCCTTGCCCACGGCTCATGATATTGTCGTTGTTCATGATGCGGTGCGCCCTCTTTTTTCGCTCGGTTTATTGGAAAAGGTGATCAAAGCTTGCGCCACGTTTGATGCTTGTGTGCCGGGATTACCCTCTCGCGATACCATCAAACGCATCGAGGGCGAGCATGTGATCGAAACCGTAACCCGCGACACGCTGCGCCTGGTGCAAACGCCGCAGGCTTTTCGTTGTCAGACTTTGCTGCACGCGTTTGAACAGGCACGCGCGGCCAATTTCTACAGCACCGACGAAGCGGCATTGATCGAGAAATTTGGCGGCCGGGTTACCTGGGTCGAGGGTGAGGAAACCAACTTGAAGATCACCACCCCGCGTGATTTGCAGATCGCCGAATTGTTTTTGCAGGAGGCCATTTAATTGCGTATCGGCTTTGGATATGACGTTCACCCTCTCGTTGGTGGCCGGCGCTTAGTCCTCGGTGGCGTCGAAATCAAGCACGACTTTGGTCTCGCCGGCCATTCAGATGCGGATGTACTCAGCCACGCCATTGGCGACGCATTGCTGGGCGCCGCCAACCTCGGTGATTTGGGCCAGCACTTTCCTGACACCAACGCACAATTTGCCAACCTCAACAGCCTGTTGCTGCTGAAACAGATTGCCGGGCTCCTGCGAGAGCACCATTATCACATCGTGAATATCGACGCCACACTGGTTTTAGAGGCGCCGAAAGTCATGCCGCATGCCGAGCAGATGCGCCAAAACCTCGCCGCCGCGCTGGAAATTTCGCCGTCACAAATCTCGGTCAAAGCGACGACCTCGGAGAAATTGGGATTTGTCGGAAGAAAAGAGGGCGCAACCGCATTCGCCATCGCGCTGTTGAATGACGTTGGGGAGTAGAGGCGTACTAAAAAAATGCGTCATGGAAGCTTCGGGAACAAATATTCGGATTTGCGACCTTGACGCCAGCCGAACACAAAACCGTTAATGCAAACAAGTTTGTAGACAGACTCATTGGCATCATCATGAACTCATCTCCTCGCGTTCGTTTTGCCCCGAGCCCGACCGGGCATCTACATATCGGCAACGCGCGCACCGCCATCCTGAATTGGTTGTTTGCGCGCCACAGTGGTGGCATATTTATTCTGCGCATCGAAGATACCGATCTCGAGCGTTCCACCAAAGAATCTGAAATCTCCATCTATCAGGATCTGCGCTGGTTGGGGTTGAATTGGGATGAAGGCCCGGATGTTGGCGGCCCGGTTGGCCCCTATCGCCAATCCGAACGATTGAAAATTTACCGAGAACATGCAGAACGTTTGATTGCCAGCGGGCATGCCTACTATTGCTATTGCACGCCTGAAGAGCTGGAAGCCCGAAGAGAAGCCGCGCTCAAAAACGGCCAGCTACCGCGTTATGACGGCCGCTGCCGTCACTTGACTCCCGCCGAGCGTGCAATCAAGGAAAAGGCCGGACGCAAACCGGTCGTCCGCTTTGCCATGCCGGACAAGGATGTCTCGTTTGACGACCTGGTAAAAGGCCGATTGACTTTTCCACCGGATGCTTTGGGTGATTTCGTCCTTTTGCGCTCGGATGGCTTGCCGACGTATAATTATGCCGTGGTGGTGGATGATCACCTCATGCAAATTTCCCACGTCATTCGTGGTGATGATCATGTGTCCAACACCCCAAAACAAATCATGCTCTACGAGGCGTTTGGCTGGTCATCACCGCAGTTTTGCCATATTCCGATGATTCTTGGCCCTGACCGCGAGCGGCTCTCAAAACGGCATGGCGCCACCTCAATCGATGAATATGCCAGCAAGGGCTATTTGCCTGACGCCTTGATCAACTTTCTCAGTCTGTTGGGCTGGTCATCCGAAACCGGTGAAGAGATTCTCTCGCGCGAGCGGCTGATCAAGGAATTCGACTTCTCCCGCCTCACCCGTGCCGCGGCGGTGTTTGACGTGGTCAAATTGAACTGGATGAACGGGGTTTATATTCGTAACATGAATCTCGATGAGCTGACAGCCGCCTGTATTCCGTATCTCCAAAAAGCGGATCGCGAGCTTCCGGAATATGAGACGCTGAAAAAAATGATCACTCTGGTTCGTGACGGACTCGAATACCTGAGTCAAATTGTCGAAAAGCTGGATATGTTTTTTGTCGACGAAGTGCGCATAACTGACGGTGCTGCCATCGGCATGAGCCAGACGGAATCCGCTCAGAAAGTTTACTGGTCCTTTCTGCGCCAGCTTGACAAATACGATACCCTTACCGCCGAGGTTTTTCGCCGCTTGATGAAAACCGTGAACGAAGAAACCGGTGTCATGGGTCGCGATCTGTGGATGCCGATCCGTATCGCGCTCACCGGCCAGATGCACGGCCCGGAATTGCCGATGATTGTCGAAATTTTCGGCAAAGAGAAATGCCGCCGGTTTGTTCAGAAAATTGTTGAATAGATTCATTTCACCGAAGTTGTGACCGATGCCGCAAAACTTTCGGCAGCTTTTCAAAGCTGCACGCCCCATCATCGGCATGGTACACTTGCCGCCGTTGCCTGGCAGCCCGCACTATGGCGGCAAAATGCAAGCAATCATCGACGCGGCTCTCCAGGACATTCAAACTTTGACTGATGCCGGTTTTTCGGGAATGATCATTGAAAACTTGGGCGACGCGCCGTACTATCCCGATCACGTGCCACCGGAAACCATTGCCGCCATGAGTGTGGTGGCCGCACTTGTGCGCGAGCAAATTAAAATTCCCATCGGCATCAATGTCCTGCGCAATGATGCGCAAAGCGCCATCGCGATTGCAACAGCGGCGAGTTTGCAATTCATTCGCGTCAATGTGTTGACCGGCACCAGCGTCACCGATCAGGGATTGATCAGTGGACGAGCGCATCTTGTCGCTCGCGAGAGACAACGTTTGCGCGCCGAGAATGTTCTCCTCTTTGCCGACCTGCGCGTGAAGCATGCCGCGCCTTTAGTCGAACGCGATCTCGCGCAAGAAGTGGAAGATTTGTATGATCGTGCGCTGGCTGATGCCATCATCGTCAGCGGCACCGGCAGTGGCAAACCGGTCGATCAAAATTTCTTGCGTCAGGTGAAAAAAATTGCCGGTGATCGGCCGGTATTGATTGGCAGCGGCTTGAATTTGGAAAATGCCGAAGAGTTACTTGCGGTAGCGGATGGCGCCATTGTGGGAAGTGCGATCAAAATCGATGGAAAAATTCATAATCGGATCGATAAAAAGCGTGCACGACAACTGGTTGAATTTATTGTATCAGCGATGGCAAAAACCTAAAACTTGCGATGTATGATTCCGCTCATGCAAAAAAGCCTAACGCCAAAAAGAAAGCAAAAATAAACTCTTGAAACCCATGGCTCTGAAAATCTACAACACCCTGACCCGGCAAAAGGAGGAATTCGTTCCGGTTCATCCCGGTCGCGTGGGATTTTATATCTGCGGCCCGACGGTTTACGATTATTTTCATATCGGCAACGCCCGGCCGTTTGTGGTCTTCGATGTCTTTCGCCGCTATTTGCGCTACCGCGGCTACCACGTGCGCTTCGTCATGAATCTCACCGACATTGATGACAAAATCATCAAGCGCGCTAATGAGCTCGGCATCCCGCCGCACGAAGTGGCGCAAAAGTATACCAACGCTTTTTTTGAGGATATTCAAAAACTCGGTATCCAACCGGCGGATGTTTATCCCAAGGCCACCGAACATATTGATGACATCATCCGGCTCATCGAAATCCTTTTGCAAAAAGGTTTTGCCTACGTGGCGAATGGTGACGTCTATTATGATGTCAGCAAATTCTCTGGATACGCCAAATTATCCGGCAAGAATCTGGATGAATTGGCGGCCGGCATTCGTGTCGCCGTTGACGAACGCAAAGACGATCCGCTGGATTTTGCCTTGTGGAAAGCCGCCAAACCCGGAGAGCCGTGGTGGGAAAGTCCCTGGGGCAAAGGCCGGCCCGGCTGGCATGCCGAGTGCTCGGTCATGTCCATGAAATACCTCGGCGAGACTTTTGATTTCCACGCCGGCGGGCTCGATCTGATTTTCCCCCATCACGAAAATGAGATTGCCCAAAGCGAAGCTGCAACCGGCAAGCCCTTCGTGAAATACTGGCTGCATAACGGTTTTCTCGACATTGAGGGCGAGAAAATGTCCAAATCGCTGGGGAATTTCAAGACTGCGCGGGAAGTTATGGAAAGGTTTCCGACAACCGCGATTAGAGTCTTCTTTCTCATGAAGCACTATCGCGGCCCGATCAATTTTTCGCCGGAACCGATACAGCATGCCGTCAAAGCGGCGGAGCGATTGAATATCGCGTACAATCTCTTGCGCCGCCGCCTCGAGGCGTACGCCAGCGTGATACCGTCTTTGCCGGAAATTCAAGACAGCCGGGCTGGCGAGGCGCACAACTTTGCTGATTTCATCCTGAAATCTCGCGAAAGTTTTATTGCGGCAATGGATGATGATTTCAACACCCCGGAAGCACTGGCCGTGGTGTTCGATTTCATCCGCGAGACCAACCGTTGGGCCGAGCGCACAGACCTCTCTCCTGCCGAGCTCTCCGGGCTTGTCGAGGCAAAAAATCTTTTGGATGAGTGGAACAGCTTTCTGGGCGTGATCGAAACTCGAGCCAGCGGCATCGATCAAGGCCGCGTCGACAGCATCATGCAAATTCTTCTTGACGTTCGTCAACAAGCACGAGCCGAGAAAAATTTCAAGATGGCGGACGAAATTCGCAACCGGTTGAAGGCGGCTGGTGTGATTATCGAAGACAGTCCGCAAGGCAGCCGCTGGCGTTGGGAGTAGGAGTCGACGGGCGCTTCACTCCTGGTTCATTTCCGCCTTCGCGATTTTCGCCCAGGTATCGCGCAGCGTGATCGTACGATTGAAGACAAGGTGATCGGCGGTCGAATCTTTGGTATCGACGCAGAAGTAACCTTGGCGCTCGAATTGATAGCGACTGCCCGGCGCCGCCCCTCGCAAGTTCGGCTCAACCCGGCATGCGGTCAACACTTGAAGAGAGTTGGGGTTGACATTCACGGTGAAATCCTGCCCCTCGTCGACTTCCTCCGCGTCCGGTTTGGTGAAGAGATAATCATACAAGCGGACTTCCGCTGGAATCGAATGCGCTGCCGAGACCCAATGAATGGTGCTCTTCACTTTGCGTCCCTCCTGCGCTGAACCGCTGCGAGTTTCCGGATCATATGTGCAATGCACCTCGATAATCTCGCCGGTTTTTTCATCCTTCACCACGCCGGTACATTTGACGAGATACGCATAGCGCAGCCGCACTTCGTTGCCGGGATAAAGACGATAATATTTTTTGGGCGGAACTTCGCGGAAATCTTCCTGCTCGATGTACAGCACGCGTGAGAACGGAACCTTGCGCGTACCCATGGCGGGATCTTCCGGATTGTTGACGGCCTCCATTTCTTCGACTTTGCCTTCCGGATAATTTTCAATCACCAGCTTCAGCGGGCGCAATACGGCCATCACCCGCGGCGCGCGCTTATTCAAATCTTCGCGCAGGCAATGCTCGAGCAGCGCGATATCGACCATGCTGTTGCTTTTTGCCACGCCGATGCGATCACAAAAATCACGAATGGCTTCCGGGGTGTAGCCGCGCCGGCGCAAGCCGGCAAGGGTCGGCATGCGGGGGTCATCCCAGCCCGTGACGTAGCCTTCCTCCACCAGGCGCAGGAGTTTGCGCTTGCTCATCACCGTGTAACTGAGATTGAGGCGCGCGAATTCGATTTGCCGCGGATGATAGATCTCCAACTCATCCAAAAACCAGTCATACAACGGCCGATGATCTTCATATTCCAGTGTACAGAGTGAATGCGTGATGCCTTCGATGGAATCCGACTGGCCGTGTGCGAAATCATACATCGGATAAATGCACCATTTGTTGCCGGTGCGATGATGCTCGGCCTTGCGAATGCGATACATTACGGGATCGCGCATGTTCAAATTGGGGGAGGCCATGTCAATTTTGGCGCGCAGGGTTTTGGACCCTTCCTCAAATTCTCCTGCGCGCATGCGCTCGAGCAAATCGAGATTCTCTTCGACGGAGCGATCCCGATAAGGACTATTCCTGCCGGGTTCGGTCAAGGTCCCACGATATTCCCGGATTTCGTCTGGCGTCAAATCATCAACGTAAGCTTTCCCTTTTTTGATCAGCTTCACGGCAAACGCATAGAGCTGATCGAAATAATCCGAGGCGAAGTAGAGATGTTCGCCCCAATCGAAGCCGAGCCAGCGCACATCTTCGATAATGGATTCCACATATTCCATTTCTTCCTTGGTGGGATTGGTGTCATCGAAGCGTAAATGGCACCTGCCGCCGAATTCCGCCGCCATGCCGAAATCGAGGCAGATGGCCTTGGCATGGCCGATATGCAAATAACCGTTCGGCTCCGGAGGAAAACGCGTGATCACGCGGCCTCCGAACCTGCCGTTCTTCAAATCTTCTTTGATAATGTCACGAATAAAATGAGAAGGCAAAGTTACTTCGTTGTTTGCCATATCCGTTGTTCCTTTCTGCTCATCCTCAGTTGAAAAGAATACGACAAGGTATTGGTTGACTTGAATTCCGTTCAAAATTTTTCGTGTTCTGCCGGCCAGACTCCGATCCTTGACGGCGTTTCGAGGCGCGCAAGAAAAAATATACATTCAAAAGATAATGACTTTCGACAATAAATTCAAGAATTGAGAGCGCAATTTTTTGGCCAGCCAGACGGCTCGCCACACTCGTCCGCATAGTCGTTAAATGCCAGTCGGCGGTTCTGGATACTGAGCGCGGAAGATGATGACAGGTCGTTTTTGCGCCCTGGCGCGCCGATGTGCATCGAGCAGAGCCAGGTTGGCGGTGCCGCCGTAATGTTTCACCTACGGGTGGAATTGATAATTCCCACGGAGGTCTTTGCGTAAAGACTGCGTCCGAGAAAACGAGATGGTCGGGTAAGCCCAAACACAGACATCTTCAACGCTGCCATGAGTAACTCTCAACGCGCACTAATCATGTAGCGGGTATGCGCATGAATGCCATGAAACACACAATACCAGCCCGATCTTTTCATGCCTGGTGTTTCTTCGCGCGGCAGAAGTATTTTCTTGAAAGATGCTTTTGTCGTCGCTAAAAAGCTGATTTCAAGTCACACGCCCAATGCCTCCACTGCTCTCTCATACTCGTCCGGCCTGACATAGAGGATGTAGCCATAGCTGCCTTGGCCATCGGCAACACCACTGGAAGCATAAACGTTGACATTGGCCTCGTAGAGCTTCATGTGGATCTTCGCCAAGGCGCCAAGCTCATCATCGCCTTGAACCAATAGCGCATGATAAGGCCCGTCTAATGTAAGGCCAGCCTTTTTAGCGGCATCCTGCATTTTCAGTGTGTCCTCTGGAAAGAGAGTGAGTTGCGTGCGTATGGGGCCCATCGGCATGCCAGCGAAGGCAAGCAAGTTGATTCCCAGCGACGCAAGTTGCGAAAGCAGTCTGTATGCCTCGCCGGGTTGATCTTTGACTATGGTGTAAAAGTAATCAGCTTTTCGGATTTTGAATGCCATGACTTATCGCCTCCAATTTTCTATCGCCAATTGGTGGTTGTTTCACCTAACCCCGATAATTCACGTGGTGCGTGAATCGACAACACTCTGCTGTTGGCTCAAGCCTGAAAATGTGGCTCATGAATTATCGGGGCTAACAGAATGTTACCGATGTGTTGCAGGGCAGCTTGTCAAATAAATTGAAACGGTGGAGTACAATTTCATTTCACTTGAATCTACAAGAATCTTTTTTACCGATCAAGTAAAATCTCCATCTGTGCGTATCAGCTCTCAGTAACGGGGGGAGTAGCGCAAGCATCTTGCTTGCAGTCAGGCTGCGCCCGCAGGGATGACTGCGCTACATTTCCCCCTGTGAGTGAGGCATTGCAACTGTGCACTTGGATGGGCTTGCTGGGATGAGATTCATAGAAACATAACCAAAACTTTGTCACATATAAATATATTTTTGTAAATTTGGCAGAGTCTGCCGATTTTGCGGAAATAGAGTTTTACTATAACGTATTGTTTTCATTGGCAAATTTGGTCACTTTAAGTTGGCACAGAAACTGCAAAGTTCTATAATGTATAAAATAAGAAATAATCTTTTAGCAACGGGGTACTGTAGTAATTCCCAAGCTTCCCCGAGCTTTGTCAAAATAAGTCTTGACAACGAAATAGATTATTTCTTATATTTTTTATTCTGCTGTTAGCACTCAGCAAAGTAGAGTGCTAACAATTTTGATATTTACCATACTACATTTGAGGTCATATCTGATCTTATCACCATGAGGAGGTTACACTTATGAACATCAAACCACTGGCGGATCGTGTGGTCGTGCGTCCGCTCGAACCTGAGGAGAAGAAGCAAGGGAGTATCATCATCCCCGATACGGCGAAAGAGAAACCCATGCAGGGTGAAGTTGTGGCCGTCGGTCCTGGCAAAATCACCGAGACGGGCCAAAAGATCGCGATGGAAGTCAAAAAAGGCGATAAGGTGCTTTATGGCAAATATGCCGGCACCGAAGTCTCCATCGACGGCAAGGATTATTTGATTCTCCGCGAAAGCGATATCCTCGCCATTCTATAATTTCAGCTCATCACTTAACCGCATTCTTGAGGAGATTTTAACGTTATGCCAAAACTGATTGATTATAATGTCGATGCCCGCGCAGCATTGAAGCGTGGCGTGGATGCGCTGGCTAATGCCGTGAAGGTCACACTCGGACCCAAAGGTCGCAATGTTGTGATTGACAAGAAATTCGGCGCCCCCACTGTGACCAAGGATGGCGTTACCGTCGCCAAGGAAATAGAACTGGAAAACCCGGTTGAGAACATGGGCGCCCAGATGGTGAAGGAAGTGGCCTCCAAAACCAGCGATGTGGCTGGCGATGGTACAACGACCGCTACCGTGTTGGCGCAGGCCATTTTCGCCGAAGGTCTGAAAAACGTCACTGCCGGCGCAAACCCGATGCACCTGAAACGCGGGATCGAAAGGGCAGTGACAGCTGTCATTGAAGAGGTGAAAAAAATCAGCAAGCCGATTCCCGGTAAAACTGAGATTGCACAGGTTGGTGCGATTTCCGCGAATAACGATAAATCCATCGGCAACTTGATCGCCGATGCCATGGAAAAGGTTGGTAAAGATGGTGTGATCACCGTTGAAGAGGCCAAATCCACAGAAACGACGCTGGAAGTCGTCGAGGGTATGCAATTTGATCGCGGCTATATCTCACCCTACTTCGTGACCGATCCGGATAACATGGAGGCGGTGCTCGAAGACGCGTTGATCCTGATTCACGATAAAAAGATCAGCGCCATGAAGGATTTGCTGCCGATCCTCGAGAAAGTCGCGCAAATGGGCCGTCCGCTTTTGGTCATTGCCGAAGACGTGGAAGGCGAAGCACTCGCCACACTTGTCGTCAACAAGCTGCGTGGCACGCTGAAAGTTTGCGCCGTGAAAGCCCCTGGCTTCGGTGATCGTCGTAAAGCCATGCTCGAAGATATCGCGGTACTCACCGGCGGCCGTGTGATCTCCGAGGAGGCCGGCTTCAAGCTGGAGAATACCACGTTGAGCGATCTTGGCAAGGCCAAGAAAATCACCGTGGACAAGGACAACACCACCATCGTTGAAGGCGCCGGCAAAACTGAAGAAATCAGAGGTCGCATCAGTCAAATCAAGAAGCAGATTGAAGTCACGACCTCGGATTACGATCGTGAGAAATTGCAGGAGCGCCTGGCCAAGCTTGCCGGCGGTGTGGCCGTGTTGAAAGTCGGTGCGGCGACCGAAGTCGAAATGAAAGAGAAGAAGGCTCGCGTTGAAGACGCATTGCACGCAACCCGCGCGGCGGTCGAGGAGGGTATCGTGCCTGGTGGTGGAGTCGTTTATCTGCGCGCCATCCCGGCGTTGGAGAAACTGAAAGGCGAGGATCGCGATGAGCAGATCGGCATCAACATCGTCAAGCGCGCGCTCGAAGAGCCGATTCGACAGATTGCCGAGAACGCCGGTTGGGAAGGCTCCATCGTCGTGCAGAAAGTGAAAGAAGGAAATGGCATCGAATTTGGTTTCGATGCCGACCGCGAGGAGTTCTGCGACTTGATGAAAGCCGGTGTCATTGACCCGACCAAAGTCACGCGTGTCGCACTGCAGAATGCTTCGTCCGTGGCGGCCCTGTTGCTGATGACCGAGGCGACCGTAGTCGAGAAACCCGAGGAGAAGAAGACCCCACCAATGCCTCCGGGCGGCATGGGCGGCGGCATGTATTAAGATGAGTCCTCGGGATTTATCCCTTGGAAACAAAAAGCCGGTTTCTGAAAAGAACCGGCTTTTTTATTAAAATTTTTCGTGACTATGGAGGAATGACTGCGTCGGCTTTTTTGTTTAATTACATTCGGAATTTACTTGACGCAACAAGTCGTTCACGCTTAGCGGTTTTGTGGCGCGCAAACATTGGCTGGATTGTGGCTTTCAGCAAAAGTGACGTGTTGAGCAGTCTCATTTCTGGAAAGTCGGTTCAATTCTTAGACGGGATTTTTCCATTACTTTCGCCTGACCACGCTCGAGAACTAGGATGACACAGATCTCATGATATTCATGCGAAAGGCTCATACCGCAGGCGGGCTGGAATATTTTGAAACATCAACAGAAAGGTAACCCAACATGTGTCTTGAAACAAAAAAATTACTTGTCCTTATCGTTGTGCTCTTGGCAGGCATGACCAGCGCAACAAAAGCACAGGATGATTTGAACGAACATCTGAAGCCCCTGCAACCCTTTCTGGGCAAAACCTGGAAAGGGGAGTTTGCCAACTCGACATCAGAGAAACCGATATATGACGTCTCGCGTTGGGAGCGAGCGCTCAACGGCCAGGCCATTCGCATTTTGCATTCGGTGAACAATGGTGAATATGGCGGCGAGACCATCATCTTCTGGGACCGGGAAAAATCGAGTCTGGTGTTTTATTATTTCACCACTGCCGGCTTTTTCACCACGGGCACGATGAAATTTGAAAATGCCAGATTCATCAGCCACGAATATGTCAAGGGTAATCAGCAGGGAATCACGGAAGTCAAGTCCACCAGCGAGGTTTTGCCCGAGGGCAGGCTTCACAGCAAATCCCAATACTTCCAAAAAGGAAAATGGGTGGATGGGCACGAAGTGTTTTACATTGAAGACCCAACTGCGCAGGTTATCTTCAAGTAAAGAGGAGGATCTATGTCGTCATCAAAACCAAAATCGAGCAAATACGGCCTGGATATTCACGGCATCGAAAATACCAACGTCGAGTATTGGAATCTCAATACCGCGGCGTTGTATGAAGAAGTTGTACGCCGCCGGGAGGGCATTATCGCCCATCTGGGGCCATTGGTGGTGCGCACCGGCCATCACACCGGCCGCTCGCCGAATGACAAATATCTCGTCAGAGAACCATCGAGCGAGAGCAAGATTTGGTGGGGAAAAGTCAATCGTCCGTTCGAGCCGGAAAAATTCGACCGGTTGTACGAGCGTTTGCTGTCCTATCTGCATGGCAAGGATGTCTTTGTGCAGGATTGCTTCGCCGGAGCAGACCCGCGCTACCGTCTTCCCATTCGTATTATTACCGAAACCGCCTGGCACAGCTTGTTTGCACACATCATGTTCATTGCAGGGAAGGGGCCGGAATTGGCAGAGCACAAACCGGAATTCACCGTTATCAACCTGCCGCGGTTTCATGCCATTCCTGAAGTTGATGGCACGAATTCGGAAGTCTTTGTCCTGGTTCATTTTGGCCGCCGGCTGGTTTTAATTGGTGGCACCAGCTATGCCGGAGAAATCAAGAAATCCATTTTCACTATTCTCAATTATGTTTTGCCCCAGCGGGAAGTACTTTCCATGCATTGCTCTGCAAATATTGGTGCGCCCGGCGATGTGGCAATTTTCTTTGGCCTCTCCGGAACCGGAAAGACCACGCTTTCCGCCGACCCGGAGCGCCGGTTGATCGGCGATGACGAGCACGGTTGGAGCGATCATGGTGTGTTCAATTTTGAAGGCGGTTGTTATGCCAAAGTGATTCACCTTTCCAGGGAAGCGGAGCCGCAGATTTACGACTGCACGCGACGTTTTGGCACCGTGTTGGAGAATGTTGCCATTGACCCTTTTACGCGGCGCCTCGATCTCGATGACGCCTCGCTCACTGAAAACACGCGTGCAGCATATCCGTTGGGCTACATTTCCAATGCCGAGCTTGACGGCATGGGCGACCATCCCAAAAACATCATCATGCTCACCGCCGATGCATTTGGCGTGATGCCACCGATTGCGAAACTCACCTCGGCGCAAGCGATGTATCATTTCCTTTCCGGCTACACCGCGAAACTGGCCGGCACCGAAAAAGGCCTGGGCAACGAGCCGCAAGCCACCTTCAGCACCTGTTTCGGTGCGCCGTTCATGGCATTGCACCCAACGGTTTACGCCAAAATGCTGAAAGAGAAGATTGCCGAGCACAAAGTGAGTTGCTGGTTGGTCAACACTGGCTGGACTGGCGGCCAGTATGGCGAGGGCCAACGCATAAAGATCGCTTACACGCGTGCCATGGTTCACGCGGCTTTGAATGGCAGCCTGGACAAAGTTCCCACTGATGCCGATCCGATATTCGGTTTGCACATTCCGGCGGGCTGTCCGAACGTGCCGGTCGAGGTGTTGAAACCGCGCAGTACGTGGAAAGACGGCAACGCTTATGATGAAAAAGCAAAATATCTTGCCGGACTGTTCCACAAAAATTTCGAGCAGTTTGCCGGCGAAGTGACACAGGAAATTCGTGAGGCCGGGCCCCGAAAAGGATGAGAATGCATTCGCTTCAATTGTTCCGGCTCGGGTGAGGTGCAAAAGAAATCGTTTGCGATCTCTGACGACTTTCAGGCCTGCGCAAAACTCGCCACCGCTGCGTCGACACTGTCGAAGATTTTGACCACGGTTTCCAACTTGGTGAGATGAAAGTAGTGTGCCGTTGCGTCATGCAGATTGGCAAAACGGAGATCACCACCGCTGTGGCGCAGCGTGGTGAGACAGGAAATTATGACACCAATACCGAGGCTGTTGATCCACCGCACGTTTTGAAAATCCATTACCAGCTCCTGCCGGCCGATGGGAGCCAATTCTTTGAGACGGTCGCACAAAGGTTGAGATCCCGGCCCACCCATGATCTTGCCGTGCAGGTGAAAGACTTTTACGCTACCGAAAGTCTCTTCCGTGAATTCCATGTTGTCTCCTTGGTGGGATTGAATCATTCACTCCATACCCCCGGAATCTTTGCACCACAGAATTTGCATTTACTCTTCACGATGTGGTTGTTGAGTATGAAGAACCCTCGGCGCTCGATAATCATCTTCCCGCATTGATGGCAGTAGGTGTTCTCTGCCGGATGCGTGGGTACATTGCCGACGTATGCATATTTTACTCCTGCTTGCAAAGCAATATCGCGCGCCTTTTCCAAAGTTGAAACCGGAGTCAATGGCAGCTGCGTCAGTTTATAGAGCGGCGTAAACCGCGTAAAGTGCAGGGGGCAATCCTGCAAACCGTTTTGCACCAGCCAATCACACATACTCTTGATCATCTCCAGATTGTCCGTCCAGCTTGGAACGACCAGATTGGTGATTTCCAGCCAGACTCCTTCCTCTTTCAAAACTTTGAGGGTATTGAGTACCGGAGCCAGTTTCGCGCTGCTCAATCGCTGATAGATACCGTTATCAAAGGCTTTGAGATCGATATTGGCCGCATCGAGATATTTGCCGAGCTTTCGTAATGGTTCTTCATTGATATAGCCACTCGATTTCAAGACGTTTTTGATCTTTTTCCTCCGCGCCAGCATCGCCGTATCAAGTGTGTACTCGTAAAATGTGGTTGGCTCGGAATAAGTGTAGGCAATTGATTCACAAGCGGAATTGACACATGCCTCGACGACTGCTGATGGCATCAGATCGATATTCTCGGTTTCCCTCGGACTGAATTGAGAGATTTCCCAATTTTGACAGTTCAAACAGCGCAAATTGCAACCGGCACAGGCAATCGAGAAGGCCCTGGTCGCCGGATAAAAGTGATAAAACGGTTTCTTTTCAATGGGGTCAATGTGAACCGCGCAGGGATTGCCGTAAGCTATGGAGTACAATTTCCCCTGATAATTGAGGCGGTTTCGACAGATCCCGACTTCACCCGGTTCCAAGTAACATTCGTGCGGGCATTTAAGACATTTGACCCCATTCGACATTTGGATATAGAATAGAGCCTCCTTGCTCCATTTCCAAAGACCGTCGGAGGCCGGCGAATAATCGAATTCCTTCACAGAGAGGCCCCCGGCCTTATCCAACCAATTCCACCCAATGACGAATCCACCCATACCGAGCAGGCAGCATTTGGTAAATTGCCTCCGGTTCATCGTTTTCACAGGCAGAATATCACACATAAGACCATCCCGAAGTTGGCGTGGAAGTAAATTTGTTTCTATTGACCATCGTGATGAGAGCGCTGGCAAAACTGAGCGCTGCAACAATTAAACTTGCTTTTGCGATGCCGAGCAGTGGCAGGAGATAAGTCGCAACCATCAAGGCACCGAGGGCTGAGCCAATCAGATCAATGCTGTACAACTCACCGGCAACGGATTCGATGCTGCCCTTCTGCAATTTCGTGGCCATGGAAAATTCCGCACCGATGAACACGGCAATGACGAATGTGAGCAGAAAAAAAACGGCATGCATGATGAAATTGCCCGGCACCGCATCCCGCAGCAGAGCAAGCACGAGCGGAAGCAGCAACGCATAGATGCCGATGGCGCATTGCACGCCGACAAAGCTCTGCACGTTGCTTTTTTCCGATTTCCTGCGTTCGTAAGCGGCTCCGGCGGCCAAACCCGCCATGAAAACGGTGATAATCGCGCCGGTGGCCTGATAGATGTAACCATGGAGAATCTGAAACGACACCAGCAAGAGAAATTCGATCGACGAGGCGGCAAATCCTCCAGTGAACAACCCGAAACTAATCGGATTGAGCTTTGCCGCAACAAAGACCAGAATGAGCATCAGGAGCACGGCGGGTATCCACAGATTGACGTTGAAATAACTCAGCCAGTAAAGCAATTGACGATAATAGGCGATTGGGGTGAAATCTCTGTTTATTACCGTGCTCCGGTCGAGGTTTTTCATCAACTCGTCGCTTCTTTGCTGCAACAAGCGATCGTCGAGATAATATTCATTGACGTAGTTGGTGGCGATGCCGCGCTGGCGTATTTTCTGGGTGATGTTTATGCTGAGCCCGCTGTCCGAGGCAAGATAGTAATTTCTCATGCCCGGGATGATCAGGACGTGCTGAAATGAGGCCAGCAACGTGTGGTGCATAATCGAGCTGATCTCGCGGGCTTTGGCACTCATGTAGTCGGTGGAGGGAAGGAGACTCAACGAAACAATGGCACCGTTTTTCAGTTTTCTCTTCAACTCCTTCAGGAACTCCACCGTGTAATATCGGTTGATTTGTGCCGTGCTCGGATCGGGCAAATTGATGAGAACCACATCGTATTGCTCGGAAGTATTCCTCACGTATCTGCGGGCATCCTGGGTGATCACACGAATTCTCGGATCAGTCAATGCCGAAGTATACTTCTGCCCGATGCCGATGAGCCAGGGATTGATTTCAACATAATCAACCCCACGGATGTTGTACTTCAAGATTTCCTGCGTTGTTCCGGAAATGCCTCCTGAAATCAGCAAAACCTTTTGCGGCTGGGGATGCTGGACCATCGCAAAGTGAACCGTCTCTTCATTGGTCACGACATCCTGCGTGGAAAAAAGCAAAGCGTTGTTCTCATAAAAATTTTTTTGATCCCCCTGCCGGGTAACCGCCAAATTACCGTATGGCGTATCTCTATAAAAAAGCAGTTCCTGATCCCGGTAAAGAAACTGTTTTGCCATTTTATCGACCTCGACAAAGACAGCCAGCACCAAAAACGCACCTGCAACAATCAAGAGGGCATAATTCAGCGCAGGACGGCCATACTTCAGTGAAAGAAAAAGACAAATGCCAAGGTTGATGAAGGTCAGGAGAAAAAGCGCTTGAAATGTGTTCAGAAAAAAGATCATCACCAGATTGAAAAGCAGACCGCCAAGAATGCTGCCGGCGGCTTCAAGCAAATAGACTGCCGAAATGAGATTTGATCGGGACCATTCTGATACAAGTTGCGCAACAAGAGTAAAAAGAAAGCCGGCCGTTAAACAGTAGGGCATCATCAGGAGGAATGAGCTGTACAGACTTTCCATGATGCCAATCATGGTTCCCACCGGGAAGAACAGGTTTCTGAGATAATACAAAAGAAACACGGTGGTAATCGGGAGTACGGCAATCAGGAAAAGCAGAACAATGAGAACAATCATCCGGCGCGACCAGTGACCGGCAAATTTCCCGAGAAAAGAGCCCACACCGGTCAGGATCATCCAATTCGCCAGCACGATGCCAATCACGAGCTCATTTCCTGCGAAGACCGACAAAAATTCCCTGAGCAGGATGGTTTGGGTGATAATCGCAGTGAACCCCAGCGTGCCTATGGCAAGAATGAAGCGTTTGTCAATGCTCTGAAATGACATGATGGAGGCTTGTGGCTATGGGCGCCATGAAAATAGCGCCTTACTTTTTTGCGGTCGTTTTTTCACTGAAGACGACTGTCTCGTACACATAAATCTCCGCATCCTTCCAGCCGTTCCAACCGAGACCGGCTTTTTCTTGCGCACAATACCCCAGAAATTCTTCCTTCGACCATCCGGTTTCATTCGCCACCTGGGGAAGCAATGTTCCGGCGTTCATTCCTTTCCTGATATATATGCCGTGCCTGCCCATTTCGATTTCCTCAATGGAGTCGATTCTCCGCATGGGGGTGAGAACGGAAATTTCGATTTCAAGTTGATTCAGTTCCTCGGGTTTTACCGGCGGGAAGCGGTAGTCCTGCGTGGCGGCAGCGATGGCCATCTGTTGAACCACGGCGTAAAGCGGTTCATCCGCCTCCATTCGACCGATGCATCCGCGCAGTTCGTGGTGTTTTTTCAATGTCACGAAGGCGCCATGATTGTCCTTGAGCGTGGCGGAAAACTTGGAGAGGTCAAGTTGAGGAACTGTGTGGCTTTTTACGTACTGCTCGATCGTTTGTCGTGCTATGTCGAGTAAATCTTTTTTATCCCTTTCCCTGAGATTGAATTCTGCTTTTTTCTTGTTCGCGTTGAGTGACACCGCAATGGCATAATACCCCACCACTTGATCTTTGTTGCCAATATCCACGTCGCCGGAATTTTTGTACTGAATCGCTGTGTAGGAAACTTGGGAATGATATTGGGTCATGTAGAGCAACGTCAACACACAAGCCCACCCACACATACTGGTCGCCAAATTCGGGATGCCTTTTGCATCATTGTTTTTGAGCGTTTTGATCAGGTTGGCGGGGGAATTGGAAAGAATGGCCTCGGCGGTTGCTTTGTCAACGATCCTGGCATCGTCATAGGCGGGATAATGCGAAAAATCTGTGCTGATGATGAAGAGATTTCTCGGATTCAGATGGGGCCGAAGGGCCTCTGCGATTTGGATGTACGTCTCTGCGGTGCCGCTTCCGACAACAATTGGAACAATGCGGAATTCTTTTTGCATGATATATTGCAGGAACGGGAGTTGCACCTCGACGCTGTGCTCGTACAAATGTGCGTCGACTCGATTGCAAAAGACTTTGAAATTTTTGACAAGTTGTTCGGCGAGATCTCGGTTGACGATCACCGGACCGAGGGGGGTCACGTAATTGCCCTGGGAATAAACCGCAGCCCCTTGAAAATCAACGCGATGGGACGGCCCCAGAACAAAAATGTTGTCGTATGCTTTGGCCGGATCGATCTGGTTGAAGCTCGAAGCCGCCACCTCTCCCGAATACACATACCCCGCATGCGGAGAAATGATGGCCACGACATTTTTGATATTCCTGGACGGATTCGCCCTGGCAAACAAATTCTGCAAAGTACGCCTTAGCTCATCTTTTTGTGCCGGATAAAATTGTCCTGCAACCGCAGGTTTTCTGTCAGTCGGCGCATTCTGTGCGCGACAATCCGTGACAACAAACAAGAGGCTCAGAATTAAAATCAGACCAAATTTTTTGTTTTTCATAGTGCCACCCATTGCATTTGCAAGTCAACCCAAATACTGGCCGGTCACACCGAGTGACCCGTCAATGCCAGTCTTTTGTAGAGAACATTACAGGATGAAATTCAACTCGGCAACGCAAGTCGTTTGCAGATTTCATCCCGAGACATCACATTATATAAACGGATTGAAATAAGCTCAAGTTCAAACCCTTGCTCATCAAAAATTACCCGCAATTAAAAGGTGATGATTGCGCCGGCAACGATGTAATGAAACAGGGAGAAAGTGTAGACCTCGTCGTTGTCGGCGCCGCCTTCGAGTAAACGGTATCCAGCCTTCAGGGCAAAGTGATTGTTCGCCTGGTAGGCGATGGCCAGCAAGACGTCTTCGGCCCGGCCTTGTGGGGCTGCCAGAGCATCGCCATCCAACAAAACTCTGAAACGCTTGGCGAAAAGCCATTGCACGCGAAAGTTGATCAGCGGCACAAAACCGGTATTCTTTTTCTCGGATTTCCGGGCATTGTCCTCCAGACTGATCGAGGCGTCACGGATTTTCGCGGTGAAGCCAATGCCCGCATGAAATTTTTCAGCGCGATGGAAATCATACCGGTATGTCAACCGATACGAATCGAAGCGATACTTCGCCAGCAGCGGGGTGTTGGCCGGGAAGGTCACGCCCTCGAAACGCACGGGGCGATCCACCTGTCCATCGGCATTGACGCGCAGCGGGGCGATTAGCAGAGCAAGGGAACTTTTCGTGCTGATGGCATATTCGAGCCGGACTCGATAAAAGGCCCTGGCATCCGTCTGGAGCTCCTCGGTGAGCGAGAGGTCTGTGCCGGTGTTGCCAGGAATGCGCACATCATTATAGCCGCTGAACACTGCCCCGGTTTCGAGATCCACATGCCATGGTTGATTTGGTTCTCTCGATTGTGCAGGCAATCTCGCTGGCCATAACGTACACTGGGCCATGACAATAACGCCGCATAAAAAAATAATTTTGACTTTCATGCTTTTCCTCGTAAGTTGGGTTCGGGTAATATTTCATCGATCTGCTGGCGCGTGGCTTTTGAGCGTATGATATGAACCACGCTGCCAGCCTCGCGTTTTCTTGTTATTGTGCTTTGCGAAATGTAGTGAAAATTCGCGTAATCTACCATCAAATAAACTTCCTGCGGCAACCGAGACGGGAGGGCGTTCGACTGCTCAGGTGCTTCAGTCGCTGTATTCTACCGCATGGCGTTTTTGATGCGCTCGGGCGTCATCGGAAGCTGGAACAATCTGACTCCGGTGGCATCAAAAATTGCATTGGCGATCACGGCGCCCATGCAAATGATCACCGGCTCACCACCGCCCTGAGGATCGGGATCCTTCGAATCGATCAGGACCGTCTCGATTTTGGGCAACCAGGAGAAGCGGGGAAGTTCATAAGTGTCAAAATTAAGATCGAAAATCTGGCCACCTTTGAAATGGATTTCTTCTGTCAAGGCATAACCCAATCCCATGGTAACACAACCTTCCATTTGAATTTTTGCGCCTTCGGGGTTGATCACCAGACCCATATCCTGCGCCGCGACCACCCGCTTGACTTGCACTCCACCAGTGCCTTGATCAACTTCAACTTCCGCGATGACGGCAACCCAGGTTCCCGCGTCAAAGCCGCACGCGACACCAAAACCTCTGCCGCTGGGCATTTTGCCGGGCTTCCAGCCGAATTTCTCTGCGGCGGCTTTGAGAACCCCTTGCACTTTTTCGTTCTTCAGATTTTTCAACCGGAACTCCAGCGGGTCGATTCCCGCCTGCGCTGCCATGAGGTCGATCTGCGATTCCCGGGCAAAAGTGTTGGTGTTGTTGGCTGGCGCCCGCCAGGCTCCCACCGCGAAAGGATGCGAGCCGGGAACGCCACGCCAAACTGTTCCATGCGCAACCGTGCGGTGATGGGGGATGTCATAGAAATGTTGTGCGCCTCTTTCGCCAGCGAAATAAACGTGATAATCCCAAAATACGATGGCGCCGGAGCCCGCGAGGCCTGATTTTATTTTCACGATCGCTGCGGGCCGAAATGAATCGTAGAAAAATTCTTCGGCGCGAGTCCATGCAACTTGCACTGGCTTGCCGGACAATTTGGCCAGGCGCGCGGCTTCGACAACCTGCAGATTGCGCGTTTTCCCACCGAAGCCTCCGCCGACATACGGCGTAATGACGCGCACCTTTTCTGCGGATATGCCGAGCGCTTGTGCGATCTCGTCCCTGGCGGGAAAAGGCGTTTGCGTCGAAGCCCAAACCGTGATCCGATCTCCATCAAATTTGGCGACGGCAGTATGCGGCTCGATCGGGGCATGGGCAACGTAGCTGTTCAGGTAACTTGCCTCGAATATTTCGGAGGCAAGGTTTTGCCCCATTTCCAGATCTCCGCCTTCAGCAACAACTTCTCCTTCCGGCGCCACTTTCAGCAAATGATCGAAAATACTTTTGTCATCCACAGTTGCTGCTGGCGTGTCAAATTCGGCTTTGATCTTTTTCAGGGCATTTTCCGCCACGTCAGGATATTTGTGCAGCACTGCGACCAAATCGCCATCCCGAATGATTTGCACACCGTCAACTTGTTGCGCCGCCGTCGTGTCTACACTGACCAATTTGGCACCATGTGCCGGCGGTCGCAAGATTCGCGCATACACCATGTCAGGAAACTGGATGTCTCCGGCATACTTCGCCCTGCCGGTCACCTTTTCCAGCGCATCCCGCCTGGTCACGGGCTTGCCGATGATTTTGAAATCCGCCGCACTTTTGACAATGGCTTTTTCCGTTAACTGGCGTACAATTTTTTTGCCCTTTGCCAATTGTGCATAGGTGACACGATGGCTCGGTCGGGCTTTTTCCAAAACCACGCCTTCTTTGACGGCCAGTCGGTCTTTGGGAATATTGAGATGCTCCGAGGCCAGTTCGATGAGCACCGTCTTTGCCTCGGCACCGGCGGCTCGCAGCGCCGGTCCGAAAAAGCGCGTGCTCATGGAGCCGAACGTTCCTCGGTCATATGGGCAAAGGTCGGTATCGCCCATCACCATATCGATGACATCGAGAGAAACCTCGAGCTCTTCCGCCAGTTCCTGGGCAAGGGAGGTCACCACGCCCTGTCCCATCTCGATCTTGCCCGTAAAGCAGGTCACACGGCCATCTTCGCCGATGCGCAGATAGGCATTGAAATCAGTTGGGTAACCGCTCTGTCGCCGTTCCTGCGCTTCAAGCGAGGAGACAAAATCTGTCGGTGCGGCGATGAGCACGATGATGCCGCCACCCAAGCGTTTGAGAAAGTCGCGGCGACTGAGTGGAAATTGGGCGGCAATCTCCTCAAAACCGGGATCGAAATATTGATCTTCTTTCATTATCTTGACCCTCCTTTCGTGACGCTCTGGATGGCTTGAACGATGCGCTGATGCGCGCCGCAACGACACAAATTGTCCTCCATGCCGGCAATGATTTCCGCGACACTGGGCCGGCGATTTTTCAACAGCAGGGCATAAGCGTTGAGAATCATTCCCGGGGTGCAAAAGCCGCATTGCAGGGCGTCGTGCTCCATAAAGGCTTTTTGCAGCGGATGCAGTTTGCCGTTGTGTGCCAAGCCTTCAATCGTCATGACTTTTTTCCCCTTTACCTCCTGCATGGTCAATTGACAGGATCGTACTGCTTCTTGGTCCACAATGACCGTGCAGGCGCCGCACAACCCTTCGCCGCAACCGTATTTGGTGCCGGTCAGGCCAAGGTCGGTGCGCAGCACCCACAAAAGCGTTCGGTTGGTATCGACCTGCAATCGCGTTGGTTTACCATTCAGGGTGAAGAGAATAGTTCCTTCCATATTGGCCTCCAGATTGGGTCATTTGGATTCAGAAAATTTTTCATGACTGAGGTTTTGAATAACCTTGCCAATTTATTCCAAAACACTCTTTGTCTTTTTGTGATGGCGCAAATAATCTCGTTATCGGAAATTGCTTCTGTAAGCGGCTGTCTTGCCTGTTTTATTTCAAGGTTGAAAAATTTACCGAAAAAGCAAGGATTTTTTTGGAGAGAGCGGCAGACTGTACCTTGATATCGCGAAGAAGATCTTCCACTCATGATTTTCTCATGACCCAGTCATTAAGGAAGCGCCTGAGCGGAACGGGTATGTCTCAAAGAAGTCATTTTATGATTGTTTGCAGATTACAACCAAGTCCCGACGATGGCACCAAAGCAAATACCAACCAGAATGCTGAACAAGGTGTTGCCTTGGCCAATCAGAACACCAAACGGGGTGTCAACTTTGTTTGTTACAAGGAAGCCATTATGATACAAAACAGACTTCAAAACATGAAAGCCGGCTTTTTCGTTCTGATGTTGGCGCTCACGGGAACGGGTTGCCGCAGCGGTGCACCGCAGAGTGAGGCGGGAGCAGAGACCAGTGCAACAAACAGCCGGAAGACCGGAGAGGAGCAAATCATGGTGCAGGCACACGTATTCAATGACAAGGCCGAGCTGGTGGGTCCGATCGAAATGCCGAAGGTGGTGAAGAGCGACACAGAATGGAAAGCGCAACTCACGACTGACCAGTATCGAATCACACGCGGCAAGGATACCAAGCGGCCCTTCTGTGGAACGCTTCTCGACAACAAACAGGAAGGTGTTTACGCATGCGTGTGCTGTGGGCTGCCGCTATTTTCGTCGGTCGCCAAGTTCCATTCCGGGACCGGCTGGCCAAGTTTCTTTACGCCGATTGCAGCAGGGGCATGGCGCAGGCCGGGGATGGGCAGGCCTTCACCCAACTTCTCCAGAATGCGATAAGAAATGGTGTTTCCAATCATATATTCCCCCGTGTCAAAAATTTTTTCAATCTTTATTTTTCAGCTCCGCCATCCAGTTGACCACAAGGTTGATCGACGAAGCAGATTGTGCTTCAACCAGCGAATTGATGAGGAAATGCTGGCCGTCAGGGGAGACATCATAATTCAAAGCTGTCGTGGTCAGAAGGGCTTGGAAGAGCGGCCGGACGGCTCCAACTTCTATCGTGGAGCCTTTCGCATGGATTTCTGCGGCCATGATTTTGTTATCATTGCTCAAATAGAAAAGTTCTTTTCCATCGCGTCGCCAACGCGGACGTGTGCCGCCGGCAGTCGAAATCTGCCACTTGCCATCCTGACTTGGTCGGGGGAAAGGTCGCACGTAGACCTCGTTTTGCCTGGATTCATCAGAAACGTAAGCGATCCACCGTCCGTCCGGAGAAAAGGCAGGATACAACTCATCAGCCTCCGTCTGCAGAAAGGGAAACGGCTGGCGATCGCCAAAAAGTGGTAATACCCACACATCGCTGCGGGTCTTGGGATCACCGTAAGTGTCAAAAGCGATAAACCTTTTATCCCATGACCAGTCGAAAGGTTGCTTGTTTTCCTTTGATTCGAACAGAAGTTCTTCGCTGCCGACGCCGCTCGTGGCTTTTTGATAGAGATCAAAAATGCCTTTGCGGCTGGAATGGAAGACGAGACGGTTTCCGTCGGGGGACCAGACCGGGAATCTATCACTTCCGGAAGAAAAGGTCAGGCGTGTCTTGATGTCGCGCGTCAATTCGTATACCCAAATATCATTTTGGCGCGATTGCGAATCGAAGATATCCACCGCAATCTTTTGCGCGTCGGGGGAAAAACGAATCCCCATGTAATTGCCAATTTCGCCGACCGTGCGCACCGGCTTGCCGCTGCGGTCGACGATGAGGAGTCTTGAGCCGGCTTGTCTGGCGCTCGATAGATAGGCCAGAATTCCATTTTGTGAGGCGGAAAAAGCCGCCAAATCAGACATAGTCAAGCCATATTGAACCTGTTCTGCAATCGGAATGGCGTCTCCCTCGAGTTCGAGGTTATTCACGTCGAACCGCTGGGCCACGAGCGTGCCACTGCGATGGAAAAGCAAATAGCCCGAGGCATGCGCCATGTTGGAGGTGACACGCACCAGAAGCTTATTCACTTTCAAATCCAGCGAGGCGACATAAATGGCATTCGCTTCACCTGGGGCACCGGCAGCAGAGGTAGGGGCGAAATAGAGAAAATGCTTGCCGTCCGGCAGGAAACAGGGCCAGCGATGCGCGATCTCCTTCCGCGCGGTGTCGAGTTTGGTGAGCGCCGTGGCCGCACCTCCTGCCGCCGGAACAAGATAAAGGGGACCGTTGGTCGTCGGGGCAAAGAGAATCATATCCGCTTTGCTCCAGGCCCCGCCGCGCGCCTCCGGTGCGTCACAAATCGTGAAAGGAGTTCCGCCTGTCGCCTCGATTTTTTTGAGCTTGTTATTGGCAAAAAATGCAATGAAACGATTGTCCGGCGACCAGAATGGATCGGAAGCGCCCTCGGTGCCAGCAAGCTCACGGGCGGACATGGCACTGAGAGGCCGAACCCAGAGGCGCGCCATTCCGGAAGAATCCATCGCCGTAATGGCCAATTTCAGGCCATCGGGCGAGAGCGCGATGTGCCTGCCAAACCCAAATTGCGTGGTAAACGCCGATTTTTCCGGTAAGGGAATAAAGGAACGGATGGTTGCCATTTGCCTCGGCTGGCGAAAATAGAGCGAGGTGAGCGCAGCCAGCGCCAAAAGAAAACACATTGCTGCAGCGATCCAGGGCAGGCGCACATTGGGTTTGGTCACGGCGCTAGGATGAATCTTTGTACTGGAAATTCTTGATCTGCTCACGGAGGCCGATTCAATCGCGCGCAAATCCGCCGGCAGCTCATCGACGTGCTGGTAGCGCAACGCACGATCTTTGGCCAGCGCTTTGGCCAAGATGCCATCCAATGCCAGAGGTACGCCGGTACGTATAGCCGTCAATGGTTCAGGGTCTTCATTTAAGATGGAATACATCATCGACTGCTCGTACTCCCCTCGGAAGGGCAATCGCCCAGTGATCATTTCGTAAAGCACCACGCCGAGTGACCAGATATCCGTGCGATGGTCCACCACTTCACCGCGCGCCTGCTCCGGCGACATGTAGGCAGCGGTGCCCAAGGTCATGCCTTCCTTCGTGAGCAGCGTTCCGCCGCGGGATAATTTGGCCAAGCCGAAATCCATGATCTTCGCCTGGCCTTTTTCAGTGATTATGATATTGGCGCTTTTGATATCGCGGTGGACGATGCCCTTTTCATGCGCGGCTTGCAAACCCTCGGCGATCTGCACGGCAATTTTAATCGCTTCTTCGATTTTCAATGGCCCGGCTTTAATTTTTTCCTGCAAGCTCCGGCCTTCGATGTATTCCATTGCGATGAACATCCGGCCATCCGCTTCCTCGATCTCATAAATCGTGGCGATATTGGGATGATTGAGCGCCGCCGCTGCTTGTGCCTCGCGCAAAAAACGATTCTTTTCTTCCACTCCGCCGAGTGTGCGAGTTGGGAGAAATTTCAACGCCACGATGCGTTTGAGCTTGGTGTCTTCGGCTTTGTAGACGATTCCCATCCCCCCTTCACCCAACTTCTCCAGTATCCGATAATGTGAAATTGTTTTTCCAATCATATACGACGCCTCCCCGCACAGCGGGATCAAACCTTTATGGTTTTACAATTAAGGAGGACCTACCCTGCGAGACCAAGTTATTGTATTCTTCACTAAAGGAAGGCATGCCGCCTTCACCGAGCCTGCGGCCGTAGGCGTTTCGAGGATTTTGGTAGGAGCGCTGTGATCCGAGGCCAGTTCGGCGTTCCCGAAATACCTCAATCCCAAGATCGTCATATCATCCGTTTGCGACACCCCGGCAGCGAACGTCTTCACTTCGCCGACGACTCCTTGGACTATATTTTCCAAAGTCGAATCGTGCCATAGTTTCAGACATATTTCCAGGCGATTTTCGGTAAATTCATTGCCGTCACCATCCATCGCCTCGGTGATTCCATCGGTATACAAAAAGAGCCCGTCCCCGGGTCGAAGCGCAACCTGCTTGGCTTGATAGGTCGCTTTTCCAAACACGCCCAGCACCAGCCCACCAGTCATTTCCATTGCTTCGATTCGACCGTCGCGGCGCAGGATATAGGGAGGATTGTGGCCGCCGTTGCAGTAGGTGACGTCGCCGGTGCGCGTGTTGAGAATCCCATAAAAAACGGTGACGAACATATTGGAGACGCTTTCCGAAGCTAGCATGCGATTCACCTGCTCGATACACTGTTCCGGTGGCAATCCTCGCAACGCCGTTGCTTTGAGCAAGGTTCGGCTCACCGCCATGAACAACGCGGCTGGAACCCCCTTGCCGGAAACATCGCCAATCACAAAACCCATGCGCTCCGCGTCGATGAGAAAAAAATCGAAGAAATCCCCGCCAACCTCTTTCGCCGGTATCATGGCGGCATGGATTTCGAAATCTTTTCGCTCCGGGAAAGGCGGAAACTTGCGGGGCACGATGGATTTTTGGATGTTGCTCGCCACCTCCAGTTCCTTGTGGAGCGAGAACAATTGCTCGCGATCTTTAGCGGCCTGCACGGTTTTCTCGTATAGCCGCGCATTTTCGATTGCCGAGGCCGTTTGTAACGCCAGCGTGTTGAGCAGTTTCAAATCCCCGGCCGTGTAAGTCTCTGGCGTCGCGGCACCCAGGACGATCACTCCTGTTACGCGCTCTTTGATCTTCAGCGGGGCACAAATCAAGGAGCTGATCGCGTTACCCTCGCCAACATACCGTGAGTCCGACCGAATCTCATTGATGATTTCGGCATTCCCACGCAACGCGATGCCACCGATGATACCTTCTCCCAATTTGATACTGTTTATTTGCAGTCCCTCACCGAAACCGGCGAGGGCTTCGAGCCTCTGCGTCGCCTCGTTGAGCAGCATGACCAAACCGCCGGTTGCCGTGATCAATTGACGAGCCTGTTCGAGCGCCATTTGCGCCACCGTCTCGAGCTCGAGCAAAGCCGCCAGCTTTTCCGAAAAGTTATAAATAAGATTGACCTCGCGGTACAGATGCAACACTTCATT
Source organism: Candidatus Zhuqueibacter pondensis (assembly GCA_034505955.1). GTDB lineage: Bacteria > Zhuqueibacterota > Zhuqueibacteria > Zhuqueibacterales > Zhuqueibacteraceae > Zhuqueibacter > Zhuqueibacter pondensis. Next base: position 64,938 of record JAPDQK010000027.1, read on the forward strand.
GCCCAGTGTTTTTTTCTCGGCCTCTTTGTTGGCCAGATGCGTCAACAGGCCGGCAATGGGTTCGGCGTTCTCTCCGCCGCTGACCCAGCCGAGAATTTCTCCTGCGAGCGTCACCGGATATTTTGTCTCGCTCTTTGCATTGGCCTCCCCGAGCAGAAGCTGCTCCTCGGTATCCTCGATGCCGATGGGCGTTTCCATGGTCGCGATGAGATTCGCAATTACCATCGTAGCTTCTTTGTTTTTGCCAAGCAGGGTTTTCAGATTGATATGGGCCATTTGTGATTTCGTCTTTAGTTTATTTGGTTTTCCAACGGCTTGCAGAACCCTGGGGGCGCAGCCCAACAGGATTTGGCTTTTATTGTAGGGTTTTCCATCAGGCGGAGATCCCCAGCACCTCCTTGGCTTTTGCCAGTAATGCATCTGGGTCGAAGGGTTTGGTCAGGTAAAGATTGGCGCCGGCTTCCTGGCCTTTTTGTTTGTCGAACTCCTGGCCTTTGGCGGTCAGCAAGACAATGTGAACCTCCTTCATGCCCAGCTCATTCTTGACGGCATGGCAAACATCGAACCCGCTCATTTTCGGCATCATGACGTCGAGAAAAACGAGATTGGGTTTTTCGGCTTTGATGGTCTCCAAAGCTTCTTCGCCGTTGCCGGCGGTCAGCAATTCCACGCCCTCGTCCTGCAAATCTTCCAGCGTTTGTTCGATCAACATGCGCAAATGCGCCTCGTCGTCAACGATGAGGATTTTTCGACTCATGAAATCTCCTTAGATTAAAAAGGTGGTTTCCAACGGATTGAAGAACCCTACGGGCGCAGCCCAACGGCTTTGGGTTTTATCTGTTGGGTCCTTCTATCCGTTGGAAATTTATATTCTTTTAACCGGCAGCGCGAACGAAAACGTACTGCCTTTGCCCAATTCGCTTTCCACCCAAATTCGCCCGCCGTGGTGCTCGACGATCTCTTTGCAAATCGTCAAACCGAGTCCGGTGCCTTTCGGCTTGTCGGTCAGCGTGTCGCCAACTTGCGTAAATTTCTCGAACACCTTCGGCTGATCCTCCGGCGCGATGCCGATGCCGGTATCGCTGACGCTGATAACGACTTCGCCATCCCTGTGCTCGGCGCGGCAGGTCACCGAACCTTTTTGCGTAAACTTGACTGCGTTGGAAATGAGATTGATCAGGACTTGAATGAGTTTGTCCTGGTCGCCGACAATCTGCGGCAGCTCGCCATTGAGGTCCCTGACAAATTTCAGCCCGGTGTTTTCGAAGAGCGCCGCGGTCGCTGCCGTTGCGCGCGCCACGATCTCCGGCACGGCAACCGCTGTCATGTGCCACTCGACTTTGCCGGCTTCGATTTTGGCGAGATCGAGCACGTTGTCGATCAGCGCGGTCAGCCGCTCGCCTTCAGCGACGACGACGTTGAGATTTTCCTTCACCTGATCGACAAGGCGCTGGGTTTTGTGGTCATCGTTGCGCAGCAGCGGAAACAACCTGTCTTCCAGACGGTTCTTGATGATTTTGGTGAAACCGAGCACCGAGGTGAGCGGCGTGCGCAGCTCGTGGCTGACGTTGGAGAGAAAGTCGCTTTTGGCTTGACTGGCGGCTTCGGCGGCGGCGCGGGCCTGCTGCACCTCTTCGAACAGCCGGGCGTTCTCGAGCGCGACGGTGGTGTAGGCCGCGAGATTTTGCAGAATGCCGAGATGATAATCGGTATAGGCGTTTTCCTTGAAGCTCTGGATGGTGATGACGCCCAGGACTTTTTCCTGCGAGATGAGCGGCAGATAAATCAGCGACAGCGGCTCCTCGGACAGCGTGCCGTCTTCGAGCACACCGGCGGTTTCCCGATACTCGCCGAGGTAGCGCTTGTACTCGGTGTTCACGTTATTGATGAACACCGGCTGGCGGTTTTCGATACACCACACCGGAAATTGATTTTTGTCGCGGGTGTCGCGCGTATAGGGCGCGTAGCGTTTGCCTTTTTCGAGGGCGAACTTGTATTCGATCTGATTCCTTTCGGGATGGTAAATGCCGACGCCGAAGATCGTCGCATCGACCAGTGCGTTGATATGCTCGTAGAGCCGGTAAAAGATCGTCTCGAAATCCAGCGACGCGGTGATCTCCTTGCCGATGTCGCTCAACAACTCGACATTCCTCCGGCGCTCGTTCTCGGCCTCGGCGCGCAGTTGTGCTTCGCGCAATGTCGCCCGCTCCCGCTCGTGCCGGCGCACGCGCCGCCGTTGAATGCGATCCACCGCAAAAATGCCGGCAGCCAGCATCAGGCCGTAAAGCGCATACGCCCACCACGTGCGCCACCACGGCGGCGTGATGATGATTTTGATCGCCGCCCCTTGTTCATTCCAAATGCCGTCGTTGTTCGCGGCTTTGACGCGGAAGACATATTCGCCCGGATCGAGATTGGTATAAGTCGCGCTGCGGTTGGTTCCGGCCTGCTGCCAATCGGCGTCGAAATTTTCCATCTTGTAAGCGTATCGATTCTTCGCCGGCGCGGTGAAATCCAGCGCCGCAAATTCGAACGAAAAAACTTTGTCCTCATAAGAAAGCGTGATCTCTTCGGTTTCTGAAATCGTTTGTGAGAGAGGAGAGCCGGATATTTTGTGGGAGATCGATTTGTTGAAGATTTGAAAATCCGTGAACACCACCGGCGGCGCGTGCGGGTTGTCGCGAATGTCTTCGGGGTAAAACGCGTTGAAGCCGCTGATGCCGCCAAAGAACAATTCTCCGCTCGCGCTTTTGAAATAGGAGCTCGAGTTGAACTCATTATCTTGCAAGCCGTCTTGCGCATCGAAATTTTTAAAAGTGTGCGTGCGGGGATTGACCCCGTGGGATGCAGAGGTGTTTTGCGATGGATGCCCTTGAACAGAATTATCCCACGGGGTGAACCGCGACAGGCCGTAGTTCGTGCTCATCCACAAGTTGCCTTCTGCATCAGCGAGAATCGCATAAATAACATCGTTGGGCAAACCGTCTTTGGCCGTGAAATGCGTGAACGTTTCCGTCTGCCGGTCGAAACGATTCAGCCCGCCGCCGGCGGTGCCGACCCAAAGATAGCGCTCCGGCTCGAACGGATCGGCAATGACGGCGCGCACAAAATTGTGGCTCAGGCTGGCGCGATCTTTCGGATCATTGCGATAGCGCTTGAACGTTTTCTGCCTGGTATCGAAAAACATCAAACCTTGCGTCGTGCCCAGCCAGAAATCGCCGTTACGATCCTCGTAAATAAAGATGTGTTCCGACAAATTCAATTCCGCCGGATTGTTTGAGTTGAGAAAATCGAAGTATTCAAACTTGCCGGTGGCTTGATCCAGCCGGCAAAGATTTCGCTTCGTCGTAATCCAAATATCCCCGCGCCGATCTTCGCGAACCGTATAAACGTAATTGGCGAGATTGGACTCCGGCTCGGGATCAAAATAGGAAGCATTTTCAAACTTATTATTCCGCCACTCCGCACGGATCAGTCCAACGGTGGAGCCGAACCACATCCTCCCTTGTCGATCTTGCAGGATCGAATACACGAAACCCCAATTGGATATTTCGGATATACCGGAGGGGAGAGGCATTTCGACCAGCTCCTCCGTGATGCGATTCAAGCGAAAAAGCCCACCGGTGGCCGATCCCAGCCATACCTTTCCGTCGCGCGTTTCGCACAGGCCGCGCAGGCTTTTGCCGCGCCATAAGGTCAATTTGCCATCGGCGCGGCGGCGGTTGAAACGCCCGGCTTGGGGAGCGTAACGATACAAGCCATAGCCGACCGAGCCGAGCCATAAAACACCCGCGCGATCTTGCAACACTCTCGTCACCCCGGAGAAAATGTCTGGATTGCCGGGTTCATACTGATAGTCGGTAAACACTTTTGTCTTCGGGTCAAGGCGCGCCAGCCCCGACAGGGTTCCAATCCAAATATTGCCTTCGCGATCTTCCACCATGCCGCCTGCCGCGCCCCACCAAGTGTAGTGCTGGTCGGTCGGGTGTTCCCAAAAGGGATAATGCGAGAAGCGTTGCGTACGCGTGTCCCAGCAGATGAGGCCCGGGCCGCCGCCGATCCAGACCTTGCCATGGCGGCCCTTGCTAATCAAGCGAAGGTCGTTGGGGGCATTATCAAAAACAGTTTGCCACTTCGCATCATCGGCGGGGGCGCAGTCAACTTTGGTGAGTGTGTAGCGCTCTCCGTTCTCTTCCGGCACGAGCTTGTACACGGCGCCGGCATCGAACCAAACTGCGCCGCTGTCGTCGACCACCACGTCGTTCACCGCCGGGCTTTTGAGGCTTTGTGGATCAGCCGGGTCGTGCGTGAAGTGGATCATCTGCGCGCCGGCGAAATCTTTGGCGCCAGCGGGCAGCGTGAGACGGCTCAACCCCTCGCCGGTGCCAATCCAAATCGCCCCCTGCGCATCTTCGGCAATCGCGTTGTCGCTGATGGTCGCGTGGCGTATCGTGTTGGGATTGGCGGAATCCGGCAGCATGCGATGAAAAACCTCAGCGCGCCGGTCGAACAGATTCAAGCCGCGCTGCGTGCCCACCCAAATTCGCCCGTTGCTGTCTTCCAAAAGCGCCGTGATATGACTGTCCGAAAGCGAAGTCGAATCATAAGCATCGTGTTGATAGACGGTGAATTTGTAGCCGTCAAAGCGATTCAAGCCGTCCTTGGTACCGACCCAGAGAAAGCCTTTGTGGTCTTGCATGAGACAGGTAATGAAATTTTGCGAGAGCCCGAGCTCGCTGGGAATGCGGTCGAGGCGGGGTATATTCTGCGCATGAAGATTCGGCAGCGCGAAGAGATACGCCAGCACGAATGCACCGATGATTCTTACTCGGGATATTTTCAGTTTTGATTTTATCATCGTTTATTTACAGGTTGAATCGATATCAAAAGGCAAATAAATCGCCAACGGATAGAAACAACCCAACGGATGAAAAAATATTTGGCTCGGATGCCTCGGGTTTTGAGAGCGTTCAAAAAATAAATCGCCAACGGATAGAAACAACCCAACGGATGAAAAATTAGATAAAACTATTTGACTCGAATCCCTCGGATTTCGAGGTCGTTTTTGCCAAAGTTGACGACGAGGCCGATTTTCAAGTTCAAAGCTTTCAAGTAAGATTGTATTTTGGCAATATCGTAGAAATCGATTTTTTCTTCGAGAGCTTTGATGTCGCAAATGATTCGGTTCTCGATTAAGAGCGGTTTCATCTTGAATACGCTGATGATTTCACCCTCATAGCTCACTTCAATGGGAGAGCGATGTTGAAATTTGATCTGTCGAAAATCGAGTTCAGCTTCAACCAGTTTTCGATAAGTGACCTCCCCGTAGCCCAAACCATGCGTCTCGAACACGTGCAGGATGGTATCACGAAGCCTTGCTAGAATGTCTCTGTCAAGCGCGGTCATCCCATCGCGAACATAGTCATAATTCTCCTGGACGGTCTTGGTCTTTTCAGTAAATGGAATGCGCTCGATCTCGACTTTCTGCAAGCCGAAATTGACCAATAGCCCCAAACACATCTCCCACAGCTTCAACTCCGAGATGATCTGCACATAATTCGCTCTGACGAAATTGGATTGCAGTGTCTTCAATTCCAAGATGATCTTATCAAATGTGATCAAATCGGCTTTAAACTCCCTCACTTTCCGCCCTCGATGCATGAGTGCTTTGCGCTCCTCGGAGCGATGCCCTATTCCTGCTTTACGAAAGCGCCTTTCGAGTGCTTTGTGATAAGTAAACTCGTCATACCCTACACCAAGAGTGTTATGCACTTGAAAGAAGCACCCGATCAACTCGTGCGTCAAGTCTTCATAGATCAGCTCCATATTTTAACTCCCTGTTTTGATTTTTTCATCCGCCTTTGCTTTTCATCCGTTGGGTTGTTTCTATCCGTTGGAAATTTGTTTGACACCCCTCCATTCACTGATACACCAAAAACAGCACATCCTCCAGCCCCTTCTCGAACCGCAGTGTCTTCACCAGCTCCTGTTTGCCCGACAGCATCGAGTTCAAAATGATTATATCCGGTTTCTCTGAGACGGCTTTCTGTACCAGCTCAGGCCCGTTCGCTTCGACGACGTGATAGCCCCGCGCTTGCAGCACTTCAGCGAGCGTCTTTACCGTCGAAGCGTCTTCATCGACAACCATCACTTTGCGGTGCGACTTGCCTTGCTGCAGCAACGAGCTGACTTCGCGGAAGAGCGCTTCGGTGTCGATCGGCTTGGTGAGATAACGATCGACGCCGAGACGAAAGCCGCGCTCACGATCTTGCACGATGGATAAAATCAGAATGGGAATGTCCATCGTTACGGGATCGTTTTTCAACACCGCGGCCACGTCGAAGCCGTTCATCTCCGGCATCATCACGTCGAGGATGATGAGATCGGGAGGCTCGCGGCGGACTTTTTCGAGCGCTTCGCGGCCATTGCTCGCCGTGCGCACTTGATAGCCGGCTTCCAGAAAATTTTGATTGAGCAGCTCGCGAATCGAGGCATCGTCATCCACTACCAAAATGTTGGGTTTGCCATTTTTCGATTTCATGGCTGTCGTTTGTACGCGCTGCTTTAATTGCGCCATCAACGCCGCAAAATCAACGTGCGGCACTTCCGCGTCCAGACGCGGCTCGGCCTTGCCCTTGATCGGCAACGTGAACGAGAAGGTGCTGCCTTTGCCCAACTCACTTTCCACCCATATCCGTCCGCCGTGATGCTCGACGATCTCTTTGCTGATCGTCAAGCCCAGGCCTGTGCCTTTGGGCTTGTTGGTGAGCGTATCGCCGACCTGCTTGAATTTCTCGAACACTTTCGGCCGGTCTTCCGGCGCGATGCCCATGCCGGTGTCGATGATGCTCACGACAATCTCGCCGTCTTTCTGTTTCGCGCTGCAGGTCACCGAGCCTTTGTCGGTGAATTTGACCGCGTTGGAGATGAGATTGATCACCACTTGAATGAGCTTGTCCTGATCGCCGACGATTTCCGGCAAGCTCGCGTCAACTTCTTTTTTCAATTTCAAACCGCTGCTGTCGAACAGGGAGGAGGTGGCCGCGGTGGCGCGCTCGATCATCTCCGGCACGCTGAGTTTCTCCATGTGCCATTCGATTTTGCCGGCCTCGATCTTGGCGAGATCGAGCACGTTGTTGATGAGGGAAGTCAAACGCTCGCCCTCGGCCACCACGACGTTGAGATTCTCCGCCACTTGATCGACGGTGCGCTTGATTTTGCCATCATCGGTTTGCAGCAGCGGAAAGATTTTTTCTTCCAGCCGCTTTTTGATGATCTTGGCGAAGCCGAGCACCGAGGTGAGCGGCGTGCGCAGCTCGTGGCTGACGGTGGAGAGAAAGCTGCTCTTCGCCTCGTTGGCTTCTTCGGCGGCGGCGCGGGCTTCCTGCGTTTCCTCGAACAAGCGGGCGTTGTGCAAAGCCACGCCGACATTCGCCGCAATCGTATTGAGCAGCCGCAAATCGGCCTCGGTGAAACGATTCTCCTGCTCGGAGCTTTGCGCGCTGATCACGCCGATGACCTCGTTCCCCACCGGAATCGGCACGCCCAGATAGGAAGCCGCGGGCGCGCCAACATCATCAACCCCGAGCTTCAGGATACTTCCGTCAACGTCTTCGTTAATGAGCAGTGGTTTACCCGACCTGAGGATTTGCGAAGTCAAGCCTTCGCCCAATGCAATCGGAGCAGCATCCTCGCCGAAGCTGTAGGGAAAATGGATCATGTTCGTGGCCTTGTCCAGCAGCGCCACGTAGACAATATTCGCCCTGAACACCTGGCGTATCTGCTCTCCGACCAATTGAATAAGATCGTCCTGATTCAATTGCGAGGCCAGCGCTTCGCTGATGCTGTTGATCGTTGCCAGCTCCGCGGCGCGCTGCTTCGTGTCGGCGAGCAGGCGGTTCGTTTCATGAAAGAGCCGCGCATTCTCCAACGCCACGCTCATGCTGTTCGCCAGCGTGGAGAGCAGCCGCACATCGGATTCGCTGAAGGCATTTTCACGGTCGACGTTCTGCAAGCTGATCGAGCCTTTGACGATGTCGCCGACGATCAACGGCACGAATACTGCCGACTTGGGCGGCTGGCCCACCGTGACGCCTTTGCCGCCAAATTTGCGCGCAGTCTCGGCATAATTTTCATTGATCACCAGCGGCTG
>JAPDQK010000028.1:0-23021 GCA_034505955.1 Candidatus Zhuqueibacter pondensis
AGGGTCACCATAAAGAGAATGGCGCGGGGTTCGGCACGTCCTTTCTTGCTCATGCAGATCCGCCAGACGCCGTCACCGCTGAGCTTGAGTTCCGGATGTAAACCGAAATAAGAGGCCAAATGCTTGACAGTGGAAAACCGATTAATATCGATGATGTTCAACAGCAGTCCAATGGCCGAAAAAACTGCAATCCCTTTAAAGCTGGTTAAGAGTTCAATCTGTTCCCTGGCTTCCTCAGAGTTTTTCTCTAAGAGTTTTTTCTGATGCGTGATTTGTAGATCCAGATGAAGAATTTGCTCGGCCAAGGCCTGCAGTAGTTGGCCGGAGGTGGCATCGCTGCTGCCGATGGTCTGGCCAGGCTGGATGAGTTTGAGCAATTGTTCTGCCTTGTCACAAGAAACGTAAGGCACCCTACGGGCGTAGCCTTACTCAACTCCGGCGTGCCCGCCGAACGCAAAGCTTCGTAAGTCGAATATAATTTTAACACTTGCAACAGCCACCGCGGATAGGCTGACTTAGACAACCAAAGTTAGAAAAAAATTCTGAATTTTTGATTTCTCCAACTGATAGAAAAACCCAGCGGATAAAGCTTTTACAGTTGAGTTTTTCAATCCGTTGGAAAAAATTTGTTTTCCGATGCTGCCCGCAGAGCCCCAGTTTTCAGCTTGTCTGAAAACTGGCGTAGGCTCTTTAGAGTGAAATCTTTGCAAAAAAGGCAAAGATTTTCGAAAGACAAAGTAATGGACGACAAAATGATAAAAAATTATTTTGTCATCCTACGGACGCAGTCAATCATTTTGTCTTTGTGGTTCCGGGTTGTCCGGCTTGGGCATCGAAAGTTTGTAATCACAAGAACCTTTGCTTTTTTGAAGTATTTCTTAAGTTCACCAGCCCGACGCCTGAAGGCGTAACTGCGAACTTTTTGCTTTGGGCGAATGTCCATCCCACCGCCCTCGATCATTTCGACAAGCATGATTTTTTTAAATTCCCATTGGCGGCTGATTTTGTTTTGATTTTGTTGAAAAATTCGCAGTCCGCAATTTTGTTCCCCAATGAATCGCCACGGTGCCGAACATCAGCGTTTCAAATCCGACGTTGTTCAAGCCGGCGTCTTCAAGACGCACGCGCAATTCTTCCGGCGTGAGAAAGATCGACACCGAGAATGGCAAATAAGAATAAGCTTCGGGGTTGCCGCTGATCCAGCCGCCAATTTTCGGGACGACTTTGCCAAAGTACCAGGAAAAAAAACTTCGAAATTTGGGATGCCGTGGCCGGGTGATTTCCAGACACACAACCTTGCCGCCGGGCCGCACCACGCGAATCATCTCCTTGAGAAAAACATTGAGATCGCCGACGTTGCGCAATGAGAAGGCGGTGACGGCCGCGTCAAAAGCATTGTTCGGAAAAGGCAGATGCAAACCGTCGGCGTTCACGAGATGAATCGGCGCTTCTTTGACTCTTTTTTGATTCCACGGCTGAATTTTCAAGCGCGCGTATTTGAGCATGGTGTAGCTGAAGTCGGCGGCGACAATCATCCCGGCCCTGGCTTCACGCGCGGCGAAAGCAAGATCTGCGGTGCCGGTGGCAACATCCAAAACCCAGGCGCCCGGTTGGATGCCGGCGTGCCGGACGGCACGCCGGCGCCAGCTTTGATCGCGGCCGAAGGTCATCAGCCGGTTCATGCGATCGTAGCGTGGCGCGATGCGGTTGAACATCTCGCGCACGTATCCGGCCTTGTGATCTGGTGATTCGAATTTGAAAGTTTTACGCGGCATAGTCAATAAAGGAATTTCAATATAAACATCATCACGCCTCCGGTCAAGATAATTTTTTGACACATGGCAGGGTACTCGCAAATCCTGCCTGGTCGTTGCCGCGCCAGCCCGGCAAATACAACGCGACTTGACCTTGGGAAATTTTTTAATTATCTTTAACATTACAGTTTCAATAACAGTTCAAAATCCTCCACGACGTTGTCATTCCGCAGGAATCTTGTACCGCATTCAGCGCGATTGCAATTTTGGGGATTTTGCCCGATGCGAAACAGGATTCTTCCAGAATGACATTTGAAAAGGGAGCAGTGAACTGTTACCATTTTCATTTACGCCTTGCACTTTACGTTTTAAAAAACTATCATGACCCTTCCGCAACTTCTCGATGTTCTGCGCAGCGACCCCGAGTTTATGAGCAACGTCACTTACTGGAACATACTGCCCGCAAAAGCCGCGCAGTGGGCGGATTTTCCTCAGTGGCTGAAGCCGCAACTGCTCGAGGCATTGCGCCAGCACGGGATCAGCCGCCTATACACCCATCAAGCCGAAGCGATTGACAAAATTGGCGCCGGGAAAAATGTTGTCGTGGTGACACCGACGGCATCGGGAAAAACACTGTGTTACAACCTGCCGGTGCTCAACAAAGTCCTTGAAGATGCGCAGGCGCGCGCATTGTACTTGTTTCCCACCAAGGCACTGTCGCAGGATCAAGTCGCGGAGTTATATGAGATCGTCAAACTGCTCGGCCCTCAAATTGATTTCGACCTCAAAACCTACACTTTTGACGGCGATACGCCGCAATCGGCGCGGCAGGCGATTCGCAGCTCCGGGCACATTGTGGTCACCAATCCCGATATGTTGCATCAGGGAATTTTGCCGCATCACACCAAATGGATAAAACTCTTCGAGAATCTGCGTTACGTGGTCATCGACGAGTTGCACAATTATCGCGGCGTATTCGGCAGCCATCTCGCCAATGTCATTCGGCGATTGCGTCGCATTGCGGCATTTTATGGCGCACATCCGCAGTTCATTTGTTGCTCGGCCACCATCGCCAATCCCAAGGAGCTGGCCGAGCAAATCACCGAAAGCGAGGTCGAGCTGATCGACAACAACGGCGCGCCCCGCGGGGAAAAACATTTCATTCTTTACAATCCGCCGGTGGTCAATCGCGAGCTGGGCATCCGCAAATCCTCGGTGAAAGAGGCGCGTAATATTGCCAGCAAGTTTCTGCTCAATGATATACAAACCATAGTCTTTGCACGCAGCCGCTTGCGTGTGGAAATTCTCGTTACCTATTTGAAAGAGACCATGGCCGCGCACAAAAAACCAGCGGAGCGCATTCGCGGCTATCGCGGTGGCTATTTGCCCACCGAGCGCCGCGCCATCGAACACGGCCTGCGCACTGGCGAGGTGCTCGGCGTGGTTTCCACCAATGCGCTGGAGCTCGGCATCGACATCGGCCAGCTTACCGCCTGTGTGATGGCGGGCTATCCCGGCACCATGGCCAGCGCGTGGCAGCAAGCCGGACGCGCAGGCCGGCGCGCCGATTCCGCCGTCGCGGTGATGGTGGCCTCGAGTGCACCGGTGGATCAATACCTCATCAACCACCCCGACTACTTCTTCGGCAAGCCGCCGGAGTCGGGCGTGGTCGATCCGAACAATCTCGTCATTCTCATGAGCCACATCAAATGCGCGGCGTTCGAGTTGCCATTTTCCGACAGTGAAAAATTTGGCTACGGCAAAACCCGCGTGGAGGCAACCAATGAGATTCTCGAATATCTCGAAGAGAACAAAGTGCTGCATCACGCCGAAGGCCGGTGGCATTGGATGACGGATGCCTATCCTGCCGAGGCGGTGAGCCTGCGCACGGCAACGCCGGAAAATGTGATTATCATCGATACGACCAATGAAGAACGTGTCATCGGCGAGGTGAATCTGCTCGACGCGCCGGTGATGCTCCATGATGACGCGATTTACCTTCACGAAGCAGTGCAATACCACGTTGACAAATTGGATTGGGACCGTCGCAAAGCCTATGTCAAACAAGTCGAGGTGGACTATTACACCGATGCGCACACCGACACCAGCATTCACGTTTTGGAGGTCTTCGAGGAAGCTGCGCTGAGACCGGGAGAAAGGGAGAAGGGGAGAGAGGGGGAAGGCGAACAACGAGTAGCGGATGGCACACAAACAACCGGCATGAAGAAGGCCCATGGTGAAGTCAATGTCAATTGCCAGACAACCAAATTCAAAAAGCTGAAATTCGGCTCGCACGAAAGCATCGGCTATGGCCCGGTGGAGTTGCCGGAGATCAGCATGCACACGACGGCGTATTGGTGGGAGTTCCCTGCGGATATGGCGGAGCGTTTGCAGATGGCGCAATCTGCGCTTGGTGATGCGCTCAAGGCACTGGCCAATGCGCTGCAAGGTGTGGCCGCGATTTATTTGATGTGTGATGTGCGCGACATTCGCGCCGTGCCGATGGTGCGTGCGCTGCTGACACAAAAGCCGACGATTTTCATATATGACAACCATGCTGGCGGCGTCGGGTTCAGCAGACGTTTATTTGCGATGCACGATGAGCTGAAAATAGCCGCCCGGGATTTGATCATGAAATGTGGTTGTGCAGCCGGATGCCCGTCCTGTGTTGGCCCGGCGCTCGAAGTGGGCGAGCATGGAAAAGCCGGTGCGCTGCGGTTGATAGAAGCGTCTTGATACATGACAATTGATAAACCACTGCAACGCGCGATCCTGCTGCGCCGGTACAAACGTTTTCTCGCTGAGGTAAAATTGGAAAGCGGCGAAATAGTGACGGTGCATTGCCCGAATCCCGGCAGCATGCTCGGCTGCAACAAAGCAGGGTCAGCAGTCATTATTTCGGACAGCGGCAATCCGCGCCGCAAATTGCGCTGGACGCTTGAAATGGTGCACACCAACGGCACTTGGGTTGGCGTGCATCCCAATCTTGCCAATGATATCGTCGTTGAAGCGATTGAACAAGGTTGGCTGCCCGAGCTATCCGGTTACGCCGCCATTGAACGCGAAATAAAAATTGGCAGCGATACGCGGATTGATTTGCGACTTGCGGATCATCCTGCGAAAATTAACCAGGCGTGTTACGTTGAAATCAAAAATGTAACACTCGTGGTTAATGGCACGGCCCTATTTCCGGATGCTCAGACCGCACGAGGACGCAAGCATTTGCGCAAATTGGCCAAAATCGCCGCCGCAGGGCAACGCGCGGTGATGACTTATTGTATCCCCCATGGCGGCGCGGAAAGATTTGCACCGGCAGCGATGATTGATCCGGAATATGCCGAAATTCTCACGGAGGTTCATGCGCGCGGCGTCGAGATCTTGCCGTATGTTGCCAACGTCAAGCCTGATGGCGAGATTCGGCTCGTACGCCGTGTGCCGTTGTCATTGGAATTATCAAATTTGCCGGACATGACCTCACTCATCGCATCTTGTTGAGTTTTGCCAAAACAATCAGAAGAACGCAAAGTCCGGGGTTTTCTGTCATTCCGAAGGCTACGCCCGCAGGGAATCCGTTTAAAATCCAGGTCTGTGCCGGGGACGAACAGCATTCCTTCTGAATGATAAATCCAATTGGCAAACTCGATAATTTTTTGCTGCGGGTTTCTTTGGTTGCAAAATTGGAGAATTCAATCAATCTCTTTTTCCGCGAATATGGCCGGGGCGAGCCAACACTGGTGATTCTGCACGGCCTGTTGGGATCATCGCAAAATTGGCAAAGTGCTGCGAGGATCTTGGGCGCGAAATGCCGCGTGTTGGTTGTTGATCAACGCAACCACGGCAGCTCACCGCATACTGCAACCCACACGTTTGCGGATCTGCGCGATGATATCGAACGCTTCCTTGATCGCCAAGGTCTTTACAAAACGTATTTGCTCGGTCATTCGATGGGCGGTTTGGCAGCGATGGAATTTTCATTTTATCATCCGGAGCGGCTCACCGGCCTGATCATCGCAGACATCGCCCCGCGCGCCTATCGAAGTTCCTCCGGTGACATTCTGCGCACGTTGAACGGGATTGATCTCACGACCGTTACCTCGCGGGAGCAAGTCGAGGCGATGCTCGCCCTAAAAGTCAATAGTTCCCATCTTCGGAAATTTTTGCTCACGAATCTCGTGCGCCGAGACAACAAGTCTTTTGCGTGGAAAGTCAACTTGCCGGTACTGCAAAATTTCGAGCGCGAGCTGTCGGCGTATGAGCCGCCGTTAACCGCGATTTATTCCGGCCCGACACTCTTCCTTGGTGGTGAACTTTCGGATTATCGTCTCGATCGCGATCACGATATCATTCTGCGACATTTCCCCAATAGTCATTTAGTCATGATTCCGAGCGCGGGACACTGGATTCATTTCGAGGCGTTGGAGGCATTCACGCAGGCGGTGATGAGGTTTATATTTTCACGGTAGCGCCCTCAAACGCAATTTTGGCATTCAACAATCACCGCTGTCCGAATGATTCGTAACGATCTGTGAAATTATAACCGGAATGCAAATAAAAATCCATGAGGAGACAAGGTGATCTTACAAAGACTTCCCAGATGGGGATCAATAGCCCCTGCACTCTTGCTGCCCCTGCTTTTTTCCACGCTGATGCATGCGCAAGCCAACCATGCCATTCGCAAACCCTACACGGAGGTGGCCGGAGAAATCATTCGCACGGCTTTGGCCGAAGGACAGGCGTATCGGCTGCTCGCTGAATTGACAAAGCTCGGTCCGCGGCTGAGCGGATCGCCGCAGGCCGCTGCGGCAGTGGAATGGTCGCGACATGCCATGCAACGACTCGGTTTCCAAAACGTGCGTTTGCAGGAAATCATGGTGCCGCATTGGGAGCGCGGTCCAATCGAAGAGGCGGCAATCATCAATTCCAATATTGTCGGCACGGTGCCGCTCACGGTTTGCGCGCTTGGCGGGAGCATTGCCACACCGGAAATGGGCATCGTCGCGGAAGTGGTGGAGGTCAAATCTTTTGAGGAATTGAAGGCGCTCGGGAAAAAAGCCGAGGGCAAAATTATTTTTTTCAACCGGCCGATGGATCCAACCAGAATCAACACCTTCGAGGGTTACGGGAGTGCGGTGAGTCAACGCAGCGGTGGTGCGGTCGAAGCGGCAAAAGTTGGTGGCGTTGCCGTGCTCGTACGTTCACTGACGACACGCCTGGACGATGTGCCCCACACCGGAAGCACGCATTATCAAGACGGTGTGCCGAAAGTGCCGGCTGCGGCAATCAGCACAATGGATGCGAATTTGTTGAGCCAATTGCTGGCGCAAGAGAAAACGGTGTGTGTGCGTTTGAAATTGACCTGCCAAACTTTTCCAGACGCGCCGTCGGCGAATGTGATCGGCGAAATTGTTGGCAGTGAAAAGCCCGAAGAAATTATCCTGGTCGGCGGTCATCTCGACAGTTGGGACAAAGGAACCGGTGCCCACGATGATGGCGCCGGTTGTGTACAATCCCTCGAAGCGCTGCGCTTGTTGCAACAGCTCAATCGCAAACCCAAACGCACCATCCGTGCCGTGCTGTTCATGAATGAAGAGAACGGGTTGCGCGGCGGCGAGGCGTATGCTCGCGAGGCTGCGACATCCAAGGAAAAACATCTTGCCGCAATAGAAGCGGACCGTGGTGGTTTTGCGCCACGCGGTTTTTCGGTGGATGCGGACTCGGCCAGATTTGCACTTATTGCCAGGTGGGCTTATCTATTCGAGGAAATCGACGCGGATAAAATTACCAAGGGTGGCGGCGGCGCAGACATTTCGATGCTGATGAAACAAGGCGTACCGGGCATCGGCCTCGTACCGGAAATTCAGCGTTATTTCGATTACCATCACTCTGATAACGACACGATCGACGCGGTGAATGAGCGCGAGCTCAATCTCGGCGCCGCGGCCCTGGCAATTTTGTGTTATGTGCTGGCGCAGGAGGGACTGTAAGCCAAAAAGATAATAAAGACAAAAGGCAAAAAAGAAATTTTAGTCACCGGTAGCCGGATGGTAAATAATATGAATACCCAAAATTCACGATTTGCTTTGCTCATTGCTGCGCCTCACAACGGAGAAGCCAGCATGCACAACGATGTCGTGGCGATGTATAACGCATTGATCGCACGGGGCCTTTCGTCAGAGGATATTTTGTTATTGGAAGGCAAATTGAATCGCCAATTGCTCATGAACCTCATTGGTGAAGTCAACAACCGCGCGGCGACCTGGAAAAGTGGTGAGGTGTTTATCCACTACAGCGGGCATGGCACTTTCACTGGCAATACCGCCTCCGAGGCGCGAGCTGGAATGCTATTAGCGCGCGATAAGCCAAGCAATAAAAGCAATCGCATATTTTGGGATGAGATGTTTGCGGCTGTGCGCCTGCAGGTCAACGTCAGACTCATTCTCTTGCCGGATTGCTGACATACCAACCTTCTTGCCGGCCGGGTGCCAGCCAACGTGACGGCCATTGTCAGACGAGCCGAACCAGGGGCAGAATTGACATGCCAGGCTCCTGAAAAGGTTTTTGGAAAAAACAAACACGGCATCATCTCATACTATGCGACGAAGGCCATAGCGCGGGCCACGACAATAGCCTCATGGTTAAGCATGATCAACGACATGGCCGACAGGGATTTTTCGCAAGGAATCATAACCGCCTTGGAGAGTCCCGCGCTGCAAATCATTGGAGATCCCTCTGCAAAACTGCCGGGCGTTCCCATCAGTGCCCCAACGCGGATCCCGCAAAGATGATACCAAAAACTCGTTGACATTCTCCTGATCTTTTTTAAAATATGGTAAGTAAATTTATTTTTTGAAGTCACAGACCATGACAGAGACAATCATTTCAAAACCACTCTATAATATTTTGGCTGAACTGACTGGGGAGGAGCGTTTTGATGTAGCATTATACCTGGCGACCAAGGACTTGGTACAGCTCAAGCTCCTTGAAGCCGTGCGACAAATCAAAACCTTCGCGGAGCGTTATGGGATGGCCTTCGAAAAATTTGAGCAAGCCTGGGAGAATGATCAAGTTGCTGATAAATATTCCTACGATGTGGAAAAGGATTATTGGCAGTGGGAAGCAGCGCAGACTGATCTCGTTCGTCTTCGTGAAATCTTTGAAAGACTTCCATGAAAATCAATGATTTTGTCTACGAAATTTTCACGACAGCCCAAACTTCTGCGATCTGCGGCACTCCAATCATACGACGACTCACAATAACTTCAGTCAACATACGAGTACCTATAACTGGCGGCCTATTTGTAGATACTTTCCACAACGAATCGAGTGGGCGTACCGCTTTAACATTAGTCAAAAACCAGCAAGGCTATTTCGACGGTTATGCTGCCTTATTCAATGGCGGGCTTAACCTACTCATTCCGCAAGCGTTTCTGCAAAATCTCGTTCACCATTTTCGGATTTGCTTTCCCGCGCGTGTGCTTCATCACCTGGCCGACCAGAAAACCAAAGAGTTTTTCTTCCCCGTTACGATAGCGTTCGACTTCTTTCGGATTGGCTGCGATCACTTCGTCCACCGCTTTTTCGATGACGCCGATGTCGGAGACTTGCACCAAACCTTTTTCAGTCACAATATCCTTTGCCGATCGGCCAGCGGCAACCATCTCATCAAAAACCTCTTTTGCAGTTTTGCTGCTGATGGTGCCCTCCGTGATGAGATTGAGCAATTCCGCGAGCGCTGCAGGCATGACGGGGAATTGGGTGATGTCGATTTTTTTCTCTTTGAGCACCCGCAGCACCTCACCCATGATCCAGTTGCTGACCAGCTTGGCATCTTTCACCAGCCTGGCAGTGGATTCAAAATAGTCAGCGACCGCTTGCTCATCAGTGAGGACATCGGCATCATATTTGGGCAAACCGTATTGCGCGATGAAACGGTTGCGCCGCGCCAGCGGCAATTCCGGAAGCGAAGCATGAATTTCTTTACGCCATTTTTCGTCGAGGCGCAGGGGCACCAAATCCGGCTCCGGGAAATAGCGGTAATCATGTGCATACTCTTTCGAGCGCATCGGGACAATCTCTCCCTTTGCGGCATCCCACAACAAGGTTTGCTGCACAATCGTTCCGCCGGCTTCGAGAAGCTGAATGTGCCGGTTGATTTCGAATTCCAACGCGCGTTCGACGTTGCGGAACGAGTTCATGTTTTTCAGCTCGGTCTTGGTGCCGAATTTTTGTTGGCCGGCAGGACGCACCGAGATGTTGGCATCGCAGCGCAGGCTGCCTTCCTCCATGTTGCCATCGCAAATCCCCAAATAGCGTACCAGTTGCCGGATGCGCGTAAGGTAGAGATACGCTTCACGCGGAGAATGGATATCCGGCCCGCTCACGATCTCAATCAGCGGTGTGCCGCAGCGATTCAGGTCAACCAGCGTTTCGTTTGCCGAGACATATTCCTCGGCGTGCACCGATTTGCCGGCATCCTCTTCGAGATGAACACGGATAATGCCGATGCGCTTCCACGAGCCGTCTTCAAGTTCAATTTCAATCCAGCCGTCCTCGCAAAGCGGTTCTTCATATTGCGAAATTTGATAACCCTTGGGCAGGTCGGGATAAAAATAATTTTTTCGCGCGAAAATGGAATGCTCGGCGATGCGGCAATTCATCGCCAGTCCCATCTTTACGGCATATTCCACGGCTTTGCGGTTGAGCACCGGCAAAACGCCGGGCATGCCGAGACAGACCGGACAAACTTGGGAATTTTGCGGGCCACCAAACTTCGTGCTGCAGCGACAAAAAATTTTGGAGTCGGTCAAAAGTTGCGCATGGACTTCGAGGCCGATGATGGGTTCATAGTTCATTGATGATCTCTCAGGAGATCTCCCAATTACGGTGCAAACATCTCCCCTAATACAGCCAGGACTTTGGTTTGCGTTTTTCTATCGATTGTGCCCAATTTTTCAATCAACCGGGACTTGTCAACGGTGCGTATCTGATCAAGCACCACTTGACCATCTTTCCCTTTAAAACGACAAAATACTCTCGAAGGATAATCACGTCCTTTGGTGGTCATTGGCGCAACGATGACAGTGGCGATAAAACGATTCATTTCATCAGGTGAAATGATCAGGCACGGCCTTGTCTTTTTGATTTCTTTACCTTGGGTGGGATCAAGATTGACAAGATAGACTTCAAAGCGCCGAGCCATCATCTACCATACCCATTCTTCCTTGTCCCAGCCGCTTTGGGCAAGCAGTGTTTCCTCCTTGTCAAGCAGCCGGTCATCGCTGTGTTCAGCCATGGTCCGAAAGGCTTCTGCCCAACCTTGTCGCACACGCCGGGTGGGACGGATAATAATTTGGTCGTGTAGAACAACGAGTTCCACATCTTCACCAAGCTTGGTTTGCTCAAGCACGGCTTTGGGGATACGAATGCCCCGCGAATTACCAATTTGGACGATTCGACTTTGCATAATTATAATGTAAGCACAACAATGACTGATTTACAAGAAAAATCTTTAAATAGATTAGCCTGCTTTATTGAGTTGCCTTCTGCTGGTTTCAAGAAAATGCGCCACTTGCAAAACATTCTTCTCATCAAAAGCCTTGCCGATGATTTGCAAACCGATCGGCAGGCCATTGGCATCGATGCCGGCGGGGATCGAGATCCCGGGCGCGCCGGCAAGATTCACCGAGACAGTGAAGATGTCGGAGAGGTACATGGTAAGTGGATCGTCAATTTTTTCTCCCAGCTTGAATGCCGTGGTCGGAGAAGTGGGTGTGAGCAGGACATCACATTCTTTGAAAGCCTGCTCGAAATCACGACGGATGAGCGTACGCACTTTCAGGGCGCGGCGATAATACGCCTCGTAATATCCCGCCGAGAGCACATAGGTGCCGAGCATGATTCGGCGCTTCACTTCCGGGCCGAAGCCTTCACTTCGGCTCTTGACATACATCTCTTCGAGCGATTCCACATTTTGTGCGCGCCGGCCATAACGAGCGCCATCGTAACGTGCGAGATTGGATGAAGCTTCTGCCGTACAAATGATGTAGTAGGTGGCGATGGCATATTTCGTATGCGGCAGCGAAATTTCCTTTACCACTGCGCCGGCTTGCTGCAAGCGATCTGTGGCAGAAGCGACCGCCTCGCGAATTTCTTTTTGCACGCCCTCGGAAAGATATTCTTTGGGCAGCCCGATCACTTTGCCTCTGACTTCGCCGTCGAGAAATTGAGAAAATGCTTCAACCGGCACCGGCGCCGAAGTGGAATCGCGCTCATCGTGGCCACAGATGACCTCAAGAATTCTGGCGACATCTTCGACGGAATGGGCGAACGCGCCGATCTGATCGAGCGAGGAGGCAAAGGCAACGAGGCCAAAACGGGAGACGCGGCCGTAGGTTGGTTTCATTCCGACGACACCACAGAACGCCGCCGGTTGGCGAATCGAGCCGCCGGTGTCGGTGCCAAGCGAGACCATTGCCAGATTAGCGGCCACGGCTACGGCGGAGCCTCCAGAAGAGCCACCGGGCACATACTCCTCGTTCACCGGATTTTTCACCGGGCCGAAGGCAGAGTTCTCGTTGGAGCTGCCCATAGCGAACTCATCCATGTTGGTCTTGCCGATGATGATGGCGTCTTCTTGTTCCAATTTTTGGATCACGGTCGCATCGTAGGGAGAGGTAAAATTCTCCAAGATGCGGGAGCCGCAAGTGAGTCGCTCGCCCTTCAGCGCCAAAATATCTTTGACGGCAATAACGACACCAGCGAGCTTACCGGCTTTGCCGGCCCGTAATTTCGCATCAATTTCTTGCGCGCGGGCCCGTGCGCGATCCGGGAAGACGGCAAGAAAGGCATTGAGAGGTTTGGCATTATCAATGCGCGCCAGATAGTCATTCACTAATGCAGCGCAGGTGATTTCGCGCCGGCGCAGTTTTTCCTGAATGTGAGGGATGGTTTCTGTGTTGGAGTCCATTTATTGCAGTAAAGGTTTGATGGCTTCCAAAAACTTCTCTGCGGCTTCAATCGCTTGCTCTACTTCTTGGCGAGATACGTGCGCGGTGCCACCATAGTCGCCAACGCTACGCAACTCAAAAAGCCAGTTCAGAGTCTGCCTTGTTCCTTGTCCAGTTTCCCTGTCTTGACGAATCTTTGATGAATCGAAGCAATGACGGCACTGTGCTTGCTCAATTCCAACCCCTCGTGCAACAAAACAGCAGTAGCAGCATAGAAAGCTGCGTAATGGGCTCGTGAACCCGCAAAGTCATAGTAGCCGCCTGACGCCAATTGCCGCGCCGCCTGAATAGACTGCTCCGCTCGCTCGAGATGAGCCGCGATTTCGTCGGCAAATTGTGTGGTCATACACGCACTCCTTCTCGTTTGACGTTGCGATAGAGTTGAACGACGCCACGCTCAAAATCGTCGAGAGGAGCAGGCTTGGCTGAAATCATGTGATCAGATTCCCAATTGAATGGGATGGAGCAGATCGACAATCGTACGGAGTTCTCGGAAGTAGTCAAAGGGCTGGCCAGGCAAAACGAGCACGTCAATGTCACTGTCAGGGTTGGCTTGATCGCGGGCGAAAGACCCGTACAGAATCACCCCTTTGAACTGCGCTTTGTAATTGCTCTCAAGAGCGGACTTGCATTTCTGAAGTAATTCCGTAAGTGCCATTGCAACCTCGTCGAATTTCAACAGAGCAGGCTAGCCACTGTATGAAGTGCTTGGGATTTGGAGGGGGTTTTCCAAGTTTTTATCTCCCAACGCGGACAAGCCGCAGCCAAAAGAAAAAAGCTTTGAACACGGACTGCGTCTGTAAGATGACGCGGATGAGCGCGAATTTCCACGGATTTTTTCTTGCTTTATCCGCGTCAATCTCTACGGGCGTAGCCGTTCAATCCGTGTGATCCGTGTTCAAAATTTAAAAGAGAACTCTCAGACTGCGTCCGTAGGAATTTTTTTCTACCTGAATTTTGCACCCGGATTGATCCCCTCCGCGAGGAACGCCGATTCGATCGCGACGCCCAACCACCCAAGGGGTGGTGCATAAAAAATTTTGCAGGCAAACTTGTGGTCAACTCCGTCAGGAGTGCACTGTTTTTAGTGAAGCGGCATATTGTATTTCCAAAAACTCCGTCAGGAGTGACCTGTTTGGTACTCCTCAAAAAAAACGCGCCAGATCATGAGAAATTCTACAGGCCACTCCTGACGGAGTTCAAAGACACGCAAGATTCCCCTGTCTACAAACAGTTCACTCCTGACGGAGTTTTGTGAACACGCCATTTATTCCGGGGAACAGCAAGCCAGCATGCAAAATTCAGGTTCCAACTTTGGTTGTCTAAGTCAACCTAAGACTTGGGTTGATCGATCTTGGCAGGAGTTTCCTTGTCTTCGAGCGGTTCATTGACGGCTTTTTTGAATTCGCGAATGCCTTGCCCGAGACCGCGCGCCAGCTCAGGCAATTTTCTGGCGCCAAACAAAACGACAAAAGCGACGATGGCGACTACGACCCATTCGTTCATAATTGACCTCCGGAAAGTTAAGCAACCAATCCACTTCTCTCCAATTAAAACAGCCATGCCCATCCTTGCACACCAGTTTTCTCAATTTGTCTTTTCGGGAAAATGGTCAGCGTTTGGGTTGAGCAACAACTACATTTTTTTAAAGTCATCCATGACGTTAAATTCTTTCTTTACCTCATCTGCTGCTTTTCTAAATTCCTGAATGCTTCTACCCAGCCCTCGCGCCAGCTCCGGTAATTTTTTGGGACCGAATAAAAGGAGCACGAGGACCAAAATTACCAGCAACTCGCTCATGCCAATATTGCCAAACATATTTTCACTCCTGTACTGGATGCTTGATCCCTGTGGACGTAGCCTGGATGTTTGATTCTCGTGTATCCAGTATCCAGGCTACGCCCGCAGGGATCACGGATCAAGTTTAGTTCAATACCCAACGTAAGAGATAAGCCGCAATGCCAATGCCGATCAGACCGACGACATTGATTTTAAGGGTCAATCCTAATGTTATACTAAACAAAACGGCATTTAGTGTCCCGGGGCCGAGCGCAATTTGCCCGCTTCTCAGGAAAAATTCTTTGACCACGCCGGCTGGCAGCAAAAGACCGATCAATTCACCCAGCAAAGTTCCCGCCAGCGCACCGAGCAGGAGCACCACAATGATAAATCCAAGAGAGCGTTTTGACCGCACAGAGCCTCCTGAGTTTAAAAATAAATGATTAGGACGACGCCATGAGTGACTGGAAAATTTGCACGCCGCTGTTTGACGATAGAACCAATTCACAGGCCCGTTCCGGATGGGGCATCAAACCCATCACATTGCCGTTTGCATTCATGATGCCGGCGATATTATCCAGCGCGCCGTTGGGATTGGCTTCGGGTGTGACTTCTCCACTCGCTGAACAATAACGGAAGAGAATGCGGCGTTGCTCACGCAGTTGTTGCAACGTTTCGGCATCCGCATAATAGTTGCCTTCGCCATGCGCAACCGGCATTTTCAAAACGGCATCCGCGCATCGCCGGGTGAAGCCGGTGTCGAAATTTTCCACTTTCACATAAACCGGTTTGGCGACAAACCGGAGGTGCGCATTGCGCACCAGCGCGCCCGGCAACAAGCCGGCCTCGCAGAGGATTTGGAACCCATTACAAATTCCGAGCACCATGCCGCCGCGCTGAGCAAACTTAACCACTTCTTCCATTACCGGCGAAAATCGTGCAATGGCGCCGGTACGCAAATAATCGCCGTAAGAAAAACCGCCGGGAAGGATGATGACATCGAATCCGCTCAGGTCACGGTCTTTGTGCCAGACAAAACGCACCTGTTGGTGAAGGACATACTTGACGACGTAATAACAGTCGTGATCACAGTTTGATCCGGGAAAAATGACAACGCCGAAACGCATATTAATATGTCAATTTTTTGATTTGTGCGCTTACGTTGATCACGGGGTTTCGTCTGCACCCAAATCCACAGCCGCGCCTTTCGGCCGGCGGTCTTCTTCAAAATCTACCGATGGGATTGAACCGGTTACAGCATCCGGTGGACTGTAACTATTGACTCCGCGATCGATGGCTACCGACGACGCTTTCAAATGCAGATCAAGCGGAGTCTGGGAAATTAATATGTCAACAAACGCCGCCGTTGGGGAAGCACTCACTCCACTGCCCTCAGCGCCTGAAGTCGTCAAATTCCCGCTGTCGGTGCCGTCGAGTGTTTGAACATAGTTTCCGAGGTCTGAGGAGCTACTCGAAGTGACATGGCCATGATTTCCGACAATTAGATTGTTGAGCAGCGTGATTCCGGCGGCCTCTCCCGCGCCGGTCATCGCCTCGCGCAGCACGCCGTAGCGGCCTCCGGTTGATCCGGATTTGGTTCCGTTAAAAGAAAGGATGTTATTCACCAAATAAATCACATGCTGGCGCGCCACCTCGACGCCGTTCCAACCATTCTGCACAATCGTGTTATTGATCAAATAGTGCGGACCGCCGGTGGCATCAATAAAGCGTATGCCATTACGGCCATTGCTGTGAATGCGGTTGTTGACGATCCGGGTACGGGTATTGCCGCGGGCAACTGAGATGCCACTGAAGTCATTGCCCGCATTTTTGATCGCATTGGCTTCCAGGGTGATGTCCGAATTCTGGTTATTGCCTCCCATGAGCACGATGCCATGCTCGCCTGTTCCGGAAGCATCCACCACAAAACCTTTAATGGTGACTTGATGCGACTGTTTTAACAAGAAGCCCTTGCAGGTGACACCATCGATGCTGCCCGTAGTTCTCACGATGATCGAGTCCTTGCCAGTGATGTTCACCACCTCATTATAAAAGCCCGGGCTCACTTCGATGATGTCGCCGGGTTGCGAGGCCGTGACCGCCGCCTGGATGGTGGCATACTGTGAAGGTACAGAGAGAATGTTTTCCGGTGGCGCCTCGACAATCGTGAAGGGCATGCTGTTGGACATGGCGCCGGCGGAATCTGTAATGACGTAGCTGCCGACCGGGTTAACGACGGTCACGTCAACGGTGCCCGGAGCAGTGATGTCGGATTTGGCAATGACCGCCTGCAGTTGCGTCGATGAGATAAATGTGGTGGCGCGAGGCAAGCCATTCCAATGAACAGTTGAGACACTGATAAAATTTGTGCCGGTGAGGGTAAGGGTGAAAGCCTCATCCCCAGCCATCGCCGCATCCGGGCTGAGGCTCGTGATCGAAGGCGGCACAAAAAGCTGGCTCCTGATCCTGATGAGAATATTTTTTAATACCGGGTCTTTGTGCAAAGATGAATTCCTATCTAAAAACATCGCCTCAAGTCGAGATATGACGGAAGCATTTCCTATTCCCACCGTATCAAAATAGTCGAGCATTTCAGCTTGAATACTGCGGTCTTCAGTTTCGATTCGATCAAGACAATCTGATAAGATCGAGTTGTCCTTTAAATCGGCAAGATTGCCGATAATGTCAACTTGCAAAGACATGACAGAACCCACGGCTTTAGCAATCAAAACGATTTCAGTACGCGGTGCAGAATTTTCCAGAGCGGCTGATAATTCGGAGGTGAGCGATTTTAGTCGATCGGCAGTCTCAAAATAAGCTTGCTTGAGAAGATCTCTGGCTTCCTGGTTGCCGATTTGCCCAAGAATTGCCGTCATGCTTGAATAGCTGTTCTCAAAGTTTGAGTCCGCCAAACTCTCTTTTTCCGCAGGCAAGACCAGATCTTGGCGAATGACGGCCAGATAAGGATCGGGATTAGTCTTGACTTTCTCTAAAAACCGTGCGATTGTCTCTCCTGAAAAATAATCAGTAAAACCATGTGGCGCATTCATCAGCGTGTCAAGCTCGGCTCTGGCTTGGTCCTGGCTAACTTGTGCACTGGTCGAGTTGATGATCGTCAGCAGAAAGAATAGCGTAGTACCAATGAATTTAAAATCAACTCTCATCATACCGGTTCTCTCGCAGAGATTTATGGCGTCTTGAGCAGTGATGTCCCTTGACTGTGGCACGCGTCTGCTGTGGCTTTGGTAATTCTTCTAAATTGAGTCACTGTAATATCCTTACTTGTTACGAGTTGTGGGAAAAAGATCGGTTTTGGATTTACAGTATCGGGTAATAAGGATAAGATATGCCCGATTTCATGCGCAAGTGTTCTCCATTGCGGTTCCACATTTGGGGCAATGACCGTAAAAGGAAATTCGATGAAGTCAAGTAACTTATCCGAAATGGCCATTCCAGCAGTATGGCCGATCGGATCGCGGTCATTTCTAATAGGGGCGGCAAAAAATACATCGAGTATATCTTTTCTTCCTGGACGGTAAGTATTGTGAACAATTAATATTTCGTCGGGCCGATTAAACTCCCCATTGCTTAAAATGTCTTTACCCTTGGCGTCCTTAGGCGCATCGACGAAAATGGTAGCTCCCACTTGCACTATCTGAATACACGCCTGCCCCCAGGCGATATTTGCGCGCTTGATTTGAGCCTGAACATAAGCATCTGTCACAACACCGCCACGACCATCTCCTCCTAAAATAAGCAATAAAGGGTTATTGCCACGCAGAAAAAGCGAAATTCCTGCACTTATATCTCGATACGGCTCGCTGGGCTCACCAAGATCGTGCACACCGTTTGCGTTAAGATCCTTAAAGTCAAAAACTCCGTTTCCTGCTCCCAAAGGCAGCGTAATAGGAATATTGTCATGGTCATAACCTATGTCGTCAAATGGCTCGTTAAAGACACGCACTCGTATTTCGAGTCTTCGCCGTTCATCCGGGCTGCGCTGGCAGACAGATACTGTCGAGAGGCATTTGCCTCCGTCCGGGAGCTCATACTCTGCTTTCACTGACCCGTCTCTTGTTGCCCGGTGGGTTCGGTCATTTGGGGCATCATCAGTTACGATACCACTTATTCCGTCGTATGCGGGAAAGCCATCATCTGTAACCTCTACAAAAGGCAAATCTTCAGACATCAATAATTGCGACTTGGAGTCAAATATTCCGGTATTATTGCCGGTCTCGAAAAGTTCAATCTCGGTCGGATTATCATCTAGATCTCCATTGGCAGTGAGGGTGCCAATTTTTGTCGTAACTTTATCTACAGCCTCAGGGGCGGTATTTTTTGAGAGGTCCGTTACTCGAACAAAAAATCTTTCCGGATCAAAATCAATGAAATTATCCGAGACCTGCATGAACTGATCATAGGCATTATCCCACCGTGCAACTTGAACATGATCGGTTACCGTCAAAGCCGCGTTGAGAATTTCCAGTTTCGCCCCGAAAACCGTAAAGCTCTGTGGCGAACCTTCTCCCACTTCAGCACTCGTTGCCGTTATGGCATATTGACCGGGTTTATTGCCAATGATAAATTGGGTATGGGCTACCCCATTTGCATCTGTTACAACAATCGAATTTGAAAACGCTTCACCTGTAGCGTCTGCCGGTTTTGAGGCAACAGCAAACGCTATTGTTATTCCTTCGACGCCATTGCCATTGGCCTCAGCGGCTCTTACTTTTAAACGCTTCGCCAGCGGCGAATTTATGCAAGCGACTTGTTCATCACCAGAATCGGAAGGTTTTTCCAATCTGATCGTTTTACCTTGCAAAACGAAGTTTCCGACACCGGAAATATTGGGATTGTTGTTTTTGGTATTAGTGATCGTTATTGTCTGCGGCAGGGTCGGCGCAGTGCCGTTAGAAATAAAATATACCTGGCTGCCTGCCGGAATATTTTCTAATTTAGTATATGTCGTAGGTGCCAAATGAGGATCTTCAAGAGTTAATCCGCCCCATTGCGCTCCATTCCCATCCAGTGTGACATTGACAAACGTTGTATCTCTTACCTTGGGACTGATGAAATTGTCATATTTATCCTTCCCATGAATCCAGAAAAAAGTAAATCCGCCGGGTGAAATCGTTGACGGCACAAATTCTAAGTCAAAATGATCCACCGGAAAGGGCTCTTGCTTAAAATGCAGACTGACGAATTTGAGAAGTGGATCAGGCTCATTATTATCTATTGGGTCGGCACAGTAGAAGAAATCAAAATCATCGGGATAATCTCCAATCACTTGAAATACACTATTCGGGCCGGTATCCGGCTGACCTAGTGCACCAAAGACCAACCAGATCGTCCACTCTTTGTTCACAGTTATCTCTCGAGAGATTGTATCACCGACTTGTATAAGGCCTGGAATAAATACCAAAGTATCCCCTATGGGATATAAAAACCTTGAATCGGAAATGTACAGAGGTCCCAGTTGCAGGCCCGGTATGGTGAATTCAGGTTGTTGTACGGTAAAAGTCACGCGACCCGCATAGATTGGAAATAAGGCAAGTTGTTTCAAAGGCGCACCGCAATCAGATGAAGCTTTTTTAAGCGCTGAATTTGAAATATCGCATTTTGAAGAAATCACGACAGTATCCCGAACAATGACCTGCGCTAACATCTTGTCTGTCATGAGCACGGTAAGAGCAATCATCGTCCCTGACAACACGAACCGCTTCATGGTTTGGCCTCCCTCACTTCCGTATGATGATTCTTGAACTGAACTGTTCTTCCTTATTTTTTCCCTTTTCCGTTACTGCAAGTCGTATCCAATAGGTTCCACTTGGTAAAGACATGCCATGATCATTCCTGCCGTCCCAGTCTATAACGAATGTTCCAGCCAGCTTTTCTTCATCCAGGAGCGTTCGAACGCACTGGCCGAGAATATTATAAATTTCAAGTTTAATGTGGGACGTTACGTGGAGTGCGTACTGGATTCTCAAATTGGTATAGGCCGGGTTTGGATAAGATGAGAGGAGTTCCGTCCTGTGAGGGGGAGGAACGCCACGAAGCCTAATCATGCGATCACCCAAAAAGCAGCCGTGAGCATCTGTGATCGCAAGCGAGATGATGCCGGTCTGACCACCCGCCAATTCCAGGACACTAAAGTCAAGACACACATCCCGCCACGCTTTGGGGGCGATGGAATCGATTCCAACAGAGGAAGTTTTGAATACAATCCAGGTTGGCGCGGAAAGTACAGCGACGCGTATGTCCAGAAGGGGAGAATAAGATGCGTTCTGTATCGCAATGAGGAGACGATTCCCCTCAGTACCAGCAGGGACGCTGTGCTCTTGTGCAAATATCCGGAATGAGAAAAGAAACAACAGCAAGAAAAAAACTCGTCGCACCTCCGCACCTCCTTCACTAACTTGATTTGATGGTTACGATCAGAGTACTTTTACTGTTCATCCACAACGACAAAATCAAAATTCTCAATGACCGGATTCGCCAAAAGTTTTTTACAGGCGCTTTCTGTAATCTGCCGCGCCTGCTCCGGGCTCATGTCCGCAAAAAAAATTTCAATGAATTTTCCGGCACGCACTTCCTGGATGCCGGCAAAACCCAGCATCTCCAAAGCATGATGAATCGTTTTGCCCTGGGGATCGAGAATGCCGTTTTTGAGCGTAATATGGATTTTCGCTTTCAAGTCAGACCCTTTTGCACAAAAGTATTACTGCTCGCCCACGGAGATGTCGGGTACCGGCTCTTCTTCCTCCGGCCGGAGATGATTAACGAGTGCGCGGGAAAGTTGGATAAAGATGTAAATGAGCGCGAACGGGAACATCAACTGCCCCGGATGCATCAGAACCACCACGGTAGAACTCACAAAGAGCAACATCAGCACCGTATTCCTGGTGCCGCGGCGAAAGGAGAAATAAGGCATGGCCTCGAACCCAATCGTGGAAACCATCAACACCGAGGCCATGAGCAGCAGCGCCACGCTCACGACCGGAAGGCGCAAGCCATCCCAATGGTGATAGCTAAAAAGTACATAAGAACAGAGCAGGGTGGCGGCAGAGGGAATCGGCATGCCTTCGAAGAATCTGCTTTTACTGAAGCCTTTGATGTGGGTGTTGAAGCGGGCCAACCGAATTGCGCCCGCGGCAAGTTGAGTGAAGCTGATCACCAAACCAAATGGGCCGAGATCTTTGAGCTGTGCGAGATAAACCATAATGGCCGGCGCCGCGCCGAAGGAGACCACATCCGCCAGCGAGTCGAATTCAATGCCAAAGCTGGAATATCCGCGGGTGGCACGCGCGATTTTGCCATCGAGCATATCACAGACCGCGGCGACGATGATCAGCCAGGCGGCTGCAACGAAACGCTCCTGCACTGAAAAAATAATCGCAAGAAAGCCGAGAAAAAGATTGAAAATCGTGAATAGATTCGGCGCGACCAGTCGTTTACGTATCATGTTTAATTTCTCCTATGATGCTCTCACCCGCTCGGACTTTTTCCCTCAGGCGGACTCTGATCTCCGTATTTAATGGAAGAAAAATTTCCATGCGCGAACCGAATTTGATGATGCCAAACCGTTCGCCACGCTGGACACGATGACCTTCCCGGATTTCACAGACAATCCGGCGTGCCAAAATGCCAGCAATTTGTTTAAACAAGATTTTCCCCTCTGGTGTTTCCAGGCCAATAATGGATTGCTCGTTTTCCGTGGAGGCGGCAGGCTCCGAGGCGACAAAAAACCGGCCCTTCTTGTAGCGGAAGTATTTGACCTCGCCATCACAAGGTACGCGGTTCACATGCACATTGAAGGGTGATAAAAAGATTGCCACCCGCCGGGTTTTCGTTTTCATAAACTCCGGCTCCTCCACTTCATCGATGCCAATAACCGTACCGTCGGCCGGCGAGACCACCAGACCCACACCCGTTGGGATCTCCCGCTCAGGATCGCGAAAGAAAAATACCACGAAAGCAGTCAGTACCCAGAACACCACGCTGAGTACCCTGAATATTACAGCGGTGACACCACCTTGCTGCCGATATCCCAAATATCCCAGCGTCAGCAGCAGAGCCAGTACCGCCAACATCGCTAAAATGCCATAACCTTCACGATGCACAGGGATCAGACTTTCTCTCCTTCCATTTGAATGAACACGCGGCGACGCACTTCTTCGTAAATTTTATCGAGCGCGCTGGCATCTGAGCGTAAGCGTTCTGCATCGAATTTCTCGCCGGTTTCGGAATCCCACAGGCGGCAGTTCTCCACGGACAGCTCGTCTCCGACAAGAAGATGGGTTTTATAGCGGCCAAATTCGAGTTTGAAATCCACCAGCCGCAAGCCCCGACGGATGAAAAACGCCTTGAGAACCGCGTTCGCCTTGGTGACATAGCGCTCGATCATTTTCAGTTCATCCGCAGTCGCCAGGCCAAAGGCGACAATATGGTGCTGATTGACCATCTGGTCATCTTTGGTGGTGTG
>JAPDQK010000028.1:23117-72659 GCA_034505955.1 Candidatus Zhuqueibacter pondensis
ATGAAAAACGCCTTGAGAACCGCGTTCGCCTTGGTGACATAGCGCTCGATCATTTTCAGTTCATCCGCAGTCGCCAGGCCAAAGGCGACAATATGGTGCTGATTGACCATCTGGTCATCTTTGGTGGTATGCTTCATGAAATACTCGACAATCGGCTTTTCGAGTACTTCACCCTCCTTCAGGCCGTAACGCTTGCAAAAGCTGCCGGTGGCAATATTGCGAACCATGACTTCCAGCGGAATGATTTGCAGCCGCCGGACTAGCATGGCGGATTCACTCACCTGCGACATGAAATGCGTCGGCACATTGAAACTTTCGAGGTAACGAAACAGATGCGCCGAGATTTGATTGTTGATGGCGCTGCGTTTCACCGCCTTGCTCTTTTTCGAACCATTGGTGGAGGGACCGTTGTCCTTGAACTCCATGATGATTTGCTCGGGATTCTCGGTTTCGTAGAGAATTTTTGTTTTTCCCTCGAAGAGCTTTTTTTTCTTTTTGATAGCCATCATCTCTCCAGTCGATTAAGCAGAAATGAAAGGCAGGGTTGACGCCTAATGTCACTAACTTTTTCAAACAAGTCATGCCAGGAAAATGCATGGCAGAAAGAATGTTCAGGTTTCTTGCCGAGTGAGCATGAGTATTTTTGATAAAAAACCAGCTCACATGTTTTTGCCATTCATTTTTCTGTCATTGCTGTGAACTGTTTTGCCCGCAATTGGCTTGCCTTTCTGAAAAGTTAGCAGCATCGGGGTTGACGCCCGTAATATCGGATTAGTAAATTTGTCCCGGTCATTAATCGGTTTGCAAACCAAGCCGTCGATAGATGACATCAACATGTCTCAAATTTTTGTCCAGGTCAAAACAGTTACGAATCTCCTCGGCGCTGAGATACTGCCGGATGGTGTTGTCATCAAGCAAACGCTCCAGAAAGCCCGCTGACTTGCCGTGCTCGCTCAAATCCGTCCAAACTGCCATCGCATGCGCCTGGACCTGGCGATACGCCTCTTCGCGCGCCATGCCCTTTTGCGCAAGCGCCAGCAGGACCTGCTGCGAAAAGATCAGGCCGCCGGTTCTCTCAAGATTGCGGCGCATGTTCTCCGGATAGACTTGCAAATCTCTGACAATTCGGGTGAAGTGATGCAGCATGTAGTCGAGCAAAGTGGTGCTATCCGGCAAGATCACTCGTTCCACGGAGCTATGGCTAATATCGCGCTCATGCCACAATGCCACATTCTCCAGCGCCGCCATGGCATTCGCGCGCAAGACCCGGGCAAGACCGGCAATGCGCTCGCAGGTAATGGGATTGCGCTTGTGCGGCATGGCCGAGGAGCCTTTCTGGCCCTTACTGAAAGGTTCTTCAACCTCGAGAATTTCGGTACGTTGGAGATTACGAATTTCAATCGCAAATTTTTCCAGCGATGCGCCAATCAGCGCGATCGTGCTGAGAAATTCGGCATGACGATCGCGCTGCACAATTTGCGTGGACACCGGCGCCGGCTTTAGCTCGAGCTTTTTGCAAACGTATTCTTCAACGAAGGGATCGATATGCGCAAATGTTCCAACCGCGCCGGAGATTTTGCCTGTCGAAACCGACTCGATGGCATACTGCAGCCGCTCGAGATGGCGATTGATCTCGGCAAACCAGACCGCCATTTTCAGGCCAAAGGTTGTCGGCTCCGCATGGACACCGTGCGAGCGGCCGATGCACAGCGTATGCTTGTGAGCCAGTGCCTGCTGGCGAACCGCTTCGCGCAGGGCTTTTAATTTGTCAATGAGCAGAAGGCCGGCTTGCCGCATCTGTACCGCCAGAGCTGTATCCAGCAAATCCGAAGAAGTCATGCCGAGATGAATGTAACGGCTCTCCGGTCCCACATGTTCGGCCACACTCGTCAAGAATGCGATAACGTCGTGTTTGACGGTTTCTTCGATTTCCAAAATTTTTTTGTTGTCAAACCCGGCCTTTTGTTTGATCACCTCGACCGCTGCATTTGGCACCACTCCCAATTCCGCCTGCGCTTCGCACGCGAGAATCTCAATCCGGAGCCAGATGGAGAATTTGTTCTCTTCGCTCCAGATGCGGGCCATTTCTGGGAGGGTGTAGCGGGGAATCATTCAAAAACTCATCTTCTGCTTGGTTCGGGAATCTCCAAATCACGGCAGATTTTCCGCGCAAGAAACTCATCAATCTCAAGATGCCGTGGAATAGTCGAGGCCTTTTTGGCCGCACGATTAACGTAAACGGTGTGATTACCGCCTTCGCGTAGAAACTCGCAGCCATGGTTTTCCAGATGGCGGATGAGGTCACGCCGTTTCATGCTGCAAAAGCCCAAAATGGCTCGCGGATAACCTCTTGTCCTTTGAGTGATTCTTCCGCGAGAGTGCGATTTGCTTCCAACACCAATTGAATCGCCTCGCTCAAATTGGCACGAGCTTCTTCCAAAGTTGTCCCCTGGGTGTTGGCTCCTGGCAGCTCTTCAACGAAACCAATATAGCCTAAAGAGACTTTCTGAAAAACGGCTGTCAATTTAATTTGCATAATTCTCGCTCTGCGCTAATTTTTCATAATACCAAATTCTCAAAAGGCAAATATTGTCCGGCTGCGCTATTTAAGCTTGTATGACGGGTACGCTGGAGACTCCGGACGCGGCACTAATAATTGGCGTTGAGCATCCACGACCAAATCCAGGCTCTCGAGCACGAGCTGGCCGATCAAGGGTTCTCCTAAAATTGGCCCAACCAAACAATCACAATGCGTTTTACGGTCTCCTATCAAAATGCTCACCGGGCCGGCGACGTCCATTTCATCCGGTTTTTCATTGGCAAGCGTCACCAGGGCCTTGCCAATAATCGCTATGCCAAGCTTGTTGACGACATCTTTTGGCAACATCAACATTACGGCGCCGGTATCTACCAGACAATCCACCTCAATGGGGTGCGCGTCTTTTATAATTGGATTAGCCACAATTGCTTTTGTACGAACCTCACCCATTGACTCTTCTCCGTAATAATTACAATGACTGCTTTGCCTTCTGCCAATCCTCCA
Source organism: Candidatus Zhuqueibacter pondensis (assembly GCA_034505955.1). Taxonomy (GTDB): domain Bacteria; phylum Zhuqueibacterota; class Zhuqueibacteria; order Zhuqueibacterales; family Zhuqueibacteraceae; genus Zhuqueibacter; species Zhuqueibacter pondensis. The sequence continues at coordinate 26,161 of JAPDQK010000028.1, forward strand.
GAAAGCGGGTGATGCCGATGTCCGTCAGCGGATGCTGAAAGAGTTGGTCAAAAACTTTGGCCGGAATGGTGGCAATGTCGGCGCCGGCGAGAGCCGCTTCGACCACGTGAACCGGGTGACGAAGACTGGCAGCCAGCACTTCCGTCTCGAATTCATAGTTATCATAAATGGCAACGATCTGTCGCACCAAGTCCATGCCGATGTGACTGATGTCATCCAACCGGCCAAGGAACGGACTGACGAAGGAGGCACCGGCTTTTGCCGCAAGCAAAGCCTGGCTGGGGCTGAAGATCAAAGTCACATTCGTGCGAATTTTTTCCTGGGAGAGTTTGCGAACGGCAACCATGCCCTCTCGCGTCATCGGAATTTTGACGACGATGTTGGGGTGCATCTTCGCCAGATCACGGCCTTCGCGGATCATGCCTTCCGCATCGAGGGAAATCACTTCCGCATTGACCGGCCCAGGCACAACCTCACAAATCTGACGCAAAATATCCCTGAAAGCTCCTTTTTCTTTGGCAATGAGAGTGGGATTGGTCGTTACGCCATCGAGCAAACCCATGGCTGCGACTTTTTTGATCTCTTCAAGGTTCGCAGTGTCGAGGAAAAGTTTCATTGTACGTTCTCCGAGAATTTTAGATCCATTTGTTTGATGTGGAGGAACCGATGTCCCAGCATATCAACAGCAGCTTGGCTTTGTTCAAGAGCAATGCAACCAATGCGCGGTTCATACCGACCGTTTTGATGTTTCATCTCCAAGAAAAGCACCTCACTGGAGATCGGCGGGAAACCTTCGATTTGAATTCTAACCGGCCCGCAGATTTCGCCTGGCGTTCTTTCTTATGTTGCCGTTGCGACCTCAACCTGTCGAATAACTTCCAAATTACCCAGCCGATCTTTCCAGACACTGGGCAGAACCATATAGGTTGCGCCAGTGCCAACCAGCGCATCAACCCGTATGCTTTTGGAGGGGTCAACAAAATTGTCGATTTTTAGCCGATGCGATGATTCGTCCCATAGTAGGCTTCGGACGAACCGTCTGGGATACGTCAATAAAACACTTTTTCCAAAAACAATCCATGTGGCGGGGCAGTAAAACTGGCTTCGGTTCGCTTTCGGCTCTCGAGAATTTCTTTCACCTGTTGCGGCGCCAGCTTGCCACGACCGACGTCGATCAAAGTGCCGATGATAATCCGCACCATGCTGCGCAGGAACCGGTTGGCGCGAATGTACAGCTTGATCCGCTCGCCGGTATCCTCCCAGTCGATCATTTCGACATGACTCAAGTAATGTGGATCTTCAGTATCGGTGTCACAGAAAGCGCGAAAATCATGTTCGCCCAAGAAATATTGGGCGGCCTCGCGCATGGCTTCCACCGTTAGTGGAAATTTACAGAAAAAAGCATAATGGCGCCCCACGGCCACCGGCATGCGACTGAGCACATAAAAGTATTGCCGGCTCAAGGCACTGAAGCGCGCATGAAAATCCAATGGCACCAGTTCCACTTTTTTCACCACCACATCGTGCGGCAAAATGCCATTCAAAGAGCGCGGAATATTTTCCTGCGGCAGCTCGACTGCGGAATGGAAATTGATCACCTGTCCCAACGCATGAACCCCGCTATCCGTTCGCCCGGCCACATTGACGCGAATGGTCTCACGAAAGAGAATTTGTAGCGCGCGCTCGACTTCACCCTGAACCGTTCGCATGCCCGGCTGCACCTGCCAACCATAAAATTTGCTGCCGTCATATTCGAGGGTGAGCTTGTAATTAAACATTGCAAAACCTGACACCACACACTTTCAGGGTATGGGCTACGGTCGTCGATCATCCAAACTATTCAGCCACACCAGAGGGATGTCATTCCGCAGGGAATCCTGTTGCAGTTTGAGACAAACGCTTGATGCCAAGTGCAAAAAAGATTCTTCAGAATGACAAACTGCCTATGCGGCGTTCATGCGTTCGTAAATTATAGTTATCGCTGCACAAAATATTACCGCGCCGATGGCCCAGAAATCCCGCCTCGCAAAGCGCATCTCCCGAAATGAATTGCGGCCGGCGCTACCTCGGTAACATCTGGCTTCCATGGCAATAGCCAAATCGTCGGCGCGATGAAAAGTCGCCACAACCAGGGGCACGATTAGCGGCACGAGAGATTGTACTCGGGCCACCAAAGAGCCCGAGAACTTGGCGCCTCGCGACAGCTGTGCGCGCTGAATCCGTTCTGCTTCTTCGACGATCGTTGGCACAAAGCGAAGCGCCAAGGTCGTCATAAATGCCAGCTCGTGAACGGGCACTCGCCACTTTTGCATGGGCCGAAGCAGACGCTCCAGACCATCAGTCAAATCGGTGGGCACGGTCGTGAATGAAAGTATTCCTGTCACGACGATCAACAGCGCCAATCGCAGCGCGTATTTCAAACCCACAAGCCAACCAGTCCATGAAATAGAAATGCCCCACACACGAAGCTGGGGGCCCATCCCGAAGCCATTCAGACTTTGCGCTGCAGAATAACCGGGACTCAACGCATGCAAAAGAATCGTAAGCGCAAAAAGCCAGAGGAAGGCGCGCAGATTACGCAAAAACAACCGGGCTGGCAATTGTGTTCGCATGGCCACCACTGCCAGCGCTGACATCCAGAAAATCAGGGCCGGCCAGGATTCGATCCACATCAGCAGTGACATAACTACCATACTTAACAGCAGCTTAGTCCGGGGATCAAGCTGGTGCAAGCTGGATGCACCCGGAAGATATTGCCCTAGCGTAAGTCGATGGCTGATTGATGGTCGCCTGCGAGATTTTGCCATACCTTAAATTTGGTACGTACAAAGAGCCCGACCCCGAATTTCCTTAACTAAAACCGCAATCCAAAGCCGGAGTCGTAACTTCATGGACTAGCGTACTTTGACGCATCAATATAAGAATTTTTTCCGCAAAATCAAATAAAAAACTCGCAACAAATGTGGTTATCCAATCAAATCAGCAAACCGCTGAAGCAGCTATGCCTGTAGGGTTAATCGGAACTAATGTTTCTCAAATACCGCGATTAATCGAGGTGTGAATGGAATTGCTTCAATTGTTTGAGCCGTTTCAACAGCTTTTCTGAGCAAATTGGAAAACCGAACGCACAAATCCTAAATGTTGTCATGCCTCACTTACTGGTGGAACAAATCATTCCCACGGATATCATTCTGTAACGATTGCGGCCGTGGGAATTTTCTTGAGTTAGGGCAGTGCTCATGTTGGTGAAGATGCCTACAGCATGTATGAGTTAACTGCGGCATGCTAAATGTTGTAACAGCTCAGTCTCGGGTGGAAAAGCGTAGCCCAGTCATCTCGAGATGTCTGCGCTACCCACCGATTACTGAGGTGATACTAAATGTTTATTTTTTTCTTGACTTTTTGGGGGTTTCATGATATTTTGACATTCATTAATCGGATGATTCTTTTGCCACGGGAGAAAAAGTTATGGACAGCTTGCTCGCCAGCATCATGGCAAAAATTGACAGCTATCGCCAAGAGGCGGTTGATTTTGAAACCCAACTTACCAAGATCCCTGCGCTTAGTCCGGAAAATGGCGGTGACGGGGAGCGTGAACGAGCTGAATTTATGAAAAGTTGGATTGGCCAGCATCTCCGGCCTGACGAGCTCAATGAGTATCATGCACCAGATGGGCGCGTCACTTGTGGCTATCGGCCCAATCTTGTTGCCATGTTTCGGGGACAATCAAACCAGCGCACGGTTTGGATCATGACGCATCTCGATGTGGTGCCGCCCGGTGATCTTTCCAAATGGACCGGTGATCCGTGGACGGTGCGGGTTGTCGATGGCAAGCTGATTGGCCGTGGGGTCGAAGATAACCAACAAGGCGTCACTTCCGCGGTTTTTGCCATGAAAGCCTACCGTGATCTTGGTTTGACGCCACGAAATAATGTCGGACTCGTCTTTGTAGCCGACGAAGAGACCGGCAGCAAGTATGGCATTCAATATTTATTGAAGGAACACCGCCAGCTTTTCGGCCCTGACGATCTGATCTTGATTCCCGATGCTGGTGATAGCAAAGGCACGATGATTGAAGTCGCGGAAAAAAGTATCCTGTGGTTGAAATTTCATACCAAAGGCAAACAGGCGCACGGCTCCATGCCGGAGCATGGGCGCAATGCGCATAAGGCTGCCAGCTATCTTGCCGTCCGGCTCGATGCGCTGTACAAGAAATTCGGCAAGCGCGACCCCATGTTCAGTCCACCGATCTCAACGTTCGAGCCGACGAAGAGAGAGGCGAATGTGCCGAACATCAATACCATCCCCGGCGAAGACGTCATGTATTTCGACTGTCGTGTTCTGCCGAATTATAAAGTTGCCGAAGTCGTCAAAGCAGTCAAGGCGATCGCGAAAGAAGTCGAGAAAAAATTCAAAGTCAAAATTTCAATTTCCTCGGTGCAGCAGGATCAGGCTGCGCCGCCTACGCCGCCGGATGCGGCCGTGGTGGCAGCAATCATTCGCGCCATGAAAGAGTTGCGTGGCCGGCGTCCCAGACCAATGGGCATTGGCGGCGGCACCGTGGCGGCATATTTTCGCCGTGCTGGTATAGCCGCTGCTGTGTGGTCAACCATGGATGAGACCGCACACAGTCCGGATGAGTATTGCCGGATTGACAACATTGTTGACGATGCAAAAGTTTTTGCGCATATTTTTTCACAAAACGTGTAGAGGAATTTTATGGCCAAGATGAAAATTGTCAAAAAAGCCGCTGTCCAGAAAATGGCAAAAACAACGACTAAGAAAGTAGCGAGAAAAGCGAAAGCCCAGCCACGCAAAAAGATGGCCGCGCCCGCGTTGGTCACTTCGAGGAAAACAGTCGCTGCTGGCGAAAAGCTTGCAAGGCAGCTCGAAGCCGCAGCGCACACGGCGCTCGAAACCTGTCTGGCGGTAAAGCCGGGAGAAACCGTTGTTGTGATTACAGACGAGCCGAAGCGGGAGATCGGGATGGCGATTTGGCGCGTGGCCAAAATGCTTGGGACCGAGGCGATGATTGCGGAGATTCTTCCGCGCAGCCGCAATGGTGAGGAGCCACCGGCACCAATTGCTGCACTGATGGCAGCCAGCAGTGTGGTGCTTTGCCCAACGAGCAAATCATTGACGCATACTGCTGCCCGACGGGAAGCCTGCGCACACGGCGCGCGCATCGCCACCTTGCCGGGTGTCACCGAAGACATGATGATTCGCTGCCTGGCAGCAGACTATAATGCCATCGCCGAACGCAGCACACGGCTTTCGGCAGCCATGGAAAGCGGCAACGAATTTCACATCACCAGTCCAGCCGGAACCGACATTCGGCTGATTCGTGGCGACCGCCATGCCAAACCGGATACAGGACTTTATCACCATCCCGGTGAATATGGCAATTTGCCGGCCGGCGAGACCTTTTTTGCTCCCATTGAAGGTTCGGCGAATGGGGTGGTAATCTTCGATGGTGCCATGGCAGGTATAGGCGCATTGAAAAATCCGATTCGCCTGCTCGTGCGCAATGGCATGGCCGTTGAGATTACCGGCGGACCGGAAGCACAACAATTAATTGAGTTGATTAAGCCACTCGGTGATCCGGCTTATAATATTGCAGAGTTGGGAATAGGCACCAATGATCGTGCCCAAATCACCGGCCTTATTTTGGAGGATGAGAAAGTGCTGGGAACTGTGCACATTGCGCTCGGCGACAACATGTCCATGGGCGGCACGGTCTCGGTGCCCAGCCATCTCGATGGCCTGATTATGCAGCCGACCGTTTATGTCGATGGCCGGATGATTATGGAAGCCGGCAAGTTATTGGTTACATAACTTATACCTGTAAAAGTTGGTTGCAATCCCTTGAACAAAATTGAAAAAATCGCCAAACTGGTGCTCTTGGACTGCTTGGAATTGCAACCCAAGCAGTCGATATTACTGGTTCATGAAGTAAAACAGACACATGCCGCCCTGGCGTTTCACAGCGTAGCTGCCAAGGCGCATCTGGAAATTTTCGCTTTAGCGCTCCCCGACGGATCGAAAGGTCAGCCGCAACTTTCTTCTTTTTCCAAAAATTTGATTCAAGCCGCTGAGTTCGCCGTGATTCTTTTGTCGAAGCCGGAGGCGCAGAGCTTGAATTGGTTGCGGCAACAAAATCGCACCAGGATCGTGGTTTTCTCCCAAATCGATGACGAGGCGGTTCTATCAAGTTTGGAAGTCGATCAACCCCGTGTGCGTGAACGCAGCCGCAAGCTTGCCGATATTCTCACCATTGGCCGCACTTTGCAGCTCACCACGGCGAACCCAACTACGGCGGGCCTGAAAATGTCGATTGCCCAAAACCGGGGCATCGCGGAGATCACGCCCATGTTACCCGAGGTCAATTATGCCACGCTACCGCTCGGCCGTGCTTATCTGACGCCCGTGGTCAGTTCCGTCGAAGGCGAAGTCATTTTGGATGGTTTGTCCGGAAGTCGTAGCGCTTCGTCATCATCCATTTATCTCAAAGTTGTCGATGGCCGGATTACACTCATTAAAGGCGGGAAAACCGCCGATGAGCTTCGCCGGCAACTGCGCCAGCCCGGCGCGAATGCCCGAATGGTAGTGGAAATCGGTTTTGGCTTGAACGATAAAGCGCGCTTGGGTAATTCCGCGTTTGAGGACGAAAAAGTCCTCGGCACCGCGCATCTTGGCTTTGGCCGCATGATCGGCGGCAGTAAAATTCCCGAAATTTTCGCTCGTGGCATCTTGCAGGCCCCCAGTGTGACGATTGATGGAAAGAAAATTATTGAGCAGGGAGAATTGCTGTTCGGATAAAATGAACTAATGGACACCTCGAATCCTGCTCAATCCAGCCAGTCGATCGAGGTGTGGCCAATGCCCATTTTGATGTCGAAATCCAAATGGCCGGTGGCTTGATCGTAATTCTTCGAGTAGTGGAGGCCGCCACGTTTCTCGAATCCGTGCATGCTGATGGGGGCAAGAAATGAGCCGGATTCGTGAATTTTCACGCCCACATGCTGCGGCAACAGTACCGTGTTTTTACCGACACCAAGGTTCAATTCCACCGGTGCCTCGTTCTTCCATTCCCCATCAAATGACAGACGCGAGGTGCCCACTCCGCCATTGAATTCAAGACGGCGGAAATTGGCATTGCACAGTCCCTTCGCCACGGTCTCGGCTGCGCCGGAATTGAGGCGCAGGCGCGGTCTTTCAGAATTGCGTTCGCGGAATTCCAGCCACAACTCTCCTGCCCCAACATTGACATCCAAATCCGCCAGCCGGAGGGTGGTAAAATTCAATCGCCCATCGATCGCCCCACCGTTGATCCTGATCTCGATCGGAATCTTCGGACTCAATTTGATGCGCCAGTCATTGCCGCGAAAACGGTTGAAAGAAAGCTCGTCGTGTTGTTTGCGGGGGCTGCGTATCCGCAACGTCGGTGACGCGGAAGAAGAATCGTAATCAATGAGCGGCCGGTTCTCCTCGCGATCGAATTCCAATGTGACATCCGCCAGCAAGCCGGAGAGCTCGCGTTCCACCGTCAAATAGCCGCCGTTGTATTCGAGGTCCAGGCGTAATGCCGTCTCTTTGCCAGACTTGATTTGTCTGGTTTCCACCAGAGCACCCTGTTTCTTTCGAGATTCCCGTTCTTCACGCCATGCGCGGCGCTCCGAGGGGCGCTCGTCACAGCCCACGAGCAGCAACACACACAACATTAGAGAAATTTTGTAATATTGCAACATAGTCTTTTCTCCTCGGTTTAAAGGAACACCACAAAAGCGCAATTCCATTTCAAGTGAACTTTCCAACAATTGTGAATGGATCGAGAATCCGCTTTTTTAATTAATTTTACAGGAAATTCAACGAAAAGTTGCAGCTCTTCACGGCCATAAAGGCGAATTTCGCGCCGGTTTTAGCCGACTCGAGCTAATTACCATGAGATTTCTTGAGCAAATGTCGCCGATCCCAAATAACCAACGGCAGCAGGGTCGCGAGCGTCAAACCCGACAACCCGGGAACTGCCCAGCCCAAGCAGCCGAGCGATTCCATCATATCGATGCCGAAGGCTGAGATGATCGGGCCGACGAGGGCGGCGTAGCCATACATTGCCGAAAACCGTGCATTCACCATTGGCAATTTTTCCGGTGCCGTGCGATCTCCCATGATTTTGAGACTGAGCGGATAACTGCCGCCGACGGCTGTTCCGATTGCAGCAAATGTCACGGCCGTCCAGGTCTTGTTGCCCTCGAGAATGAGGCGGGAGGCAAAACCTGCTGCGAGGCTTCCGATCACGCCCCAAATGGCAACGATGCCGAGCACCATGCGTGCACCGAATTTATCCGCGAACCAACCGCCGAGTGGTTGTCCACAAACCAAGCCGAGTGCCATCACACCGACGATGTATAGCGCTTCGCTGCGACTCAAACCGAGACGCTGGCCTTCCACCGGATAAGTGCCGGAGATGGCGGTATCCAGCGCGCCGAATATCACTGCGCCATACAATGCAATCCACAGCGGGCGCCAATCCATCTGAGTGCGCTGAGTAGACCGTTGTGCGCCAGTCTTTTGCGGAAAAGCAAAGACATTCATACGAAGGCGTAATGGCGCAATGAGACGGCAAAGAAAATCTCTGCCAATCTTTTGGCTCTCTGCATCCTGGCAGGTGCTGTTCATTTTCGGTGGTGGCGACACACGAGCCCATTCGGTACGCGGCAACGGCTCGCCAAATTCTCCACGCAAGCCCTGATAGGCAATGGGCGCAATACCGATTCCAATGACAGCAACCAAACCGAAACACCACAAACCCATCCAGTCATACGCGCGATCGCTGGCAAAAACGCCGAGCATAAATCCGACGCCAAGCGCAGAACCGTATGCTGCCATGACGCGACCGCGAATTTTCTCCGGCACGCCATGCAAGAGCGCGACCTCCGCAGCCACGAAGGTCATGGTGGCAGCGACACCGAGCCAAAAGCGTATGGGAAAGAGCAAGACTTCCGTGGTCGCCAGCGCCACCCCGAGTCCCGCAAAGCCCGCAGCCTGACCGATAATGCCGATGGCGTTGATTCGACGTGTGCCATGGCGTTCGACCAATCTGCCCACCCACGGGCTGCAAAGCGCAATTGCCAACGCCAGGATCGCGGTGACACTGCCGGTGAAATACTCACTGAAACCGCGATTCTCGAGAATTGCAGATACCAAAGGCGCGACTGCACCGAAGCTGGTACCCACCAACAGCATGGAGCTGATCAATGCCACGACTGAGGCGGTGGTTAATGTTGCACGAACGGTATTGGTGGCAAGGTTGGTTTCATGTTTTTCTGTTTTCACTGTCAGCTCAGGTGTTGTTGTCGTGGAAGAGGTGATCGAAAAACTTTGCTCAACATTGATTCGCATGATTCTGTCGTGTTGTCGTGATGCCTGTGATGGATCCAACAGCGCACGAGCACCATCATACGTGACTGCAGGAAGTGTCCGGGTTAATGAACCAAACTCAGTTTACTTGGTTACCGCTGAGAATAACGCCTTTGCGGTATTTCCAGGACTCGCCACTTCGGGTATACAATAAAAGCTGGAAGCGCGGTGCCCTCGCTGACCGGCCAGCATACTCGCCCGGATAAAATGTTTACGCACGAGCTGGCCAACCACTCTTCGATGCGAGATTTTTGATTCCATTAAAGTAACATTTTCATCAGAAAAAAACAAGGGATCGTCAACATGGCAGAGAGGAATTGTGCAAACTCTACTTGCTTTTCGCCTGCTGCTTTTGTATTTTTGTTGCATCACACTTCAACTGATGAAATTTGTCTTCTTTCAAAGATTCGATGGTATGATCGAAAAAATCGACCACCTTGGCATTGCCGTGCGCAACTTGGACGAAGCCATCGCCCGCTACACCGTGCTTTGCGGCAAACCGCCCGATCATCTCGAAGAAGTCACCTCGCAACAAGTCAAAGTCGCCATGTTTGAGATCGGCGAATCCCGCCTCGAATTGCTCATGGCCACGTCACCCGCCTCGCCGATTGCCAAATTCCTCGACAAGCGCGGGGAGGGCATGCATCACATTTGTTTTAAAGTTCCGAATTTGCAAGATGCGCTGGCGCGAATGAGTGCTGGCGGAATGGAAATTATTTCCGAAGTCAGCAGTGAGGGCGCCGGCGGTAGCCGCGTCGCGTTTTTGCATCCCAAGAGTTTGATGGGAGTGATGGTAGAGCTGGTGGAGAGGGCTTGATGCTGATCGCTGGTTGCTGATTGTAGTCATTTCATTGTGGAGAACCCATGCGGTTTAAAAAGAATCCCTATTTGGAAGCGACTCTGCTCGAAGTCGTGGAGAAACAACTAACTCATCGTGATCCACCGGAAGTGAAAGAAACCTATGATAGACTGCTTTCGGAAGGATTTTCTGATGAAGAGTCTCGGCGCTTAATCGGAGCGGCTTTAGTGAATGAAGTCTATACGATAATGAAAGAGCGGCAACCCTTCAACCATGCCAGATATGTTGCCGCATTACACAAACTTCCCAAACTACCGTGGGAAGAGTGAGGTGTTTGACATTCATGATTTAGCAGGTCAATTGTGCCGCATTTTTGTCGAATTTGCAGGCGGTGTCGCCCAAACGAAAAATTTTCCGGCAAGGGCCATGCAAGGCATGTTTGCAAGGAATGCCAACGCATGCCCTCGGACAAAAGAAAGCGCATTGAAGATGATTTTACGATAGTGGCTATGACTTCTTTGCAGTTAATTCTTGCAACTTGCTGCGAATTTGGTCAAGTACACTCGTATTAACCCGTCCAAATGTTTTAACCACGATGGATTGAGAAAGCGTGTAGATTTTATCAACCCGAACTTGGCCCGGTCGATTCAGTTTGCCTTGATCCAAGTCAGACGATGTGATGGTGAAAATGTAATCCGCCATTTTCGGGTTGGAAGTCAGTCCCACAACGACAATGTCGGCAGTCTTGCGATTATACTCATTGTTAGAAATCACAATGACTGGCCGTCGCTTGTTTGAGGAAAGGTCGGTGAAAGGAATTGGGATGAGGAGAATGTCACCCTGCTCAGGCATTGTTCCAGTCCTCGTCATCGTAAGGGTTATCCCAAAAATCGAGACTGCTCTGCGAAGCCAAAACTAAATCGTCAAAGGTATCAGCAGGGTCTTCAATGACAAAGACAGTGATGCGCTTGCCTGGAGGAAAGGGAACTTGCAATTCAATATGCCCTTTTTCCTTCACTTCCAAATCGTATTTCAACGCAGTTTGAATCATCGGCATAATTCCTATCTCACTAAGAGTTGTAGTAAGTGGTGCAACAGTCAATCACCATGTAAAACAATATAATTATTTTTCCTCTCGAACGCAACATCTCTTTACCTCGCCATGCCCCCAACCCCCTTCTCCACCCTCGCCGCCCTCTGCCAGCAGCTCGAAGGCACCACCAAAAAATTAGAAAAGAGTGCATTGATCAGTGGTTTTCTGCAAAAATTGCAACCGGAGGAAATCGCGCCGGCGGTGTTGTTGCTGTTGGGCAAAATCTTTTCGGCGACCGATTCCCGCACCTTGGAGGTGAGCTGGCGCACACTGCAAAAGGTCGAAGAGCAAATTACGAAAAGCCCAAAAGTGCCGCTGTCGATTCTCGAAGTCCATCAGCATTTTGCCGAGATCGCCGGCACCTCCGGCAAAGGCTCGCGCCAGCGCAAAGAAGAATTGCTGACGGATTTGCTTTCCCGCGTTTCGCCCATCGAGAAAAAATATCTGGTGAAAATGATCTTCGGTGAGATGCAGCACGGTGTTGCCGAGGGGGTGATGCAACAAGGCATCGCCGAAGCGACTGGCTCTGAGCTCGCGTTGGTGCACCGCGCCGCGTTGTTGCTCGGTGATATTGCCGAAGTGGCGCGCTTGGGATTAACTAAAGGCAAAAAGGCTTTCGAAACAATCGCGCTCCAGCTCATGCGCCCGATTCAACCGATGCTGGCAGAATTGGCGGAGGATTTTGATGAAGTTTTTAAAGAACATGGCAACCAAACGGCGCTGGAATACAAATTTGATGGCGCCCGGGTGCAAATTCATTGCTCGCGCAAGCAGAAAACAACAGAAGTAAAAATCTTCAGCCGTCATCTCAGCGAAGTGACGTCGAGCCTGCCGGAGTTGGTCGAGTGGGTGCAAACAAAAATCAAGGCCGACTCGTTCATCGTCGAAGGCGAAGTCGTTGCCGTCAATGCCGAGGGCAAACCGTTGCCCTTTCAAGAACTGATGCGGCGCTTCCGGCGTGTACATCATATTGAAGAAACGCGCAGAGAAGTACCGGTGCGTTTGTATCTCTTCGATTTGTTGTATCTCAATGGCCAATCGTTCATCGACCAGCCCTATCGTGCGCGTTGGCAGAAACTGACGGAAATTTGTGACAAGAGCCTTCTTGCCGATCGCCTCGTCACGCGCGACATGAAGGCCGCCGAGCAATTTCTCCAACAAGCGATGCAGGCTGGCCACGAAGGTTTGATGGCGAAAGATTTGCTGAGCACATATCAGCCTGGTTCGCGTGGCAAGAAGTGGTTCAAGATCAAACCGGCCGAGACCCTCGACGTGGTGATCGTTGCCGCGGATTGGGGCTATGGCCGGCGCACCGGTTGGCTTTCCAATTATCATCTCGCCGTGCGCGACAGCGAGACCGGCGAGTTTCTCGTGATCGGGAAAACCTTCAAAGGCCTCACCGATGAGGAGTTCAAATGGATGACGGCAGAGTTGCAAAAACTAAAAACTTCCGAAACCAATTACACCGTGCAGGTCCGGCCACAGATCGTGGTGGAAGTTGCCTACAATGAGATTCAACGCAGCCCGCAATACCCATCCCAATTCGCGCTGCGTTTTGCCCGCATCAAACGCATTCGCACCGACAAAACGCCAGAGCAAGCCGATACCATCGAACGGCTGCAGCAACTTTATGAACAGCAGTTTGAGAGGAAAGGCGAGGTCACTCGCGCACGTCAGAAGGATCGGGAAGCCTATCAGTAACTATTCCCCCTACCACTTGCGCGGGGGATGAAATGAACGATAACAAATTGTTTTGAAATTCAAAATTTTGTAGTAAATTAAAAAGGGTGTGGAGATTGTTCCTCGGTTCCGCTGCGTCACCCGATCTTGGAATTAATACTCGGGCAAACGGAATTTGAGTGGAGGAGAATATGTCACGGTTCATGGATCCAACCACAGATTTCGGTTTCAAGAAGCTGTTTGGCGAGGAAGCCAACAAAGACCTCACGATAAGTTTTCTCAACGATTTGCTGGAGCTGGATCCGCCATTGGTCGATCTCAGCTTTGCCAATCTCGAGCAACTGCCGGAAGCGCCGGCGCAGCGCATCGGCATTTATGACCTCTTGTGTCGCGATGCTTTGGGCAAGGAGTATCTTGTCGAGATGCAAAAGAGCCGTATTGCCTATATTCAAGATCGCATGGTTTACTACTCCACCTTTCCAATTGCACGACAAGCGAAAAAGGGCGGCAAGCATGTTTATCCCGAGTACGAACCGTCTCCCGAAGGATGGCGGATTCGTGAGGTATCGAGTGTGGCGTATGGCAAAACCTCGGCGGTGCCGGTGACCGCCGAGTGGAATTACGATCTCAAAGGGGTTTATTGCATCGCCATTTTGGGTTATATCTTGAATGGCAGCACGGCAGCAGTAAATTACAACAGCATTCGAAACGACCGGCCGCCGCATGCGCCTTTTTATGAGAAGCTCAAATTCGTCACCGTTGAATTGCCGTTGTTCGATCCTCGCAAACCGGAATACAGTCTTGATCGCCATCTCAACCGGTGGCTTTATTTTTTGATCTATGCGCCGGTTCTCGATCGCGTTCCTGAAATATTCAAAGGTGACAAAATCATCCAGAAGGCCTTCTGGATCGCTGAATTGGTGAATCTCACCATGGAAGAGCGAGAGCTCTATGAGTTGAGCCTCAAACGCCAGCGCGATGCCTATGCGATGCTGGAGACTGCCAAAATGGAAGGAATGGCTGAAGGAAAAGCCGAGGGCAGAGCTGAGGGAAAAGCCGAGGGAAGAGTCGAAGGGCGAATCGAAGGTCAAATTGAAGCTCTGCTGTTGCTTTTCTCTCAAAAGCTCGGGCCGATGCCGGCGGAGATCGAAGCTGCCATTCGCGGTCTAAGAGATCTCGAACACATTCAAAGAATTTTGTCACATTTCCTGCAAATCAACGATTGGGAGGCGTTACGAAAACTTCTTTTTGCCTCGCAAAATAAAACGTCTTAATCGTGTCGCTGTATGAGTCTTTCCCCCATTCTCCAGGACAAACTCGACAACCTGCCTGCCAAGCCCGGCGTTTATCAGTTCAAAGACAAAACCGGCAGGATCATTTACGTCGGCAAGGCCAAGGTGCTGCGCAATCGGGTGCGGTCGTATTTTCAGGAGGCGCGACCAATGGATCCGAAAACTTTTCGGCTCGTGTCGCGCACGGCAGACCTCGAAGTGATTGTCACCGATTCGGAGATGGAGGCGCTCATCCTCGAGATGAATCTCATCAAGGAATACAAGCCGCGCTACAACGTCAATCTCAAAGACGACAAGAGTTTTCCCTACATCCGCGTGACCAACGAGCTGTTTCCGCGCATTTTCCCAACCCGTCGCATCGTCAAAGACGGTTCGCACTATTTTGGGCCGTACACCGATGTTGGCCAAATGAAAGCGTTGCTCAAAACCGTGAAACGCATTTTCCCGATTCGGAGCTGCAACTATCATTTCACGCCGGAAATCATTGCGCGCAAAAGATACAGGCTCTGTCTCGATTATTACATCAAAAAATGCGACGGGCCGTGCGAGGGGCTCGTTTCACCCGAGGAATATGCCAGGGTGGTGCAGCAGGTGGTGAACTTCATCAATGGCCGGGATCGCCTCGTCATCAATGAGCTGAAAGAGAAGATGCAAACACTCGCAGAAAAACAACTCTATGAGCAGGCAGCCAAGTTGCGCGACCGCATTCGCTTCATCGAGGAGTTTCAATACAAGCAGAAGGTGGTGACGGATGATTTGACCGATCGCGATATTGTGGCGGTGGCGATGGAGGATGAGGACGCGGCCGGCGCGGTGTTCAAAGTGCGGGATGGCAAAATCATCGGCCGGCAGCATTATTATCTCAATGGCGTGTTTGGCGAGAAATATGAAAATGTGGTCGCCGCATTTGCCAAGCAGTTTTATCTCAAAGCCGATTTTATTCCGGAAGAGATTCATTTGCCGGCGGAAATTCCGGAGATTGAAGAAATCCAAAGTTGGCTGGAAAATCGCCGGGGCGGCCCGGTTAAGCTGCTGACACCGAAGCTGGGTGAGAAGGCCAAGCTGGTGGAGATGTGCGCGAAAAATGCGCGATTACTCCTGCAGGAGTTGCAATTGCAGAAGATGCAAGCCAAATTGAAAGTTCCCCACAGTGTGGTCGCGCTGCAGCGTGATTTGCGCCTGGGAAAACCGCCGCGGCGGATCGAGTGCTTCGATATTTCCAATATTCAGGGAACCGATCCGGTCGCCGCAATGGTTACATTCGAAGACGGCCGTCCGAAGAAATCCGATTACCGCAAATTCAAAATACGCTCCAAGCAAACGCCGGATGATTTCGCGATGATGGCCGAGGCAGTGGAACGCCGCTACTCCGGCACGCTCTCTCAAAAGATGCAGTTGCCCGATCTCATACTCGTGGATGGTGGCAAGGGCCAACTCAATACCGCATTGAGCGTTTTACAAAAATTGAATCTGTCAATTCCCATTGCAGCGCTGGCCAAACGTTTGGATGAGGTTTTTGTTCCCGGATCGATAGAACCGCAGAATATTCCGAAAACTTCCTCGGGATTGAAATTGTTGCAACAATTACGGGATGAGGCGCATCGCTTCGGCTTGACGTTTCATCGCACGTTACGCACGAAACGCACCACCGTTTCCGAGCTGGACAGCATTCCCGGAATTGGCCCGGCCAAGCGCAATGCTTTGATCAAATTTTTTGGCTCGGTGGAGAGCGTGCGCAACGCCTCGGTGGATGAGCTGATTCTCGTGCGGGGAATTACGGAAAATTTGGCACAAAAGATCTGGGAGCACTTTCACACGGTGAAAGACGAAGCGGCGGCGAAGGAGATGGCGAGGCAGCAGCGAATTGAGCAAGCATGGAACACGGATCCGACGGATGGGACGGATTCTCACGGATGAGATACTTGATCAGAGCTCCGATCAAAAGCAATAAGACTTATGAAAAGAAAAATAACGAAATCCGCGGCGGTCCATGTCATCATCCGCGCTATTTGTGGGTTAAGTCGCCTTTTCTCCCTTTCTCCCCTTCTCCTTTTCTCTTTTTCTCTCGCGATCCCTTTTGCCATCACGTCTATGAAAATGCCCGGCGACAAATACGACCCCACCACGCTTGTCTTTCCGGCTTTCTTGCACACATACGGCGTGCGCAAAGCCACAGCCAAGCATCTTTACCTCTTTGTGCAGAATCGTGTCAAAGTGCGCGATCCGCAAGGTATCGCTGCCACGCGCCTGGATGTGTGGGACGATCCGAAGGAGACCAAAGACGATGATGAGATTACGGTGTATGGTGTCAACTCGGGACAGGACGTTGTCATTTACAACACCTCCATGAACATGATTGCCATCTATGGCCTTTATGAAAAAGGCGAGCGAAAGTTGAATCGGCCACGCGGCATCGCGGCGCATCGCGCTGGTGACGTTTATCTCGCCGATACGGGCAACAACCGGGTTGTTCATTTTTTCAATCCGAGCAAGGAATTGAAATGGGTGTCGGCGTTGGGCGGCATGTCCGTGCCGCAGGATGTGGCGATCTCTGCCGATCGGACCGTGTTTGTGACCGATACCGGCAACAATCGCGTGCTCGTTTTTCGCGAGGATAAGCTGATACAAAGCTGGGATAACCCCGGACTCTTGTCGTGGCCTTCCGGAATTGCCGCGACGGATAGCACCGAGCAATGGTCGTTTTACAAGGACACGTTTGTTGCTGTCATCGATCGCCATGGCCAGCGTTTGCAAAAATTCACTCGTGATGGCCGCTTGATCAAAGCTGTGACTGTCACAGAGATCGGCAAACCGAACGCCAAGTTGATGTATGTAGCGATCGACTATTACAGCAACGTTTATGTCACGGATTTCACCAACCATTGCGTGCACAAATTCGATCGTGATTTGAATTATTTGGCTGCTTATGGCCGGCGCGGCAACGGCGACAAGGAGTTTATCGAGCCGCGCGGCATTGCTATTTATAAACGCTTCGGCCAGGTTTTGATCGACGACCGTGAGTCAGCGCAATATTACTGGATTGGCACGGACATCGCAAATTTGCGTGCTTCCAAACATTTGACTTCGCCGCTGCTTCAGATTGACTATTTTCTCACCGAGCCGAGTTATGTGACGCTCGAGATCCTCGACGCGCGCGGCCAGACTTTGGCAAAGCCTCTGAACAAAACGCTGCGTTTTTCCGGACCACAACAAGAATTGTTTGGCGGAAACTGGGAGCCGGCACCGGTGTGGCATGCGCCCGCAGGGTGGAGCGATGATCAACGCCGCCATGTCCCGGAGGTTCTGCAAAAAATGCCACCAGTGGCTTCCGGAAGATATCTGGTGCGCATCACGGTTGAAGCGACCTACTCAAGCTACAAATATTTTGCCAAAACTGTCGAAACGCACGTGGAATTATAAATTTTGCATTCTGCGAAAGACAGTAAAAATACGTCAATCTTGTCTTGCTTTTTCGAGCAGAGTTTTTTATATTACCGTCAGAAGCGTCTGGAGTCAACTCTTTCGATTACCTCTTGACCACCTCCCGTTGGGTTGTCTCGTCCAAGATAGTGCGGATACACAATGTGCAGGGATGGAATGCAATCAAACTCAGCACGAGCCGTCCCTTTGTAATACGCAGTTGATTTGCGGCCATCGCGCGACTTTCCATTTATCATCAACAGTTGGTCACATTATGAACTCAAACCTGGGAAGATGATGGCACTCCAATTTTCGACACGGACCGATCAGAAGTTATCCTGCGTACGCGTTCCGTCGGCAACCAATGCTCGAATGAGAAGACGTCGCCGAGCGCATCGCGGCGTTATTTCTGCGAAAGCCCAAAAACGAAATCATCATGTGGCGTGTGGGGCCCTGGCGCCATCCGGGTTACGCCAGCCACGACCCGGTTCGCTAAAATCCAAAAATTTTGTCTGGATCAAGTCCGAAGGCATTCTGGCAGTGGCAGGATTTTTTTTACTGCTCGGCGCAGCGCCGCTGAATCGGCATGATCAAAAGTTGCCACAGGCCAAAAGCACATCCCTGGCGATTCCCCATCATCAGCAAAACGGCATCAGCCTCAATCACATTCCACCGCTTCGGGGGCAGGAATTTGCTTCTGGGAGGCCGACATCTCTGCAGGATCAGATCGAGCACTTGGAGAATTCTCACGCGTCAACTCCTGAACAATTTGCCGGCCTTGAACTGAACAGTCTACTGTCCATACCTCCGGAGCTGAGAGCAAACCCTCGGCTTTCGCAACATCTGCCGGTCATGATGTCCCCGATGTATTCATCCCCTTCCCGCAAAATCGGTTTGCGCTGGGAGCGCCTGGCGCTGATCGAAGCCGGCAGTCTGGGCTTGGCGGTTTTCGGCTTTCAGAAATTTGATCAATATTTTGGCGGTCCCAATCGATCATTTCGCATTCGCAACGATTGGACAAAGGATCATACCTTGCACTTTGACGAGCTTTTACATTTTCAAGGCAGTTATCGCATCACCCAGGGATTGATCGGGTTGTATCGGTGGTCGGGACTAAGCCCAACATGGTCGGAGTGTCTTGGTGCGGGAACGGCGGCTTCGCTGATGACCCTGCTCGAGTATAACGATGGCCGCCGGCCGAAGGCTAAACAGGGTGCGAGTTATTCAGACTTCATGGCCAACCTGCTCGGGGTGGGATTTGCTTTGGCGAAATTGCATGTAAACGCGCTGCAGGATTTCGATCTGCGTCTCAATTACACTTCGTTCGGAGATATTTTTCAAAAGCGAACACTGCTCAAATATGATCGCATGACCTCCTGGCTCACATATGATATGGAGCGTCGATGGCATATTCCGTTGAATGTTGGCGTCGGATATGGCGTCCGCAATGCCCACAAGCCGAATGTTCGCTCGGAAGTTTATCTCGGTCTTGGTTTTACGCCGGTGGATATTTTGGAGCGCTACTATCCCGCGGCGGCGAAGCCGCTGGCATGGCTTGGTATTTATCACATTGGCTGGCAGGTGCAGATCAAATAGCAAGGGGCAACGCGGGCAACCCATCCATTCCGGTATTGCGTGCCGCGTGTTCCACCATTTCGCGGAGCTCGCGTTCTTGTGCAATCGTAATGGCCGGACGTTGATACGCCGCCAATAATTCTCTGACGCGCATTTGGGCGCGGGCAAACGTATCCAAGCTGTTTGTTTCCTGCCACGAACGAATTGAGCCGCGATCAATTACCGAAGAGGGAAGATATTGTTCTTTTGCGAACAATTGGCGGGTGATTTTTTGTTTGAGAAAATCGGCTTTGAAATTGATTCCCTCGAACATCGTCGTCGCCAGGGGCTCGGTACGCATCCGAATTCCTTCCAGCAAGCGTTTGGCCATGGCAATGGCCTCGGCATCCACCACCAATTTTTCCGCACTCTGACAGGCCAAAAAATCCAGCATCCCCGCTCCCGAGATCATGTTGATGCCAGCCAAGGCGCCGATCATGGTAGTGATCCCGCTTTCCAATCCGGCCTGCGCATCAACGATTTTTGCATCACTTGCACCCAAGTAACCATGAGTCGGCAGGCCCAATGATTTTCCCACCTGCGCGTAAGCTGCGGCAATCATCGCTGTTTCGATTGCGCCCATCGGCGTGGTGCCGTAACGCATATCAAATATCGCCGGCGCTCCACCCCAAACAATTGGTGCGCCGGGTTTGGCCAATTGATGAATCGTAATGCCGCTGATGGTCTCAGCGGCATGCTGGACTATGGCGCCGAGCAAGGTGACTGGAGCGGCGGTACCGGCAAGGGGCATGGAGACAATTTCTGCGGGAACACCGGCGGTCGCCAAATCGATCAAATTTTGCGCTGCAAACTTGCTCCAAATCAACGGCGGCGAAGGGCACACGTCGAAGATCGCCAGAGGTTTTTTTGCCAACGCTTCGCGACCACCGGTGAATATCGACAGCATGTCGAACATAATTGACGTTGTCGTCGTCGAGAACGCACCGGTGACGATGGGCTTGGCCGAGTACAAAAGCACAAGATAAAGTCGATACCAATCGCCAATTTCCTGAGGAACTTCACTGCATACCACCGCGGTCGATTGCGCGTCATACTGCGGCAACATCTCGGCAATTTTGATCAAGCGCACCAGATCCGGGGTTTGCGCCGGTTTGTGCTCCCACGTGTCCGGGTCGAGAACATGCACGCCGCATGAGCCGGGATCGAACTGAACGGCGTCACCGCCATAGTGCACCACCGGATTACCGGCATGATTGTACAAGAAAAATTCCCGCGGCGCGGTGGCGATCGCCTGTCGTGCCAATGTTTCGGGGATTCGTGCGACTTCTTGCGGTTCATCGACTTGCGCACCGGCATCCGCTAAAAGCTTTCTTGCTTCAGGCGCTTGTACTTTGATGCCCGGAGCCATCAACAACTGAAAGGCTTCGTCAAGGATTCGGTCAACAAGTTCACGAGAAAGAAGCTCGAGTTTCGGCTGCATGGCAATCTCTTCGCGTTTGACGCTTCAATCCATCTGATTGAGAATGTAACTGATGCCGCCGGCAATTGCACCCAATCCTGTCAATCCCAAACCGGCATACGATCCAAATTTTAGACCAACTTGAAAAACTGGATCGTGACCTCGAGGATATGATTTGACGACATCCAAGCGCGCCACGACACCCACCCAGTCCCGGTAGATTGCGGCCATCTCGGTGCTGTAGCCGGCAAATCCCTCCGGATAAGGACTGTCATGCAAAATCATTCCCGGAGAAATATCGGCACGAAAATTTTTTGTGCAATGCACACGGACCCGGCCATGAAGTCCCACTTGTGAATGCCAACCGCCATTCAGATAAGCGCTGAAGAACAAAGATGGCCCCACAGCAACGCGCTGGCGAAGAACAAAGAGCCAGCCCAGGTTGGTTGCCAAATCCACGTGGCGTTCCGGTTTGCCGGCCGCGCCAGGAAACGGCGTGCTAATCATAACATCCGTAATTGGATACGAGGAGCAGGAATCTGTTTGATCATATCGAAAACAGAGTTGGGCATGGCTCACGGAAAAATTCGCAAGCGTGACAAGGGAAAAAACGAAAATGAGGAATGGTTTCATGTTACTTGTTTTCCAGCGCAGCAACAATCCGCCGCAACTCCTCCGATAATTTCGGATCAAGTGGCTCCGGTTGATGCATGGAAAGAATTCGCTTCGCCTCTTCGCGGGCCCAATCTCGTGCGCCGTCGCGTTTTTCTTCCCACTCGTTGTATGGCCGGCGATCCATAAATTTGGGCAGCCACAAATTGCGCGCGTGTTTTTTGGTATGCTTTTGGGTCAGGAAATTTCCACCCGGTCCGGCCGCGCGGATCGCCTCGAGCGCCAAAGTTTCTTCGTTCACAACAATACCCGCCATCATGCGACAAACAATGTCAAAAATTTCGCAATCCATCAGCATTTGCTCATATGACCAGATGCGACTGCCATGCAGCAATCCCACGCCGAGCAGCATGTCCGACATCACGACGCACGCCATGAACGTGGAGAGGCTGTTCTCGATGCCGGCTTGCCAATTTGGTTCCTTCGCGCCGGTGGCAAACGAACCCATCGACAGCGGCACGTTGTAGAAATCCGCCAACAGATTGGAAGCCGCGCCAAAGAGAAAATCTTCCGGCCCGCCGCCAGTGTATCCACCGGTGCGCACATCCATCGCAGTTTGCGCTGCAGCATAAAACACCGGTGCGCCCGGATGTGCCAGTTCGATCAGCGCCAACGCGCTGAGCACTTCTGCGTTGCCCACCACCAAATTCCCGGCCAGCGTCGCCGGCGCGCTCGAACCCGAAGCCGTCATGGTCATGAATCCGACCGGCACCCCGGCCTCTGCCGCAACCAATGCGGCTTCGAGACTGCCACCATCCTGGCCAAGCGGCGATACGGTACACTGCGTGAGTGAGAGTTGTGGTCGTTTGCGCAAAGCTTCTCGCCCACCGGCTATGGCACCAGCCATCTCGACGGCCGCGCGCGCCTCGCGTTCGGAATAAATACTTTCGGTTTGTACATGTTTCGTGGAGTTTTCCCAAATCACCCGCAACTCATGCAGACTGCGCGTTTCCGGCGGATAATCTTGCGCTGAGACCGCCACCCAGTGAAACGCCACTTCTTCCAAATAATCGGCTACACGCGCGATGTCGGCGACATCTTGCAGGCGAGAACGACGGCGCTCGTTGGTGAGAAGATCAATCACCTCCACGCCGCAACCATCGGTGCCGAGGTAAACATGATTGCCATCGAGGGCCAGATCGCGGCCGGGATCACGGGCCGCCAGAGTAAAAATCGGTGGCGCTTTTTTGAGCGCCTCTTCGATCACACGGCCGGGAACTTTGACGATCATGGTGTTGCGATTCACCGTCGCGCCGTGCGTCTCCCAAATGTCGAGAGCTTTTTGTGAAGGGAATTTGACGCCAACCGACTCGATGACATCCAACGTCGCAGTGTGAATGCGCCGAACCTCTTCTGCGCTCAAAATATCGAGGCGCAGACGTGGGTTGGTGATGGATTTGATTTTGTCCGCCATGTTTTTGTGAGTTTCATTTTTTGGACACGGATAACGCGGATGACGCAGATTTACACGGATTAAAGTGAACGGAAAGTTCAAAGTCACAAATTACAGTTCAAGTTTATTGTAAAGTAATCCGTACGAACCCGTCCAATCCGTTTCATCGGTGTTCTAAAAGCTTTTTAGCCACGGCCACGGCGCCAACCGCATCTTCGCTGTAACCATCGGCGCCGATCTCCTCAACCCAGCCGCGGGTGACCGGCGCGCCGCCGACCATGACCTTGACTTTAGATCGCAAGCCGGCTTCATCGAGTGCTTTGATCACGTCACGCTGTCGAACCATCGTGGTGGTAAGCAAAGCGCTCATTCCCACGATGTCGGCATCGACTTCGCGTGCGGTGTCAACAAATTTTTCGACCGCCACGTCGTGACCGAGATCATAAACTTGAAATCCGCTGGCACTGAGCATGGTCGCCACGATGGTTTTGCCGATGTCATGAATGTCGCCTTTGACCGTACCGATCACCACTTTGCCAAGGATTTGCCGGGCGGTACCACGCTTGCTCAGTTCCGGCTCGAGAATGGCCAACGCTGCTTTCATCGCTTCGCCGGCCAGCACCAAATCAGGAAGAAACATGTTGCCGCAACCAAACTGCTCGCCAACGTGGTTGATGCCAATAACGAACCCTTTATTGAGGGCCTCCAACGGGTCGATGTTGGTTTCGATGGCTTGCTGTGCCAACAGCTTGGCGTCGTCAACTTCTCCGTTGATCACACTTTGTGCCATGGCTGCAAAAAGTTCGTTACTCATCGTTCGTTTTCTCGTTTAGTTGGTTCAAGGATTTGCTGGCATGTCGATTGTTCCTTGACTTGTTGGTAAAATTGGGCAGTGGGTGCACCTGTTGACCGACTAATCATCATCGCTATTGCCCACCCGTACAAAGGCACTGCGCACCGGCGCCGGCATCTCCGAATCCGCGCCCCGAATGGATTTCCAAATAATCTCATTGAATTCCACATCCGGGATGGCATCTTCGACGGCGAGATTCATTTCCTCAGAGCGCAACTGGCCGTAGGCGTTATCCGGATTCATTTCTTTGAGATTGATATTTGCCGGCCGATACGTGTACGGCGTAAAATCCGGAATATCGGTAAACGACGCGTACATCGGCAACGCGCCGGCATCGAATTGTGTCATTGGCGGCAAGCCGAGAATCAGCTCCATCGTGCGCAGCACGCTCGCGGTGGAATACATGTGGCGGTCGACACTGTGGCGCTTAACGTAGGGGCCGATCACCAGTCCAATCATGCGATGCGCATCGACATGATCCGGGCCGTTTTGCGCATCATCTTCCACCACAAAAATGGCGCATTCCTTCCAATAACGGCTGTGAGAGATGCGATCGATCATCATGCCGAGCGCGAGATCATTGTCCGCGACCATGGCGCGCGGGGTCGGCATGTTTTTGCGCGTGCCGGCAGTGTGATCATTGGGCAGCCGAATGACTTGAAATCGCGGCAGTTTGCCATTTTTGTCGAACTCATCAAACTCCTGTTGCCAAATCCGAAAGCGCGTGGTATCGGCAATGTTGAGATCATAGGGCGGAAAGTTTGTTGCGATGTGGCCCTGCAACGACTCGATTTTGGTCATCACCGTATCTTTGCGGCCGGGAACCGCATAGCCAACGAATTCACCGTAACTGCGGTAACTCAATTTCGCGCGGCGACACAAATCCCAAATGTATCCGGAACTGGGCTCAGCGATGCGCAGCGATCCTTCGGCCGGATAAGTGCCGCCTTTCCCACCGTAAACTCCCGGCCAATTTTTTTCGACAAAATCGGTGGCATAAGCCGCCATCGACCACTCATGACCATCGGCGCTGACCTCGGCATCCGCGTAGAGATTATCCAGTAAAACAAACTCTCGCGCCAGCGCATGATGATTCGGCGTCACCTCCTCCGGAAACAACACCAGCTTGCAATCGCCGTTGCCCTCGGGAATGTCGCCAAACACCTGATCATACGTACGATTCTCCTTGACAATATAGAAAACATATTTGATCGGCGAGGCGCCGCCGGCTTTGCGCGGGATGGGATTGTTGACTGAAATCGACTCCTCCATGTCTTGTCGCCGTCGCTGCACAAAAGGCGAGTTGCGATAGACGGTTTCACTGTAGCGCCGAAGTTGTTGATCATCGGGCTGTGGGATGAATGAAAGTGACCCTTTGAACAGGCGGGCGATATATTCGGAAATCGCATCCGTGTTTCTTTGATACGGGTTCGGGCCTCCTGGATTTGCCCTCGAGCCGCCATGACCTTTGCCATTCACCGCCAGCAAAATCGGGGAAGAACGCAACGCGCGGAGGGCGGTCGGATACCAGCCAACGGGAATGAAACCTTTGCTGCGCGTCTGTCCAGGCAGGGTGATATCGAACACGGCGACATAATTGTTGTCGGCATTGGCAACAAAAAGTTGTTTCCCGTCTGCCGAAATTGCCAGGCCATTGGGGGTGCTGCCGGGTGGGGCATCAGGGCTCAGCGCTGTGAGAATGGTCTCGATCACGCGGCGCTGCACGATGTCGATGATTGAAACGCTGTTCAGATTTGCATTTGCCACAAACAGACGTTGCCCATCCGGTGAAAATGCCATGTCATTGGGATGATCACCCGTGGCAATGCTCGCGACGATTTTTTCCTGCGTGCGATCGATCACCACGATCTGTGCGCCGCCCCATACCGAGACAAAAACTTCCGGGCGTGTGGGATGTGCGCGGCAGGTGTACGGCTCGGCCGGCAGCTTGATTTGATAGCGAAATGTTTTCAACGTCAGGTCGTAGGCGTACAGGATGCTGTCGGCGCGATTCACCGCAAAGAGGATTTGACCTTCGCTGCCAACGTCGATGCCGCCGCCGGCAAAGCGCTGCCTGGGAAAGGCTTCGCCGAGCTTGATGGTGTCGTGGGGCGTCGCTTGGCCGTTGGCAAAATCAAAAAGGAAAACCACATTGCGGTTGCCGCCGGATGCGGCGAGTTGTCTGCCACGATCGAAAAATCGCACCCCCAGCCAGGTGTGGCCGGTGCGGAGTGTGTCAGTGATTCTTCGTGTTTTTAAATCAATGATAAAAACATTCTGCTCTCCTCCGCTGTTGGTGACGGCGGCAAAGCGCTCATCCGGTGTGAGGTCGATGCCCAGCGGCAGATCGCCGAGTTCAAGATGTTCGCCGGCCGGCTCGAGCATCCAGCCGTTGGGGAGCAAGATCCGGCCATCCTTGAGACGGCCCGGATTTTTGTCGGGTGGCAAAAAGAATTGCCTGGCGGTTTGAGGTTGGCAAGCGAAGAATGCAAGACTGAAAACCACCGCCAGCCACTGCTTGAAATGCTTCATTGTTTCTCTCTCCGTAAGATTGAATTGAGAGGCTGCTTCTTCATCGCTTGAAAATCTCACGAGGACTTATAACAAACGTTTGGCGATAAACTTGAATTCCCCTGACAGATTTCTTTCTTCAGAGATGACAGGCTTTTTCCGGACAGCTAGATGTTTATGATGGGGGAAAATTTTCAGACGCGGATGATGAGGCGCATTGTCCCAACCGACAATCAATTCGTTAGTGGCAGCAAGCCAATAATAGCTGTAATAAACCAAGTTGTCGTTGCGGTATTTTTCTAAAACTCGCAAATTCGTTCCGTCTCGTAAAATCACTTTGCACTTATATAATTCGAGATTTTTTGTGGACTCGTGGCGAAGGAACTCAACGGATACAATCAGGTCTCGAAACTTTGCCAAAGTGCCATGTTTCATTTTTCATGCCCCACGAGGCGTTCGTACTCTGCAATGTCATTGACGATCATCTTGGCTTTCTCAACAAGATAAGACCATTCCCCATAATCTTCGTGAGTATCGAAGTTGCCGCCGGATGGCATACGTTTCTCAAACGTCTCGAAAGTGCACTTGTATTTGCGCTCATACCTGCGTATTCTGGTCTTTGTAATCTTCAATTCCTGGCGTTCTTCTGCGATGAGCCGGTTTACGGATTCGCGCAAAGCCTGCAAAAAAACCTTGTCACCGATTTTCGGATAGAATCGAGCAATCGATTCCGGTAGTTTGAGCTGGATTGTGGTCATAGACAAATTGGCTCAGAACATAAGTTCGATGAATTGGGTGAGATCAACTTGAACCAAACATTTTATATTATAACACAATTCCGCGGAAAAACAAATAAAAAAAAGCCCCGATGCAATCATCGGGGCTTCGGGGTAGGTGACTACGCCTGCCAGGCTCTCCTTTTTATCGGACGGAATGCGCGATCAGGGAGATTCCTTCCCGTTATAGCCGCCCGTTCGGATGCCTTCATGCGTAGTGCGTTGGGGGTGGAGAATGCTACTTTTGTATTCAATCAAAGCTCACATCGCGGTCGTTTCAGCCAGGGACGAGGAGCAGGCATTTTTGATGCCGGAATTGATTGAACAGAGTCGGCCGCAACTATACGGCGAGACTTTCCTTCTCGCGTTCGGTTCTGTCGAAAGGGTCCCGGCTGTCCTTTGACGAATAACTGAATGAAGGTCGGGCCGAACGATCCTCGAAGCTGTGGCGCGGCTCAACGATCTCAATCTCAATCTTTTTGTCCTCGGCGTGCTTGCGACGGTACCAGAGAAAAGCGGCTGCGCCGGCGATGATGATGAGAGCGATAGCCAGCCAAAACCACGGGAATCCGGAACTTTCGGTTATTGGCTCAGCCGGCGGTGCCATCACTTCAGGTGAGGTTTCCGGGACAAGATTGGTGCTTTGCCCGCTGCTGGCCGCTGGCGTTTCCACCGGCACCGCGGTTGGCTCACCGGATTGCCTCAGAGTCTGAGGAGATTCCGGAGTTGCCCTCACCGCAATCTTTTCCTGTTCTCCGACCAACGCATTGACTCTTGTGATGGTACGGGAGCGACGCAGCTCATTGATCACCGTCGCGGAAGGCAACAGGATTTCCTCGCCCACTTCCAGATGATTCGGCTTGGGCGCGCGATTGACGATGGCCAGCTCGCGCCAGCGCTGGGCATCACCGTAATATTGTTTGGCCAGCTTGCTCAAGGACTCACCTTTTTGCACTTTGTGAACGCGTGGGGCATCAAGAAAATTGAGCTTGCTCCACAACACTTCGCCTTGCGAGAGCAATAGAAATATGCCGCAGGCGAAAAACAACAGAAGAAGAAATTTTTTCATGGAACACCTCATGGTAATTTGGGAAAGGCATTTTTGCTGATCATCCCGGTTTTTCGCCGTGCCTGCAGCAAGCGACGCAGCGACTGAAACAGCAGCACGGCAATGCCGGAGAAAAATATTCCCATCACAAAAACTTTGTTGTAAAGCATGGCAGAATTTTGGCTCACCCACGTGCCGATCGAGGCACCGGCGATGCCGACCGGATAGTTTGCCAGTCTCATCCAGCCGGTCACGGCGCTCTCCTCCCGCTCGAAGCTGCTGATCAGATGGGCCACCATCCAGCCCAATAATGAAGTTATGAAAAATGGCAATGCTTTCATCTCATTCTCCCAAGAGCGTGTTTGGAAAGCAACTGACCGGTCACTTTTTAGCCACAAAATGTTCTCGAATTCCATGACTTCAATTGACCGGCCAGTCTCATTTTATATTTTTCTCACCCTCTAACAGGTTGTGCACTAAATCAAGCAAAGGCATTGCCAAATTGTAAACGCACGTATTCGTGGTATTGGAGAGACCAAATAAGTGGAATAGGAACAAAAGCTTGACAGGCTGGTAACTTTTTCGGGGATAAGAGCAGCACGCTGAACTGAAAAAAGAATTGTGTAAATTTTACCTGAATGAGGAAAAAGGGTGGGAAATTTTTACGGAAGCGCGGCAATGATTGAATGTTGAAACCATGACGGTCGGAGAATGAGGCACGATGGGAAACGATTTGTGCTACTTCTCCTCGCTGGCATAGCGCGCAAGTTTGTTGTGCAACGTTTTCAAACTGATGCCCAAAATCTCTGCGGTGTGCGTTTTGTTGTTGTTGTACGCGGCAAGCGTGCGCAAGATGATCCGGCGCTCCGCCTCATCCACGGTTGTGCCAATCGGAATGCGGATTTCAGTGGAATCATCCTGTTCGAACAAAAACTTGGGCAGATCCGCCGCAGTGACTTGGCGGCCGGCACAAAGCAGAACAGCACGCTCGATGACATTACGCAGCTCACGGACATTGCCAGGCCAGGCGTGGCGGGAAAGAATCTCCAAAGCCTCTCGTGTAAATCCCATGATTCTCTTCCCGGCTTTTTCCGCGTATCGTTGAAGAAACGCATGCGCCAGCAAAGGCAAATCGCCAATGCGCTCACGCAATGCCGGCAGCTCGATCTCAACCACCGCAAGACGATAAAACAAATCTTCTCTCAAAATCTTTTCTTTGACAGCACGGCGGGCATCGTGATTGGTCGCCGAAATGACACGGACATCAACCGCAATCTCTTTGCGGCCGCCGAGACGGCGGAATTTTCTTTCTTCCAGTGCGCGCAACAGTTTTGCTTGGAGCTCATAAGGCATTTCGCTGATCTCATCGAGAAAAAGTGTGCCGTGATCCGCCAGTTCGAAACAACCGGGTTTCTCGGCAAGCGCGCCGGTGAAGGCGCCTTTTTCGTGACCAAAGAATTCATTCTCTAAAATTTCTGACGGCAGCGCCGAGCAATTGACCGCGATGAAGGGCGCCTGCTTGCGATTGCTGCGCTGATGAATGGCGCGTGCCACTAATTCTTTGCCGGTACCGCTTTCGCCAGTGATGAGAATACTGGCGTCGGATTTGGCAACGGCTTCGATGAGTTTATAAATCTCCCGCATTGCCTCGCTCTGGCCGAGGAGTTCCTCGTATTGGGTAAGCTCGCGCAACTGCGTGGCCATGGCGCGATTGGAGACCGTGAGCGCATTCTTTTCGACCGCTTTGGCGATGACTTGTTGCAAACGCGCGCCATCGACCGGCTTGGTTAGATAATCATACGCGCCGATGCGCATGGCTTCGACGGCCGAGTCGATGGTGCCGTAACCGGTCACCATAATCAGCTCGGTGGGCAAATCGTTTTCGCGCAGGCGGCGGAGCAATTCAAGACCATTGAGATCGGGCAGCGCCAGATCGACAACGGCAACGGCGATGTCTTCGTCTTGCAAGATTTGCCAAGCGGCGGTACCGTTCTCCGCTGTCAAAATGGGATAGGTGTCCGCGAGCAGCGTCTCGAGAGCGGAGAGGACACCGGGTTCGTCATCCACCAGCAGAATTTTTTCGCGAAGGTCGGCCACGGGAGTGATACAAATTCAAATTAGACAAAAATAATTTGAGACAAAATAATTCAATTCTTTTAAACAATTATTTCGACCTTGATCATTTTGTCATTAAAAAAATGGACTATTTCAGTTTAGTAATGAAATCTTTAACTTGGTTTTCCAATTTCTCCAACTCATCAGTGACAAGCGAGAGATGTTTGAGTAACCGTTCTTGTTGCGGCCCAGCGCTTTTTTTCGCGAGCATCTGCGCCGCTTCGAGATTGAGCTTGGCGGTATGAATCGGCCCGCGCAAATCATGAGCGAGCTTGTCGAGGAGTTTTTTGAGGTCGGGGGTGTTCATATATGGTTCAAATAGTTTCAAGTTTATCCGGCAACATCAGCGGTAACTCCTTCTGGACTGAATTGCGATTGTACAATTTTGGTAAAAGTTTAGCCGTTTGAAATCTCACTTACTTTTTGTGTCATTCCGTAGGCCTACGGCTCGTAGAGCTGCGCCCGTAGGGAATCTTTTTACTTTTTAAAGAAATACTTGCTAGTACCCAAAAAGATTCCTACGGACGCAGTCTTCCAGAATGACATCTTCTTCAGCTGTCTAAATTCATACACCCAATCTTTGACTTTTGTAAATGTTTTCCAAGATTCTTCCCATTATCGCATATCACGATAGAGTTTTCCACGTTCGGTATTGATGAGAGCTTTGAGATCACCGGGCTGCAATTTGGGGGCAATGCGTAACGCTTCCTCGCACAATCGCTTTGATTCGAAAAAATTTCCATCACGAAATCTCGGGATTAAGAAAAGCAATTTTCTCCAGTTTAGCGATCTTATCGAGCTTGTCATCGGCGCAAACAAAGTAATGCAAGCTTCTTCGACCTTTCAAATCCATGGCAATAGCCAATTGCAGTGCATCCAATGTACGGAGTGCACGTTTGGTGGCATGCTGCACCAGCAACCTTACAGCGTTGCGGCCATGCTTCTGTGTGAGCATGACAATGTGAAATTTTCTTATAGAAATGTCAGCGAAAAACTTCCGGCGCGCGCTGTGAACGGTGGTCACGTTGATATCACCTGTCCGTACCTTTTTAGCCAGAGAGGAGACAAGCTCAACAATCGACAAATCCGATTGCTTGGATTGTCGATAATCTGTTGAACTTTTACGCTGCCGACTTCTGTGTGATAATATTTGACCAAGCCATTTGTGTCACACATGTAATCAGCCACCTACCGTTCCTCCCTCGCCTCGATGATTTCCTGCGCCAAGGATCCGCTTATTTTTGAAAGCGCATTCCGTACTTTCTCAATGGAGATTTTTGCGTCTGCTTCTTCTAAAATGTATTGACCAAATTCAGTCTGCAAGAATTCATTCTCTCGGGCACGGGCAACCCGAGCTGTTGCAGTCTTAGTCGAATTTTTATTAAGCCATAAGCCCAGGAGATGATGGATTTCTATTTGCTCTTTCTGCGGCAGTTGCGTCAACATTTCCAAAAGCATTGCCTTCTTTCCGTTTTTGCTCAACTTGCCTGGTGCTGCTTGCATGGCTGACCTCCATAAAATGAAAATTGCTCATGCCAAATTAGCCGGTTGAAAGCAACATAACGATTTCTTACAAACAAATCAAGGCATAATTTGTTGTACAAAGAATCATAACCGACAACTTTCCGGCGACGACTCGTCCAGCCGTCCGGGTTACTCCAGCCATTTCTCCAGCATGCCCAAAATATCCTTGCTCTCGAACGGCTTGGTGAGATAATCATTGCAGCCGGCGGCGAGCGCCTTCTCGCGGTCGCCTTTCATGGCGCGAGCGGTTAATGCAATCACCGGAATGTGTGAGAGTTGTTTTTGGGCTTTGAGCATGCGCGCGACCTGATAGCCGTCCATGTCCGGCATCATGATGTCCATCAGGATGAGATCGGGGCGGTGATGTTGCGCCGCCAGCAATGCCTTTTCTCCACCTTCGGCAAAATCCACTTGATAGCCGGCATTCTCCAGGATGAATTGCATGGCATAGCGGGTGTTCTCATCATCTTCCACGACAAGAATACGCGACTTCTTGGAGCGTTTGGGCAATGGGAAACGAATGGCTGCCTTCTTTTTTTTCGAGGCGACTTCTTTGCTCGCTGCTTTTTTGCTCATCGATTCACTACGAGCGCGACTGCTTCGTGAAATCTTTTGAGTCGGCGCGATCGAATCCGGAATCTGAATGGTAAATTTCGATCCCCTGCCGGCCTCGCTTTCGACCTCGATCTCGCCGTTGAGAATGGCCAGCATTCTCTTCGAGATGGCGAGGCCAAGCCCGGTGCCGGCGTGGCGGCGCGCCTCCGAATTTTCCAATTGGCGAAACGGCTCGAAAATTTCTCTCTGGCGCGAAGCCGGAATACCGATGCCGGTATCGCGCACCGAGATAACGAGCCGATTATTGCGCATGCGCGCCAACACCTCGATTTCTCCCCATTCGGTAAATTTTACGGCGTTACCCAGGAGGTTGGTCAACACGCGCGACAAGATGCTGCGATCGCTGCGGAACTGTCTGGTGAGATTGTTGTCGAGGCGCACGCGCAGTGCCAGGTGCTTTTGCTCACACAACGGTCGAATGGCATCAGTGGCTTCGCGGATGAGCTGCGCCGGATCGAATTTTTCAACTACAGCTTCCATTTTCCCCGCTTCGATTTTGCTGAGATCCAGAATGTCATTGAGCAAGGTCAGCAGATTCCTGCCGCTGCGTTGCACCACTTCCAGTTGGCGCTTTTGTTCCTGGTTGAGCTTGCCGGGAGCCTGGCTCAAAAGAATTTCGGAAAATTGCAAAATCGAATGCATGGGAGTACGCAACTCATGGGAAACGCTCGCCAGAAATTCCGAAATCAATTGGTTGGCACGTTCCAGCGCCAGGGCTTTTTCGTCAGTTTCGCGGAACAAACGTGCATTCTCAATGGTCAAAGCGGCGCGGTCTGCGATGTCGGTGGCAAAGGCGACATCATGAGGTTGC
Source organism: Candidatus Zhuqueibacter pondensis (assembly GCA_034505955.1). Classification (GTDB taxonomy): domain Bacteria; phylum Zhuqueibacterota; class Zhuqueibacteria; order Zhuqueibacterales; family Zhuqueibacteraceae; genus Zhuqueibacter; species Zhuqueibacter pondensis. Next base: position 59,217 of record JAPDQK010000028.1, read on the forward strand.
ATGGCGGCTGAAACACCCATCGGCAGCAGATAGGCCATAAATCCAATACCCCTGCCCCGTGAGTAGAGAGCGAAAATTTGCGCGTTCACTCCAGCTTTTGGAGAATGTATGGAAGTCAACGAGCGGGCTTTGGTCACTTCTTCGAGGAGGGCTGGGGGCAAGTCCGCCTCGCGCAGTTCGATCAGAGCAATATCCGTTGTGGCAATGGCGGTGGACAAGCGTGCGTAAAACAATGACGGCAATTCGGTTGGTTCCAACAAACGACTTTTCGGTCGATCGGTTTTGCCGGAGGTCAAGCCCAACGCACCGAGCCAATCATGTTCATCGACCGGCGGCACGACCACAAGACATGGATACCCAAGAGCTTGGGCACCGATGCCGGCAATCTCGGTCACGACTTGCTCGAGGGTGCTGGCGACACGAAAAACTTTGCCGATATCCGCGAGCACACGCGCCTGCCGTTCGTTGCGTTGGTGCAGCGCGAGCAAGCGACTGTTTTCGATGGCAATGGCCGCGTCATCGGCAAAAATCTCCAGATCGCGAACGCGCGCCAGATTTGGCCGGTGCCCATCCGAGGGACTGAAGACGGCGATGAGGCCAACGAGCTGATCACGGGAGCGAATGGGCACCAGGAGCGCGTCATTGGCAAGCCACTCAGCATTTTTGACAACTTCGAGGTTGATCGGCATGAAAGCCAAACGTTTCTTTCCGGGCAAGTGGCGCGAATCAATGAAAAAAGACCGACTCAAGCGGAAGCGTTCGAGCAAATAGGGAGCAAATTCAGCGTAGGGAATTTGTCGCAATTCGCGCAAGGCGGCAGAGGGATTCGCAAAACCTGCGTTCGCTACCAACGAAAAGAGGTCGTGCTCGCGACGTTGATAAACCAAGACGTACTGCCAACCCAATGCGGCGACTGCCTCGCAGACGCTTTGCATGATCACCTCGAGGCTGGCATTCAAACGAATATCTTCGCCAATTTCCATGAGTTTGGCGAGCTGGTCGATGCGCCGCTGCAGCTCGCCGGCACGTTCCTGCAAGGACGCTTGACTTTCCTTGGCACGGGCGATTGCCGCAGTTTTCGCTTCGAGCTCTTCGGCTTGCTGCTGCAATTTCGTTTCGAGTTCTTTGCGAGCTGTCACATCGCGCTCGATCCAGAGATAACGAATGATTTTGTCGTCGGCATCTGCCACCGGGGTGACGGAAAGATCACTGATAAAGGTGCTGCCATCTTTGCGACGGCTGAGCATTTCGCCACGCCACGATTTTTGCTGAAGCAGGCGGCGAGTGACCTCTGCGAGGCGGCCGCTTTCAACTTCGCTCCGATACGTTTGCGGAGTACGGCCGATGATTTCATTGCGGGCAAATCCGGTGATTCTCTCGAAGGCCTCATTCACATAGAGAATCTTGCTGTCGAGACCGGTAATGACGACGCCGTCGGTCGTGTTTTCCACACATTGTTGAAAAATGCGCAGGTCTTGAGTCTTTTCGGCAATCACATTTTCCAACGATCGTGCAGCCAAATGTCGTGAGGTCAAATCCAATATCGCAAGATGCACCCCATATATTTTTTCGTATTTATCGCGCAATGGTGCTGCAAAGACTTGCAGCAATTTCTCCGTGCCGGCGCTGAGATGGCGAACTTCAATGAGCGAAGATCGGCCACGACGTGCCTCCTGCACCGAGGGAATCAGTTTTTGATAGAGGTCATGCGGCAGTAACGCGGAAAATTTTTGTCCGGTGATTTCGGGGAATGATTTTGCATCGGCGGATTGGGCGGGCAAGGCTGCCGAATCTACGAGCTGCAAAAATTGAGGGTTGGCATAGATGACGCGTTCATCACGGTCGAGATGTGCCACTGCCTCGCGCGTGAAGGCAAGAATGGCGGCATGGCGCCGGCTTTCCTCTTCGAGCTTGAGCGCATTCTCCAGCAGACCCGTGCGCAGCTCTGATTCCAGGCGCAGAAAGCGCACGTGATCGGCAAATAGACCGAAGCTGACCATAAGGGCGGCAAGACCAAACGTCGCATAAGCCAGGAGTGAAAGATGTGGTGCAAAATAGGAAAGCGCGATGCCAAAGGCAAACACCAGTGAGGCCAGCGCCAGCCAACTCCATAATGCGGCACGCTCATGCCAGAGTCGATAAATGGAAATTCCTGAAGCAATGAGAAAAATTCCCGCAGCGATGCCTGCAAAAACCTGGCGGAGGGTTTCGAGAAGCGATAGATGAAGGATTCCGTAACTCGTGATGGCACTGCAAGCCAGAATGAGGAGCAGCGCGCTCCAAAGGAAAATTTGCCACCGGAAAAAAACTCGGCGTGCCTGCGGCGGCTCACGAAGACGTGAAGATGAAATCACGGCGCCGAGCCATAATCCTCCCAAGCCGATGCCAAAGGTGTAAAAGAACAGCTCGCCGCTTGCTATTTTTCGCAACCAATACAACCCGAGCAACGCATGGGCGATGGTGGCAAGGACAAAAATCATGATGAGTAACATGGCCGTGGCAAGGCCGGCAAAAACTCCGAGGCTTTGTATGCGAAAAGCGCGTTCGGCGAGCGCTGCGGCAAAGAGGGTGAGAAAGGCAACGATACTGAGAAGGGCGGTCGCGCCGGCCGCATCGAGGGTGAAAGCGGCGTTGCCGCTCGATATGATCCGGTCAAGCATGGGTACATGTATTTATTTGTGTAGCGCCAGACTTCCGCCGTACCAGCACGAAAAAGTGGATGACGCTCGCGCGGAAGGTTGACTTCGCTTATTCATCAGGATCGAAGCGCGGCCAATCGTTGACAGGAAAATTCAGAAGATACGCCCATGCCATCGTTTTACCGTTCTCCGTCTCAACCGAGATCAATTTACGCACAAACAGACTGCGCTCGGCTTGATCCCGCCAATATCCTTCGATCACGTCAAGCGTATCAAAAAAAGTAACGGGATCGAAAATCTCGAACAATTCGCCTTGAACGCGCTTGCTGTCATCGTGCTGGGGCTTTTTCTCAGAATTGATCTCCGACGCGCCATTATGCACAGAATTAACCGAGGGCGCATCAATCACCAAACCGGTAAAATCGCCGATGGCATACAACTTTCCCGGAACCGAAGCAGGCCCCAGGAATCTCGTCTTTTCGCTGGAGAGAAAGCCTGCGCGTTCCTGACCACGCATGAGAACGTCGTAAACAAACAGCACATTATGAGGCTCAAACGAATCCATTCACCACAGCCTTTCTGTTACGCAAGCTCAACAAACGATAGTGTTAATATAAAAAGTTTGGCGGGGGAATGCAAATGGAAAAGCTTGACACAAGGAGTGCATTTGCAGAAATTTTTTATAATTTGCAAAATAACGTGCAACTTTTCTCGAAAGAAACTGTCTAATATAAAGGTTCTGCCAGTGACGGTTTAATTTGATTGTTACAAATAGAAAACTGCGCCATGAGTGAAAGCTCGGCGGCGAAAAGATAAAGAACCTCCCGCGTGACCTAAAGAAAAGGCGAGACGTGTCCCCCTCACGGATCGCCTTTTCCATTTTATGCAATCTCCTTATGCAATCTCCTCCGCCATGGCAGGGATTGGGCCGGTCGCTTGTTCCGAAAGCTGTTCGCGCGTGGCCATGGGCAAGATGACAACGAGTTGGGTGCCGCCTTTCGGAACAAAATTGATTTCGACGGTGCCGCCACTTTGCTGAACAAGCTGGCGCAGTTTCCACAAACCGAGACCGGGATGGGTTGTCGCTTTGGTTTTGAAAAAGGGTAGAAAAACTTTGGTCACCAGTTCCGGGCTGATGCCACGACCATTATCGGTCAGGGTCAAGCGGACGCGCGACTGCTCAACCAAGGTTTCAACGTGAATCAGCACTTCGGTGGCATTGGCCTCACGCGAATTGCGGATGGCCTCGTCGAGACCGGCTTTTATCTTGGGAATCACCATGACCGGTATCGGCTCAGGCATTTCCGGAAGTTGCACCTTCAAGATCTTGCTCCAGCGGCGTTGCAGGGCATGCAGCATATCACGCAAATCGAGTGGCGCAACCGGAACTTTGGCCAAATATGTGCCAAATTCGATGAGCTGGCGCAAAATCGTGCTCATTTCATTGGCCGAAGTTTGCGCCCAATTCACCACCTCCACCGGATTCACCGGTGTGTTTTCTCCTGAGTCCTCACGCCGCGCGACCCCAACCGTAAGCGCGGTTTTTAACAGATCGAGATAGCCGTGAATGCCAACCAATTTGTTGTTGAGAATATCCCCCATGCCGGCCATGAGGTCGACCAGCGCCAATTGTTTTTGATTTTCGATGAGTTTTTGCTCGAGCTGCCGCCATTCAGTGATGTCCTCACACGTAAGAATCACGTAGCGCAATTCGCCCCGCTCGTTTCCCACGCAACAGGCATGCACCAGGCAGGGAAATTTCTTCCCATCGTGTTTCAAACCATCCAATTCAATGCCGGTCTGAGTGATCATGGACGTGGGCCGGCCGTTGGATGGCGAAGCGCTTGTACGCATATCCTCGCGCAGCGCCGCCCAAAGCATGTCGCGTGTCAATTTATCGCTGGCGAGCAGGTTGTGTATTTCCTGACCGAGTAGATCATTCAGGCTGTAACCAAAAAGCTCGGTGCTGGTGCGATTGGCCTCGACAACGAAACGTTTATTATCAAACACCAACAAGCCGATCGGCATGGAATCTTTGATGTTTGACAAGAAGGCATGCGCGTCCTGCAGATTATGCGTCTTCTCTTCGATGAGTTTCTCGAGTTCGATATTGCGCCTGTGCACCTGCCGAATTCGCCAACGATAGCCGCTGTAAATCAACCCTGCCGCAAGAACCAGACTGCTGATGATAAACCACCAGGTACGATAAAATGGCGGCAAGATTTCAAAACGTACACTCGCTGTCTCGGTGGAAGAAACACCGTTCGCATTCAAACCACGCAGATGAAACACATACGCGCCGGGCGGCAAATTCGTATAGCGAGCCTGATCCTCGTTTGTGGGCCCAATCCAATCGCGGTCGAATCCTTCGAGAAAATATTGCGAACTTGTATAATTTTCATTGATAAACGACAAGGTACGGAAATGTACAATGAGGGAAGTTGTGGCCCTGGTTGGAAATTGCAGGTTGCCGAGAGGGGGATGCTGACGTCCCCCGATTGCGATGGATTGAATGTGGGCACGTGGTGGTGGTGTCGCCAGAGGTAAAAACTCCGGATAAAGCCTGGCGGCGCCTCCTGCCGTGCCAAACCAGAGATGGCCGTTACGGTCACACAGCGCCGCCCGGGTGTTGCATTCGTTGTCCGCCAAACCATGCACCGCAGAAAGATGGAAAAATGGCATCACCTTGTCGTGCGACTTTTCCGAGGCTGCGTTTTCTTGCTGCAGGTTGGGTTCTGTGGGACCGTGACGATCGAGAAATTCATTCAAGCTGACAGCCTCAAAGCAGTCAATGCCGGCATTTGTGCCGAACCACAGGCGCTGACGACGATCTTCCGTTATGAAATAGACAACATTATCAGAGAGACCGTTAGCCGTATTTAAAACAGAAAATTTGCCGTCACCATAGCGTGCCGCACCACCTCGCCGCGTACCAAACCAGAGATTCCCGTCATGTGTCTCGAAAATACAATAAACATTTTCATCCGGCAATCCATCACGGCGGAAGAAAATTTTTTGTTTGCCATCATGACGAAGCAACAAGCCGGCAATGGTCGCAATCCATAATCTTCCCTGGCGATCTCGATGAATGGCGTTCACGGTGTTGCTGGGCAGGCCATGCTCCACGGTCATGGTTGTGAATTTCCCACCGGTATAACAAAGGGCGCCGGCGCGGCCAGTCGCCAGCCAGACCTCTCCATTCGGGGCACAATACAAATCATTGATTCGATCGTCAGTCAACCCATTCGCGGTTGTGAATATTTGCCATTGCTTCGGAGCGAATATCAATTCATCAGAAGGAATGCGTACCGCACCGGCATGAGTGCCAACCCAGATTGCGCCTGCAGGCTCACGGCCGAACGCATGTACGACATTATTGGGAAGACCATGGCGTGTGTCACGGATGATCAGATGATCCCCCTCAACAATCGCCAAGCCGCCGCCGTTGGTGCCGATCCACATGCGGCCGTGGTCATCCTCGAAAAGGCTGTACACCGGCGCGGCAGGCAGCCCATTGCGCGGCAAGTAGTTCTCGAGGTAAGTGCCAAAGAGTTTGCAAACTCCACCTCCCCAGGTTCCAATCCAAAGATTATTTTCATAATCTACAAAAAGCGCGGCAATGCGATCAACGGATAAACCATGGCGACGATCAAAATGACGAAAAAGTTGGTTTTGCGATACCCCTTTCGATGTGGCTTTGTTTTTAACAGAAGCATTGCTTGCCAAAGTCGGATCAAATTTCGACAACCCGCTACGCGACCCGATCCATAAATATCCCTGTTGATCCTGGGCCAGAGCAAAGATGTCGATATCATGGAGACCATTCTTCTCATTGTAAGTTTGCACCACGTTATTTTTCGCCTGTGACAGTCCCGAACTGGTGCCGATCCATATCGCGCCGTCGCGATCGCACAAGATGGCGCGGATGCGATTGTTGGACAGGCCATCAGCCGTGGTGAGCGTCTGCACGCTGTCACCGCGCCAGATATTGACTCCGTCAGCCGTGCCCATCCAGACACTGCCGTCCGGGGCCAACGTCATGGCAAAAATATAATTGTTTCCGGCGCTGCGCTTGGTACGCTTCGCCACAAACCTCGAATCAGTCAAACAACAAGCGCCCTCATTGGTTCCGACCCACAAGACGCCCCGGTTGTCTTCGAGGATGCTCGTTACGTAGTTATCCGGCAGCCCATCCGCTTGGGTAAAAACAGTCACCGTGGTGTCGCCATTCTCAGGATGCTTCGCAAGACGAACCAAACCTTCTTCGGTGCCAATCCAAAGAGTGCCACGACGATCCTGGTAAATTTCGTGTACGGCACCGGCTAAAATGTTATTGGGCGCTGAGGGGCGTTGAAAAGAGCGGCCGTCGTAACGCACCAGGCCATTCTCATATGTGCCGAACCACAAGTAGCCGGCGTGATCCTGATAAATGGAAACCACTTCGCTTTGCGGCAGGCCGTCGCTGGTGCCATATGCACGAATTTGCAATGATTGAGCAAAGAGAGCAGGGCCGGCGAAAGCCCAAATGAGCAGCGCCCCTGATCGCACAATTCGTTTTTTCATTCTTTCACCGTTCGAGTAACTGGTCTTTTGGTGTGCAGTAAACTGTGCGCAAGTCTCCGGAAGTCTTTCGCCTCGAAGGTGGTACGTAGAGGTATTGAGGAGTTGAAAGCAGTTGCAGTGCGTGTTGAAGCCCTGTCTTCCAAAGGCTGACTCCCTCAGCTCACAGCGGTAAAATCAAATCGTGATAAATCTTTCGAGAAATCTCCGAGATAATTTGATTGCCGGTTTTTTCCTCCGGAATTCCGCTGGTTAATACCACCAACAAATATGGCTTGCGGGTGGGTTTTCTTGATTCGTAAACATTTTGGCTTTCCGGAAACACAATCGCACAATCGTGGGCGATCGCGGTGATCGAGCCGGTTTTGTTGGCCACCGCAGTTCCGCTCGGCAGGCCTGCAGGAATGCCATCGCGAAATTTCTGCCGCTTGAGAATGGCGAGCATGGTGTCGCATGCCGCCGGCGAGGCAGCGCGCCTCTCCACGATGGCTTGCAGCGTCAACATCATATCGAGCGCATCGGTCTGATTGTTCAAACCGAGGCGATAGGCTTTGAGGTCCTCCACTCCGCGCCGCACTTGCATATTCTTGACGCCGAGCGTGCGCAGCGTTGCCATGATGTTTTCTGCGCCCACCAGCTCGATCAGCAGATTGGTGGCAAGATTGCTGCTCACGGTAATCATTTGCTCGACGAGCTGCCGGATGGGCATCTTCCTGCCGAGATGACGATAAATCAAGGTATCGCTGTCATCACTCACATCCAGACTGTACGGGGAGCCGTCAACGATGCTGCTGAATTCATTTTTGACCAAAAGAGAGTCGTCGAGGCAAAATTCTCGATTGGCGGCATTGGTTTCGGCTTGCCGGAAAACTTCGATCATCACCGGCACTTTCATGGTGCTGGCTGCGTGCATCATCCGTCGCTCATTAAAGAAAAATTCCCGTTCGCTCTCCAGGTCGCGAAACGCCACAGCTATTTCGGCATGCAAGCTATCGGCAAGGTGCTGGATAAAGTCTTGAATTGAAGTTTGTTGTGGAGGTGCGTTGAGAAAAATCTTATGAGAGGGGATGGCGGAAGCAGTTACATCTGTGGCAGATGACAGCTCTGGTATGCCCAACTTGAAATGGTCTCCAATCACCGGTCGAAAGACCGCGCTCATAGCGACACCGCGATTCAAGTGTAGGCTCGGCAAGCCGGAGCACCACAAGTAGCCCCAGCTTGCAAAGCCAAGAATAAAAATCAAAAACATGATAATGCGCTCGATACGCTTGCCATTCTTACTCGTACGCCTGCTCTTACGCACTTCCGGAATAACCACTTTTGAAAGCAAGTAAGAGCAGGCCATGCCCGCTGGCAGAAAGAGTACGAGAAAAAGGGTAAGAGCTTATTTCAACTGTTGAAAAATTTCATCCGGCTCCGGAAAGCGGCCTGTTTGCTTTTTGGAAAAAATCAAACGGCCGTCCTTCGTGACTTCAAAAACGCCGCCGCCACTTTCAATCAGCTCGACTCGCAAGTTCGGAAAACGCTTCCCAATTTCCGCCTTCAAACTGGAGGCGCGAGGGAAATAGTTTCAAATCACACAATATTCGATCGTGACTTTCATACCAAAACCTCATCAGGAAGAGTTTTTTCCCTGCTTCTTCTGCGTTTCATGGGCAACGGTGCAAAATCGTCATATTCATGTGTGAGATTCTCCGGATTGAGCGGCTGCAAATCCGAGGGCACGAAACGGCCGTCTTTGCGCACCAGTTCGCCGTCGAACCAGATTTCACCGCCGCCGTATTCCGGCGTTTGAATCATTACCATGTCCCAATGAATCTGGGAACGGTTGCCGTTGTCGGCATTCTCGTAGGCATTGCCCGGGGTCAAATGGAAAGAACCGGCAATTTTCTCATCGAAAAGAATATCCAGCATCGGCCGCGTAATGAACGGATTGAACCCGAGCGAAAATTCACCGACGTACCGCGCGCCTTCATCGGTGTTGAAAATTTCATTCAAGCGCGCGCTTTTGGCCGCCGACTCCGCCGTGGCGTCGATGATCCTGCCGTTGCGAAACTCCAATTTGACGTCGGAAAACGTCACGCCTTGATAAATCGTCGGGGCATTGAAACTGATGATGCCGTTAACCGAATTGCGCACCGGCGCGGTGAAACACTCACCATCCGGAATGTTGAATTCGCCGCCACAGGGAACCGCCGGCATCCCTTTGATGCTGAAGCTCAGATCGGTTTCCGGACCGAGAATATGGACGCGATCGGTGCTCTCCATCCACGCTTTGAGCGCCTGCATGGCTTCGGTCATGCGGCCATAGTTCATCGTGCAGACCTCAAAGTAGAAATCTTCAAACGCCTCGGTGCTCATGCCGGCCTGCTGCGCCATCGCCGAATTGGGATAGCGCAAAACTACCCATTTGGTTTTCAGGCGAATGTCATGATGCACCGGCTGAAAAATATGGCGCTGCAAATAATTCATCTTGATGCCGGGAACATCCGACATCTCACAGATATTGTCATTGCCACGGACGCCGATGTAGGCATCCATTCTTTCCATGCGATATTTTTCAATCTCGCCGAGCAAGCGAAAGGCGTCTTCACCGTATTTGCGGTAAAGCTGCCGCAACACCTTGTTGTGCTTGGTCTCGACAATCGGAATCGCTCCGCGATCAACCGCAGCGGCAATCAATTCGTTGACAAAGGTCTCCGGAACGTCGAAGGCTTCTATTAAAACCCGTTCGCCTTTTTGCAGACGGGTGGAATGCGAAGTCAATACCTCTGCCAGTCGTGCAAGTCGTGGATCAGTCATAGAACAGGAATCACCCGAGTTGAAGTTCATGGTGCCGTCATCGCGCAACAGGCGCATTCTCTTAGGCGCCACTTCAGACACCGACAAACGAGTCCAGACAGAATGACTCGAAACGTGTTAATTACTACCCATAGCCCTAATGAATTTTGACGTTCAAGCTCGGTAATGTGTCATTAACCTCATCATGTCATTCCGTAGGAATCTTCTTCCAATTGAGCACACACAGAATTAAAAAGAGATTCTTCCAAAATGACATTTGCCGTGGTGTGGTAATGATCTTACCGATTTTGATTGTCAAAACTCATCAGCGTAGCCTACCCAAAGAACGCTTTCCCTTGCGGGATGATATTAAAATATAGTGAATTAAAGCCAGTTTGTCAACAGTCCTCTTGCATGCGGTCACATCAATTGCCGTCAGATTCAAGGCGGTAATTGCCCTGTGATCGTCATGAACTCGGCTGTACAACCGGCTTCGATCACAACGAAAATAATATACCTGCAGATGAACAAAAATGGCAAAAGATTGTTGCAACGTGAACAGGGGTGCGCTCGATGAGGACGGGAGGATTTTGTCGGGGTGAAACAAAAACGTAAGAGTTCACTACCCCTTTTGAAATATCATTCTGGAAGACTGCGTCTGTAGGCTCTACGAGCCATAGGCCTGCGGAATGACACCATTAGAGGGGATAGTGAACTGTTACACAAAACAATGATGATTCATACCTCGGGCATCATTCATCCTGTACTGTATAAAAAATCGTCACCGTTGGCTTGAACTTTGGCAGCAACTCCACGATACCTTGACGAAACGCCTTGTCTCCGGCGTTCCGGTGCGAGGCAACTAAAAGCCCGTGGTTGGAGACTCCGCCTTTCACCCAGTGTTCAACCAACCGGGTAATGTCCAATTTGACCTCCTCAGTTCCGGCCTGCTTGCGGCGAATGTGGCCAATGGCAGGATAAACGTTATAATTGAAATCGGACAGCGCTTTGCCATCCGCTGTCGCCGCCAGAATCTCCAACAGTTTGCCTCCCACTTGCCCTCGCTGCGCCGGCGTAATCACCTGAACTCCGAAACTCAGCTCGGCATAGTCGATAAGCAAGTTTTCGATTTTGACCTCGGTTGGCAGACCGACGAGAGAAAATTGAAAGTGCAGCGCAAACTCGTCATCCCCCATCTGTTTGACAATAACATTAATCTTTTCAATTACCAGCTTCCCAGCATACGTTTCTGCCGGAATGGCGAAGGCTGCTAAAGCGATAGCAACCAGCAACAATTTTGCTGTGGCTTTCATCTTCATTCCTCCGTGAAAAAGATTGAATGCTTTACCTAAATTAACGCACCACGGTTAACTTGCGAGAATCGACAAACTGTTTGCCGCTTGCCAAGCACTGTGCTTGTAAGCGATAAAAATAAATGCCCGAACTAACGGGCTGCCCATTCTCGTTCTTGCCGTCCCAAACCAATTCAATCTTGCCATTTTCAAAATTCGTACCGGAAGTCAGTGTTCTTACCAGCTTGCCTTGCAGATCGTAAATAAACACCTCAACCGCGGCTCTTTCCGACAAGTCAAAGCGAATGTGAGCAGCGGCGTTATTCACTGAAAATGGATTGGGATAACTCTGGGCAAGCAAAAAGTTTTCGGGAGGAGTTGTGGCAAGTATTTCTTCTGGCGCTGCGGCTTTGCCGGTTTGCCCGCCGCGACCGGCGTCGGGATTGGGATTGGGCAATGGCTCAGAAACATCAACAGGTCCGTAATGTACGACCGCTTGCCAGTAATTGCCGCGGGCATTGAAAGTTGTTGCCGTGGTATTGTAAATGCCATAAGCGAGATCACTGTAAAAGTTGTTGCTCTGATTATTTGCAAAGCCATTACCGGCAGTTAAATATTGCGCCAGCACACAGGCCTCCCAGTTGGGCGCGAATTGCCCGCCATTTTTGCCGAACAGGTTCCACTTCAGCAAGCTGGGTTGGCCCTGCTCGAGCACAACGCCATAATCATTCTCATAAATATCGTTATCGTGAATGTTCGGCGTCGCGGCATTGATGAGGAGAATGCCTTTCGTGCAACCGCCGATGGCATTGCTGTCAATAGTCGTCGCCGTCGTGGCGTTGGCTTGAATGCCGGCAGTGGTGCAGGAGGTGATCGTATTGCCCGAAATGGTGGCCGGTCCGGGAGACATGGCGCGGGCAACACCGATCGGCCCTTCGCTTATCGTGTTGTTCAAGATCGATGGGTTATTGTTGTTGCCGGTGATTTGAATGCCGTGCGAGCCACCCAGCGTGTTGGTAATCGTGCAATTTTCCACGGTGGGGCTGCCGCCCGAAGTGATATAAACGCCCTGCTCGGTGAATTCACTGATCGTGCAATTCGTGACCGCGATGTTGGCATTGATACGCAAGGCCTTTTGGGCGTTACGGATGGTGGCATAACTCACACTGCCGCTGCTGTTGCCGCGATACCAGAGGCCATACCACGTGCCGGAAGCGCCGCTGCGCTCAAAGGTGACACCAGACGACGAGGTGCCGCTGACCGTCAGCGCGCCATAAACATCGAGGGTGATGCCCGGCCCGAACCGCAAGGTGTTGCTGTGTCGAATTGTCATCGTGCCATTGACTGTGAACAACGTTCCGCTGCTCATGGTCACGGTGGTGCCGGACAGAATGGTGAGAAAAACGCCGGAGTTCACCGTCACGTTGGCGGAGATATTGACAGTGCCGCCCCAATACGTATTGGCCGTTACATTGCCGGACCAGTTGCCATTCCACGGGCCGAGATCTTCCACTCTGAGCAGCCGGCCTTCACCGGGGCCCAGCGTCAGCGCAAAGGGAAAGGTGGTGCGACCGGTGAGATAGTAGTTGGTGATCCCGCCGTTATAAACGTTGGTGACGCGATAAATCCGATTGGCCTGACATTCGAACGTGAGGGTGATCTCCCGCGTTTCGTTGGACGCGCAGCGGCGGTTGACCACCATGTAATGGTTGACGTTGCTGGCGTTTTGCAGGATGCCGACCTCGACGTAAGTTTCATTCTCCGGGTCATTGGCGCCGCCGGGAGGTTTGGAGGTCACATCGTACAGATCATAAGTGCCGTCGATTGGCTCGTTGAGGTTCTGATGGATTGAATACCCAGCCCGCCAGGTGAGATTCATGAAGTTGGCGCCAATTTGAGACAACGTTTGACCGGTATTTTGGTAGTTGTTGTTAATTGCCTTGACCGTGTCATATCGCATGGTCGTGTTGCGGTTGGTATCAAGCAGGCCATTCTGGCTGTCGGAAGTGGTGGAATACAGATAATAAACTATTCCCTTTGCACTGTAAGCCAAGGCAAGATTGATTTCGCACAAAATTTCCGGTTTGGTTGGCTGGCGAAATTTATATTTCCCTGACTCATGGGCTTGTAAGATAACCTGCAGAGGAGTACTGGGCAAATAGGTGCGCAGC
>JAPDQK010000029.1:0-71708 GCA_034505955.1 Candidatus Zhuqueibacter pondensis
TTATAGAAACTCTTAAGAACATTCAAAAGATACGTATCTAAGTCAGAAACATCACATTTAAAATTGAAACATACTTTGATAAATTAGTTCCATATGGTCAAAATTTATTTGATTTTCACGCAGGATTGAGGTTTAAAATTCTTTTGGCGGTCAGGAAAATTGAAGGGATGTACGCAAGGAAGAATGGATAAAGAGAAACGTCCATCGGCTCAGGTTACGCGTGCAGGATAGCCTCACCTGTCATGGTGATTGACGGGGAGGCTACCCTGAGGCGTAGCTTAAAAGATATAGTCACTTCAGCAAGGTCATCCTGCGAGAAAGCTTTTGGCCGCCGGCAGTAAGTTGATAAATATACACTCCACTGGGCAAATGATTTGCATCAAAAGACACACGAGATGCGCCTGCCGACATGTCCCGATTAAGTAACGTCGTCAATTCTCTGCCATTAATATCCAGCACCTTTAACACCACTCTCGAATTGGTTGGCAGGCCGAAATCAATTGTGGTCGTTGGATTAAATGGGTTCGGATAATTCTGCGTCAAAATGAAACGCTGAGGGAATGTGTCTGCCGGTCGCTCCTTTACATCCACCAATCTACCCAAATCACCATCAAAAACCCATTTCTCTACCGTCCAGCCATAGTGGCTTTGCGAATAGATCGTCGTGCCCCAAACATCGACATCGTAAGTTGACGTATAGCCGCTGGCAGTGCCATATCTGCCACCGTCAGGACGATCGTTGTAGGCACCGGTCCTGATAAAATTCCATTCGGCCACATCGATCGTATCCACCGGGGCGCCATTGGCCGGGTTGATCAAATAAAGCCGGCCATAACTATAAGCGGTGCTTCCACCACGAAGCGAGTCAGCGGCGGCAATGAGAATACCGGGCGTTTCCATATAAGCCAAACCAAGCACTGTTGGCCGCGTTTTAGTTCCAGAAATGATATCACTTGGAGATAGCACAAAGTTAAATTTTGTGTCTACCGCATATCCGGCGCTCGGCGAGCCAACCAACTTGTAAATCCGGCGTTGTGTGGCGTTGGCAACAAATACCGCGGTGCCATTCGCATTGGCGGTGACGCCACGATATTTTCCATCCGGCAGATCGGCCACTTTCACCGGCAACGAATTGTGACTGCCGCCCCAATCGGCAGCGGGATTTCCGATGGGCGCAAAGACCTTCAACTCATCATTTTTTAGGGTCGTTGCCTCCTCATCGACCACATAAACGTAACCGTTCGCGTCGACCTCGATGGCCCAAATCAATTCCGGGCCTGTTTCCATGCGGTAAACTGTCGAATAAACGGAATCTTGTTTGACTTCGAAGACGAGAATGTTGTGGAGAAAATCATTGTTCGCGATATACACGCGATTCTGATTATCATTTGCGATTTGCCAGGCACCGTCCATGAACACAAAATCGGAACCGGATTTCCAGTTGGAGCGTTTGCCGCTCATTTCAGTAGAGCCATAACCAAAAAGGCCCAAGCGCCCTTTGGTGGAATCGGCGTCTCGATAGCCTACCAGATAATTTCGTAACGACAGCGAATCCAGAACCGAAGTCGGGGTATTCACGAGCGCAACAAAATAGTTGTCCCCTAACACCGCTACACTTGGCGTATTGTGACCGGTGCCGTTATCTCTGTCATCTACTGTGACATATACCGTCTTCCATTGGTTGGTCTGCGCCAAAAGCGAACCGGCCAGAATACCTGTGATAATCAACAAAATCGTCATGAAACGTTTCATGGTTTACCTCCTTAATAATGTGACCATACCAACGTGAACCAATTCCGTTCTGATTGAATTGGCAATGGATTATCAAGCTCAATGACTCTGAAGCAAATTCATTCTTACTCCTTCTCTTACTCGCTGCGACACTTTGAAAAAATGAGTAAGAGTAAGAGTATCCAGGATCATTTGACCAACGTCATCATCCGTGATTTGACGAAACCGCCGAATTCCAGGCGGTAAATATACTGGCCGCTGGCCACTTCTCTGCCGGCGTTATCCTTGCCATCCCACAGCACGGCATGTCGGCCCGCGCCATACTCCGCTTGCGCAATCAACGTCCGGACTTCGCGTCCCAACGTGTCGTAAATGCGCAGGCTTATCAGTTTTTGCAACGGTAACGTGAATTCAATGGTCGTACTCGGATTCAATGGCAGACGCCCGAAGGGATTGGGATAGTTTTGCGCAAGTTCATAATCTTCAGGCGTGATGACTTGCCATTGCCCGGTTTCCACCCCAGTTGCCAAGGCTTTCAGGTCGATGGATTTGGTTGAGTCGCCCCATTCGAAGACAAAAATATTGAAGGAGTTGACGCCAAGACTGGTGTTGTCAATCGCATCGTCTTCACTACCCTTCCAACTGGCGACAATTTCCCGGTTGCCATCTTTGTCCAAATCCATGCCCGGAAAAACAAAAATTTCATCGAACAATCCACCAATACTTGTGTAGACCGAGCTAATATCAAAAATCTTTTTGAGAGTATAGCTCGCGCTATCTGTGATTGCGCCGGTGCCGTTATATTCATAGTCAACCAGCGTACCACCCGTGCTCAAATAAAAATCAAAACCGTCCGAGCCGGTGCCATGATCCTGATCGCCGACACCCCAGATGGAAAAGATGCCGGGATGATTTTGCAGCACAACTTTGATGTTCGACTCGTCGATGAGCGCTTCATCCACGACGCCGTCGAGCGTAATGATATCACTCGGTTTCCTGGTATCGTAATAATATCTTTGAATAAAAAGATTATCTAGGCCGTTGATATTTACGACCAACGGTTTGGCCTTGACAATGAAGATTCGGTCTGAGTTCAAGGCAGCCGGTGTCAACGGAATTACGCTGCCGGCCTGGTAGGAATCCGGGCCATTGACCTGGAAAAAGCCAATTCCGCCGCCGCGCACTTTGTTGACCCATCCGGTGATGACCAGTTCTTTCTTGCCGTCATTATCAATGTCGCCCATTGCCACACCAACGGGAACATAACCATCATTCAGGGCCGGCAGGGCATTGGCCATGCCGTCGTATTTATATTCCACCTCCCATTGCGCGTTGCCGGTTCTCCATTCACCGGATTTCACTTGGATGATATAGACATTTGCAACATTAAACGAGGCAAATGAGCGCGGGCACCAAACCAGTTCATTGCGCAGATCGCCGTCAATATCGCCGGTGAGCCAGCCGGATTCGGTGATACCGACACTGCCAGCCGAAAAGGCAGGATCAATCATCTCCGGCCAGATTTTTTTGACTGGCTCGGTGCCATATTTATCGCTTCCCTGCACGCCATCATGTTCGTAGATGTAGATGCCACGCAGGGTGTCGGTGGCGGCGTTACCAACATTGAATATAATTTCCTGGCGACCATTGTTATCGATGTCTCCGGTAACAACCGAGCGTGGGCTGGAACCGCCTCCTGATACTCCCGGATTTATTTGCTTTGAGGCCCAGACAAACTCGAGCTGGTCGTTGCCGGTTACCTCAAACACAAAAATCCGGCCGCCATCTGAATAGGTGGTCACAAGGATCTCCGGTTTTCCATCGCCATCCAGGTCGGGATCATGCGCCACCCACACGCCACGGCCGGCATTGGCATCCAATCCCACCTTGCGGGCATTCACCGCCGCCAGGCGAAATTCATTTTTTCCATCCGGCACCTGCGCCAGCGCTTGCCAGCTAAAAACTACATAAAATAAACTTGCACAGCCTACTATCAATTTTCTCATTGTACCTTCTCCCTTCGTTTGGTTGGGTGAATACTAATTAGGGTTATTTGGTTCACCATCCGACGAGTAAAGCGGCCGAACGACAGGTGGAACAATATAAAAAGACAATTGTCACAAGTCAAGCATTTATTTCTTGACAGCAATAACAAAAATGATTATATTGTGGCAATTTTTCGCGAGGGAGAAAGGATTGGTGTGGATCGATACGAATACCGCCTTGTCAATTTCGATTCTCAGGACAGCCGTCAATCAGACTGGAGAGCAAGCTCGCCTTGCCCCGATAATTCACTTGGTGCGTAAATCGAAGACACTCTGCTGTTGGTTCAAGCCTGAAAATATGGCTCATGATTATCGGGGCTTGGGGAACGGCTTTTTTCCCTCCCTCATTCTTCCAAGTTTTGCAGTAGTCTCTTCAGGGGCAATGTTTCTCACTATTGAAAACGCCCAAGGGCGCTATAAGTAAATTTTTATGGAAGGAGAAAAGATGCCCTCCAAATTTATCAATCATCAAGTTTCCGTTTTCACCGATTGGTTAAAATTTTCGCTGCTGGCGATTTTCGTGTTTGCGCTCGGCTGGTGTACGCCAAGCCAAGCCGGCACCACCGGCAAAATTGCCGGACGCGTAACCGATGCCGAATCCGGCGAAGCCTTGCCAGGGGCAAACGTCGTCATCGAAGAAACGACGCTGGGTGCTGCCACGGATTTGAATGGTAATTATGTCATTCTGAATGTGCCGCCCGGTGTGTATACGGTCATGTTTTCGTACATCGGTTATCAACCGGTCCGCATGAAGGAAGTCCGGGTGAGTGTGGATTTTACCACCACGTTGAACATGAAAATGAAGGCCTCAACGGTGGAAATCGGCGTCGTCGAGGTGGTTGGTGAGCGCCAGCCACTGGTCCGCCAGGACCTGACCAACACCACCGTGGCCGTCAGCGCGGAAACCATCGAGAGCCTGCCGGTGGATGCGGTGCAGGATGTTGTGCGGCTGCAATCCGGCATCACCGTGGATAATGCGGGGGAGGTTCATATCCGCGGCGGCCGCTCGAATGAAATCGCCTACATGGTCAATGGCATCAGCGTGGCGAATCCTTTCAATAACGCCCAGGCTGTGGGCATCGCCACCAATGCAATTCAAGAGTTGACGGTTTCGAGCGGCACCTTCTCGGCGGAGTATGGTGATGCGCTCTCCGGCGTCATCAATTTCGTCACCAAGGACGGTAGCTCGAAATATGCCGGCAACCTGAAATTCTGGACCGGAGACAATGTTTCATCGCACGATGAGTTGTTCGACAATATTGATGACCTTGATCCGTTGAACAACAGTCGCACCGAGGCAACCTTTTCCGGACCAGTGCCCTTTACCGGCAACCGATTGACTTTCTTCACCTCCGGCGTATACGTCGACAATAAAGGTTATCTGTATGGTCGCCGGCTGTACAAGCCCAGTGACGGACTGGACATCAGCAGCACCGAATGGAAGTTCGATCCGCTCGGAGATGGCCAGCCCTCCGGCGATGGTGCCGTGGTGCCGCTGAATCCTTCGCTCAGCACCAATTTCACCACAAAGTTGAGTTATAGACCGGTCGCCCACATCAAACTGACTTATGATCTGCTCTTCGATCGTTTTCGTTACACCAGCGGCGATCGCCGTGCTTACAAATTCAATCCCGATGGCATTCTCAAAACCAAGCAATTGAATCAAAGTCACAGTATCGGAATCACACACACGATCGGGACACGGCTGTTTTACACCTTGAAAGCGGCTTACAGTGAAACCAACGAAAAAAAAGCAGTGTTCGACGATCCGCATGATCCCAGATACGTGCCGTACAATTTGGCCAATGCGTTGCCACCAACGGTTTTTTTGGTGGGTGGCACTGATCTGGATCGTGACCGCTTGAGCTCGCACACCTTCAATGCCAAGCTCGACGTCGTCAGTCAGATTCGAACTAATCATGAACTCAAACTCGGCGCCGAAGTGAAGGTTCATCGTTTGGAGCGGGAGTTCTACACGCTGATTTACGACACCACGATGGCGAGAATGGGCAAACCGCCAATCGTACCCTATCGTTATCTGAATCCCGATTACGTGGACTATTCCTTCTATCTGCGCCGGCCGGTACAGTTCTCTGCCTATCTTCTGGATAAAATGGAACTGGCTCGTACTTTTATCGTGAATGCCGGCCTGCGGTTGGAATACCTGGATACCAAGGCGGATTACAATCCGGACCTGATCGCCAATGTTGAAAACCCGGATCAAGATCTGAAACGCGTTGATCCGAAAACCAGACTCTCACCCCGGATTTCGTTGAGCTATCCGATTACCGAGCGCGGGATCATTCGTTTTTCGTATGGTCATTTTTATCAACTGCCTACGTTGCAGCGGTTGTACCAAAATCCCTACTTCGAATCCTTCAATTACATCCGCACGCCGACCTACGGCAATCCCAACTTGAAGCCGGAGCGCAGCATCCAATATGAAATGGGATTGCAGCAACAACTCGGTGACAATTTCAAATTCGACGTCACCGTCTATTACAAAGACGTCACGGACCTGTTGCAGACGCGGCAGGTGTTGGCCGGTGCCGTGGCTGGCGACCGCATTTTCAACATTCTCACCAATGTCAGTTATGCCAACGTGCGCGGCTTCAGCTTTTCCTTGTTGAAGCGGCGCGGCTTGAACAGTCCGTTTTCCGCCAGTCTCGATTACACCTTTCAAATTGCCGAGGGCAACTTCTCGGACCCTGCAGACAATTTTTACGATTCCAAAAGCGGCAAGGAAACCGAACAAACGTTTGTCTTTCTTGATTTCGACCGGACCCACACGCTCAACGGCACTTTCGCGCTCACCCAGCCCAACAACTGGACCGCAAGTGTGATTGCGAGTTTCTGGACCGGCACGCCGTACACCCCGAGTCTGCCGAGTTCCCTCACACCGGTGCAATTCCAGGAAAATTCCGGCCGGCGGCCGACTTATTTGAATGTGGATTTTCGCGCAGAGAAATTTTTCAAATTTGCCGGGCTTGATTTCTCGGTGTTCACCCAGATTGAGAACGCTTTGGATCTCAAAAACGAGCGTTATGTCTACAGCAACAGCGGCCGCTCATTGTACTCGCTTGACGAGAAATTGCAGGCCGGTACGTTCAACAACTTGCGCGAACGCATTCGCGCCAATCCGGAGTTGTATCCACCGGAGTCGGAATTGGACAAATACTACCAGCGTGCGGACTGGCTCTCGGAACCGCGGGAAGTGCGGGTGGGGTTCAGCGTGGCTTACTAACTTGTTATCCGTTGCCTATACTTGTACTCCTACTCGTGCGCTCAGTCGCTTTTTGAAACTGCTAAAGCGCCTTAGAGGATGAGAAAGCGTAGGGGCAGGAGGAAGATGGTATCTCAAAATTTTTCTTATCAATCTTTTGGAATGAAACATGAAACAATACTCTTTGATCTTTGTTAGCGCGTTGTTGGTAATGATCCTGGCTGGCGTGGTGTCGGCTCAGGAAAAAGAGTTCAAATACATGTCGCCGGCTGAGCAAAAAGCGTTCATGGAAAAGTGGACCAGGAAGGTTCGCGAAGGCATTGAACGCGAACGGAGAATGCTGCGCAAAGCCTCGGGTCATCCCGGCCATGATACCGAAAAGAAAGTCATCATCAGCGGCAATCAGATTACCACCGTGGTGTACAACTACGCCTCCATCTCTCGCCCGGGCATTTCGGATGTCGATCTGCAGTGGCCCAAAACTCCGGAGAAACGGCTCGGGTATGGTTATGAATTTGGCCCGCTGGTCGCTGCGGAAGTTCCGGACACTTCCGGCAGACTCATTCATATCGTTGACGACGGCTTTATTTTGGAAGCTGATGGCGACTACGCCCCGGGCACAACCACCATCAAATGGGGATGGCTTCCGCAACTCGGGTTCGCCGATCCGAACTCGCCGCAGATTGCGACTTTTACGGCGACCGACAAAGACCGTGATGGTAAGCCGGACAGTTGGCCGGAAGAGTGGTATAGCACTGCACTCAACCGCTACGTATGGCCGGCTTTTCTCGGCGACGATGCGACGACGCCTGATGAAGAGGTCTATTTCCGGGTGGATGACTTCAGCAACGCCGAATTCGGTTATTATCCCTTTCCGGATGATTCCACCCTGCGCGGCCTCGGGCTGGAAATGGATTGCCGCTATTTCCAGTTCAACAACCCGCTCGCCGAGGACATCATCTTTCTGGTTTATACCGTGACCAACGTCAGTCCGAAGGACCTCGACAAAGTCTATTTCGGCATGTTCGGCGATCCGCATGTCGGTGGTGCCAATGATTATGCCGATGACTATGCCGGCTTCATCAGCCCATTCGATCAAGCTTTTCCATTCGAGGCTCGAAATATGCTTTATGCTTATGATCGAGATCAACGTGGCGATGGCGGCAAACCCACCGGATATTTCGGTTACAAGTTTTTGGAGAGCCCCTCGATCAGCACTGATGGCAAAGACAATGACGGTGATCAATTGATTGATGAGACACCATTCAATGATGCCGGTACATTCATTATGGGTCCGGTCGGGATTTATGGGCCGGCCAAGTTGCACTGGTCTGGTGATGAAGACGGCGACTGGAGTCTGGAATTCGACGATGTCGGCATCGATGGCATTGCCGGCACCAAAGATTATGGCGAAGCCGATGGCAAGCCGAGCCAGCTTTTCTTTATGGATCTGAATAAGAACAGCAGATTGGATCCGGGTGAGCCGACCTCTGAAATTCGCCAGCCCGGAATGCGTTTTGCCGGTGGCGAGCCCAATTTTGGCTTTCGCGACATCGCGGAATCCGATCAATTGGGCCTGACGAGTTTCAATGCCCTCTACTTCGGCGGCAATAATCGTCCGAAAAACGATGAACTGATGTGGGAGAAAATGAGCGGCACGCTGGAAAATCCCGAAATCCAGCAAGAGCAGGACAATGTGTTCATTTACGGCTGCGGCCCATTTCGTCTGGCCAGTGGTGAAAGCCAGCGCTTTTCCATCGCTCTGCTCATGGGTGACAATTTGCAAGACCTGGTCCAAAATGCCGGAACCGCGCAACAAGTTTTTGAGGCGGATTACCGTTTTGCCAAACCACCGTTCAAGCCGACTTTGACCGTCGTCCCGGGCGATAAAAAAATAACATTATATTGGGATACGCGCGCAGAGACCTCATTTGATCCCTTCATTGCCCGCGGTACCGGCAAAACCGACAAAGGCTATGACTTTGAGGGATACAAGATTTATCGCAGCGAAGATTATACTTTTGCGGATACCAAGATCATCACCGACCAAAATGGCTTGCCGTTCCTGTCTGACCCGTTGCGCAGTGCGCGCGGCGTGCCGGCGCAGTTCGATCTGGAAAATGAGTATTCCGGTTTTTCCTCGGTCGAGTACAAGGGGCGAGGCGTGCGTTACAATCTCGGCGACAACACCGGCCTTACGCATGCTTATGTCGATTCCAACAACATCATCAATGGCAAGCGCTACTTCTATGCCGTGGTGGCATACGATCATGGCGACAATGACCTGCAAATTCCGCCGACTGAGACCCAGCGTACCATTGATCAAGATGCCATCACCGGCCAATTCACTTTTGACATCAACACCGCCATGGTCATTGCCGGGCCACCAGCGGCCGGCTATGTCGCGCCCCGACTTTCTGAAACCGAAGGCAACCTGGCAACCCGCGTGGCCGGCAATGCCACCGGCACGATTGAGATTCAATTCATTGATCCGTTCCGCGTGCGCGATGGCAAAGAGTACGAAGTGCAATTCACAGCCGGCACCAAGCCCACGGATCCACCGGTTTACTCCATTGTCGACCTCAAGCCGCGCACTGTTACTTTCACGGCGCGGGATACGGTGTTTACCGATCTGCCGGTTGAGCATTTGGTTCCCGGCACGGTAAGCATTCGCGATCAGGCCGGCAACGCGGTCGATCCGAGTCGTTACGAGGTCAATCATGTCGATGGCCGTATTCGCGGCACTGCGCCCGGCAGTTTGCAAAATGGCGCAACCTATACGGCAACTTTCCAATTCTATCCGGTCTATGCGAGTACCGGCTTGAATCGGGAGGACTTTAATCCGGTGTTTGACGGCATGAAAGTATTCGTGCAGAATGATGCAGTGGCGCTAGACCCCGCGCGCAGCGGTTGGAAGGTGAAACAAACCGGCACCAATTTCACTTACAAAGTGGCGCTCTCGACAATTGGCCGGGCCAAAGCCTTTCCAGTTGATGTCGAAATTCGTTTCTTCAAATATGACACCACCGAGACTGGCAAGCTCATCAATCCGGCCGATACTTCTTTCACCGGCATCGTCAGCAACTTCAAGGTTTATAATACCGAGACCGGGCGCGAGCTCAACTGGCATGTCAATGAGACCATCCCGCGCCTGCGTAACCGGCAGTGGAATGTGGAGGAAAAGATTCACGTTTTCCAGCCCGACAATCGCAACGCCAGCGAAACCATGTACGAAGTGCAATTTGCCGTGCCGGAGGGCCAGTCCGCCAAATATCCCGGGGATGGTGATGTTTTTCTTTTCTTCTCGCGCAAACCCTTTGAGGCGGGCGATAAATATCGCTTCAAAACCGTGGCCGCGCAGTTTGATAACCAGGCGGCGAAGCAGGAATTGCCGAATGTTTACGTCGTTCCCAATCCGTATGTGGCGTATGGCGCCAGTGAATTTGCCTCGCCGCGAGGGGATGTGCGGGACGAACGGCGTTTGGAATTTCGCAACCTGCCGAAGAAATGCACCATTCGCATCTACACCATCACCGGTGAATTGGTCGATACGATTCAGAAAGATGATGAGCGTGATTTTGCCGTTTGGAATGTGCTCACCCTGGAATCACAAGCCACGGCGTACGGCATCTATATCTATCATGTTGACGCGCCGAACGTCGGTACCAAGATTGGGCGGTTTGCGGTGATTAAATGATTTCGCGCGGCGCTAAAGCAACCGCGCTGAAAAAACGAAAGACTGCTGACGCAGTCAATGATTGCGTTCCACTTTGCATATTACCATTAGCCTCGTGTTTTCAAATTCAGGTAACGAGATAGTACGCTTCAGCGATGACAAACCAGCGAGACGAGAACATGAAAAAGCTCTTTGTTTTCTCTTTTGCCATCATTTTTATCCTGGTATTCAGCACGACTGTGCACGCCCAGCTCACGCAATCGCTCACCAAAGTCGGAACCACGGCAGCGCAATTTTTGAAAATCGGCGCCGGCGTGCGTGCCATCGCCATGGGCGGCGCATTTGTCGCCGTCGCCAATGATGTGACGGCATTGTACTGGAATCCTGCCGGTATTGCGACCATCCCCGGCAACGGCGAGGCCACCTTTACGCATGCCGAATGGCTGGCAGAGACCGCCTTTGACTTTGCCGCGGTCAGTCTCAATGCCGGAAGCTTTGGCACGGTGGGACTGTCCGTCACCTCATTTCGTGTGCCCGAAGATCTGGTTCGCACCCACCGCTTTCCGGAAGGCACCGGTGAGCGCTTTGACGCCTCGAGTATTGCGCTGGCGGTCAGCTATGCCCGCATGTTGACCGACCGCTTTGCCATCGGCTTCACCGGCAAATTTGTTCAAGAGCAAGTTTGGAATGAAACGGCGCAAGGCGTGGCGCTCGACTTCGGCACCCATTATGTCACGCCATTTAAAGGCCTGCGCATCGGTGCCGCCATCACGAACTTTGGCACCAAGATGCAGCTCGAAGGCCGCGATCTTTATTTCAATTATGATCCTCTGTCCGAATCCGGTACCGTCAATCAAGTGCCGGCGCTCTATCGACTCGGCAAATACGAGCTGCCGCTGACGCTGCGATTGGGGCTGGCCTACGATCTGATCAATGATGAGAATCTGATGATCATGGTCACCAGCGATGCCGTGCATCCCAATGACAATTCCGAATACCTTAATTCCGGCATGGAAGTGAATCTGCGCAACTTGCTCTATTTGCGCGGCGGCTACAAGGCGCTGTTCTTGAAAAATAGCGAACAAGGTCTGACGTTCGGCGCGGGTTTGCGCTACGATGCGGTGGGAACCAATCTGAAGATCGATTTTGGCTATGCCGATTACGGCCGATTGAAGAATGTGCAGTTTGTGGCGTTCACGGTGAGGTTTTAATAATCAATTGAGGACGGAGGGCGCGGACTGCGCCGGTAGATGTGACGGATGACCACGCGTACAGCCAAACCCTTGAAAGCGGCTGGTTTTTGCGAAAGATCCGTTGAAATCCGCATCATCCACGGACGCGGTCCGCGCGAATCTTGTTGAAAACTGATTTATTCTCGAGTTGTCGTTCCTGCCCTTCCAGCAGTTTCTCTGCCACCTCCATCACACTCTTCACCACTATTGAGGGCTGATAATCCTCTTGCTGATTCCCGGCATACACGGGCCGGTGAATCCAAGCTGTGTGCATGCCAATCGCTTTGGCGCCAGCAATATCGGTTCGTTGCAAATCGCCGATGTGCAAACATTCATGCGCCCGGACGCCGAGACCTTCCAGAGCGAGATGAAAAATTTTTGGATGTGGCTTGCATATGCCGACCTCGCCGGAATAAATCAACACGCGAAAACAATCGAGAATTTTGTAACTGGCAAAGATTTGTCGCAGCACACGACCGGGCGTCCACGCCGTGTCCGAGATCAGGGCCAAAGGATATTTTGTCGAGAGCATTTTCACGGCCTCGATGGCGCCATCCATCGCCATGGGATTTTCAATCGCTTCCTCGAAAAATTTTTGCACGCGCTGAAAACTCTCCGCCGGCAGCTCGACATTGAGATAACGCAGCATTTCCCGCAAGCCTTCCTCCGCACCAAAGCCGATTTGTTTCATCCACAACTCATTGAAATAATCCCATGCCTGTTTGTGCGCAGCGCGCATTTGCTCCGCTGAAAAATCATAGCCGAAACGTCGCAGCTCTTCACGCAGGAAGTTCTGCCGGCTTTCACTATAAAGAACGGTATCAGCAGGAGGATGCTTGTCATCGAGAATCGTCCCCCACAGATCGAGAGAAATGGCTTTCACTTCGTGCCGCAACTTTTGCCAAATGGCTTCATTTTGGGCCGATTCGGTTTCAGAAATTTGCTTCTGTGTGACGGATTCATCGAAATCATTCAAATTCGGTGTCATAACATGAGGTGAAGTGATAGAGATTTTAGCTCAGGACGATGGAGCCCTTTGGTATTGCGTGATTGTGTCGATGCGGACTTTCCCGGCACATAAAACACATTTGACTTTGTGGAAAAATTTGCTATTTTATCGTCATTATAGTATTACTTTGAAAAAACTATCACAACCACGAAGATTTTCTAAAGACAAAATGATTAACGACAAGAAAATTATTTTGTCATCAAAAAATTTTTTTGTCTTTTGGGTTGCGGCAAAAGCTGCGTTATAGTATTACTCTGGAAAAACTATATCATGACCGCGAAGATTTTGTAGCGCAAGCTTCCAGCTTGCCTTCGTTTGCAGACTGGAAGTCTGCGTTACGAGATGACATATCATGACCGCGAAGATTTTGTAGCGCAAGCTTCCAGCTTGCCTTCGTTTGCAGACTGGAAGTCTGCGTTACGAGATGACTGTGTGCTCAAAATTTTTTGCCGGGAGAGCTCATGCCAAAACCAAGCGCCATTATGAACCTGGAAAAAGGCGAACGCTTTTACAAGTTTTTCTTTTTCCGCCCCCGCTGGGGAAGACACAAGCAGTTCGAATACCGCATTTTTGTCAAGGAAAAAGCCGACGGCAATCTGGCGATGGCAGCCTACAATTTCAAGATCGAAAACGGCGTGCCGATCAAAGACCATGTGACTGAAGCTCCGGATGTGCCGAAAGCCCAGCTCATGGGCATTATTCGCAGCGTATTGCGGAACACCAATACGCTGCCCGACGAGTTTGAAGAAATCGACCTCTCCCATTTCAAGACCGTGGACGAGCAAATCGAATTCTTGAAAAGCTCAGGCCGGGCGGACGTGAGCTATTTACACTAATGCGTGAAGCGTAAAACGTAAGACGTAAAGCAAAAGGAATGGCTCCTATTCATTCACGCTTCAATAACACGGCCACGGTGGATTTTCAACTTGACAACTTCCGGTTTGATCCGCCGCAAAGCATTATTCAACTTTTCGTCAAAGGAATAAAAGGCTTCGACTTCCCAATAAAGCGTATAGCAGGCAACAAGAAAATCCATCGTTTTCAAGAATAGGCGTGAGAGTTGTTCGGGCACAAACTCATTCCAAAATTTAGCGTCACCGAAGTGAAGCTGCACGGCCGGGGCCAAGGCGCGGAACTTGCCGTCAACGAACTTGACTTGGTTTTGATCGAGCGATTTATGCAAAACAACGTTTAGAACCTCCGCCCGAATAATTTCAGGCACCAAAATGGTGGTATGGTTCGCCAAAAGACGAACAATAAGCTTGTCCGCCATCGAATTAAACATATCAGCTTCCAAGAAATTGGCGGCCCAAACACCACTATCCAACAAAACAATTTTCCCCATATTTACCTCTTTTTCGATTTTCGCGGCTGACTCACTGCTGGTGAAGAGTTTCTCTCCCGGCGAATGTCTTTCGTCACATTTGTGACGTAGCCCACATTGATCCGTCCGGAGCGCAATATGGCAATCAATTTCTCCGCATCGTAAAAGGGCTTTTCTGGCTTAGAGATGACCGGGCGCAACTGAATTTCAATAACCGCCCTGCCATTTTCTTCGCGATAATCCAAGACCGGCAAATCGGCAAGATTCTTCTCGCGAATCATCTCGGCCAAGGTAAAAGTTTGTATCATGGGGTCACCTCGTGTGTTAAAATCCTCCCGTAGAGCAAAAGCACTCTACGGGAGGATTTGATTTTATCGCAGCGCCAGTCGGCCCGACTGGGCTACGACTACAACTTCTCCGAAACAGCCTTTGCCTGCAAGAAGAGCAACAGATAATCCCGGCCGCCGGCTTTGGAGTCGGTGCCGCTCATGTTGAAGCCGCCGAACGGATGGCCGCCGACCATGGCGCCGGTGCATTTGCGGTTGATATAAAGATTGCCGCAATGGAACTCGCGTTTTGCTTTTTCAATCTTGTAGCGATCGCGTGTATACACCGCGCCAGTGAGGCCGTAAATGGAATCGTTGGCAAATTTGATGGCCTGCTCAAAATCGCGTGCTTTGGTCACCGCCAGCACCGGGCCGAAAATTTCTTCACGGAAAATTCTTGCGTCCGGCGAAATATCTTTGAAAATCGTTGGTTGGATAAAATACCCGGCATCCGGACCTTTTTCGCCACCAATCACCAGTTGGCCTTCTTTCTTGCCGATCGCGATATACTCCATGATTTTTTCTTGCGCGCTGGCGCTGATCACCGCGCCCATATAATTGGCGGGGTTTTTCACCGGGCCGACGGTAATTTTACTCACACGCTCCGCAAGGCGTTGCACAAATTCGTCATACACTTTTTCATGAATGATCGCCCGCGAGCAGGCGCTGCACTTTTGTCCCTGATAACCGTATGCGCTCACCGCCACTCCCTCCACGGCTGCCGCCAAATCTGCCTCAGCGTCCACCACGATGGCATCTTTACCGCCCATCTCGGCAATCACACGTTTGATCCAAATTTGTCCCTTTTGCGGAGTCGCAGCCAGTTGGTTGATGTGCAAGCCTACTTCCATCGAGCCGGTGAAAGAGATGAAACGAGTTTTCGGATGCGCGACAATATAATCACCAATCACACTGCCACTGCCGGGAAGGTAATTCAGCACGCCCTCGGGAAGACCGGCTTCCTGGAAAATTTCGACCAGCTTGTAACCAATCGTCGGGGTGTCACTCGCCGGTTTCAAGAGTATGGGATTGCCGGTAACAATCGCCGCGCTCGCCATGCCGGTGAGAATCGCCATTGGAAAATTCCACGGTGGAATCACTGCGCCGACGCCAAGTGGGATGTAAACCAATTCGTTGTATTCGCCGGGCAGGGGTGTCACGGGCTGGCGTTCAGAATAGCGCAGCATCTCGCGACCGTAGAATTCAAGAAAATCAATTGCCTCGGCCACATCCGCATCTGCCTCGATCCAATTTTTGCTCGCTTCCATGATCATCCACGCGGCCAGCTCGAGGCGGCGCCGACGCATAATTTCGGCGGCCTTGAAGAGCATAATCGCGCGTTCTTTGGGATCGACATTTTTCCATGACTCGAACGCACGCCACCCGGCTTCCATGGCCATGTCCACTTCCTTCTTTCCGGCTTTGTGAAACGTGCCGACCACTTGCGTCTTCTCGCAAGGGTTATAAGATTTCAACAGATCGCCGGTTTTCACTTCCTTGCCATCGATGAACAGCGCGTATTCACGGGAGAACTGGCTTTCGACGAATTTAATCGCCTGCTCCATCGCCTGCTTGTTGGCGGGTTGAGAGAAATCGAGATAGGTGGTGTTTTTGAATTCGGATATCATGATGGGCTCCATTATTACGTTAACATTTGAATGTTTATTCCTACTCAATCGCTTTTAAAAAGCCTCAACGCGAGTAGGAGTACGAGCAAGAGTACAAGTCTAAAGCAAGATAATAAAATCGTGAAATAAAGGCAATGATATTAAAACCGTACACCTTTATCAGCGAATTTCAGAACAGCGGCTTTGCCGGTCAATCGATGCTCGGCAGCCACTTTCGCCATCGCCTGGGTAATTTTCTTCGCTCGGTCTTTTGAACAAATTGCCAGAACCGTCGATCCGGAACCGCTCAGGAACGCTGCAAAAGCGCCGGCCTCATAAGCTGCCGCCACGAAATCGTCAAATCCAGGAATCAACGCTTTGCGATAGGGTTGATGCAGCCAATCCTGCACGCCGAATTTGAGCAATGAGGGATCGCGCTTGGCGATGGCGGACACCAGCACCGCGACACGCTGGACATTTTTCACGGCGTCTGTGCGCGGTACATTTTCGGGCAAAACGCGCCGTGCATCGTGAGTCGAAATCTCCGAATCCGGAATGAAGACCGCCGCCACCCAATCACTCGGCAGAGTAAAACGATGAAATTTGACTTCGCCATTTTCAACGCCATTCACCGTCAATCCGCCGAGCAGTGAAGCCGAGGCATTTTCCGGGTGGCCTTCGATTTCACAGGCCAGATTCAGAATTTGCTGTTGTGAAAGCTTTTTGCCAAAAAGCAAGTTGGCGCCGAACAATCCCGCAATGATTGCTGCGCCGCTGGAGCCGAGCCCGCGTTTGAGCGGAATGCGATTGTTGATTTCGATTTTGAGTGGAGATGGCTCACAACCGATTTCACGACAAGCGCGATCAAAAGCGTGCAGGAGCAGATTGTTTTCTTTTTGTTGAATCAGCGCCGCGCCTTCGCCCCGCGCGTGAATTTGCCTTCCGTTTGGGATGATCTCAAATTTCACCGTCAGTGGCAAGTCAACCGCCAAAGCGAGCGTATCAAAGCCGGAGCCGAGGTTGGAGGTGGAAGCGGGAACACGGATTTCAATGGTGTGCCTTCTATGCAATTCTTAAACTCCGTTTTCGAATCATCTGATACTCGATGAAGTGCTTCAAGAATGAAGAGAAGGTTTTCTTCGTCATGAAAGCACTTTCCCTTTTACCTAAAATTTTGCTGGCCAAATGTGGGAAACGCACAGCATAAATTAACGAAACGATTTGACTAAAATCAAGTCAACAATTGCTGTGGCGGCTGTGCAAACGCTTGAAGAATGTTCCAATCCCGCTGCCGCGACAGAAATCACAAGGGTTGGTTGAAACACTGGCAAAAAGTATGGAAGAAACGAATGGTGGGCTTCAACAGCCGGATAATAAGGCTACAAATGAACGCTCATGGGGGCAGCCTGAGGCTTCGAAGCTGCAGTTCCCAATCGGGTCAATTTCTCTTTGAACTCCTCCTCCGGCATCCGGCAGGGCAACCCCCCTTCTTGCAAGACACATCGATCCCATAATGGACACAGGGTGCAGCAGATGCGGCCTTCTCCATTCGCGCCGCTCAATTTTTTGATGATCGGCAGGATCACACGTGTACCGGGACTGTGATAGCGGATTTTTTCGCCGAGCAAGTATTTGCGCACGATCATCAAAAAACGCTGGCGATTTGCGGATTCGGGCGCCAGAAGATCCTGCGGACGCATGTCGCGGATGGCTTGCGGAATGGCGGGGTCATAACTCATGTAGCCCCAATACTCGAGCCGCACTTGCAAGAGATCCTGCGCCGCAATTTGCAAAGCGAGACCGTCGCGAGTTTCCTGATAATCAAAAATGCGGTTGAGAATCAACTTGGGCGTAAATTCATTGACGGTTTTAAAGAAGCGGACACCCTCCCGGCGATCCCGCCGTAACACCTCATCACCGATTTCAGCCAACAGCCGGCGATCATTGGCATGGCTTGGATCCTTGCAATGGTCAAGCAGTTCCTGCACCAAATACGAATTTGCAAACTCACGGCGCAAGCGTCGAAAGATGGCTACTTTGAGAAAGTTGTAGCACTCCTGTATCGAAGTCGGCTCGGGATTGGCCACAACAATGGGAATGTCACCGGCATTGAAAAGATCGATCTCATTCAGCGACATGCCAGCACCGATGTCCACCACCACAAAATCTGCGTCCAGTTTGCGCAAGTGGCGGATCATCTTCAGCTTTTCCCAGTATTCGATGTTTGCCAGGCCCACAATTCCGGCTGCGCCGCTGATCAAGCTCAATCCTTCAATCGTTGTCTCCAGCGCCAGCTCGCCGAGCGTTTTGGCCTTTCTGGTGAGGAAATCGTAAATCGTTTTCCCGGGCATGTACATGCCGACAACGGTGTGGAGATTGGCGCCGCCAAGATCGGCATCCACCAGTGTTACGCGCGATCCTGACTCGGCCAGGGCAATCCCCAAACTGGCACAAATCATGGTTTTGCCGATCCCGCCTTTGCCGCCGGCGACGGTGATGACTCGCACGCGGTCACGATTGGTCTTGTTTTCCTCCATCGCCAGATCGGAATTATCTGGTTCCGACATTGGGTGCTGGATGTTGCTTGTGTGTTGGATCATAGAAAACACTTGAATCTGTGGATGCCGCTCGTCGCTTTTTGCTCGAGGGTCCTGGACAACTCGGGCCATTGTCTGTCATCTCGGGGCGGATGTAGCGGCCTGATCGCGCTGCCTTATCCTTTTCGTATCATCATAATTTACCCGCACATCATTTCTTTTGCGCAGCAGAATTTCAGTTTTCGCCGAGGCATGTTGGAAAAGGGTGTTATTTTTGAGTTAAACTCCTGTTTGTTTTTTCCAGCGTTTTCGTTATATTTTTTTAATGAAACAAATTGTGGATTTTCGCAGCAGTACAAAACTCAGGGCCGATTCAGATATGCCGAATCAAATTCATGCCATGCTTCTCGGTGTCGGCGCGTTTGCGCATTCGGTGATGCACATTCTCAAAGAGAACGGTGCCAAAGTCAGTTGCTACTTGACGCGCGGCTATGGCCACTATGGTCCGTCGCTCGAAGGCGAAGTCTATCCTGCCTCGTACTTCCCCAGTCCGGTGCGCTTCGTGCGCGACAAGCAGGTGGATTTGCTCATTCCCATGTCCATCGATTGGACTTTGCAGCCGTGGACTGAAGAACTGCTTTCCCTGAAGGTCCCGATTTTTTCGCCAGTTGCTGAAGCGATGAAACTTGAACGCGAGCGCGATTACGCGCGGCTATTATGCGAGCGGTTCGGCATTCCATTCCCGCGCGCGCATGTGGCGCGCAACCGTCTTGAAGCGGAAACGATTTTGCGAAGTGACCCAAGACCGTATGTGATCAAAAATCCACTGTGCTCACCGACCAGTCCGATTCACACGATCGTTTGCGAAAGCGCCGAGGATACATTGCATTGGCTGGAGCGACTGGATTATGCCGAGGGGGTGTTTTTGCAGGAATACATGGGCCGCGCCGAAGCCGGACACATCGCCGTGGTGAGCAATGGCGAGATTTATTCGCTTGTCACGAATCAGGAATATAAGCGTGCCTTCAATGGCAATATGGGTATTGTTGCCGGTGCGCCGCTTGGCGGCCTGGTGGAAAAAGATCCGGAAGACAAATACGGCCTGGCACGTGCGCTGCTTCATCCGCTGCTGCCGTGGTTCCGCGAGACTAATTTCCATGGACCGGTGCAAGTAACAGCGGCCAAACGCGAAGGGCGCTGGCACGTGCTCGAATACAACGTGCGCATGGGTGTAACTTCAACGCAAATGATTTTACGCCTGCTCAAGAATCCGCTCGAAGTGATTTATAACACTGCGAACAATCAGAAAGTCATGCTCCAATTTCGTGAGGAGGTGCAATTCGGGTGTTCTTTAACGCTGGCGGGATATGGCTATCCCTACGTCACCATTCAAGGCCCGCGATTGCCGGTGAAGTTGATCGATTCGCCCACTTGCGATATTTGGTGGAACGAGGTCGCTGAAGATGCGCACGGCGGATTGGTGATGACCGGGCACCGCATTGCTGATGTTGTTGCACTGGCAGATTCGCTGGAACGCGCGATTGCATTGGCGTATGAAAACATCCGCAAGATAAAATGCCTGAGCAGCTATTATCGAACAGATGTCGGGATGAGCTTGTGGCCGCCGGGGAAAGAGTAGTTGGTGAGATGAAATAAATTTGAGTTGCAAATTAGTCAGAAAATTTTATATTATAGTTGCAAAATTTCTACACTATTTGTAAAAATATTTACAAATACTCCATCTCATAGAGTAAATGAATGAAATTTTTGAACTTCAGAACCCATGGCGGAAACCAACCTATGTTTTTCCAGTAGAAAAAGCGATTCCGCGTACTCTGCTAGTCGATCTGAAGCAATCTCTGGCAAGCCCTGAGATTTCGGTAGTTATTGGTGCCCGCCAGGTGGGCAAGACTTTTCTTTTACGACAACTTATTCGTTCTCTGACGGAAAGTGAGGGTTGTGACCGACGACAGATTTTTTATTTTGATCTCGACAGCTTTCCGCTCATTTCTTTTGTACAAAACCTGCCGGAGTTCATTCGGTTCATTGAAGCGTTGGGAGTGCCGGAGAAAACCAGTTACATTTTTTTCGATGAAGCGCAGCGCCTGCCCAACTGCGGATTAACGCTTAAGCAATATTATGACCTTGCCCGACCCATCAAGTTCATCGTTTCGGGGTCGTCAACGTTGGAGATAAAAAGTCAAGTGCGCGAGACTTTGGTTGGGCGTAAGCGTGTGTTTCACCTTCGACCCGTGAGTTTTATGGAAGCCGCTGCCTTCTGGGGATTCGAGTTCGCCTCGGCGTCGTTGAGGCAACTTTATTTTGAAAACGAAAAGGCACTCCATTACCTGCAACGCTATCTCAAATATGGTGGCTATCCGGCTGTTGTCTGTGCCGAGGATGAAAGTCAACGCATCAGACTCCTGAGTGAAATCTATCAGAGCTACGTGCAGAAAGACATCAGCGATTTTCTCAAGGTGGAAGACGTTGCAGGCTTCAATCGGTTAGTGGTGCAATTGGCTGCCGGCACGGCGCAGTTGCTCAACATACATGAACTGTCTAAAGTGACCCGGTTGTCGCGGTATTTTGTCGACAAGTATCTTCAGATGCTGCGGGATACTTATGTCATCGATTTGGTGTTGCCTTATTTCAGCAATATCGGCAAAGCCGTGGTTAAGATGCCAAAGCTTTTTTTTGCTGATCTCGGATTGCGCAACAGTATTCAATATCAATCACTCCTGCCAGCCACGTTTACAGAAATGGGGCATCTGGCAGAGAATTTTGTCTATTCAGAACTTGCCAATACTCTCCCCTCCGGCAATCTTTGGTTCTGGCGGACGCCGCAAGGCACTGAAATTGATTTTATCTATCAGGCCGGTGGCGAAATAACCCCCATCGAAGTCAAATTCCAGGAAGCCGAAACAGCGGTCATTCCCAAAGCGATACGCTCATTTGCGGAAGCTCACAAAGTATCGCATGCCATCGTGCTAACCAAAAAGCTTTGGAGTGAAAAAAAAGATGGGAAGCTCATCGTGCGTTTCATGCCGGTGTGGATGGCAGCAAAAATTCCAGAGATTCTAAAAATGGACAAATTTGATTTTTGAAAAAACGCGATAACCATGATTTCAATGCGCCAACCCAACCTCCCTCTCCGTCCAACCTGGGTGGAAATCAACCTCACGCAATTACGCCGTAATCTGGAAATCATTCGTGCCGATATGCCGCCGAATTTGAAATGGTGCTCGGTGGTGAAAGATCAGGCATACGGCCACGGCGCCGTGGCTATTGCCAAGGAAACGGTACGTGCTGGTGCTTCCTGTCTCGCCGTGGCCAATCTCGATGAAGCGCTCGAGTTGCGCCGTGCACAAATCATCGCACCGATAATAATTTTTGGCGAGCGCCCGCACGCCGAGCTGGAGTGGTGTATTGAAAATGATTTCACGATCTTTGTCAATGATGCCGTGCAGGCGAAACAAGTCGATGACGGGGCGCGGGAAAGAGGCAAGTATGCCAGTGTGCATGTCGAAGTTGACACTGGGCTTAATCGCTACGGAGTGCGCTGGACAAAAGTACTGCCGGTGATCGAGTCGATTTTGTCACGTGCAAATTTGCGCCTTGCCGGTATCATGACACATTTTGCCATGTCCGATGAACTGGATAAAACATTTGCTTACGAGCAACTGCGGCGTTTTGAAGAGGTCGTGCAGCAACTCCGTGAACGCAACCTCTTACCTAAGGAAACGCTGCTGCATGCGTGCAATACCGGTGGTTATCTCGATATTCCCAAGGCGCATTTTGATATGGTTCGCATGGGGATTTTACCTCTTGGAGTTTATCCATCCAAAGTTTGTCGCCGCATTGCCGGTTTGGCGCCGATTATGTCCGTAAAAACGCGCGTTGCTGCTATCAAACACATTGAGAGTGGGGATACGGTTGGATACGGCATGCGCTATCGTGCGGAGTCTCCCCGCACGATAGCAGTTTTGCCAATCGGTTACGCCGATGGTTTCCCGCGGGTGCGTAATACCGGCTGGGTGCTGGTTCGAGGTCAACGCGCACCAATCATTGGCAGCAACGCAATGGATGCGACGATGATTGACATCACCGGCATTCCGGAGACACGGCTGTGGGACGAAGTGGTTGTCATGGGCAAGCAGGGTGACGACGAGATCTCCGTGCACGATCTTGCGGCGTGGGGTGGTACCGTTTCCTATGACATTATGACCCGCTGGCGCAAGAGAATGCCAAGAGTTTATGTGGAGTAATTTTATAGTATCACCCTCGGGCAACTGTCATGACAAATGTTCAATGATGTAATTTTCTTATCTTCATCGCAGGACTGCATCTATGCCACGCATTGTAAATTCACAGACGAAAATACCAAAGTGGTATATTTATGCGCTTCTCATTATTTGCGCGGGGTGTACAGGTGAAAACGGGCAGCAAACCGAATTTCGATATTTCAAGCTCGGCGGGCTGAACCGGCTTTTCCAACCTGCAGCTTTTGGCTCGGGAACGGCTTACATCCATCATGCCCTGTCGCAAGACGGTCAACTGGCGCCTGCCGGCGAGTGCGGTATCGGCTCGCTTGGCGATGCGGCCAAAGCCGTGTTGGTTTATTTGCGTTATGCTGAAATCAGCGGCGAGACCGCAAGTGTGGAGCATGCAAAAGCATTGCTTGCGACCATTATGCAATTGCAAAAGCCAGATGGACTGTTCCATGATTGGATCGATGCCCGCGGCCGGCCGACTCGTTGCAATATCAATGATGCCCACAGCTTGAGCTATTCAGAAGTATGGGCCATGTGGGCGCTGGCTTATGGAACAAAATTTCTTTCCGATCAGGACCGGCCATTTGCCGAAAAATTGCATGAAGCATTCTGGCGCAGTTTTGCGCATGTGGATTCCTGCTTGAGCCATTACGGAGAATACCGTGAACAAGACGGTTTGCAAATTCCCCAGTGGCTGCCCTATCGCCGCAGCGCTGCAGCGGCAAGCGAGCTGATTCTTGCTTTCGACGCCATATCGCAGAGTGCGCTCAATGATTCACGACAATCCCAGCGTCTCGAGCGAGCGATGCGTCAGTTTGCCGAGGGCATTCAACGAATGCAAGCCGGCAGTGCCGATCAGTTTCCTTTCGGCGCTCATCTCGCTCATGGAAGCGATTGGCACGCCTGGGGTAATTGCGCGATCCAGGCGGTGGCCATTACCGGTGCCAAATTCAATCAAAAAGATTTAATCGAATCGGCGATGCTGGAAGCCGATCATTTCGTTCCCCATTTACAAAAAATTCAATTTGCGCATCACTTCAATTTGCTGGAAGCACGCCAGAACGCCAACCGCATCGATCATTTTCCACAAAGTGCCGGCGACATTCGGCCTCTGGTGACCGGCTTGATCGAATTGTCACGCCTTACCGGCAACCGGCGATATGCCCAGCGCGCCGGTGAAATTGCCCTGTGGTTTCGCGGAAAAAATGCCGCCCACGAGGCGGTTTATTTGACAAAAACAGGACTGGCGAAAGATTACATTTTTGGACGCAATTATGTCATGCCCACGTTAACAGCCGCGGCAACCGTGGAAGCCCTGCTGGCCATTCTCGAAGTCGAGGCCAATCGTGATAGCCGAAAAGAATTCTATGTCGATGTTAAAAATGTTTTCGAGGGAAAACCGTGAAAAGAAGACGTTGTTCAAGAATTTGTCTTTTATTGACGCCGCTGTGTTTTTCCACTTTCGCCAGATTACTCTGGGCGCAAAGCCCGCAAGCGGCGACTGAAAATGTTGTGTTGGTGATTATTGATGGTGTTCGCTACAGCGAGGGGCTCGGTGATCCGGCGGCACGATACATGTCGAAGTTGCATGCTTTGGCGGCGAAGGGAATCATCATCACTGAATTCTACAACGACTTTATTACTGTCACGCGACGGGCGCTCCCGGCCATCTGGTGCGGCAACCGCGTGTCCATCCGTGACACATTTGACGCCTTCAGGCAAAGCACTCAGTACACCCTGCTGCCAACCGTCTTCGAGTACTTTCGTAAACACCGGCAAGCTCCTCTTCAAGATTGCCAGTACTTGCTGAACGCAGTGCCGAGTTTATGGCTTCCGAGTTTTCATCGCGAGTACGGGCCGAAGTTTTGGCCGAAATTCACCAGCAAGGGAACAGAGGATTTGGAAGTGTTCAAGAATGCGCAAAGCATCCTGAAAAAAGATCGGCCGCGGTTGTTGGTTGTCTACTTTCCCGATGTCGACCAGGCCGGCCATTCGGGGATATGGTCGAAATACCTTCGCAAAATTCAAATCGCCGACAGTTTGACCGCGGAGCTCTGGAAGACCTTGCAAGCTGATTCAAATTACACGGGGCGGACGGCGATGCTGGTCACCAACGATCATGGCCGTCACGATGACCAGCATGGCGGTTTTTCCGGACACGGCGATAATTGCCATGGCTGCCAGCACATTATGTTCCTTGCGCTCGGACCGGATTTTAAGCAGAAGGAACAAAGTGCGTTACGTCGAACGATTATCGACATTGCGCCAACGATTGGGGCGTTGCTCAATTTTCCAACCCCATTTGCCACAGGGAAGGTGATGTCCGAATTGTGGCGAACGCCGATAAATGCTGACGCGAAATGATGCGCTAGCAGTCGTCTGCTTCAGGACAATGTCTGAGCGTGGTATCTCCGGCCTCTATTTTCTGTTTGTTGAAAAGACGGTGGAAAGTTGCCATCTCGCGATCTGGTGATGAAATAATTTTTCGAGAGCCGTAATGAGCAAAATCGGATTTGGGAAAATCAGCCTGATTTTCTTTATTGCAGGTCTTTGGCAGTTGGTCATCGCTGGTGAAAGCGGAGAGTTGTCCGAAAGAAAACTCTTGACCTCGCCTCCTGCAGCCCTGGTACTGCAAACCAATCATTTGCAGCTCACACCCAAAGGTACTCTGCAGGTACAGACCGCTTTTGAGTTCCGGTCAGATTGGCAGGCGCCGATCACGCACGCACGTGGCGATTTGTACCGTCTGGGCGTGATGAGATTTGATTTCGGGCTCGCAGATCATGTTACCCTGCAAATCCGTGGCGCCATCAGGCAGGAATTACGGTGCGCTAAAAAAACTCTCGCGGATGGCGCTGCAACTGCGCACGATGTCGGTGATTTTAGTGTTGCTACGCTCGCGCGATTACTGCCGGCGGGGAAATTTCATCCGGCACTCGGATTCCGGATCGAGACGAAATTGCCCAACACGAACCAGGATCGCGGCATTGGCACCAACACCACTGATGTGACGATGTCAGTATTGGCGACAAAGCAATACGGTTCTGCTTTAGTTTTTACTGATGTGGGAATTGGCATTCTAACGGCGCCGCGCCAAATCAACGATCAAAATGACGTGATGGTTTATGGCCTCGGCGTGCTATGGAAAATCAGCAACCAATTTCAAATCGCCGGAGAGATCAACGGCTTCACTTCACCGCGGCAGCAAATTCCGGTTGGCACAGAAGATCGCAGCGCGGCGCGTCTGGGCGTCAATTGGAGATTGCCAAAATTTTCGCTTGAATTACTTGCTGTAAATGGTTTGACTCGACGGGAAGGCGGACTGGGCTTTATCGCTGGTTTAAGTTGGCAGGTGAATATGTTTTCCACTGCGGTTATCCAATCCAATCAGCAAAACCGCTGAAGCCGCTGCACCCGCAGGATCGACAACAATTACTGTTTCTCATTAATAACGTGATTAATCATGGAAGCCCACATCGTAAGACGTGGGAGTGTCAAACCGCGGGCGTCAGCAACAATTTGTTATGTACCCACTCCTCGCGGAGTGGGTTTCCTGCCCGTACTCCTTTTCCTTTAGCATGCGTCATCAAGAACCCACAACTAACGTTGTGGGCTTCTGATACCAACGATCACCATTACCAACTTATTATTAGCATGCGTCATCAAGAACCCACAACTAACGTTGTGGGCTTCCGATACCAACGATCACCATTACCAACTTAACGTTGTAACGAGTATAATAAAATTCAATTCAGCCGTATGATCCGCTTTAAAGGCTTTTCTGAGCAAAATGGATTACTGAAGGGGCAACAGATTTCTTTTTGTGAATTCCGACAGCCCAAGCTTTTTGGATTATGGGTTTTTGAATAATTCAGGCTGAACAAAAAAAGCCCGTTCCGTAAATTGGAGCAGGCTTTTCTTCCCTGCAAAAATTAAGATAAGAATACCCCTGCGGTAGAATCAAACTTCCATGATCTCGGCTTCTTTGTGCTTCAAAATTTCATCGACCAGAGCGATGTGTTTGTCGGTGAGCTTTTGCAATTCCTTTTCATAGGCTTTCTCTTCATCCTCCGGAATCTCACCGTCTTTTTTCGCCTTCTTCAAGTGTTCGAGCGCATCGCGTCTGACATTGCGGATGGCGACTCGCCCTTCTTCGGCAAGCTTTCTGCACAAACGGGTGAGGTCCTGGCGCCGCTCATCCGTGAGTTGTGGAATGGGAATTCTGATGAGGGAGCCGTCATTTTGCGGATTGAGGCCGATATCTGCTTTTAGGATCGCCTTTTCAATCTCGCCGACAAGTTTTTTCTCCCAGGGTTGGATCGTAATCAATCTGGGTTCCGGGGTGTTGAGGTTTGCGACTTGCTTCAGCGGCACCAGGGCGCCATAGTAATTCACGCGCACGCTGTCCAAAAGGGCCGTGGAAGCCTTGCCCGTTCGGATCTTGGCAAGCTCTTCTCTGATGCTTTCAACGGCCTTTTTCATGCGGCTTTCAGCGTCTTTGATAAAGGGATGGGCCATTTCAGTCACCAATGACTTTGGTTCCAATCTTTTCGCCCAGAATCACTCTTTTGATGTTTCCAGGCTGGGTAAGATTAAAAACAATAATTGGCAGCTTGTTGTCCATGCAAAGCGTGACCGCCGTGGTGTCCATGACTTTCAACCCGAGTTTGACAATATCAAGATAGGTGAGCGTATCGAATTTTTTTGCATCGAGGTTGAGCTTCGGATCGGCATCATACACACCATCGACCTTTGTGCCTTTGAGTATGGCATCGGCCTCGATCTCGATGGCGCGGAGGGTGGCGGCGGTGTCGGTGGTGAAGTACGGGTTTCCGGTGCCAGCGGCAAAAATCACGGCCCGGCCCTTTTCGAGGTGGCGAATCGCCCGGCGGCGGATGAACGGCTCGGCCAGCTCTTCCATTCTGATGGCGGTTTGCAGACGCGTAAAGACACCATGACGTTCGAGATAATCTTGCAGCGCCATGCCATTAATCACGGTGGCGAGCATGCCCATGTAGTCGGCCTGAACGCGATCCATGCCGCGTGCGCTCGCCGAAAGGCCTCGAAAAATATTGCCGCCTCCGATGACGATTCCCATTTGAACGCCGAGATCGGTAACCGATTTGATTTCACGCGCTATCTGGTCAACAACTTCCGGATCGATGCCGAGGCCTTGTTGTCCCATAAGCGCTTCTCCGCTGAGCTTGAGCAACACGCGTTTATAAACCGGTCGCTCAATAACGGGAGATTTGGGAGTTTCGCGCATGTAGTTCCCAAATTAAAAGATGATTTGATTATGACAGGATGCTTCTCAGCACACCTGACAGGCGCAAGGGCCGCACTTTCCCTACCCCTTGGCTTGCAGCTCAGGAGCCTAATTGAAAGCGGACAAAGCGCCTGACCGTGATATTTTCGCCGAGTTTGGCGATCACCTCGGTTATCACCTGCTTGACGGTGCGGCTCTGATCCTTGATAAAGTTCTGCTCGAGCAGCACGAATTCTTGATAGAATTTTTCCAATTTGCCTTGCGCGATGCGGTCGACCACACTCTCCGGCTTTTGCTCGTTACGGGCCTGCATACGATAGATCTCGAGTTCTTTCTCGATTACCTCTGCCGGTATTTCCTCGCGCGTTACAGAACGCGGGTTGGTCGCAGCGACTTGCATGGCCAAGTCTTTCACGAGCGCACGGAATTCCGATGTCTTTGCGACAAAATCAGTTTCGCAATTGACTTCTATCAGGACACCCAGGCGACTTCCAGGGTGGATATAGGCTTCAATAACTCCTTGATTCGTGGCGCGGCCCACCTTTTTCTCGGCAGTGGCGGCACCCTTCTTTCGCAACCATTCAACCGCTTTTTCCATGTCGCCGCCGGTTTCAACCAGTGCATGCTTGCAATCCATCATCCCGGCGCCGGTACGTTCTCGCAATGCCTTTACAGCATCAGCAGATACAGACATGCTTTGAGACCTCCGTGAAAATAAATAATTCCGTTGCCGATCTATTCTTTGTGCTTCTCTTCTTGCGATTCAAGATCCATTTCCGCATATTGAGTAGCTGCTGTCTCCTCGGTTTCAATGTCTTGCACTTCCACCCCCGGTTGCATGCCGCTCAAACCCTCCAGAACCGCATCCGACATCGCACGCGTGATTACCGTGATGCTCCGAAACGCATCGTCATTGCCGGGAATCGGGTAGTCGATAAGGTCGGGATCTGAGTTGGTGTCAACGATCGCAAAAATTGGAATTCCCAATTTTCGGGCTTCTGATACCGCAATGGCTTCCTTTTGCGTATCGACGATGAAAATCGCACCAGGCAAGCGGGTCATCTCACGAATCCCCCCGAGGACTTTCTCCAATTTCTCGCGTTCATGCTCGTACGCGAGAATTTCTTTTTTGGTGATTTTGTCGTAGGTGCCGTCAGTACTCAGCTTTTCAATATTCTTGAGTCTCTTGATGCTTTTTTTGATGGTACTAAAGTTGGTCAACATGCCACCGAGCCAGCGCTCGTTGACGTAATACATGTGGCAGCGCTCGGCTTCGGCTTTGATAATATCTTTAGCCTGCTTTTTCGTGCCAACGAACAAGACTTTGTCCCCGGACCGGA
Organism: Candidatus Zhuqueibacter pondensis; assembly: GCA_034505955.1. Lineage (GTDB taxonomy): Bacteria > Zhuqueibacterota > Zhuqueibacteria > Zhuqueibacterales > Zhuqueibacteraceae > Zhuqueibacter > Zhuqueibacter pondensis. Next base: position 29,588 of record JAPDQK010000029.1, read on the forward strand.
CAATTTCCGCCAATGCATTATAAGCGAGCTGCAAGCACTCCAGCGATTTTTTCAAGTCAATAATATGAATGCCGTTGCGTTCCATGAAAATGTACTTTTTCATTTTTGGATTCCAACGGCGCGTGAGGTGGCCGAAATGCGTCCCCGCCTCCAAAAGATTTTGCAGTGTGACAGTGGTCATTTAAATCATTTCTCCTGTTTTTGGGGTTCATGTCCCGGCTTGTTTCATCTGCTTACCGAAGGTTGCACTTGTGCGAAAGCCGAGACTCCGCCATCCGACTGCAGACCGAGTCTAAAACTGCGTGTTGTTCCGAGTATACGGAAACCCCAACGCGGCAGCCAGATGTGTGAGATATGACTTGATTCCAGATGCTTGATCCTGGATGCTCAAAACAGCAATCAGCATCCAGCATCAAGGATTCCGTATCGAGTCGCTGATTTACCGTTTCGAGAATTGGAATCTCTTGCGTGCACCTTTCTGACCGTATTTCTTGCGCTCCTTCATGCGAGGATCACGGGTCAGAAAGCCGGCAGCTTTTAATTTCTTGCGAAATTCTTCATTGAACTTGAGCAATGCCCTGGAAACACCAAGACGCATGGCTCCCGCTTGTCCGGTCAAGCCACCGCCGTTCACATTGGCGTAAATATCAAATTTGCCCAAAGTTTCGGTGACTTGCAGAGGCTGCTCAATGATCATTTTCAAGGTTTCGCGCTTGAAGTAATCGAGCAGCGGCTGCGAATTGACGATGACTTTACCTTCACCGGGGATCAAACGGACACGGGCAGTTGAGGTTTTGCGGCGCCCGACCGCATCGAAAGAAGCAACTCTCATTGACATCCTCTGATTCTTGTCTGACAATCATGTTTAATGTGACAACGTCAAGTTGCTGATGGCGTCCACCTGTTTTGTCATTCTGTAAGACTGCGGCTGTAAGCCTGCGGCCGTGGGCTACGCCCGTGGGCTACGCCCGTAGGCTACGCCCGTGGGCTACGCCCGTAGGGAATCTTTCTTCAAGACACATACGTGCCAATGCTTGAAAAGATCTCAGCAGGCTTTGCCTTTCAGGATGACATGAAGGGGGGACTCAACGTTGCCGTATTAGTTACTTTTGTAGCGAGGCAAAATGCAACGGTTCCGGTTTTTGTGCCGCGTGTGGGTGTTGCTGGCCGCGATAAACTTTGAGCTTCTTGAATTGTTTCTTGCCCAGGCGCGTATGCGGCAACATTCCCCATACGGCATACTCGACAATTCTCTCCGGCCGACGGCGCTGCAGATCAGAAAATACTTCCTGCCGCAAGCCGCCAGGATAGCCGGTATAATGTGAATAAATCTTGATGTCAGCCTTTTTGCCCGTCAAAATCACTTTTTCAGCATTGATGACGACCACGAAATCGCCAACATCCATGTGCGGCGTAAAGTGGGGCTTGTGTTTGCCACGCAGCACAGTGGCAATTTGACTGGCCAGCCTGCCGAGCACCAGACCGCTGGCGTCCACGACATACCACTTCCGTTCGACTTCATCAGGTTTGGGAATATAAGTGCGCAAAGCCAAAATCTCCTTAAGTTGTAGTTAAAACATGAATTCTAAAATTATGAAATATTGGAACAATAGTCAAGTCCTTTTTCCGACAAAAAACTTGTACGCAATGAGTTTATATGCCAGGCGGGCGGCCAAAAAGTTGGGGCTGGCTATTCCACGCAGTGGCATAAGCTCAACGATATCGCAGCCAACGACCTCTCGCCGGCTGAAAAGCTCCCTTAGAAAATCAAGCGTCTCATACCAGCCAAAACCACCAGGTTCCGGTGTGCCAACTGCCGGCATTTCCGCGGGATTAAAAAAATCAAGATCAATGGTCAGGTAAATATGCGGTCCGATGAGATCAAAAACTTCCTCCATCCAGCGGCAGGGACCAAGTTGACGCATTTCATGAGCATAATAAACCCGGGAGGGTGGCTTGAGTCTTTCGCGCTCGCCCATGACGCCGCTTCTTATGCCAAGCCCGACATGCGGGCAAATTTCATTTACCCTCGTCATGGCGCATGCGTGACTGAATGGTGAACCTTCGTACTGGTCACGCAGATCGCTGTGCGCATCGAGTTGAATGACCCAGAGATGAGGATAGAGGGAATGAATGGCTTGAACCATACCGACGGTAACAGTGTGTTCACCCCCCAACCCAATGACAAACTTGCCATCATTACACATAGTATGGCAGGTGTCAGCGATTGTCTTGACAGCTTGTACCGGCTTGGCTTTCCCAAACTTTGGCGCTTTCATTGTAGCAATTCCGACTCGGAACGGCTCAAGGTTCAATTCTTCGTCAAAAAGTTCGACCTGTTGCGAAGCTTTTATGATTGCTGCCGGTCCGCGTTTGGTGCCAATGCCATAAGAAGTCGTTGCCTCAAAAGGAAGCGGGAGGATTGCGACTCTTGCGCATTCGTAGCTGGAGAATTGCGGTTCGAGACCGAGAAAATTATCAGGGATTTTCATTTTTTCCATTTGACCTTTCAATGAGGAGCAAAGCGCCTGAGGCTATGCGAAATCTGGATTCAACCACATGCGTCCCTTGTTGTAAACTGCAAACACCTTGCCAGTCAATTCCCAGCCATCGAAGGGCGTGTTGCGAGATTTTGAGTAAAATTTCGTCTTGTTTACCCTCCAGGTTTTCGTTGGTGAAAAGAGCAGCAGATTTGCCGGCTGCCCTTCTTTGATTTGAACTGAGGGCAAATTGAGAATGCGCCGCGGCGAGATGGTGACTTTGCTAATCGCTTCGGCCAGTGAGAGCAGATTGCGTTTGACCAGGCGTGTGATGATCAAACCCAATGCAGTTTCAAGACCAATGATGCCAAACGGCGCAGCCGGGAATTCCACTTCTTTTTCTTCGAGGGAATGCGGGGCGTGATCAGTAACAATGACATCGATGGTGCCATCCTGCAGTCCTGCGATCATGGCTTCCACGTCTTGTTGTGAGCGCAATGGCGGATTCATCTTGGTGTTGGCATTATAACCCGAGGTTGCCACGGCTTCCTCGGTTAGAGTAAAATGATGAGGTGTGACTTCGCAAGTAACCCGAATGCCTCGTTGTTTGGCCCAGCGGATAAGCTCGAGCGAACGGGCAGAAGAAAGATGGGCGATATGCACTCTGGCGCCGGTATAGTCGGCCAAAAGGATATCACGCGCGACCATGATGTCCTCGGCAACCGTGGGCATGCCTGGCAAACCCAGACGGGTCGAAAACATTCCTTCATTCATCGCGCCACGATCGTCCAGCGTCGGATCCTCAGCATGTTCAATGATTGGAACATCGAGCATGTTGGCATATTCCATTGCACGTCTGGCCAGCTCTGCTGTCGCAATCGAGCAACCATCATCGGAAAAGGCCACGGCGCCGGCCTCCACCAACTCGGCCATTTCGGATAATTCTTTTCCTTCCCGGCCCTTGGTTGCCGCGGCAATCGGATGAACTTCAACCAGCTGGTCTCTGGCCTTCTCGATGACTGCTTCGACGATTTCGCGGTGATCCATCGCTGGCGAGGTGTTCGGCATCGGGCACGCGGCAGTGAATCCTCCGGCCACCGCGGCAGCGCAACCGGTAGCAATCGTTTCTTCGTCTTCGCGGCCGGGTTCGCGGAAATGCACATGCATGTCGCACCAACCGGGACTCAAGACCAGTTCCGGCGCCTCGATCAATTCAAAACTTGGTGATGCATCAAGATTGCTGCCAATCCGTGTGATGTTGCCTTTTTCGATCAAAATATCTGCATGGCAATCAAGCGATTGCGAAGGATCAATCACCCGCGCACCACGGATGAGAAGATTCGGGATCAACCTGGGTTCAATTGTGCGTGCCATAAATCAACTTTCCTCTTTTGAACAGCAGATTACATGCGGAGGGCACGGAGGCGATAGAACTTCACTGATGACCAAAATAAGATCCGTGGCCTTCCAGGGCTAATTTTCCATTCCCATCCCATTCACCAATTCCTGTTCGCCGCCACTTTTCAGAAACAGCACGGCCATGCGTACCGCAACGCCATTGGCGACCTGATCAAGAATGACCGAAAATTCGCTGTCGGCAAGTTCGCTTTCGATCTCGATGCCGCGATTAATCGGTCCAGGGTGCATGATCACGACATCTTTCTTGGCGGCTTCAAGTCGGCGACGTGTGATGCCGAAATGCATCGCATATTCACGCAACGAGGGCAACAATCCATGTTTTTGCCGCTCGAGTTGCAGGCGCAACACGTTCACGGCGTCGGCCCAGTGGATGGCCTCATCGACTTTGGTGAAAATCCGGACATCGCTGCCAAACGCCGCAGGGATATCGCGTGGCAACAAAGTCGCCGGCCCACAAATCGCCACCTCCGCGCGCATCGTTTTTAAGCCGTAAATGTTGCTGCGCGCCACCCGGCTGTGTGTGATGTCGCCAACGATCGCCACCTTGAGTCCTTCCAGCCGCCCGAACTTGTCCATCAACGTCATCATGTCGAGCAAGCCCTGGGTGGGATGCTCGTGTTGGCCGTCGCCGGCGTTGATTACGCTGGCTTCGAGACACTGGCTCAGGAAGAGTGCCGCGCCGGCAGCCTGATGGCGAATGACCACCATATCAATCTTCATGGCTTCGATATTGCGCACCGTATCCTTCAGAGTCTCACCTTTCATAACCGAAGATCCTGAAGTGGTAAAATTGACACTATCCGCGGAAAGGCGTTTCTCCGCCAGCTCGAATGAGATGCGGGTGCGGGTTGATGGCTCAAAAAAAAGATTGACGATGGTTTTACCACGCAGGGTGGGAACCTTGGGAATGGGACGAGTGAGAACTTCTTTGAAAGACTGAGCGGTTTTGAGGATTAAGGCAATCTCTTCGCGTTGAACACCTTCCAGGCCCAACAGGTGTTTTGAGATGATCATTTACACCTCATGCTAATTGCGAGGGGCAAGGAGCAAAGCATGCTGCCAGAGACTTTTTCGCCGTTTGCTAATTGCCCCTTGCCCTGGTTTCATTGACTTTTTTTTCATTGATAACCTCGACCAGGAAAACACCATCCACCCCGTCGACGTTTTTCAGCTTGACCCGGACTTCTTCTCCGGCCGTGGTTGTCACTTCCTGACCGACGAAATCTGCTTTGATTGGCAGCTCGCGATGACCGCGGTCGATCAAGACCGCCAGTTGAATCCGCGCCGGCCGGCCAAAATCCATCAACGCATCCAATGCCGAACGAATGGTGCGGCCGGTATAGAGCACATCATCCACCAATAAAACCACCTTCCCGTCAATGTTGAAAGGAATATGGGTTTCCTGTACCCGCGGCTTCTTCAGCGTACGCAACATGTCGTCGCGATAAAAAGTGATATCGAGCGTGCCGAGCGGCAGGCGCCGGCCTTCGATGGCTTCGATCTTTTCAATGAGCCGTTCTGCAATTTGTACGCCCCGAGTACGAATGCCGACAATTACGAGATTTTCGACGCCACGATTCGACTCAATGATCTGGTGTGCCAGTCTGGATAACGTTCGGCTCAAGGCTTTGTCATCCATGAGCACGGATTTGATTTTGTAGTCGCTCGTGAACATGGTCGAAAACTCCATTGTTTGATTTATTCGACGCTCAAATTCCTGAAAGCGGACCAGCGGTCCAAACATAAAAAAGGTCTACCATCAAACCATGGTAGACCCAGCTTAAATTCAACACGAAATTTTTTCCGGCCTGCAACTGGTCTCTTCAAGACGGGCCATTTGAGAATCCAGTTCCTTGCCGGATTTGGGAGATGACTCATATTTTCTGTTCAACCCCTTCAAAAAAGCTCAATTAAAAATTAAGCCCCTTGAAAGAATTTTATCAAATAAAAATACAAATTTTCGACGAGACTGTCAAGAGGCGTTTTAGAGTTTTTGGGGTTAGTTTTGCGGTGTAGCCTGTCATACAGCCATGGCAGAGGTCATTCTTTCACCGCCGCTGCCAGCAACGGAATCATGATTTCATGGTGGCCGATAAAGTTATACCCTTTTCCACCCTGCAAAGTTGGTCGCTGCACCACATTCATACGCGGCCGATAATGCGCATACATGTCGAAATTTGCCGTGAAGAAATTTTTGACCGGTGATTGAATATTGCGGGCGATGGTCAGCGCCTTGAGAAAAACTTCCGGCATCAGAACATTCGAGCCGAAATTGAGCACCACACCGCCATCGTTGATTTGCGCCACTTGCGCCGTGAATATTTTGAAGTCGCGAAAAGAGAGTTCGCCATAGGCGGCGCCATCCGCAGAGGGATGTTGATGAATGATGTCCGTGCCAATCGCCACGTGCACAGTCGCCGGCAGCGATATGATCGAGATGAGTGACGAGCATGATCCCGAGGACGTTGCTCTTTTCACCGGCGAGGTGGCCTGTCACGTTGCCAGCGCCGTCGATCCAGGCGCGATCATAGCCCAGCCGCCGCATCTCGCTGCAGACAAACTCGGCAATATTTTTCTCCTCGCCGGGCATGCTGGGGATGCGGATAAGCTGCTGGCAGAGGGTGATGAGCTCGGATTTTCTTTCGTGGGCAATCGAAAGCAAACTTTTATTCATCGCCAACATCTCTTTTTGTGCTAAGCGTTGACATCTTTTGCCAGAAAATGCGCATTAGAAATTTTCCTATTGTGGATACGATTCTTGTTTTGAAAGCGTAAAATATACGCTGCCTATCCCAAACGGATTACCATTTGATTCCAACCAAAATCTGCCTTTGCCATTCGCCATATTGAGTCGGTTCGCTAAGAAAGGTTGCCCATGCGTAATTAAGCAAATGAATAGGAGATGATTGTGGCGAGAGCGGCTTCTGAAGAGATATGTCGTCATCTGTGAAATTGCGTGGCGCGGTTTCAACGAGCATGTCTTCTATTGTCTTCTGAATTAATGGAAGGAACGCCTTATCAAAGTAACCGAAATAATCTTCATTTATTCCCATCGTGTTGGCGGCAATTTCCCAGGCTTGCTCGAGCGTTTCCGCTTCATGCTGAAAGTTGGCGCGACGCATTTGATCGGCGAGCACACGGATGCGCAGCCAGGTTACTGGATGGCCTCGGTAAGTCAATTCATCCTCAGGAACTTGATATTCCCTGCGCCCCCGCATACGTAAATACATGGAAAAGGCATGCGCAAAACTGGGACCGCCAATTCCAAAACCCACACTATCGCAAAACAATTCTTGCATCCATACATACCAGGTTCGGATAATATCAGTGCGCTTGGCGCGTTCTGCTTTTGAATACGCATCGTCTCTTTCTGCGATTGGCCCAAGTAAAGCTGAGATTTCCTGTTGGAAATCACGCACCAAGTCGTCCAACTCGGGCTTATGGCATGCATAAAGCAAATGGCCAAACTCGTGAAAGAAAAGCGGCAGATAAAGAAGGCCAAATTGCGCCGAAGTGGGCATGTAATAAACAATGGGAATCTGCGGATCAGGCCAGATCCCGAACTCGCCATCACTTAATCCGACTGGAATAGATTTGGTGTCAGGATGATGCTCATGCAGCCATCTTAACAGACGCAGACAGAGGCGATCAGAATCACGATATCGCATCAAAGGGCTTAGCAAATGCCGATTATAAAAATGGAACTGCTTGGAAAGCTCCTGCGTTTCGCTGAGAATATCTTCAAGTATATCATCGCGCCCCAGGTTTAAATGATTCAGATTCCTTTTGACTCGTTGGTGCATTTGATTACAGGCGCTAACGATCGCCTTGTAATATGGCAGCAGATCCGGAGCCGAAGCGCTCCAATCCTGATCCTTGAAGCGCTCATGTATTGCAGCTTTGAGTTGTTCAATCTCTCGCAGCAAATCGAGATTGCTTTGTTGCAAAATTGTTCGCATTAGAATTCCCCCAAAATCCGAGCGGTGTCACGGTCAATATGTTCTTCGATGAGGGCTCTGAGCTCTGACAGGGAACTGATCAATTGTTGTCGCTCCTCATCGGATGCCGCTGTAAGCAGTTGAATCGCCTCTTCAATGGATTTTTTGAACAGTGTAGAACGAAATCGCCTGGGATTCCTTTTTGCTTCCAAGAATCGGTCAACCAATTGCTGGCGGCGTATATCGATTCCAAGGAGAGGCTGATCGGGTTTCGTTTCTGCCTGATGCACGAGGGTCGCTAGGGCTTGCAAAAACGCTTTGATCTTCTCCCGGCTTTGCTGAATGGGTTCGGCGTGCTCCGTTCCTGCCATGCCGTCACGTTGAAGCTTGGTGTGAATCGAGACCAGGTTTATCGCTTCCAGCAAATCCTGCCCTTGCTGAAAGCTTTGCAGTGCCAGCCATTGTGTGCTCATGATTTCACCTCGCTTGAAATTTTCAAAAATTTTTGGCTACTTGATCCTCCGAATTTCTTGTGCCGCCCGATTCTTTAATTCATCATCCGTGCGTTTGAACGGTAAAGGCAATCTTTGCGCAACTCGAGGATTGGAAAAATTCAGTTGTGCAGTAGCAGCAACATCTTTCACGACGGCAGTTAAATCGGTTTTTTCATCATGTGCTACCAACATGATCGGATCAGCAGTTCCTTGATGAAGAGTTGCTGCGCCCGTATTTGCGAGAACTGCGATTTTCTGTTTTAAATAAAGAGCGGTAGCTTCAAGCGTATTTTCTGCAGTTTGTGAGTCAATAAGATGCCAAAAACGAATATTCTTGACTGATTTTTTGTGAAAGTCAACTATATCCACCTTGGCATCTTGTCGTAAATAGCCCCGCTCGATCAATATTTGTTGTGCGGTGCGAATTCCGTTTATCTCATCTCCGCATTCTCTCCCATCCCTGAGCGCAAGTAAAGAATCAAGTGGTACAAAATTTTTGACAGCAATTCGGTTAAACAAATTCAAAATTTCATCTCTCAGGAGCTCGGCATTGATTGTCTCCTTTTTGTGATCCGGTTTGCGCGGGACAATAGTATCAATCCAAAACGGAGGGTTATTTCCTTGCCGGCGGCATAATAACAGAGATAACGCGAAGTGCCTTCTATCCTCGCTAACATCAATAACCAAATGTCCTTCGTAATTCAACTCGGTCGCAATCGTCCAGGGTACACAACCGAGTTGCTGTAATCCATCCAACGCATTGAGGTCAATAAATGATTGCCAGCTTTGCACCCCTTTGGGTATTTTGCCATTTTTGTCTTTTGCGCGACTTTCATCATTAACGAGTACGTTATATTTTTTCTTCAATTCGGAAGAGGTAATTCTTTTAATACGCCACGAATTGAGCTCATAGGCAAGATTGTAATATGTAGCGGGATCGTCGTTGTCGAAAACGATAATTGCGAGTCCTGGCGAGGGGTATTTATGCAACTTGGTAACAGCCTCCTCAATTGTAGCGTAGGTTACAATTTCAACCTCGCAGGATTTTTTCGTCCAGCGGACGAAGCGACTCTCAATATCTGTAGCAAGACGATGTTGAGCTTTTTCGTCTATATGCTGCGGCACGACAACTTTAATATATTTGTTCATCGTGATAGGAACGTGATAGCATCCAACTTCTGTCAACAGAGAAAGTCTTTGGCGGTAGTAATTTCGGTATTCTTGGATGCCCGGATTCGTTGGCGCTTCCAATCGTTTTCCTCCAGCAAATAACAATGACGGCAATGCGATCTCTTGACATTTTTTAGTATCCGGCCTCCAAGGATGATGTTCAATATTGAGCTTGCCGTTGAGATAAGAACTTTTAGTCAACTCAGCAAGAAACCCTTCGATGAGCTGCCGCCGTTCTTTCGGCGCAATCTTGTCTATTTGTTTCAGTGAGTTTGGCAAAGCGTCGTTCATCACCCGCAAACGAAGAGCTCGAGCTGCAACTATTACCGGTCTATCAATTCCCTTAAATGACACGCGTGCGACAGCATCATGTTTGGAGAAAGGAGACCTAATAGACTGGTAATAATCAAAAAGGGAAGAAAAAGTCTTTCCCTTTACAGGGATGCGACCTGTAGTTTCACAAGTGACGCCGTCCAGATATTCTTCAAAATAACATTTGTGTTTGCTTTTACCTGTGTTATAAAGTAACGTCCCTTTCTGTCCCTTTTGCCGTTGGCTGAGATATTCAAAACGTTCTCGCTTTCCCTTGTCTGAAGAAACTGTACCGTTGCGAAAATAATCGGCAACTGTCCAATTCGTAAAAAACGCAGTTGAAACATGAACAGCTAATCCCAACCCGACACCATCAATCGGCACGACAGAGAAATGATATCGGCGAAACGCGGAGATGTCTTCAAATTCATTAAACGGCTGCGATTCATACCAAATGCGATTGCTCTCAAGTTTCCATAAATCCCCTCGCTTGCGAACAGCAATCAGAATCATTCTTTCAACCAATTGCGCCAACGTATCTCGATGAACACGATCAGAAAAGGACAAGCGTTGGCATTCGCCACTGTCAATGATTTCTGCCAGCCAATTGTCACCTCTCAATTCGAGATATGGTATCGGATGTTTCGAAAAAACCAATAACTTTCGCCGCTCAGAGTTAACAATCTTGACCGCTGGTAAACCATGCCGTCTTGATAAAGCGCTACAGGCCTTCTCAAAAAGGTCGGGAGAATTGTCTTGAGAGCGCAACTCAGCGACACGGACATCAAGACAGAAATTAATGCCCCCCTTGATGATATAAACATTGGCTTCCTTCATTGATACTACTCCTTAGGACAAATCTTTTGATAAGGACACAAGGTGCAGATTTTGGGTTGTGCACAAGGTGTAAAAGCTTTCGCATTGGCATTCACACCATAACGATGCAGCATATTCATGCTTTCCAAATCCTGAAGAATACGAGCCTTGACATGATTCAGACTATTTGAAGTAAAGGAATACTGGCGCACTTTGGCTTCCGCCAAATCTACTCGAAACAATTTGATTTTATCCAGGTTGCAGTCGTATTCGTCAACTGCCCATAAGCCATAGAATGCCAATTGCAAACTCTCTTCCGCGCTGCCTGCAGCACCAATTTTCCAGTCTGCAATCACAATCTTATCATCAATTGGATAGACTAAATCAATTTGGCCGCAGCCATGAAAAATTCCGTTTTTGAAGACAAACTTTTTTTCGATGGCAGCATCAGAGTATTTTGCGCCCTTACGAAATGAGGCTAACTCGGATCGCGTCGCAAAATTCATTATCGCCTGAACAAGTCGTTCTTCAGCCTCAAGACATAATGCTTCAGCGGTTTGAGTCTGAAAGCGATATTCGAGCAAAGGAACAGGTTTGAACTTGCATTTTAAGAGCTCTGCTTGGGACAATCGACCTGAAGAATACAGTCTGTCACCTCGAAAAATTTTCCTGGCCCATTCAATCAGACCATTTATCGTCCAACGGCTTCCATTTCGACAATCGTTCAAATAGGTACGAATGATGAGATGGAGTATTTCCCCAGTTCGGAGATAACGATTTTTCCACGCCTTTGCTTGCACAAGGGCGGCTTTGTCCACCTCCCCCTTTGCCGTTTTTTGATTTGTCCCATAGTACTCATAGTAGTACTTTTTGGGACACGTTTCTAAAGTCTCCCGGCGTGAATAAGACCAGATGATGTCTGCTTGATTTTCCAATTTATCTTCGCCTCGTGTTTTTTATTTCGTGTTACAGAGAGATGTAATGAGCTTCTTTGAATGGCCTCACCGTCGCAGCCGTCTAAGCTGCCTGCCCAATCTCTGCCACTCCTCTTCGGTCAATTTCATCGCCTGCGCATCGCGGATGAACTGAATGGCGGCTGCACTGGTGCCTATGGTTTCAGTCACTTCACTCGGCACTTTGCCGGTTAAGGCCAATAACTGCTCTGGTGGGACATCCAGAATCTCACAAATCTTCACAATTGTATCCGCTGCCGGCGGGGGTAAACGGTCATTCTCAATTTTGCTGATGTAGGAAAAATCCACTCCTGTTTTTTGCGCCAACTCTCGCTGGCTGAGGTTTTTCGCCCGGCGAATGTCTCGCAACGCCTGCCCGAAAGTTTTTGGCATAAAATGTCTCCGTCAAAGTCACATATTTTCAATTACCGTTTTCTAACTGATTAAATATAAGAAATGTTGAGTTGAAAGTCAACTCTTTTTTTAGACAAATCCCAACTGATCTTCGCGTCATCCGATTACAAAAACTCCTTTACCGCCGCCGCCAGCAACGGAATCATGATTTCATGGTGGCCGATAAAGTTATAGCCTTTTCCACCCTGCAAAGTTGGTCGCTGCACCACATTCATACGCGGCCGATAATGCGCATACATGTCGAAATTTGCCGTGAAGAAATTTTTGACCGGTGATTGAATATTGCGGGCGATGGTCAGCGCCTTGAGAAAAACTTCCGGCATCAGAACATTCGAGCCGAAATTGAGCACCACGCCGCCATCGTTGATTTGCGCCACTTGCGCCGTGAATATTTTGAAGTCGCGAAAAGAGAGTTCGCCATAGGCAGCGCCATCCGCAGAGGGATGTTGATGAATGATGTCCGTGCCAATCGCCACGTGCACAGTCGCCGGCAGCGATAACTCAAATGCGGTGGCGAGCAGACTGTGCTTTAGGCCGGCGGCTCGGGTTGCGAGCAGTGCTTCGCCGACCGCTTCACCAAAACCTTGGCGCCTGGCTTGTCCGTTTTTTACCGCAATGTTGATAAACTCCGCGGTTTCCTGTGCCATGCCAAAGGAGCCATCGCCAAGTCCGTCCGCCACTTCCTCCGAAGTTTGGCCGAAAAGGGCAAGCTCGGTGTCATGAATGACGCCAGCGCCGTTCATTGCCACACAACTAATGATGCCGCGCTGCATCAAATCCACCAGAATCGGCGAAAGCCCCACTTTAATGACGTGCGCGCCCATCATCACAATTACCGGCTTGTTGTTTTCGCGCGCCGTGACGATATGCTCGACCAGCTCGCGGAAATCTTTGACCGCAAGAATGTTGGGAAGCGAGCGATAGAATGCCTCGAAAAAATCACCACGGCGAAACGGCTTGGCGAGTTCCTCCTGATGCACCTTGCTCATGCGTTGGCGCACCGAGTAGGTCTTGACTTTTTGCAGATCAATTTCGGGATATTGGGACATGGCGGTCATCTCGTCTCAATAAAAATATTTGATTTGTTGACTGAAATTGATTATAATATACACGGTTTCATTGAAAAAGCCAATCATTTTGCTGACAAGCTTTGAAGACATGCTTCCGGTTGATTTGAAGAAACCCGATCCCCACACGCTGCAAATCGAATGGGATGATGGCCACATCAGCCGTTACCCGCTGGAGTTTTTGCGCCGGCAATGTCCGTGTGCCTCCTGTTCCGAAGCGCGGCGCGCTCCGGCGCCGGCCCAGCTGGGGAGTCCATTCCGAGTTTTGCAGCCGCACGAGATGATCCCTGCTGATTTGAATCTCAGGCAAGCCGAAGTGGTTGGACGCTATGCGCTCAACTTTCACTGGAGTGACGGACATCACGAGGGAATTTATACGTTTGATTTTTTGAGGGCGATTTGTCAATGTGAGGCGTGTGTTAAAAGGAGGGATAAATAGTTTCAAAAAAAGCTCCATGACCTCTGCCTTCAAACAAAACTTAATCGGCAGTTTTAAGCAACACTTCGGTGATGATCTGGTTGCCGTTGTCCTCTTCGGCTCGCAGGCGCGTGGCGAGGCCGGTCCGGAGAGTGATTATGACATCTTTCTGCTCGTGAAAAATCTGCCAGCGCGGCCGGTTGAGAGGCTTCTCTTTGTGCGCGGTGCCATTGCAGTAAAATTTGCCGAAAAAATTGCCATCTTGGCTCGTACGCCTGAGGAGTTTGAGAGCGGCTTTCCTTCTCTCTATCTCGATTTGGCGGTGGATGGCATCGTGCTCTATGACACTGACAATTACGTAACCAAAAAGCTCCAACGCATTCAAGAAATCATCAAACAGGCCGGGCTGGAGAGAAAAAAATTAGATCATCAATTGAGCTGGGAATGGAATAAACAACCCAAAGGTCAGTGGGAAATTACCTGGGAGGGCTATCGTGAACTCAAAGACTGATGCCGAATATCGGTTACGTTTGGCCAAGGGTTTTCAAAACGAAGCTGAACAAGATTTTCAATTACAGCGCTGGCGTTCCTGTGTGGACAACGCCCAACTTGCGGTTGAAAATGCGGGCAAAGCCATTATAGCCATTTTTGAACCGGTTGAGAGAACGCATAATCCGGCGATTAAACTGCGTCAGTTGATTGACAAAAATCTCATCGACACTTCCTTGCTCGATGATCTGAATACAGCGTTAAGCGCCTTTGATGAACTTGGCTTTGAAGAATATTTTCTGACAGACTACGGTGACGAAGAAGCCTATCGCGATCCTTGGTCCCTTTTTAGTGAGGAAGATGCCAAAAAGGCCATGGAGATTACACGGCAATGCTTAACCGTAGCCGAAAAATTTTATCAATTCCATTACCCGCAGTCACCACCAGCAGGTGAAAATAAAGAGAATCTCGAATCTGCGTCAAGATGAAAAAATTGTACACCCTGTAATTTCAACTCCCCAATACCCAATCCATGCCCGAACCTCAAGTCACGCTCGATCTCGCCCTTCAACATGGGCTTTCCGAAGAAGAATATAATCGCATTCTGGAAATTCTCGGCCGCGTGCCGACTTTTACCGAGCTGGGTATTTTCTCGGTCATGTGGTCGGAGCACTGCAGCTATAAAAATTCTCTGGCGCTCATCAAAACCTTGCCACGCGAAGGCAAGCACTTGTTGGTCAAAGCCGGGGAAGAGAATGCCGGGCTGGTCGATATTGGCGACGGGCTGGCGATTGCGTTCAAGATTGAAAGCCACAATCATCCTTCCGCCGTGGAGCCTTATCAAGGTGCGGCGACCGGAGTCGGTGGCATTCTGCGCGACATTTTTACGATGGGCGCGCGACCGATTGCGGCGCTCAATTCGCTCCGCTTCGGCGATCTTGAAAATGCGCGAACCCGTTATCTCGTGAAAGGCGTCGTGAAAGGCATTGGCGATTATGGCAATTGTTTCGGTGTGCCGACCGTTGCCGGCGAGGTGTATTTCGATGATTGCTATCAGGATAATCCGTTGGTGAACGCCATGGCGGTGGGAATTGTCCGGCATCAACGCGTCGCGCGCGCCGTGGCAAAAGGCGAGGGCAATGCGGTCATACTTATCGGCTCGTCAACCGGTCGTGATGGCATTCACGGCGCCACTTTCGCGAGCGAGGAAATTTCCGAAAAGAGTGAATCCCGGCGGCCACAGGTGCAAGTCGGCGATCCCTTTACGGAAAAGGTGCTGCTCGAAGCCTCGTTGGAAATGATCAAAGCCGATCTCATCATCGGCATGCAAGACATGGGCGCGGCCGGTATCACGTGCTCTACTTCGGAGATGTCTGCGCGCGGCAAACATGGCATGGATATCGATCTGGAAAAAGTGCCGCTGCGCGAACCCGGCATGATCCCCTATGAAATCATGCTTTCCGAGTCGCAGGAACGCATGTTGGTTGTTGCCAAGCCGGGTAAAGAAAACGAGATCGAAGCGATTTGCCAAAAGTGGGATTTGCATGCTGCCATTATCGGTCGGGTAACGAGTGGCAATACCTTGCGGGTGCGGATGAATGGTAAAGTCGTCGCGGAGATTCCGGCGGACAGCCTCGTTGTCGGTGGCGGCGCGCCGGTTTATATTCGCGAAGCAAAGGAGCCGGAATATCTCAAAACGACGCGGGCATTTGATCCCACGACACTGCCTGAAACGAAGAACCTGAAGGAAGTCCTGTTGAAATTGTTGTCCTCGCCCAATATTGCCAGCAAGCAATGGGTCTATCAACAATACGATCACACCGTGCGCAGTAACACGGTTATTGCCCCCGGCGGCGATGCCGCGGTTTTGCGAATCAAAGGCACGGGCAAAGGCATCGCGTTGAAAACGGATTGTAACGGCCGCTACGTTTATCTCAACCCGCGTCGAGGGGCCGCCATCGCTGTGGCGGAAGCTGCGCGCAATGTGGTCGTTAGTGGCGCCCAACCGGTTGCGATCACCAATTGTTTGAATTTCGGAAATCCGTACAAGCCGGAAATCTATTGGCAATTCAAAGAAGCGATTGCCGGGATCGGCGAGGCGTGCCGCGCTCTCGAAACGCCGGTTACCGGCGGCAATGTGAGCTTTTATAATGAAAGTCCGGATCGCGCCGTTTATCCGACCCCGGTGATCGGCATGCTCGGTATTCTGGAGGATATTCGCCACGCCACCACCGCGTATTTTAAAAATGAAGGCGATGAAATTGCGCTGCTCGGCACAAATCTTGAGGAAGTGGGAGGCAGTGAATTTCTCAAAGTAATTCATGGCAAAGTCGCCGGCGATGGTCCCGCAATTGATTTGCAAAAGGAGAAGGCTGTGCACGCGGCATGCCTGGAAGCTATTCAATTGCACCTGATCAATTCGGCGCATGACATTGCCGAAGGTGGTTTAGCCGTGGCACTGGCGGAATGCTGTATCATCAATCAAGAACGCCCGATTGGCGCAATAATCGATTTGTTTTCATTTCATCGCGCGGATTTTGCATTGTTTGGTGAAAGCCAATCGCTGATCATTATTTCCTATTCGCCGGCCAATCATTCGGCCATTGCGCAGATTTGCCAAAAACATCGTGTGCCCTTCGCCGTACTCGGTCGCACCGGCGGAACGACATTGAAAATTCCGAAGTTGATGGAAGTTTCGCTTGCGGAAATGGCGGAGAGATATTATTTTGTGATTGAACAGATGATGGAAAGGATATAAAGCGTAATGCGTAATTTTTTACGCTTTACGTTTCACGAATCATGGATGGGCTATATAGCTTTATCAGAACTGACATTGGCTATGAAACAGACTCGACCATTAGACACCTCGCCGGAAGCCGAGCGCGTCCAGATCGAAATTTTCCGTAAAATGACACCAGAAAGAAGATTGCGTGCTGCGGCAGAACTTACGCAGCTCGTTCGCAAGTCGATGGCTGAAGGTGTACGTATGCGTCACCCTGATTATGATGAGGAGCAAGTTCGTTTGGCTGTAATCCGCCTGACATTGCCGGAGAAATTATTTCTTGCTGTTTATCCGCACGCGAAAGAGGTTCTGCCATGATGTCATTGGAAGAAGTACTGGCACTCGTGACTACAAAACTGGAGCAGTGTGATATCCCTTATATGATTGTTGGCTCATTTGCTAGCAACATGTATGGTATCCCGCGTGCAACTCAAGATGCCGATGTAATCGTTGAAATTTCTGCGATGGGCATCAATCATTTTAGCCGCGTTTTAGGCGATGAGTTTTATTTCGATGTAGAGGAAGCGAAAGAAGCTTTAAAGCTCGGCATGATGTTTAATGCGGTGCATTATGAGACCGGTTTCAAAATTGATCTGATCGTTCGCAAAAATCGCCGATTCAGTCAGGAAGAATTCCAACGGCGAAAACTGGCTAATTTCGCGGGACGTCGGTGCTGGTTCGCCACCGCCGAAGATACCATTCTGGCAAAACTGGAGTGGTCAAAAATTGGCGAGTCAGAACGGCAATTCAATGACGCAGTCAATATCGCGAAGGTTCAAGGAGAGAACTTGGATCGTGATTATCTTCGCCGCTGGGCAGGAGATTTGCAAGTTGAAGACCTCTTAAATCGACTACTCCAAGAGATCACACCAACTTCTTAGAAGAATAATCCCACCCCCACCGTCGGAACGTGCAAAATTTCATAAAGCTTGCTGAACGGGAAATAAAGCATGTCATAGTCAACCAATATGGCCAAACGATTGCGCTGCAGATAATACTCGGCCTGCATCCCGCCCAAAAGATTGACCTTCCGTTCCTTGAACTTGATGCCGATCAAATCCCCCGCCTTGATGATGTACGCGCCGGCGCCCAAATTGACGCTGAAAAAGAATTTGTTGAGGTGGATCAGGTTGTACTGAAACTGCACGCCAAGATTGTACACATCTGCCTTGATGTGATTGCCATCGGCTTGCGTGTATTCATCGAAGACATACAGCCCGGATAATTTCAGTTGCCGGTGGTGAGACAATTGATAAGCATAATGCACCTTGTACGTCCGTCCGTACATTGCTGCCAATGAGCTCGAGTGAATCGTGTGGAAATAAAATGAATCTTGGGCGGCGAGCACCGCCGGTAGAAGTAAAAGAGTAACCACCAAAGCGTTTTTCATTATTGTTCTCATCATCAAAGAATGCATTTCGTTACTTCACGACCAACTGAATTTGTTTTTGTCCGGTCAGGCCATACGCATCGGTGACCACCAGTTTCACCAGGTACGTGCCGGCGGAGGTGAACTCGTGCTCAACCGTAGCCAGCGTTTGTCCGGATTGTTCCTGCGAGCCGTCACCCCAACTCCATCTGTAATTTACAATTCCATCGGTGCGGTTCGGATCGTAACTGGTTGAGGTGAACGTGACTCGTGTCCGTCGCTGCGGCTCGAGAGGATCATAAACGAAGTCGGCGACCGGCGCCAAATTTATCGCGGGCACCACTTTCTCGGCCCGGCCGGTCAATCCACGAATGTTTGTCACTTCAAGCGTCACCAGGTAATTGGCCGGTGTGGTAAAAACCGTGGAGACTGAATCTTGCGGAAAAAGTTGTTGGCTATTCGTGGAGAGATTTGTGACAAGAATACGGTAGGCGCTGATTTTCCCATTGGGATGAGGATCCGAGGAGTTTTTGCCGCTGATGGTAATATCCAATGGGAATGCTCCGCCGGTCTCCGGATTAATTTTAAGTTCCGCGATCGGAGGAGTGGAAACGCGAACTGCCACATTCGTCGTATCGGCCAGTCCCAAGTTGTCTTTGACAATCAGCAGAACCTGGTAATTGGCATCGGTCTTGTAAGTGTGTTTTCCGGAGGCATCTTGTGCGGTTTCGCCGTCACCAAAAAAAACCTGGTAAGAAGAAATACTACCATCCGGGTCAAAGCTGCCGGCGGCATTATACTCTATCTCCAGCGGCACTTTTCCACTCAGCGGAAATACGCGCAATGCGGCCACTGGAGGCTGGTTGTTGGTGGTTACAAGCTGCTCAGTGCTGTCGGCTTTTCCCTCTTCATCCGTGATGCGCAGACGTGCGCGGTATTGTCCAGCGAGGGTGTATTCATGCGTAATGATCGACTTGCCGAGCACGGTGTCTGCCTTGGAATTGTCGCCAAAGGTCCAAATGAATTTTGCTTTGGCTATATCGCCATCCCGGTCCTGGCTGCGTTCGGGATTGAATTCCACCCGATACGGGTTGGTTTGCGTCAGCAGACGAACGGTAAAAACCGGTATCGGCCTCAAATTTTCAAAAAATGTGGCAGAAGCCTGGCGAGTTTCCGAACTTTTTACGCCATCGGAGAGTTGCAATTTCACCCGCAGCAATCCGGGTGCGCCCGGCATAAAAAGTAAATCGCCATTGAATTTGCCCGGCACTTCTTCGAACGTCAAGCCCTCATCGCCCGGCTTCATGAATTTGTCGTGGCTGATCTTGCCACTGCCGCTTTCAAAGGAAAAATACGCCCGCAGCTTTTTTGTTTCCAGGTTTCGGAATTCCCGATCTTCGTACTCCAAATGCAGGGCATATGTACTTCCCGGTTTGTATTTCAGCGAATCGGTGCCGATATTGGGAAGATTGGGATCCGGCTTGAAACGAAAATCGGTAATGACCGGCTGGGTATTTTGCGCGGAAAATGGGTCCTTGTGCTTCTCGCATGCAAAGAACAAAACCCCGAGTACCACCGCAGGTACGACAACCACGAGCAAAGCAATGCGTTTCATTTCTCACTTTCCTATTAAACTACATTCCACGGCGCTTTCTCGAATGACAACGAATGCAAGATGGAACATGCCAAATTTGAGGATTAGAATATGTTCATGATCAACGCATAAAACTCCAGGCCTTCATCGAGCGTGGCGACTTCATCCGTGAACGGATTGATTTCCGAGCGATTCAAGTAGCGGCCGAGAATCGGCACGCCGGCCGCAGCACTTTTCAATTCCTCCAAAACGAGCTTCTTGGCCTCGGCCGTGAGTGGCAGGTATGGTATGCCCGGAAGCGATTTCAAATCATAAGCGCGGCCGCTGCAGGTATAGCTGACCCCTTTGATGCGAATTTCACGAAATTCAATCTGGACACGATTGTTTTGCAGACTGCAAAAGCCGAGTAATTGTGAACGCCGGGGGATTTGAATATTCCCCCATACCTCGTCTTTCATCACCCGCGCTTCCACCAGGCTTCCGTTCATGACCGGCGTTTTTTCCGGAAGAATCACTTTGAGGCGAACCGATTGCAGACCGGTCAGGCTGCCGATCGTGCTGGCTCCCTGTTGCTGGTCGAGGCTGCTGACCACAATCATGTCTCCACCACCACTGCTGCCACCAAGATGAACAGGTGGGGTGACGTTTGCTGGCGGAGGCGCCACTGCCGGCGTGCTGCGCTCACTTCGTTCGGATGGCGAAATCGATCTTTGACCGGCAGGACTTTGTGAAGGAAACGCTGGCGAAGAGCTTGTGGCGCTGCCCGGCAAAGTCGGATGACTGAAGGGAATGGTGTCCACTTTCACTATTTGATAATCGAGACTTCTTTTGAGAGGCGCTTTTTGCATGACAAAGGGTTTGGGCGCTTTCCGTCCTTGCGCCGCTTCGCGCTGCACCAGTAAAACGAAAAACACAAAAATCACAAATGCTATCAGGATGCCCAGCATCAGCATTTGCGGCTTCGCCCGCCTCCGGCCATTGATGACTTCGTAAATAAAATCAGTTATACCCATGGAATACACTCTTTCCAAATTGGTTTCTATCTAATTGAATTTCCAATTGTGATTCTCGCACTGCCCTCATTCCACATACGAACCTGGAACTGCCAAAACCAGATCGCGCCGGCCGTTTTCCTCGTCACATTTGATCTCAATTGTGCTTTTGTCCGAGAAACCGTGTTTGTCAAAAACAAAAAGCAGCCGGCCCGAGGTGTTGGGCTTAATGGATGAACTATAAAACTCCCGGATCGGTTCCAGTTCGGTTTCCTTGAGCTTTTTTTTCAACAGGAGCAGAGACCGACCTTGATCGATGAGCTTGAAACGCACGTACCCAATGTCGTAGGGAATTTTCGAGTTGTTCACGATCGTACAAATGATATAGAGCTTGTCTTCGATCTGCACCATATGATCGACCGCCAGGATCACATTGGAATTTTTCACACTGTACGTGTAACGCCGGGAGGTTTTGAAATAGGAGGAAAGAATCGAGCGCGCTTTCGGGCTGATCTCTTCAAAGTCTTTGCCTTTGGGCGTGGCGTTGCTTTTGGGTGACAGTTCCACGGGATTCCGATCATTGTTTTTTGTCCCTTTTTCCGCAGGCGCTACCGGCTGCAAATTTCGGCCTGTCGAGGTGGGCAACAGCCGAACTTCCAAATCCGGGGTATCCGAAACTTGCAACACCAAATTGTACGACTCCATCCCGGCTTTGATGAACATATTGGTCGAGCCGCGATCCACCACCGGCTTGACCAAAACATAGTTGCCGGAACTTTGCACGGTAAACTGTTGTGAATTGCCAACCGTTACCAACTCCGGCGGCACGGGGCAAACAATAACTGTGGCATAACCCGGCTTGACCCGAACGACTTTCTGCTGGGCGGCTTCCAGCTTTGCCGCGAAGAGCAAAGTCACGGCGGTAAATATGAATGGAAATTTTCTCATGCCTTCTCTTGGGTATAGTTAATGATCCGCAGTCCAAAAGGATTATCCTGGGTTCTCGGCACGATCACGATCTTGATGATAAATTTTATCGGAACTGCAGGTGCTCCCGGAAATATTTGACGGCCGCTCACGCTCGCCTCGAAATCATCCGCTGCTCTGACGTTTATTTCAGCAATTTCAAACTGGATGTTGCCGACGGTGTTTTGCACGATTTTGGGAATGTCCGAGTTTTTGATGGCATCGAACATGAAGTATTCCAGCTCGGTCGTGCACATTTTCATCGCGGTCTTGAAACGTTCGTTGAAATTCTCGCGATTGTACTCCAAAAAGTTTTTGGCGAACTCATAAGCAAATCTTCGCACTTCGTGCACGGAGCGGGTTTCGTTCGCCGGTTCGGTCGCATAAGCATATCCGTCTTTGACGATGTAGGTTTCCACCGGCCGGGTGAAGCCGAGAAAACTCAAATATCCCAATGCAATATTGACGATGATCAAAATGACAACCAGGCGTTTATAGAAAATATTGCTTTTAATCAGCTCGCCGTAAAATTCGTAATATTCGGGTTTGTCTTTCATATTACTCTTACTCCTCTGCTCTTACTCTTACTCTTACTCGCCGCTGTAGGAACTAAAAACGAGTATGAGTAGGAGTATGATTACGACTAAGAGAATTTACATTCGCAAATCATTCACACTTGTTGCCACCTGCGCGGAGCCGCCAAACGGCCAGGTCGCGATCGGGGTTTCAGCACGGGCGATTGATTCTGCAACGGTAGTAGTCGTTGCAGCCACCGGGCTGGCGGAAAGGGCTCTGGCTCCGGAAATGACCGTATTGGCCGTGGTCGAACTCACGTTGTGGGTAACGTTGGTGGTATATGCTTTCAAACGTTTCCACACGGTGGTCACCACCACGCCGGCAGTGATACCGGTGCCATAAGTTCCCAAAT
Source organism: Candidatus Zhuqueibacter pondensis (assembly GCA_034505955.1). Classification (GTDB taxonomy): domain Bacteria; phylum Zhuqueibacterota; class Zhuqueibacteria; order Zhuqueibacterales; family Zhuqueibacteraceae; genus Zhuqueibacter; species Zhuqueibacter pondensis. Next base: position 52,189 of record JAPDQK010000029.1, read on the forward strand.
CCGCACTCGCCGAAGCCAGCTTGAAAATTCCCGCCGAAACTTTTGGAATGAGGATGAGCGAGATGGAAATAATCACGCCCAGGATAAACGAGTCCCACAATACCCCCTTGTCGCCATTTTGCACCGCCGTTTGAAACGCCGTGGAAGCAGTGAGCGTTTTGACCAGCCGAAAGAGAATGGCCGCCAATACCGACCAGAAATTCACCGCGCAAAAATTGGCCAACCAGATTTTGAAGATATCGTAAAACGTCGGAAACAAGGAAAGCACAATCGCCACTGGGCCGAGCAGATAGAAAAAGATCTGCACGATCACTTGAATGATGACAAAGATCTCGTAAACGATCATGACCAGCAGGTACGAAAGCGAGGATAACGTTTCGAGACTCATCAGATTGAACACCGACAGGCGCAAACCGCTGCCATCCTCGTTTGCAAAAAAGGCGCCGAGATATTCGGTCATGATGTTGCCACCTTCGAGATCAAAGATGGCGCGCGCCAGCAATACGAACAGCTTGCCGATCCAGACCGCCCAGAAACGATATGTCGCCAACCCAATTGCCGAGAACACCACAACGAAGAGACGGTAGGTCGTGTCGTCCCCTTCTTTGGTGCTCAACCGGAACACCATCGAGATGAAATAAACCACCACGCCCAGAGTCAAAAAAATCGTCGCAATCCGAACGATCTCATTGACCGTTTGGTGCACGGCGTTGAAAAAAGTCGGGCTGAAGAAAAGTTCTAACATATAGAACTCACTCACGATTCAAAGTTATTCTCCGAGCAAGAGATTTTTCACTCCACCATTGCCGAGGTGATATCAAAAAAACCATATCGTATTTTCGAGGTTTTGTTGACCTGGCTTTTCATCGCCTTCCAATTGGCTTTCGAGCGCAGCAAATCCAGCTTCTGATCGAACATGTTCAGCTCGTTGGTGTGGGCGCTCTGTGCCAGCTCGAGGTATTTGCTGTAATATTCGTTCGATTTGTCGCGCAGTTTGACGCTCTCCAGCAGCAACTGCATGCGCTCGGCTTCGGTGAATTTGTTTCGTGAATCTTTCACCTGCCGATACAGCTCGACCGCCATGGAATCGTAGGTCTTGGCCATTTGCTGGTTGCGCAGCGCCTGCTCGAACAATGCCCGCGAGAAAGCTTCCTGACCAATCAGGGCATTTTCTCTTCTTGTCTCCGCGTCTTTCGGCGCTTCCTGGTCCCGGGTGGAAAGCGCAAAGCTCTCGTAGGTTCGCCGCAATTCTTCTGCATTGTTCAACAGCGCCTCCGTATCCATCACCGAACGGTTGACGTCCTGGGTGGTACTCGGAAACCAATAGTTCAGACGGTCGGCATTCAGGATAAAATTCGAGATCGCAAACGAGTTGTTCATGCGCATATTTTCGATGGCCTTAAAATCTCGATAAAGACTTTGGGTAAATTCAACATCCTGTCTGAGCAGCGTGTAGGTGTCATAAAACTGTTTGAGCTGTTGTACCATTTTGGCCGTCTGCAGGCGCTGCTCATCGAGTGCCAACTGGTGTTTGAAGGCAATCTCTCTGAGCACATTGATAATCATGCCGCCCTGTGGATCGATAAACTGCGCCTGAGAGGGAACTGCAAACAGCAAAAAGCAAACAGCAAAAAGCAAGAAGCAAGTGGCGAGTGGTGAGAGGCGAGAGATCACTGGCCACTGGCCACTGACCACTGGCCACTTTTTAAAGCAAGTACGGCGAAAGCTCATGATCCTTCTCCTTCTCTCGGGCAATTTCAGTAATCGCCTTCAACAAATCCCCGTTGTTTTTGTCCAATTTTGCATCCAGCAAATTGTTCTCCTGACGATTGGTGGTAAAGAGATAGTGATCGAAAATGCTCATATCGACTTTAAGCACCGTCATCCGGCCGTCACGATCCAAGAAGAATTCGCCGCGCTGCAAGCTCGAGATTAACGCCAGCTCACGCTCGCCATAGCCAAAGGCGCGGGCCAGCGACTCCATTTGTTTGGGCTTGTGCGCCAGAATGAAATGGTTCAGCGCATTGTCTTTGATCGGCGTGGAGAAACTGACTTTTTCAATATCCTCAATCGACTGTGAGATGGCGAAGATGCCGGCGCCCATTTTACGCGCGGTGCGAAACAGCTCCACTACCAAATGGCCGATGGTGGTGTTGTCACCGAGCACTTTCCACAGCTCGTCGGCGAAAATGACTTTGTGATGCGCAATGTGTCGTTCCATCAACTCCCACAGCAGTCCGGTGATGATGATGGCGATGATGCCCTGCAAATCCGGATGCGATTCGAGGCCTTTGAGATCGAAGCACACCAGATCTTCGCGGATGTCAATCATTTCATCGGCGCAGAGGAAGCGGCTGTATTCGCCGTGCGTATAGATGTACATCTTGCGTGCCAACAACTTGACATCGACGTATCCCTCCGGGTCCTGCTGTTGGCCAAAAAAATCCACAAAGGTTTGGAGATTGCGCGGACCACGATATTCCTCGACGTATTTCTCCAATGCCTTGCTGATAAATGCCTGCTCGACTTTCGAGATCGCGGTCTGCTCGCGCTCCAGGATCAGCTTCTCAATGAACGCGCGCAGAAAGAGCTGCTTCTTCGTATCGAAATTCTGCCCGATCAATGCAAAAGGATTGAGTGGAATCGGCTCGTCGATATTGAGTTCGATGTAACGGCCTTTGAGCAAAGTGATCATCTTTTTGTACGAGCCGCCGGTGTCGCCAACACCGCCGACATCGAGACCGAAAACCTTGACGCCCTGTTCGAGCATTTGCAGCAACAGTGCCTGCATCAAATAACTCTTGCCGGTGCCGGTCGGGCCGATGATGATGCCATTCCACGAGTTGAGTTGCGGATCGAAATAGTCGAAGAGAATCGGCTCGTTGTTGCGGTTTTTCAGCACGATGCCGTGATGATAGCCTCGATTGAAATTGGTGAGGTTGACAAACTGCGCCGCATTCGAGGTTTTCACCACTAGCCGATGATAATTTTCCGTTGAGTTGCCCGGCAGACAACTGATGAATATCGGCAGGATATCAAGCGTTTCCAAAACCGCTTGCGCCTTGTCAATCGCACTGAACGCCAGATTGGCGTGATTGATTTTCTGATTCAGTCGATCAATATCGGTATCGTAGATGATCACATTCAGGCTGATGCTCGCCAGTTTTTTGTGCTGGTGATAAATTTCGTCGAGCAGCTCGTTGAGCTGGCGATATTTCACCTCACTCTTGCGGCCTTCGCGGTTGCGCGAGAAACTCATGATGAAGCGGGTGAAATTCAACTGCCGCGACAGCCGCGCCGTTTCCTTGTCCATGTTCAAATTCTGTGTCGAGAGCACAACGCGGTGTGGAAACGGCAGGTTGTGCAAGAGCGGAAAGATATACGGCAGCGGAATGCCATTGAAGCTCGAATGCGGGCGTGTCACCTCCGGCAAAAGGCTGAGCGAGAGGCAGGCCACATACTGCGGACCGATTTTCAAATAGCCTTTTTCGACTTGATAATCCTGGCCGGTCAGCTCGTTGTTGATTGCTTTGCCCGACAAGGTGCCGCGAAAATCCTCGGCCGTCAGATTGATCGCCTTGTAGAGCACGTCCGCCAGCTCCGTCTCCTTCAGCCGGCGCAAACAGATGCCGGTATTTTCGAGATTGGCTTTGAGGGTTTTGAGATCATTGTTTTTTTCTGCGACCAGCCGTTCGTGCTCTTCCTTCAGGCGCTGTTTTACCGTGCTGGCGGACATCAGGATGTTGTACGGCATGCGCAACGCTTTGCTGGCGTCGAAGTCCACGAACAAATGCATCCGGCAGCAGAGATATTTATAGAAGGAATAATATTGATGCCGGCGAAATTTGAAGAAATCGAGGACATGGTCGTCGGTGAAAACAAAGTCGTTTTTATATGGAAAGTAATCGAAGACATACTGGAATTGCAGATTGACGCCTTCCTCGACTTGATTCAAAACGTTTTCCAGTCTCGCGCTGAGCGCCAGATAGTCATCCGCCGAGAGGCCCATGTTGTCCAGCGCCTGAATCTCGAACCCGGCGACGAAGTTGCCGTTTTTCTTGATGATGAAGTCGTCGAGAATGTCCAAATACGGCAAATACCTCGCCAGCGCTGGGCGGTCATGGTAGGCAAGGCGTTCGGTTAGTTTGGTGTAGGGCATAAGGATTTTTTAATTGATATTTTTCAATTCAAGTCAGGCACAAATTCAAATCTCACTAAAGCTTTCTTGGCACAGACTGTCAATTCAAATTCATTGATGACACACGCCCCAGAATGTCTTCTTTTAAGTCACTTCGGCAATCTATCGTGATGGGGAATTCCTTTTCACCGATTTGTACCATGGCTAGAAGAAAGGCGCGTCGTTGCGGTTCCGTACCAATGCCTGAGACCTCGGCTTCATCCCATTCGAAATTCCACAGGCCAAGCGCATCGGCCACTTCTTTACGAAAAAGAGTCAAGTCAGCTCCAGTATCAACGATGCAGTCCACTTGTCTTATTGTTGTGCCAAGCGGAGCACGAACCGCCACATTCATAATTGGCATGGGCGGATCATATCTCGTGTCATATCGACCTGTCACGATTTGCCGAACACGTTTTTGGCGCGTCATTTCTTCAAAGCCGACACGGTTGATGTAACCGACTTCACTAAGCGTTTTGTTGAGTGCTTCTTTCAGCACATTCATTTTCTTATCACCAAATGCTACGACCTTGCCGTTGACAATAGCGACCCATTTGCCGGAATATTGTTTCAGCAGTTGGTCGCGCATGCCCCAGTAGGCTTGTTTCTCTTGTTCAAAGCGGGTACTGGTTAAAGGATTCATAAATACTCCTTATCAAACGGCAAAGTCCCGCAAACGATTTGCCGAAGAAAATGTTGCGGCTTCAAAGACGGATGCGGCGCGATTTCACGTTCCAACCCTGGCGCCGGTGATGATTGGATCAAATTTTTTCAAAAGCATCGATATTGTAAATTTCGTACAAATGACTAAAGTCGCGATGCTCGGCAACGGTTGGAAACAATTCAGGCTGAGGATTTCCCCAATACGATTTCAATACTCTCATTCTCATGCCTGCTGTTCTCAAGCCCTCCTGGAATCTAAATAAATCCCCTGCGTCTCCAAAAGTTTGGCAAATGGCTAAGGTAGCGCCTTGCCGGCTAAGAAAGCCTTTCCGGATTTTCCTGTTCATCTTCGGCGCAGCAAGCTTTTCCAAAAAAGTTTACAGACGCGCCGTCGCGCTACTTTCTCACCAAATAATCCCGCTCCTCGAGTTTGTACCCCGACAGCTTTCGCGGCCAAACAAAACTAAAAAAGAGATACGAGATCAGGCCGTACTCGAAAGGCGAAACCCGATTCCCCAGCCGGAACAGAAAAAGCAACACCAACACGATCACCAGGATATAGAAAAAGCTTATATCCAGCAAGGTAAAAATCGGGAAGAGCAGAATCGGCACGGCCACCAACGCGAGCAGTTCAAACAAACTCACGCCGACAATCTCGCCCCGGCTCTGCAAGTCACGATAACATTTTTCTTCCATAAAGCGGCAATTGAAATTTGGGCCAAAGTGTGTGCATGACTGTACACGCAGACAAACAACAAAGCATGCGCAGGCTGCCGGTCTGGTCAGAATGCGCCGCCGGTAGCGCCAGGTACCAAGTTAATCAGTGCCGGTATGATGAATTTCGCACCAAAAATCAGGATCGCTGCGATGACAATCCCGATGAGTTGCTTTTTGGCTTTTTCTTGCCGTCCGCCATCCGAGCTCGCCATGTTGAGTCCGGCATTGATCAAAGCAATGACGAGCACCAGCGAGGCAATCAAGACCACCGCGTTGATAATATTGTTCAACGCCTGAAAAATGGTTTGCATGTTATCCTCCTTGAAAAAATTGACGGGCGTTCTATGAACGCGTTGCCTTGGCTTCGACATCCCTGCGAGAATATGGCAGGAGCTGCTCGAATTTGAAATAACCGGTTTTCAAGATTCCCAAAACCCGGGGCTGGCGCACAAAAGCAACACAGCGGCCAACCTCGAGATGTTTGAGAAAATTTTGGTCAATTACGATTTCTCTGCGTGCGGTGCGCGCTTCTCCCTTTTTTTCACTCGGCTTGCCGGGTTCCTCGAATTTACTCTCCGGGCCGATACGCTTGATGATCGCCTCGATGCTCTCCGGACTGCCGAGATGAAAACAGAAAATGACATTGGTGTGATCGACGAGTTGATCGACAAAGGCCTTGGTGAGATGCAGATCCGGATTTTCCCATTCTGCCAGAGATTGATTCGTGTAGCAAACACTGACACCGATATTCCGGCACACGCGCAAAAGCTCGACGAATTGTGGATTGATAAATTTGATCACTTCATCGATCAGCAGCAAGCCATCGCCGGTTTGGGTGCTGCCACCATTGCTGTCACGCTGCAGGCCGAGATGATGAAACGTCGTCAGCAGGTCACCGAGGATAAGCTGGCCGAGAAAACTCATCGCCACATCGCCGGGACCGATTGGCAGCGTAAAATAGCAATCTTTTCTTTCTGTGTAAACTTTCAGAATGTCGAGCTCCGGCTCGTCGGTGTCCAGCAACCACGCATATTCGGATTGTTCGATTTCCCGCAGTAAGGCACTGAAGGAAGCCGTTTCTGCTTGAAAGGTTTGGTAGTTTTTCAACATCTCCGACAGACCATCGTAAACGTGCGCATCGTTGATGTTCCGGAGCTGATGATGAACGTATGTTTTGGATAAAAAATATTCTGAAAGCTCGTGCAAGGTCAAAACGACACCGGTCTCTTTGATGGCGCGCAGCACCAAATTCAGATAATAGTCCAGCCGTTCGCGGTTGCCGGCGGAGATTGCAGTTGCACCCAAGCTGCCCAAAATTCTATTTTTGATTTCCGCGGTGCTGCCCCGCTGCAAGGGATTATAAGTGGCCGAACGATCCGGATCCGTCGGATTAAAATAGATAATCTCGGGTCCTTGCGCCAGGGAGCTGGCAATAGTGTAAAACTTGTCGATATTTTGGCGCGAAGCTTTGCCGTCCAAGACAAACGTCGGCACATTGCGTCGCACACACTGGAACCACAGCGGCTGAATGATGCTTTCCGTTTTGCCGCTGCCTGGCGAGCCGATCACCTGGATGTGGCCTTGCAGCCATTTGGTTTTGGCATAGAACGGTGCGCCGTTGCGATTTAGATCGATGCCAAAAAAGATCTCATCGTCTCTGGCGTTTTCGGCAAATCGAACAATATTGACATCCCGTACTGCTTGATTTCTCAGTTTTATCGCCCGGCGCAGAGAACGGCTGGTGCTGATCCAACGAAAACAGATGTTACATACGAACAGAATCGGCAAGAACAATAAATAAAGATAAAAAATCAGTTTCAACCAGCTCACCTCCCCACCTTGTTGAAAAATCAGCACGGCATTGACTGGAGCCAGCAGCGTGGTCAAGGTCTTTGCAAAATCATTATAGATGGTGATGAGCAAATCTACACCATGCCGCATCGACCCCTGTTTAAGATAAAATTCATAACCTGTCTTCACCAGATAAACAAGAAATAAGACCGGCAGCAGAAAAACCAGAAGCCGTGAAACAATTTTCTTGCGTTTGCCGATCTCGATGTGGTATCTCCGAAAAACGAGTGGCTGCACCAGGTATTCAAACAGTTTTTCGGAGAGATACCATGGGATCAAAAAAGGCAAAGTCACCAAGCTCAAAAGAAATTCAAGGAAAGTTTTCACAACCCATCCTCAACCCGATGATTTTCAGGGAATACATGTAAAAGATGGAGATGGCTGTTTTTCTTGTAGCGAAGCTCCTGATGGATGGCCATCGTTTTCGAAAATATCAATTGGTTGGAGAGCTGTGGTCTCCTCTTGCTCTTTCGCGCTGAAATCTTTTCCCTGCGTGCACAGCCAGACTACCCCATATCCGGCTTGCAGTAAAGATTCAAGAGTACAAAAATATACAAACCTTCTGTTTAATAGTCAACACCAAAGTTGTAACTCGGATGTGACGTTTCTCTTGGCGCAACGAGGCCGGGACAATGAGGACGGCGGGAACACTTTCGTAATTATCAAACCAAACGCTGTGCTAAAAAATTACAATAAAGTAACAATCTGCCAGACCGGCGGAATTGGCGGTTGTGGTCGAGGAAGAAGCTGAAGAGCCATTAGATTTCTTATCTCAACAACCTCTCCCTCACCTCCATCCCGCGCAGCGCCGCAAATAACAACAAGCCACCGAGAACCAAAATGCCGATCCGATTTTGCCACATCCAAAGATTCCACGTTGCGGGATCGAGGCGCCGCGGCACGTGGTAGGGATTGAAGTAGAGAAAATAGCGCGTTTCGTTGAGCAATTCGGAAAACATGAGAATCAGGGTCAACAAACCGGCGGCGACCATGCCGGCAGCAAAACCGCTGCGAAAGCGCACCGCAAAATAAAGTGTCATGCTCCCGACAAAAAACGTGGGGACGAAAGCATGCAGCGCCATGCCGATAATTGGGATGTCGGTGAATGTGAAAAAAGCCAGTGTGCTCAGCACGAACGCCAGAATTAAAAGAATCGCATTGAGCGTGCCGAGGCGCAGGAGCCAAACTTTGTAGCGCGAGCCGGCAGTGGTGAACATCACTTCCAATGTGCGATTGTCTTTCTCGGAAGTGATGACTTGCATGCACAAAAATACCGCCAAGGCCGATAGTGGGAATTCCAACAGCCAGGGCAGAACATCTTCCATCGACATGCGGTCAATGACCGGCTGGTTGTAGTTAATAATGTAGGCCACGACAAAATAAGCCAGAATACCCGCCATGAACCAGACGAATTTTTGCGAGAAAATAATCCGTGCTTGCAGGCGGAAGATTTCCCAGGCGACCGTCAATTGTGTGCGTGCGGGAAGCTCGGCGAAGCGGGAGTAGCCGGAAGTGGAATGCTGGAGTGATGGAGTAGTTGACATGGATAGTACTTTTTTCTTTATTTCGTGATGAGCTTGACAGCTTTGTTATACGTACTTCGGTGCGAAGGGCCATTACCACAACTTTGGAGACGATTGGCTATATTAGTCAAGCGGAAGGCATTTGAGCTGGGCCGCCACTTCTTCATCACTAATCTCTTGAGTCACGTAAATTTGCGCGATATCTTTGGCTTGGCTGGCGAGGCGCCAATGTTCAAGGATAGTTTTTAGCGATAACGGCTTGCGGATTTCTTTACGGCTCAAAAGTTCCACAATGGCAGACAGATCAAACTTGAACTTTTTCATGATCATACCGAAATCATAGAAATCTCGATATCGAAAGCGATCATTCATTGTTCTTATTTTCTCCGCGCACATTTCCTGGATGTCCATCACCTGGACTTGGACGTCGACACCGTAGACATTCTTGTAGGCTAAGATATTCGCCGGCAGCACAACATTCTGGATAAAATCAATCTCAAGTTTGAGGGAAGCCGGCATTGCCAATAGACCACTGTACTGTAAACGCTCAACCTTCACGGTCGCTCTCGATGTGTAGTGTTTTTTCACCTCCAAGAAATCATACTCAGCGAAAATCGACTTGAGTTCATCTACTGTAATTCTTCTCAAAGCCGTAAAATCCAAATCTTGGGAAAAGCGTAACTGTGGCAAGTAAGTATGATACAGGGCCGTGCCGCCTTTAAACACCAAGGCATCTTTTAAGCTGGAGTGATAGAGAATTTTGAGCACCAGTGCCAAAAAGTAATCCTTTTCAGCTATTGCCAATGGATACTTGAGTCCCTTTTTATTTAGCAATTGGAGTTCTTGCCGACTCAATAATTCGATGGTCATAATAGAGACGCCATTTTGCATTAAATTCTTTTGCGTCCGCAGTCAGGCGGCTGTATCCGTTGCGGTCTTTGACCGAATCATACAACTCATCGGAATTGGCGTCAAGCTGATCTAGCAAAAAGCCAGTCGCCCGTCTAAGTGTCAAATTGCTGTGCAGGGCAAACTGCTGAAGCTTGCCAAAATCAAATTCATCGGTATGCTCGGTTAATATTTCCCAGATCAGATTCAACGAATACGCGTCCTTGCGCAGATACAGAAAATCCAAAACTACCTTTTCCAAGTCGGCAATCTTCACTAATTTCCCTTCCACCCGTTTCTCCGAAAAACCAAAGTAAAAATCGTCTTGCACCTTGGAAAAGGCAAAAGTAAAGTTCTGGAATTGATATTGCCGTGTCCTGGTATTGGTAATGGCCGTGACGGTTTGCAACAACTGGTCGACGAGGCCATAGTAAAACAGGGCTGAGGAGAGGGAGACATAAGAGCGCTTGTTCAAGGCGTTGGAAATCCGGAGTAATGAAACGTTATTGGCCGCAAGGGAGGTAATATCGGAAATCACGACATACAGCCCTCTTTTGATTCTGACTAACCAGCCGCGTTGCGCCAGCCGTGCGATCTGTTGTCTGATTTCTGCGTCCTGGTATTTGCCTTTAAATATGTGTTTTAGATCATCGGTACTGACTAAATGCCCATAATGAGCAATGGTTTGCTCTAGCAACTCAGCATCTTTTCCAGACAAAATTGTATTCATTGTAACCATATAGTTCAATCCTAAGCAATTTTCTGGCATCAATATATACAAAATGGAGAAAAAATGCAAGCTTTAACAAAAGCATGATCAGATCTGCTAGACGTGAAAAAGAGTGGCACCTGAGACGGAGCAATATTCTGCCGCTTAAACACTTTGATTTTATCCAAAGCCCAATTCAACGGAAGCGCATATTCCCGCCGCTGAATTTTTTCCAACTCATTTCTTGTTTTGCAACAGATACACGTAGGCATCCTCCAACGTCGGCTCCACCGTTTCCACTTCCAAACCCGCCACCGCCGTCTCGCTCAAAAACCGCAGGCGGATACCACCATCGACTTTGTTATGCTGTACGACCTGCAACGATTCTCTCCAATTCGAGAATTCATCTTCGGGAACAACAGCTTCAAACACTTTGCCTTGTGCTTGCTTCTGCATCGCTTCCGGCGAGCCGCGATAGACCACGCGCCCACCATCGAGTACCGCGAGGTCGTGGCAGGTGCTCGAAATGTCTTCGACGATGTGCGTGCTGAAAATGACGATGCGCTCCTTCGCCAGTTCGGCGAGCAGATTGCGAAAGCGAATGCGCTCGCGCGGATCGAGGCCGGCCGTCGGCTCGTCGACGACGATGATCTGCGGCAGATGCAAAAGAGCTTGGGTTGGACGGAGCAACTTTTTGCCGTTGGGTAGTTTAGGTGGTGCGAGGCAGAAAAATGATATGCTTTTGGTATCCGAATCGTCCCCGGAGTCCTTTATATCATAAATCAATGGATTTGCTTTTCGACAATTCTGCAGGATTAAGAACGCGATAAATACCGTCAAGAATTTCGTTGAAACGTGCATCAGAAAGCTTGCCAATTTTTTTCTGAAGCATTGATTTGTCGATGGTCATGAGCTGAGAAACATTGACCACGCATGCTTTTGGCAATCCTGCTTCTTTTTTGTGCAGTGCGACATTGCCCGGGGCTCGAGCGAGTCTCAAGTTTGAAGTAATTGCGGCAACAATTACAGTTGCAATTTTGCTGGCATTGAAAACATTGTTTTGAACGATCACACAGGGTCTTTCAAAACCAGGCATCGAGCCAATCGGCTCGCCAAAATCGACCCAGTAAATTTCACCTTGACGTATTACCATTTGGGCAAGCCTTTGCGGACCATTGCACGTAACGCCAGCTTATAAGTCGCATGGGAATCGACAGGATTGCTGCCATAAACGCGATTCAAAGCCGCGAGCGTCTTCTGATTGTCACGCGATTCATTTTGCCGTTCTCTCAAACGTGGTTGTGTCAACAAAAAGTCGATGAACGTCAAAAGTGTTCCTGCTTGTGCGTCATCGAGTTGTTGCAAGCGTTTAGTTAACTGCTTTGCAATAAGTTGTGTCATAATGCCATCTTCTCCAAATTTTGTTCCGATTTATATTGACTTTCACTTAGCATAATGTAAAAGCTGGCATAAAAAGAAACAAGCAAAAAATCATCGCAACAGATACACATACGCATCCTCCAACGTCGGCTCCACCATTTCCGCTTCCAAATCTGCAACCGCCGTCTCACTCAAAAACCGCAGGCGGATACCGCCATCGACTTTGTTATGCTGTACGATCTGCAACGATTCTCTCCAGTTCGAGAATTCATCTTCGGGAACAACGGCTTCAAACACTTTACCCTGCGCTTGCTTTTGCATCGCCTCCGGCGAGCCGCGATAGACCACGCGCCCCTCATCGAGCACCGCGAGGTCGTGGCAGGTGCTCGAAATGTCCTCGACGATGTGCGTGCTGAAAATGACGATGCGCTCCTTCGCCAGTTCGGCGAGCAGATTGCGAAAGCGAATGCGCTCGCGCGGATCGAGGCCGGCGGTCGGCTCATCGACAACGATGATTTGCGGGAGGTGCAACAGCGTTTGCGCTATCCCCACCCGCTGTTTCATGCCGCCGGAAAAAGTTTTGATTTTATCGTCGCGTCTTTCCCACAAGCCGACGCTTTGCAGGAGATTTTCGATCAGCTCTTTTCGCCTCTCCGGTTCGTAAATGCCGTTGGTCAGCGCGTGATAATTGAGATATTCCACTGGCGTCATGTTTTCGTAGAGGCCAAAATCCTGCGGCAGATAGCCGATGGCGCCGTGAAACGCCTCGCGATGTTCCGCCAATTTGCGGTCGTTGATTTTGATGCTGCCGCGATCCGGCTCCAGCACACCGACGATGATGCGCATCAGCGTGGTTTTGCCGGCGCCGTTCGGGCCGAGCAAGCCGAACATGCCTTGCCCGATTTCCAAATTCACGCCGTGCAGCGCTCGCACTTGCGGTCGCGGCGGACGAATGAATGGGATGGCGCGCACGATGGTGTAAATGACGCGCTTCACTTTGCGCAATTTTCCCGTGGGCAGCTCCGGATTGATGATGCCATTTTCAATCTTTTGTGCGATGCGGCGAAGTTGATACAACAGCAGAATAACCAATGTCGCCGCAGTAGTTAGTGCCGGCGAGTTGATGCGCAGTTGCAAATAAACCAAGAAGAGCAAAACCAGCCATGCCCCGCCGCGTCGTGGAAAATTCAGGAACGTTACAGATTCATCTCGCACGGGCGAATTTTTCTTTTTCGACCAGAATTTCCATTTTCGGTTTTTCCGGTGAAACTGCGGCGGCTTGCCGATGACGAAACGCCAGCGATACCACAGCTCGCGCGCGCCGAACAGCCACGCCAATGTCAGCAAGCTCAAAATTGTCAGCCAAAAACCGTTGGTGAAAAAGGTGTGCAGATAAATCAGCAGGGCGCCGATGGCTGCCATCCAAATTGCCGACTCGCGAATATTTTCTTTATTCCACGGCAAATTCGCGGTGGAATGAGCGACGGAATGAATCCCGTCGCTGAGAGATGGAAGCGGCCCAAAGGCGGCTTCAGCCGACTTGCTACTTTCAGCCTGATGGCTACGCCCGTCGGAATTCATCATTAGGCGATTTTCCAGCCGGCGCTGCTGTTTATTCCATTCCCGCATAAACCGTCCAGGCGCACCGTAAATCTTCGTCAGATTCTTGATGCGAATGTGCAACTTCTCTTCTGCGACGCGCGCTTTTTCGCGGCGGATCGCGAAGAATTGCTGCATGCCGTAAATCAACCCGAGTATGCTGAACCAAACCGGCAGCGAGACCAAACACGTATAGAGCGTGCTCTGATAATTTTTGTGAAACCAGAAAACGACAGCAGCAGCGACCAACGTGCCGGCGATCACCGCGGGCCAACCCATTTTTTTCAGCCACTCTTTGATTTGCTCGAGTCCGACATAAAGCACCGGAATGAACACCAGTGTTGAAACTGTCGAGACCGCGAGTCCACCGAGCACGGTGATGGCAAATGGCGGCCACAACTCCAGCTCCGTGCCTTGCTTCAGCGCCAGCGGAAAGACACCAAGAATCGTGGTGCCGGAAGTCATCAGAATCGGACGCACGCGACTCTGCACGGCGATCATCACCGCGCGTTGCCAACGATAGCCACGTTCATTACGCAAAATCGCAATGCGGTCAAGCAAAAAAATGCCGTTGTTGACGACGATGCCAAGCAAAACAATAAAGCCAAGCAGCGCCATCGGCGCGCCTTCGCCGAGAGACAATGGTGTGCCGCTCAACGCCAGCGCGAACAAGGCGCCGATAATCGCGGTCGGCACCGTGCCGAGAATCACCAGCGGGCTGGAAAAAGATTGAAATTGCGCCGCGAGCAGCATATAGATGAGAATCGCGCCGATGCCGAGCATCCAGTAATAAACCGTCTGCTTGTTCTCCGGCTCGACTTTTTCGATGGTGAACCCGCGCGGCAGTCGCATCTCGCGCAGCATGCGGTCGATCTGCGCCTCGGCCAGCTCCAAGCGCGATTTGGAATTTTTTGCTTCGGCCACAAAGTCGTAAGTGATTTTGACCTGCCGCTCCTGATTGTAGCGCACAATGTTGCCCGGCCCCTCGTCAATGCGAATATCAGCCACTTCACGCAGCGGGATCGGTTGTCCGGCGGCATTGGTGATTTTCATATTTTGCACATCTTCGAGCTGGCGTTGCTCGACATCCTTGAGCTGTAACTGCACGTCAATTTCGTTGCCGTTTGCATAAAATGGTGTGCCCGTAGTGGCGCCTTCCGCCCGCGTTGCCCAAATCGCGTTCATCACCTGCTGCATACTCAATCCCCACAGCGCCAGCCGCAACCGGTCACCGCGAATCTGCAGCTCCGGCGCGCCTTCACGCAGTTCGGAGCGCACCGCTTGTTTTTCGATATCCGGCATCGCGCGCAGCGTCTGCACGATTTGCTCGCTCAACAGGCGCAGACCTTGCAAATCATAACCGCGCACGCGCAGTGCATTCTCCATGCCGAGAAATGCCGCAACCTCGTCGCCTTGTGACATGGTCTGCCTCTGGCGCGGTTGATCAAAACTGAGGTCAACATGTTCGAGACGTTCGTTCTGCTTTCTCAGTTTTTCTTTGATCTTATCGAGCTTCAACTCCTCGGTGCGCTTGGCCGGTTCAACAAATGAGACGGCGATATGTGCCTCTTCCGGCCGCACGCTGGCGCGGGCCTCTTTGAGATTGGGCAATTCGAGAATCTGGCTTTCGAGACGGCGCACGACTTCGTCGGTGGCATCCAGCGTGGCGCCGCGCGGCAAATTGAGATAAACATCGAGACGATCCGGTGGCGGCGCTGCGGCCGTACCGAGAATGTAAACGACGCCGATGAACAAGCTGATCAGCAGAAACACCACGACCGTGGCGATGGTGCGAATGCGATGGCGAATACAGGATTTGAGCAGCAGGCGATAAATTTCCAAAATTCTGCCGCTGCCGAATGGCCGCAGCGGTTTTCCTTTCAATGCGTGACTGGCGAGTAACGGAATCAATGTCACGGCCACGACAAGAGAAACCAACAGCGGAAAGATCACGGACAGCGCCAGCTCGCGGACAAAAAGCCTGGCTTCACTCTCAATAAAAAGCACGGGTAGGAAAACAAGCACGGTGGTTCCGGTGGCTGCGAGAATCGAGCGGCTCACTTCGCGCGTGCCGGTGAGCGCCGCCTGCCTTGCACTCTCGCCGCGTTGATAATGGGCGTAAACATTTTCCATCACCACGATGCCGTTGTCCACCAACATGCCGATGGCGAGCGCCAAACCGCACAAGGAGAGAATGTTGACTGAGAGATTGAAACCGTACATCAAGTTGAAAGTGACCAGCAACGAGACTGGGATCGCAATCATCAAAATGAGAACGAAGCGCACTTTGCGCAGAAAAAGATAGAGCACCAACAGCGCCAACAATGCGCCGGTGATCGCGAGATTTTCCACGCGGTCGATGGCTTGCTGGATGAGTGCGGCTTGGCTGAAATTCACCGCCAACTCAAAACCCTGCGGCGCGAGCTCTTTGTTGAGTTTTTCAATTTGCGCCAGCACATCGTTGGCCACTTGCAGCATATTGCTGGTGTTGTCTTTCTGCACGAAAATGCCGACGCCGGCTTTGCCGTTGACGCGATAAAGTTGCGTGCGCTCGGCTTGGCTGTAACCGACTTGCGCCACATCCGCCAATCGCACCGGTGCTCGCGGGTCAATGATCAACTCCCGCAACTCGCTCAGATCATCGACGCGACCGAGCAGATTGACATCAAGAATTTGTCCGGCGGAAATCACGCGGCCCAAATGCTCCGGCTGGCGATGAAAGGCGTTGATCTTCTGCTGCACGAGCATCACGGGAATATTCAACGCTTCGCAACGTTCTTCATCAATCTTGATGCCAATGGTGCTGCGCTGCCCGCCGCCGATATTCACATTCACGACGCCATCGACTTGCTCCAATTTTGGCCGCACTCGCCGTTCGGCGGTTTCACGCAGCTCATCGAGACTGGCTTTGGCGTCGCGGGCGCCACGAATGCTCAACTCCATGAGATAGGTGGAGAGATCAGCGGTGTCGAAACGATTGACTTCGATGCGGGTGCCGAGAGGCAAGCGATTTTCGAGGCCGTTCATCTTCTGCTGCAACTTCAGCAGCGCGAATTTCATGTCGGTGCCGAAATTGAAGGAAACTTTGGTGGTGGCGTAATCGGCAAAGACATTGCTCTCGATATCGTGCACGCCTTCGAGTGTGGCCAATTCGGCCTCGATGGGAAACACCAGCTCGGCCTCGATTTTCTCCGGCGATGCACCCGGCATGCCGGCAGCGACCCACACTTCCGGCAGGATGAATTGCGGCAGGAGTTGCACCGGTAAGCGCTGCCATGAAATCACCCCCAGCAAACACAAGCCGATGGCGATCATCAAAATGGTGACGGGACGTTTGAGGGAGAAGGAGGTCATTGGAGTGTTTGTTATATCGCCTTCAGGCGAGTGGGGTTGCTAATTTCTGGTAACGGAGATTATTTTCGACCGCACTATGCCATTTACGCTGCTCATTGCTTTATGTTTCGGTGAGTATTGTTAAAAAGGTCCCGCGAGTAATATCTTGAAATCGGATTTCAGAATTGTTCGGTTGTCTCTTCATAAAAACGCCTGCCGCAACCGCTCCCCACCTAAAAACTCCTCCGCGCGACCACTATCACTGACTTGTCCGAGCTTCAAGATGTAGGCTCTATCGGCAATCGCCAACACTTGCCGCACTTTCTGCTCGACGATGAGAAAAGTCGTACCCAAAGCTTGTTTGATCTGCCGGATCATTTCGAACATCGCGCGCAAGTTCTGTGGCGCCAGTCCCAAAGACGGCTCGTCCATCATCAACAATTGTGGCTGCAACATCAGCGCATTGCTTAGTGCCAGCATCTGTTGCTCCCCACCGCTCAACGTGCCGGCGTTTTGTTGTCGGCGGTCGCGTAATTTCGGAAAAAACCGAAAGACTTCCTCAATTCTCGCCTTCAACTGATTTTTATCGGACAGCAGATAACCGCCGATTTCGAGATTCTCTTGCACGGTCAATTCCGTAAACACGCGATTGCCTTGCAAGAGAAAGGAAAGGCCATCCTTTATATTGGCAGTTGGCCGGCGGTTTTGAATCGCCTTGCCGTTATATTGCACCGAACCCTTCCACACCGGCAGCAATCCGAAGATCGCTTTCAGCAGCGTCGATTTGCCCGCGCCGTTATGGCCAATCACCGCGACAATTTCGCCTTTGTCCACTTCCAGCGAAATGCCGTTGATGATTTGCTTGTTGCCGTAGCCGGTTTCCAGATTGGTGACTTTTAACATGAAAAGTGAATGGATAAATATGACGGAAAAGCGGTAAGCGGATTGAGCGGATTCAAAGAAGAGAAAAAAGTTTGGGACACAGAAAAAGACTCTCACAGAAAAGGAAAATGTCATGCTGAAAGCATCTTTTTTGTCCCTAGCAATAGTCTTAGCTTTGAAAAAGATTCCTACGGAATGACATCGAAACGTAGCGCTCTTGCTTTCCCGTTAGTTGGACAAAGTTCAATAATTCAGTGAGAGTTCCACTTCTGTGAGCAATCAACTTCTTTCTTTTTTCGCTCCAATGCGCCTGTATGGTCAAATCAGCTTACAAAAATCTTTTATTCCAAATATGCTTCCAAAATCTCCGGATTGTCCTTGATCATTTGCGGCGGGCCTTCGGCAATCTTGCGGCCGGCGTCCATCACCAGCACGTGATCGGCAACTTGCATCACCGCCTCGATGTTGTGCTCAATAAACAGAATCGTCTTTCCGGCACTGGCGAGTTGCGTAATGAGCGATAACATCTTCGCAATCATGTCCGGATGAATACCCGAAACCGGCTCATCCAGCAGGAGCAAATCCGCCTCCATTGCCAGACAACAGGCCAGCGAGAGCAACTTCTGTTGTCCATAAGAAAGTGCACCGGCCAAATCATCCCTTTTATCTGCCAGCCCAACGAAATCCAAAAGCTCCGATGCTTTTAGCCGATTTTGCTTGTCCTCTTGTTTCAGCTTTTTGTGCCGCACCACCGCCGGAAGAAAATGCTCGCCGCTTTGTTGCGGCCGCGCCAAAAGAATATTTTCGATGACGGGCAAGCTTTTGATCAGCCGCAAATCCTGAAACGTTCGCGCCACTCCGCTTCGCGCGATCTGATAAGCCGAAAGCCTCCTCATCGGTTTTCCCCGATAGAAAACCTCGCCGCTATCGGCCGTCAGAAAGCCGGTGATGATATTGAAGACCGTCGTCTTGCCCGCGCCATTCGGGCCGATCAGGCCGACGATTTTCCCCTTTTCAATCGCAAAAGAAAAATCCTCGACCGCTTTCAGGCCATCGAAGGTTTTGGAAAGGTTCGAGACCGTAAGTATTGCGTCTAGCATTTTCTACTGGAGTGTTGGATCGTTGGATTACTGGATTGTTGGGGTTCCATTAATCCAACGATCCAGCAATCCAACAATCCATTTTATTTTAACTCGTATTCGCCCACTAGTAGATTGATTCCAAATTAAGGTTGCAATAAAGGAATTTTTGTTGTATATTAGGTTCCGACCTTATTCGAGGAGGAACCTATGCCATTCGTCAGTCAACGCGCTAAGCTCAATTTGTCAGTTGATGAAGTTGAAAAACTAAACAAGATTGTCCATTCACGAACTGAGAGCCTAGCGCGGATAGAGCGTGCGAAAATGCTACTGGCGTATAATCAAAACCAGACAATCTCCGGCATCGCCGCACAACTGAAAACCAACCGTCCGAAAGTGGAGCGATGTATTAGCAAAGCCCTTGACTGCGGCGTTGAGGTAGCACTGAACGATCTGCCGCGCAAAGGGAAAACGCCAACCATTACCCCGGAAGCCAAAGCGTGGGTGGTCTCGATTGCTTGTCAAAAACCAAAAGACCTTGGATACGCCGCCGAGCTTTGGACGACCCGCAGTTTGGCCAAGCATATTCGTGAGCGTTGTCAACAAGCAGGATATCCATCATTAGCAAAATTAGGTCGAGGAACGGTTTCTAAAATTTTATCAAAAGTCCCAATTCAACCGCATAAAATTGCTGGTTCTATGTTGATTTGTGTGGGTAT
>JAPDQK010000030.1:0-54419 GCA_034505955.1 Candidatus Zhuqueibacter pondensis
CAGCCATCATCAAGCCGGTGGTCGCATCCCGGCAAAACATCGGCGCGGAGTTCGAAGCCGAGGTCAGGATCGACTCCGTGCAGAATCTGTTCGGGGTGAGCTTTGATTTGAATTATACCAACATCGCGTATGTGGATTATGTCACCGCAACGCCGGGAGATTTCTTGGGCCATGATGTTCTCTTCCTGCCAACGCCACAAGACTCGGTTGGCAAAGTCAGCATCGGCATCAGCCGCAAAGCCGGGCAGGGTGGCGTGAGTGGCAGCGGCGTGTTGGCGCGCATCAAATTCAAAGCCTCCCTCTCCACGCCTTCAGGAACACCAGTCGTATTTTCCTTGAACAATATCACCGCCAATAATCCAGCCGGCACTCCCGTCAGCGTCACGGCTCTCAGCAGCACGACCACAATTGTGGGCGTGATCGTCTGGCCGGGCGATACGAACAACGACAAGATCGTCAATGCCGCCGACGTGTTGCCCATTGGCTTGCATTGGAACAAAACCGGACCGGCGCGTGAGAATCGCTCCACCAATTGGGTCGGCCAGCCCGCCATTCCTTGGTCCCCCGAGGCCGCCACTTATGCCGACGCCAACGGCGACGGTGTGGTCAATCAAGTCGACGTGCTGCCGATCGGTCTCAATTGGGGTAAAACTCACGACGGCGCCGCGCTTGCCATTGCTTTAGCCAATCCTGCAAGAATGCTGGGTAAAACCAACACTAGCGGACTTTGTTATACGTTCACCGGCAATCCCAACCCTGGTCAGGAATTTTGGGTTGAGGTGCAGACCACAGAGGTCATAGCGCTTTTTGGTATTTCCTTCGAGTTGTTGTATTCGCCCACGGCCTACCTTGACCCGCAAACCACCGAGGCTGGAAGTTTCCTGGGTAATGATGTGATCTTCTTTCCGAATATCGATAAGAATTCCGGCAAGATCAGCATCGGCATTTCGCAGAAAGCGCCGCAGAGCGGGGTGAGCGGCTCCGGGGTTGTGGCAAGAATCAAAATGGTCATGTCCGCCAGTGCGCCTGCCGGACAAACCGTGACCATCACCCTGCAAAATATCGTGGCCAACGATTCCGCCGGCGCTGCGATAGCGATAACCCCGATGGGCGCTTGCACTACAACCGGCGTGCAGGAGTTCACACAAACCGGAAGCGTGCCAACGGCTTTCGCTTTATTGCCCAACACACCGAATCCCTTCAATCCTTCGACCCTCATCAAGTACGAGCTACCACAGCAGGTCGAAGTGAAGCTGGTGATCTTCGACCTCATGGGTCGGCGCGTGCGCACGCTGGTGGATCAACGCCAGCAGTCCGGGCGGTATGCGATCACGTGGGATGGCCGCAACGAGCAAGGGGAGGTTGTCACCAGTGGCGTGTACATTTATCAACTTCGTGCGGGAAATTTCGTGCAAACAAGGCGAATGGCGCTGGTGCGGTGAAACTGGAGTGTTGGAGTCATGGAGTGGTGGGTTGACTGGTCCGTCGGAGGGAATGCGATTACTCAATCAATCCACCACTCCAAAGCCCGGATAAATCTTTCTTAAAATTCAATTCGGAGGTGTGTGATGAAACTTGTAAAAATTTTTTCGCGCTTGATTCTTTGTTTGTTGCTCAGCGCCCAAGGGGCCCTCGCGCAAAACGATTTCTGGCGGCAAACCGACGGACCGTTTGGGGGAGACATTCGTGCCTTCGCCATCGACAGCGCTGGATACATTTTCGCCGGGACGTTTGGCGCCGGGATTTTCCGATCCACTGACAACGGCGAAAATTGGAGCGCCGTGAATACTGGTCTGACGAATAAAACTGTTTTGGCTCTCGCTATGAATCCGGCAACCGGGAATATTATTGCCGGGACGGGATCCTTTTTCCTTTCAACGCCTGTAAATGGTGCCGTCTTCCGTTCAACCAATAGTGGAGCAAGTTGGGAAAAAATCCTTGATCTGAGTAACACGGTGGTTTTGTCTCTCGCCAGCAATTCACAAGGCCATATTTTTGCCGGCACGCTGGGGCGAGGCGTTTTCCGCTCCACCACCAATGGCGCCAGTTGGGATTCTGTGAATGCCGGTTTGACGCAATCCGCGTTCAAAACCATCCGGGCGCTTGCCATCCATCAGGCAACCGGAGAAGTTTTTGCAGCGACGGACAGCAGCGGGCTTTTTCGCCTGCCCCCGAGCAGCAACACCTGGGAGCGAATCACCATTGGCTTGCAACAGGATGAAAATATTCGCTCCCTGATCATCAGAAATAACGGGTATTTCTTTGCCGGAACGCAGTATTCATCAAATGCACTGCGTGGCAGGCTT
Organism: Candidatus Zhuqueibacter pondensis; assembly: GCA_034505955.1. Classification (GTDB taxonomy): domain Bacteria; phylum Zhuqueibacterota; class Zhuqueibacteria; order Zhuqueibacterales; family Zhuqueibacteraceae; genus Zhuqueibacter; species Zhuqueibacter pondensis. The sequence continues at coordinate 2,307 of JAPDQK010000030.1, forward strand.
TTGCGATCGGCGGATGGCACGACGTGGGGTGAAGTTGGTAATGGCCTGGTGGGACGGGAGATTATCACGCTCGCGACTAATTCCAAAGGTGATATTTTTGCCGGTACCGGAGGCTTCCTGTGGTCTGTTATTGGCAGAATCTTTCGTTCCACAGATAATGGCGAGAACTGGACAGAACCCGATCCGAGCTTTAAAAATCCCGGTGTTCAGTGTCTTGCCGTTAATGCGAGCGATGAGATTTTTGCCGGCACTCTCGGCAGCGGGGTTTTCCGTTCAAACGATCAGGGCGGCAGTTGGCAAGCCAGCAACCATGGTTTGCTGGGCGTGGCGATTCAAGCCCTCGCCCTAAATTCCAGCGGTCAAATTTTTGCCGGAACGAGTGGCGCTGGCATCTTCCGGGGGATCGATGTCGCAGGAAATTGGCAACCCATTAACAGCGGTCTGGGGAACTATCAAGTAACAACGCTGGCCATTTCCACCAATAATCAAATTTTTGCCGGTTCCGCTTATGCCGGCGTTTTCCGTTCCGATGATAACGGTGAAACCTGGCAGGCCCGCAACACCGGTCTGACTGGGCCGGGAGTCGTTGCGCTTGCCACCCGCTCCAATGGAGATGTCTTTGCCGGCACGGGAAATGTTCTGTCGGGAAAAAATGGCGGCGTCTTCCGTTTGACCGGTAACAATCAGAATTGGACGCGCGTGCTGAATCTGCCGGAAAATCTCGTCCTTTCACTGGCTCTCAATACCAATGGGCATGTCTTTGCAGGGACCAATGGCGCCGGGATTTTTCGTGCCACCACTAACGACACGGTATGGAATCCCGTCAATGTTGGTTTGACCAACAAGGATGTCCGCGCCCTGGCCATCCATGCTGCAACGCAGGAAATTTTTGCGGGAACCGCAGGTGGCGGCGTCTTCCGTTCAACGGATAACGGCGACAACTGGGTGGCAGTCAATGCCGGTTTGACGAACAAGAACATCCGTGCGCTTGCCATCAGCGCAAACGGCGTTATTTGGGCAGGTACTGCAGGCGGGGGAGTCTTCTACTCTCTTGACAGCGGCACTCGCTGGAATGTCCTCAATAACGGCCTGACAGACAAGCAGGTCTTGGCGCTGGCCATCGATTCCAGCAGATATGTTTATGCCGGAACCGAAGGCGGCGGCGTGTTTCGCAGTCTGGAGTCAACCATTGTTCCTCCGGCCGTGCCAACACTTGCCTCACCCGCTGATGGCGCCGTCAACCAGCCACCGATTTTGACATTGCGCTGGAATGCCGCAGCAGCCGCTGAGACTTATCACTTGCAAGTTGCCACGAGCTCCAGCTTCGCCACTCCGATCGTCGATGATTCCACGATTACCACAACTTTTCGGCAAGTCGGGCCCTTGCCGTTCAATACAACTTACTACTGGCGCGTGAATGCCAAAAACATCGCCGGCCCCAGCAACTGGTCGAGTGTGTGGCGCTTCACAACCACCGCCCAAACGACGAGCCGGGAAGTTCGGGTGGTGAATACCAATGCTTCTCCCGGCAGCACGGTGGAGGTCCCCATCCAGCTTTTGGCGCAGGGCGATGAAAACGCCCTGGGCTTCAGCCTCAATTTTGATACCGCCATTCTGAGCAATCCGCAAGCCAGGCGTGGCAAAGACGCAAGCGCGGCCACACTCAACACCAATTCCAGTCAAGTCGGCTCCGGACGTTTTGGCATTGCTCTGGCTTTGCCTGCCGGGCAAAGCTTTGCCGCCGGCACACGGGAAATCGTCATCGTGAGTTTCACCGTCAATGCCAATACCACGGCGGACTCCGCCCGGATCGAATTTGGCGGTCAACCTGTGGTGCAGGAGGTGGTGGATGCCAGCGGCAACGTGTTGGCGGCGACCTGGACGGCTGGGAGGGTTCGAATCGAGACGCCGACTTCAGTCAAGGAAACTACCGGTGAGGTGCCATCATCGTTTGCGCTAAAGCAAAATTCTCCCAACCCCTTCAATCCATCAACGACGATCAAGTATGAACTGCCGCAGCAGGTCGAAGTGAAGCTGGTGATCTTCGACCTCATGGGTCGGCGCGTGCGCACGCTGGTGGATCAACGCCAGCCAGCCGGGCGTTATGCCATCACTTGGGATGGCCGCAACGAGAAAGGGGAGGTGGTCACCAGTGGTGTGTATCTGTATCAGCTTCACGCGGGGAATTTCGTGCAGACGCGGCGGATGGCGCTGGTGCGGTAAATTGGAGCGATGGATTGTTGGATTGTTGGATTGTTGGAGTATTGGAATTTTTCATTACTCCAGCACTCCAATACCTCATCACTCCAACATGCCATTCTTGCTTTTCACACCCACTTCTTCCTCCACAACAACCCCAGCATCCCCGGTACGCTGCGTAGTCGGGTGAAAAATGATCGACCATGCAAAAACTCGATGAAGCGATTGAGCTGGTGCAACAATTTTGCATCGTACCTGAACCACCACGGCTTGCGGATGAAGGTTATTGGGTCGACGTCAAGGTACTTGAGGCGCACCATTTCCATCAAGCCCTCGCGGCCGTGGGTGCGACCGTAGCCACTGGCTTTGGCGCCGCCGTGGGGAGCTTCGCAGGCACCGGCATGACTGACCGCGTCGTTGATCAGCACGGAGCCGGCTTCGAGGCGCAGGGCCAACTCACGACCACGTTTTAAATTTGCCGTCCATATGCTGGCCGAAAGACCATACGGCGTGGAGTTGGCGAGTGTAATCGCCTCCTCAACATCGCGCACCGGCACGATTGGCAGCAGCGGGCCGAAAGTTTCCTCCTGCAAAACTTTCATGTTTGAATTTACATTTGTCAAAACCGTTGGCTCGAAAAAGAAAGGGCCGAGATCGGGCCGGCGTTTGCCGCCGCATAAGATTTTCGCGCCTTTGGCGACGGCATCGGCAAGTTGTTGCTCCAAAATGGCTACTTGCCGTTCTCGAATCATCGGGCCGATGTCCGTTTCCGGATCGCTTCCTGGCCCGAGACGGAGTTGTTGCACTTTCGCGACGACTTTGGCGACGAACGGCTCATAGATTTCTTGTTCGACAAATACGCGCTTGGTCGACACACAGTTCTGGCCGCAATTCACGAACCGGCACCAGACCGCGCCGCTGGTCGCGTGCTCGAGATTGGCGTCGCGCAAGACAAGCATGGCATCGCTGCCGCCCAATTCCAAAACGATCGGGATCAGACGTTCGGCAGCAGCGGCTGCAACCTTTTTGCCAGTGATGGCGCTGCCGGTGAAAAGAATTTTGTCGATATCGCTTGCCACCAACGCAGCGCCGGTGCTGCCGTCGCCGACAACCACCTGAAAAACTCCTTCCGGCAATCCGGCTTCACGCAACAGCTTTTCCATTTCTAACGCAGTGGTTGGAGTAAATTCCGAGGGTTTCATCACCGCCGTGTTTCCGGTTAAAAGCGCCGGCACGGTCTCACTGAGCGGCAGCATGAGCGGATAGTTCCACGGGGCGATGATGCCAACCACGCCATAAGGTTCATAGCCAACATGAGCACGGCGCATTTTCAGCGCGATGTTTTCATGGGGCAGGCGTTTGGGTTTCAACCACAGCGGCCCGTAGCGAAGATAATATTTGATGAGATCCAGACTCACCATCACCTCGGCAATCAAGGCTTCGGCTACCGGCTTGCCGTTTTCACGCGTAATCAGCGCGGCGATCTCCAAGCGGCGATTGAACAAAAGGCCGTAGAACTTTTGCAAAATATCGACGCGTGCTTTGATGGGCAGCGTGCTCCATTGTTTTTGTGCGGCGCGCGCTTTGGCAACAGCGGCTTGCACCTGCTGCGGTGTGGCAATCTCATATTCCTGCCAAACCTCGCCGGTCGCTGGATCGAGCGATTGAATTGTGGAAGAAGGTTGAGTGTTCATGTTCGAATGGAATAACGGATTATTGCTCGTGCCTTCCAAGGGCAAGCACGGCATTGGTGCCACCAAAGCCGAATCCATTGGAAAGCGCGTAGCGAATCGATGCTGGGCGCGATTGATTCGCCACGTGATCGAGATGGCATTCCGGATCAGGATTTTCCAAATTGATGGTTGGCGGCAACATTTGATAATAAAGCGCCATTGCGGTATACGCCGCTTCGACGGCACCGGCAGCACCGAGCAAATGCCCAGTCATCGATTTGGTCGAGCTGACGGCGACATGGTGCACGTGCTCGCCAAAAACCGATTGGACGGCTGCCGCTTCTGCTTTGTCTCCGAGCGGCGTGGACGTTGCATGTGCATTGATGTACCCGATGTCCTCAGGTTTGAGGCCGGCATCTGCCAACGCCATTTTCATCGCCAGCGCCGCGCCTTTGCCATCTTCGGGAGGCGTGGTAATATGAAACGCATCCGAGGAAGCACCTGCGCCGCAAACTTCCGCCCAAATTCTCGCGCCGCGTGCCAGCGCCCGGTCTTTGCGCTCGAGAACCAAAATACCGGCGCCTTCGCCGATCACAAAACCATCCCGTGCCAAATCAAATGGACGGCTGGCGGTTTTTGGATGGTCATTGTTTCTGGACAATGCTTTGGCGGCGGCGAATGCTGCAATGCCAATGTCAATGATGGCAGCTTCGGAGCCGCCGACGATCATCACTTCCATCAGGCACTGGCGCAACATGAACAAACCGTCCATAATCGCATGCGCACCAGTAGCGCACGCCGAGACCGTGGCGTAATTGACACCGCGGGTGCCGTAGCGAATCGCCAAAAATCCAGCTGCAATGTTGGTGATGGTCGCGGGCACAAAGAAGGGCGAAACGCGGCGCGGACCTTTGGCAATCAAATGACGAGCATTTTCCATAAAAGTGGCGAGACCGCCCATACCAGAACCGACGATGATGCCGGTCTTTTCTGCCGGCAGATCCGTCGGTTTGAGTCCGGCATCCGCCAGTGCGGCGTCGGCGGCGGCAACGGCAAAATGCGTGTAACGGTCATAGTGCCGCGCCTCTTTCGCATCCATATAATTATTGGGATCAAAATGACGCACTTCCCCGGCAAATCGTACCGGCAGGGAGGAGGCATCAAAACGTTGGATGTGGTCAATTCCTGAGCGGCCTTCCATGAGTGCTCGCCAGTTTTCCTCTATGGTCAAACCCAAAGGTGTCACCAATCCGATTCCAGTAATCACAATTCCTTCGCGCGTCGAAGTTTTTTGCATAACGGATTTCCTTTCATTGATGGCAATTAATTCAAAATTGTAACTTTAATGATAAACAGTTACAGAGAAAGATGCAAGGGGAAAGTGTTGCAAAAATCCTTCTAATGAATTAAATTGTCGTAGCATGAATGAATATTACTCAATCACCGCACCGGTCGAAGCGGAAATAAAAGTAAAAGACTCCAGATTTATTGCTTTCCTCCGTCCCATTGAAACACGTGAGCAGGCCGAGGCTTGTTTGGTCGAGCGCGTCCGGCAATATCGCGATGCCACGCATCATTGTTATGCTTTTCGCATCGGCTTCGACGATCGGCTGATCGCAAAGGCCAGCGATGCCGGTGAGCCGGCAGGCACCGCCGGCCGGCCCATTCTGCAAGCGCTGGAGCGCCGCAACTTGACCAACGTTTTGGCCGTGGTCACGCGCTATTTTGGCGGAACGAAATTGGGACCCGGCGGGTTGTCACGCGCCTACGGCAGTACAACTGCCGCAGCAATTGATCTGGCTACGCTGGTGGCAGTATATCCGAAGCAGACGGTAAGTTTGCGTTTTGCCTATCCTCAGCATTCGGCGGTTCAAAAAATCCTTCGGCGTGTCGAAGCCACGTCTATTCGTGAAAGTTTTGGCGTGGAAATCGAGCAGCTCATTGAAATACGCGCACACCGCAGCGAGGAAGCGCAGCAGCTACTGCGCGATGCCTGTGCTGGAAAAATTTCCATTGAGGTGATTACAAAAAAATAATGTTCGAATTTTTTCTTGACTTTAAATCTCATGCAAAGTATTTTAAATGATGTCACGACAGGTTGACGGGCTTTGCAAGGATTTGAGACGGGTAGCCCAGGAAAAGGTTGTTCGATTCCTGCGAAAGTTTCACAATATTTTTAGGAGGATGCGCGCGCCAGGCCGAAGGATGATGTGACAGTGAGCCAGTCAAATATTTCTGGCTGATACGAGGCTGATTGCGAGCCGCAGGAGTTGGGTATGATGATTGTGTATAGGGTAAAAAGGGCTATCGCCATTCCGTTGTGAGCTGCCGGTTCTCCAATAAAAAGAACCATCCACAACGAAAAGGCGATGCCCTTTTTACTTTTTGGACATGGTTATGACAGATTGCATGCCGACAATTTGATGATGAAAGATAATTCACCCGTCCAGAAGCCGCCAGTGAAAAAGATCATTACCATCGACGACGAAGCGCCCATTCGCAGTTTGATCCGGCATAGTTTGCGCCAGGAAGACTACGAAGTCATTGAAGCCGGTGATGGGAACGAAGGGCTCGAAATCATTCGTCGTGAGCAGCCAGACCTGATTGTGCTCGATTATGTCATGCCCGTAATGAATGGCGCCGAGACGCTGCGCGCGATCCGTTCGGATCCGCAAATTGCGCACATCCCGGTTTTGTTTCTCACCGGTATAAAAGACCTCAAGAAGCTCGAGCCGCTCTTGCAGGATTCTCTCAACGATTTCCTCGACAAACCCTTTCTCGTCGAAACACTGAAGGAACGCGTGCGAAAACTGCTGCACCGCGAAAGCAGTGCCGCCATTCCCCGCAATTGATTCAAACAAATCCACTTGACTTTGGCGCTGGCGGTCGGTATTATAGAAACATGTTCGAGAGCATCAAGCGCCTGACCAGTCATTCCGCGATTTATGGCATCAGCACGATTTTAGGGCGTGCGATCAGTTTTTTACTGCTGCCACTTTACACCCATTATCTTTCTCAGGAGCAATACGGAGTTGTCAGTCTGGTGCTGGCCTATCTGGGTATCATGACGATTATTTCGACTTACGGCGTCGATGCTGCTTTCTTCCGCTATTACATTTTGGCTGAAAGCGAAGGCGAAAAACGGCAGATTTTCAATACCGGCTTTTGGTCGATCCTGTTGGTTTCAGCAAGCATCTTGTTGATCAGCATCGCTTTCGCTTCTCCAATGGCGAATTGGATGCTGGATGCCACCGTTTATAAATACGTCATGATGCTCATGGCGGGAATTTTGCTGTTTGATTCCCTGTCCATCATTCCCTTTCTGCTGCTGCGTGCCGAAGAGCGCCCGGGCCGTTATGTCGTGCTGAAAGTGGCGAATGTGATAATCAATTTTGTGACGACTTATTTTTTTGTTGTCAAACTTCGCCGCGGCGTCAATGGTGTATTTGAAGCCAACCTGTGTTCCTCGGCCTTCACATTTTTGACTCTGCTGCCGGTCACCAACCGCCATCTCCGATTCACCATGAGTCGCGCCGTCTACCTCGAACTGCTGAAATTCGGACTGCCCTATCTGCCCTCAACGCTCTCGGTTTTCCTGGTGGATGTCATTGATCGTTTCATTCTCAAGCAGCTCACCGATTTGGACAGCGTCGGCCTTTACAGCGCCGGCTGCAAGCTGGGGATGGCCATGAATCTTTTGATCGCAGCGTTTCGCTTTGCGTGGCACCCCTTTTTTCTCAGCACCTCGAAGGATCCCAATGCCAAGGCCATCTTTGCGCGCATCTTCACCTTGTTCATGCTGGTTTGCGCCGGGGTTTTTCTCGCGATCAGCCTGTTCATTGATGAAATCGTGCGCTTTCGCTTCGGCACGGTGACGCTGTTTGGCGCAGATTATTGGAACAGCACCTCCGTGGTACCGGCAATCATGCTCGCTTATATTTTTTTCGGCGCATACATCAATTTCATCATCGGCATCCATCTTGAAAAGAAAACCTTTTATCTGCCATTTATTACCGGTTTTGCTGCCGTGGTCAAAGTTGCGGCCACATATGCGCTCGTGCCGATACTCAAGATGAATGGCGCCGCGTTGGGCACGGCGTTGGCTTATTTGACCATGGCCCTTACACTTTACTTTGCGGCGCAGCGGCTCTATCATATCTCGTATGAATGGACGCGGCTGGTTAAATTGGTTTTGGCCACGGCAACTGTGTTTATTCTGGGTTATTGGGTTTGGACCGCGCCGTGGCAAAAGGCCGGTTTGCTCATGGCATTTCCAGGCGCTCTTTTTTTGATTGGATTTTTTGAAAGAGGGGAGCTGAAACGGATGACGGCGCTGTTCTCAAAACCCAGCACGCAAAAACAATCTCGAGCAGCCGCCATCGGCGATCCAGAATGAGCTTTAAAAATATCAAAACCAAAAACGCGGATGACTCGGATCGAACGGATTTTCACGAATACAACATTGAAAAATTCGCACGAATCCGCCTCATTCGTGTTCACAGCTTTTCATATCAGGCATGTCAAGTTTTCATACCGTTTACCTCAAATTCAAACGCGCCCTGCCGGATTGGGCGCGCCAAATTCTGAGCGCCATCAACCAACGCCTTTTTGCCCGGCGAACGATTCAACGCCAATATGGCAGTTGGTTCGAGGTCGATTGGCGAAAGAAATTCCGTTCGCTTTCGGACGAAGAGTGGCAGCGCGCATACGATGAGGTGTGGAAACATCATCAAAATGATTGTGTCGAAGAAACCGACACCGCAATGATCCTGGCCGCCCTGGGCGAGCCGGGATCGGTGCTCGAAGTGGGATGTGGGATGGGATCTCTGTCGATCAAATTGGCACAAGCGGGATTTCAAGTCACCGGACTCGATGTCAGCCCGGTGGCGCTTGAATATGCACGGCAGCGCGCCGCAGAGACGGGTGTGCAAATAACATGGCAGGAAGGTTTTGCAGAAAACCTTCCGGTTCCTGACAAAACATTCGATTACATTACATGCTGCCACACCCTCGAACATGTCAGGGATTTGGACCGCGTGGCGGCAGAATTCAAGCGTGTCGCAAGAAAAAAAATTGTCGTGTTGGTGCCCAAACAACAATATCGCCTCTATGCCGACAACTATCATACGCAATTCTTCGAGCGGCGGGAGCAGCTCGCCAACGTGTTCGGATTGACACGTTACCAATGCACGGAAATTGATTGTCGTGATCATCAAAATGAATTTCAAGGACGGGCTTTTTTGTATGTGGGGAATTTGCCATGAGTTGGCTATTCGGTTTTTTGGGACAGCATTTGTCACCTGAAAGCGTCGAGCGCTTTCATTCTCTTCATCCCAAGCCCATCCTCGAATTTCATTCACGCACGACGTATCTCGCCGCCGGAGGATTGCCCGAAACCTGCCTTCACGGCTCCTTCTCTGATTCGCAGCATGGCGAAGGCTGGACAGTGTGCGGATTGGGGATGGAACGAAAGGAACAAACGCATCGTTTCTTGCAAGCCGCAGATTGGCAACGATTACTGGCCTTGGAGCATCCGCCGTTGCAGAAATTGGACGGACATTTCCTCGCGATCAGATGGAAAACAAACGAAGCGCAGTGCTTTACCGACCAGCTTGGATTGCGAACACTCTTTATCGCACAGGTCAATGGGGGAACGGTTTTTTCAACCCGGCTGGCCTGGATTGCCTCACTGCGCGAGCACAACGAAGTGGATTTTGCGGCTTGCGGTCCAGCGTGGTTGACTTTCAATCAGATCGGCTGTGAGGCATTTTTGAAAGACGTTCACCGGCTTGGCCCGAATGGCATTGCCGTAATCACGCCGACTTCAACGCGAATGCACAGCATCCCATGGCGGCCTGACCCAAACACCGGCACCGCAGAGTTCGCCGACGTCCTCCAGACTTTGTTGTATCCGGATACCAACACCGGCCGGACTATTTCATTGGGCCTTTCCGGTGGTTTGGATTCACGAACCTTGCTGGCATTGTTGGCTTCGAGAAACGAAGGAACTTTTGCCCTGCATGTTTTTGGCCGCCCGGAGGATCCGGATGTGCGCACCTCGCAGTCGATTGCACACAATGAAAAATTCACCCAGAGCCATTTTCATGAGCCACTGCCCGAAGCCGCGACTTGCATGCGTATGTTGCGCGATTATGCCAGCCAAACTCAGTTTATCGAGCCCGCCTCGACGTTTCTCAAGTTGCGCTATTTCCCGCAACTTCACACTCGCGGCAAAGTCATCATCGATGGTGGTTTTGGCGAAATTGCGCGCCGGCAATTCCTGAACCGGCTTTTGCTCAAAGGGAAATCTGCGTTATTGAGCGGCAGGCCCGACCGGATTTATTCGTTTCTTCACGTTCAACGTCCGGCAATATTCACTCCGGAAATTTTGCAAACGATGCGGCAGGGAGTCGAAGAGCAAATTGCCAGCTTGTGGCAAGTTATGCCATCAATCAAGGATTTTGGCTGCGAAAATTTTCTGGATCTTTTGGCAATCCGAATGCGCCTTGCGAATTATTATGGCTTTGAACAAAGTCGCATGGATGGAGAATGTGTGAACTACATGCCGTTTGCCCAACCGTCTTTGCTGAACAGTCTGTTCAAAACTCCCATTCACCTGAGGAAAAACGGCCGGCTTTTTCGGCAACTCATCCGTCGCCATTTTCCTCGCCTGTGCCAATATCCTTTGGTGAAAAATGGCGTAACGTATCCATTCAATTTTTCGCCGGTGCCGGCATGGGCATGGACCAACCTCAAAGTCAGGCTCGGACAAAAATTCATCGATACCGAGGCGGTTGATTTCCTGCGCCTCATTGCAGCCGAAGTGCAGGACCTTGTGCATTCCGCCTCGGTCAAATCATTTCCGGCGTATGATTATCCTTTCATACGAAATATCGTGGAAAAATTTTATCATGGTCAAACCGAATTTGCGTCGCAGGTTCATTGGTGGTTATCCTTCGAACTTTGGAGAACCTCGGTCAACGCGGCATGAATCAGGAAAAAGGAAAGGGAGAAAATGATGACTTCTCGTGAACGTGTGCTGGCGGTTCTCGCCGGCACACGACCCGACCGGGTGCCGCTCAATTTTTTTGCCGGATGGAATATTGCTGTGCGTGAAAAAGTGTGTGCGCGTTACGGTTCGATCGAGGCATTCTGTGAGCGCATGCACACGGACATCGTCACCGGCGTGCTGCCGCGTTTTCCCTTTGGCGGACCCGAAAATCATGAACGCATCGCGGATCTCGATAAATATCTCGAGTTGGAACCGGACAATCCAAAATCTCCCGCCATCCTCAGCACGCCATGCGACGAAGTGCTCAACAACACGGTCGCCGAGGCGCTGCGCCATCATCAGCAGGACAAGGCCGTCTTTTGCCATGCCTGGGGAGTTTTTGAGCTTTCGCAATTTCTTTTTGAGAAACATGGCAGGCCCGGCGTCGAACAGGCGCTCATCAACATGGCCGCGGAGCCGGAGAAAACCAAGCGCATGTTCATGAAACTCGCCTGTTGGACTGCCGATTGCGTCGAGAATGCCATCAAAGCCGGCGTCGATGTGATTGAACTTTCGGATGACTGGGGCCAGCAGCGCACCATGCTCTTCAGCCCTGAAATGTGGTGGGAGATGGTTTATCCGGCGACCAAAATCATCGTGGATCGCGCGCGCCAATATCAGGTACCGGTGCTCTTGCACAGCGACGGTGACATCACTCAGGTTCTCGATGGCGTGATTCAGCTCGGCATCAATGCGCTGCATCCGGTACAGGAGTCTTCCGGCATGTCACCACAGGAAACCCGCGAAAAACTCGGTCCGAAAATTTGCATCATGGGTGGACTCGATACCATCACTGCTTTGCCTGTGATGACCCCGGAGCAAATCCGTCTCGAAGTCGAGCGTGTCTTTGGCATTCTCAAAAACAGTGGCGGTTACATTTTTTCCGGCTCGCACATGATTCAGGATGACACCGAGCTGGAGGTGGTGGAAGCGGCGTATGAGCGGGCGTATGAATTGGCCAATTATTTTTGAACACAGATCACATGGATGTGACGGATTCTCACGGATAAAAATAAATCAATTGGTAAAGATGGCGTAGCAAGTAACTTGACAATGTGATTGAATTTTTGCCAAAATAAAAGGGAGATGTCATTCAGGAGGAATCTTTTTCATCTCTGACAACCACCTTTGAATTTAAAAAGATTCCTCCTGAATGACAGCAAGAACGACGGGCTTCGCTATTTTTCGATTATGTTCGTAAAACTCAATAAGTTTTTTATAGATGTCATCCGCGTTCCAAAAAAAATATTTTATCTACGATGAACCCAGTTACCCTCATTACCGGCGCGAGTCGTGGCATCGGCCGTGCGATTGCCATCGCATTGGCTGAAACCGGGTACGATGTCGTGATCAATTACGCGAGCAATGTCCGTGCTGCCGAAGAAACAAAAACCGCTGCCCTCGCCAACGCGCAGCAACATGGCAAAACCATCCGCGCCGAAATTTGCCAGGCTGACATCAGCCGGTCCGAAGATCGCATTCGCCTCATTGATTTTATTCGTGAGAAATTTGGCCGATTGGATTTGCTGGTGAACAATGCCGGCATTGCGCCGAGCGTGCGCGCCGACATTTTGGACGCCACCGAAACCAGCTTCGATCAGCTCATTACGGTGAACCTGAAAGGTCCGTATTTTCTCACCCAGCTCGTTGCAAAGTGGATGATCGAACAACAACAGCAGGAGGGGAGCCGCCGGCCGAAAATCGTGACCATCAGCTCGATCTCGGCGTATACTGCCAGCGTGAACCGCGGCGACTATTGCATCTCCAAAGCCGGTCTGGCGATGATGACCAAACTCTTTGCCAGCCGTCTGGCCGAGCACGGCATCAACGTTTACGAGATTCGCCCCGGCATCACTGCCACGGACATGACGACTGGTGTGAAAGAAAAATATGATCGTTTAATTGCGGAAGGCGTGACACCCATCAAACGTTGGGGCCATCCGGAAGATGTCGCGAAAGCCGTGGTGGCGATTGCGCTCGATCTTTTGCCTTTTAGCACCGGAGAGGTGATCAACGTGGATGGCGGGTTTCATCTGCAACGTTTGTAGACACTTCCGGACACTCGTACTCGCCTTTCAGAGCATTTAAAAGCGAGTACGAGTAAGAGCGAAAATCTGGGTTGCATTTTAGGCAGATTCTGCTTATCTTTATTATATTCTCAACAGCTGGAAAACAGAGGAGAATTCAAGATGAAAACCGCCGTTGCGAAGAATCGTCGCAAGCCCAACCATTTCATCAAAAGCACGGGATCACAACACCGCAATGGCCGGCCCCTAACGATTCCTATTTCGTTTCAGCAAATCATCATCGCCGTTAAAATGATGAAAAAGAGAGACCGCCTCGCTTTTTTAGAAGATTTGCTGGCCGCCACAAGCCCGGAATATCTCGCCAGCATTCGTGAAGCGCGAGAAGATTACCGTCGTGGCCGAGTAGTATCTCATGAAGAAGTTTTCCGCAAGATCAAATGACCTATCAATTCGTTTATTCACGGCGAGCGGAACGTGATATTGACAAGCTTGATGCCGCGGCACAAAAACGGATAAAAAAGAAATTGGAGGAATTCAAGCATGAACCTTTTCGATATGCCGAGAAGTTAAGCAGTTCCGACTTGGGCTCGTATCGCTTCCGTATTGGCGATTATCGCGTCATTTTTGACGCCGAAGGCGCGAACCTCGTCGTCTTGCGTGTTGGACATCGGCGGGAAATTTATCGTTGACATGTCACCGCTAAAAAATATTTTTTGCCTTTTCTCTTTTTATCTTTTTTGCAGCAGCACTTCCCTCAGGTACCAGTTCCCCGTCAAAATCTTCCAATCGTTCTCCGGCTTCGCCATTTCCGCTTGCAGCGTTTCGCGCAAGTTGGGTTTGTACTCGAAAGCAATCTGCAAATTATTCAGCAACTCGTCTTTATTTTTGAGCTTGGCCTCGCACCGCGCTTGCTGGAATTTGGCGTAGGCGGTTTTGATGCTGTCGACACGAATGATGTCTATCAAAATGTCAAATGCCGACTCATACTGACCACTGGCAACTGACCACCCTCCGGGTGTAGCCTGACCACTGAAAAACCCGAATCCGCTTGACGTAGTAGCTTCCGCGCTTTGGCTTCAGATTCGAAACGAGCTTGAATCAACTCATACGCATCCCACGCGGCGAGACGAACCCACGGACGATCATCTTGGCGCAGTTGGTCAACTCTTTTGAGCAGGCTGGGTGGCAAAGAATCTTTTCGCGCCAAAGCTTGGCTGCCGGCGGTGCGATAGCCGCTCAAGTTATTGGTGAGGAATTCGAGAAGTTTGTATTCAAGTTTTACTTTAAGTAAATTTCCCAGTGCGGTGGATTGATTGCGGACATACTGAGATGGATCTTTGAGGCCGGCGACCAGGATTTCAAGTGCTACTTGAACCTCGCCAAGTTTATACAAAACCAGCACATCATCGACTTTGGTTAATTTGCTTCCCAGCCAAAGCCAATCATCAGTTTTTTGAAAACCCAATTTAAAGTGATTTTTTAAGGTTCTTCTCGTGCTATCATCACGGGCATCGGAAAGACGATAACCGGTCGTCACCACAACCTGATGGAAAGGATTAGCGCGAAAAATGGCGATCTCCTCCTCCTGCGTGCCGACATTTTCCGGCGTAACGGTTCCGGCATAAAAAGAATTGTATTGAACCCAGAGATACACCAACAAACTCAGCAAAAGCGCCACGCCTGGGGCCAAGCCATACCACAAGCGTCTTTTGGCCAGGCGCTCACGACGGGCCTGCAGCCAAGCCGCAATTTCGGCAACGAGATAATCGTGCTTGAATTCATACCAGTGGTCGGGGGCGGAAATTAGAACGTAAGAATTGTCCCATATTGATCCCTCCGCCATTACCTTTATTTCTTACGTTTCACGACCTTCATGTCGCCTTCAAGTCATCCGGAAACATCGGGTGAGATTCCCACCCTGGCTGGCCGGTATTTCGGAACGCCCGCAATAAAAAGGCCCCGCACCACCCGGGGCCGTAAAGCTCGAGCCCGATAATTGCGGCTAAAAGAACCGTTGTTTCTCATCTACACCGCTATTGATCGGGGTGTGAATGAAATCAGCGGGCGTAATCGCGTGAGCCGTTTTCACGGCTTTTCGGAGCAAAATGGATAACCGAAATTATCGGGGGTTAACCCTTTGTGACCGCCGCCGTTTGTTGTTTCAGCATGGCTTTGCGGCGTTTCATGCGCGCCCGCCGCTTTTGGCGCCGTTTCATACGCATGCGACGCTGCTTGCTTTTGCTTCTCGCCATAATCCTCCAAGTTTGTTGGGGTTTCATACGTTAACCAAAAAATCTCCATCCAGCGAAAGGGCGAGGGCCATGACAAACCCGGCCATCGCGCTTCAGAAAAACGGCAAATCAATTTAAAACAGTTTTGACAAGAATGCAAGATTTTTGTAGGCGCGAGTGCAAAAATAATCGTTGACTTTTGGGTTTATGAATATTTTATTGTGTTCAGCACTTCCTGTACAAAATGCAACATTATGCAAAATCAACCATTTTTTGATGAGGTGATATGTCGCAGCGCAACACCAATCTGGGTTGGTTGTTTCTTTTTCTGGTGATCCGTTTCACGGTGGCGCCGGCCCAGCCAACAGAAGATCCGCTTGCCCGCCAGGCTGCCGAAATTCACGCCAGAATTTTGACGGTTGATACCCACATCGATTGGCCCTTGCATCAATTCCATGATCCCGGCTTCAATGCCGCCGAACGTCACACACCGGGAACGCGCATCAGCGGACAGTGGGATTTGATCCGGATGAAGGAGGGAGGACTGGACGCGGTGTTCATGTCCATCTTCACCTCGCAGGGCCCGCTCACTGACGCAGGTTATGCCACAGCCAAGAAGCAGGCGCTGAAATTGATCGAGCTGACCAAAAAAATGGCGGCCGATAATCCTGATTTGGCAGAAATCGCGCTGACACCGGAGGATGCTTATCGAATCGAACAAGCCGGGAAGCGGGCGATTTTTATGGGCATGGAAAACGGCTATCCCATTGGTATGGATCTTGACAATGTGAGACAGTTTTATGATCTCGGCGTGCGCTACATTACTTTGACCCACACGAAAAACAATGAAATCGGCGATTCCTCCACGGACAATAAAAAGGTGTGGAACGGACTCAGTCCCTTCGGTGAGCAGGTGGTGAGAGAAATGAATCGGCTGGGTATAATGGTTGACCTCTCGCACGTTCATGACGATACTTTCTGGGACGTCATCGCCTTGACCAAGGCGCCGGTCATTGCATCGCACTCGAGTGCGCGCGCGCTGTGCGATCATCCTCGCAATATGAACGATGCCATGTTGAAAGCTGTCAAGCAAAACGGTGGTGTCGTGCAGGTTTGTCTTTTGGGTGAGTATATTAAAAAGATGCCGCCGAATCCGCAACGGGAGGCGGCCCTGCAGCCTCTGCAGGGGAAAATTGCCGCCTGGCGCCAGGGCCGGTTGAGCGAAGAGGAAATTGCAAAGCTGCGTGAGCAATACCAGGCGATCAATGCCAAATTCCCGCCCAATCGCCCAACGTTGCAGGATGCCGTGGATCACATTGACCACATGGTGAAGGTGATGGGCATCGATCATGTCGGCATCGGCTCGGACTTTGACGGCGGCGGCGGCTTGATGGGCGTCGATGATGTGTCCGAAATGCCGAATCTCACCAAAGAGTTGTTGCGGCGCGGCTATACAGAAGATGATATTCGTAAAATTTGGGGTGGCAATCTGATGCGCGTTTTCCGCGAAGTGCAAAAGATTGCTCAAACACTGCAGCAGGAAACGACGACGCAATGAGATTTTTCACTATTACAGCCACGTGACCTTAAAACGAGGAGGAAGGTGATGGATAAAACTTTTTCCCTGTTCTACAAGGATCTGGATCGCCGCGATTTCCTGGCAGCGGTGGGCAAGGGCGTGGGATTGGCGGCTCTCACCTCGTCCACGGTTGCCGCATTATGGAACGATCTGCAGGCCGCCACCGCACGGATCGCGCATTTGCCCGCCGATCAAGTTGCCTCGGATGAAGATTTCTGGTTCAACATTCAGCAGGCATTTTCAGTCACGCGCGGCATCATCAATTTGAATAATGGCGGCGTTTCGCCCTCGCCAAGAATTGTGACGGAAGCGCTGGTACGTTACACCTGGCAACAGGAGGATGCCACGGCCTACACGATGTGGCAAATTCTGGAACCGCAATCGGAAACGGTTCGCACCGGCCTCGCCGAGCTGTTTGGCTGCGACCGCGAGGAAATCGCCATTACCCGCAACGCTTCTGAATCTCTCGAAACCCTGCTGATGGGCATGGATTTGAAATCCGGCGATGAAATTTTGACGACGACACAGGATTATCCGCGCATGCTCACGACGCTGCGGCAGCGCGAGCGGCGTGAAGGTTTGGTATTGAAGCTGGTCAAAGTTCCGGTTCCCGCCAGAACCATGGACGAAATCGTCGAGGCCTTTGCGAAGGGAATCACCAACCGCACGCGCGTGATTCTCATCTCACACATGATCAATATCACCGGCCAAATCACACCGGTGAAAGCGGTGTGTGAGCTGGCGAGAGCGAAAGGCATCGAGGTGATCGTGGATGGCGCCCATTCTTTTGCACACTTCAATTTCAAACAAAGCGACACCGGCTGCGATTATTTCGGCACCAGTCTGCACAAATGGCTGTTCGCGCCCAAGGGTACTGGCTTGTTGTACGTCAAACGCGACAAGATCGAAAAAATTTGGCCGTTGATGGCTGCGGAAAAAAAGCAGGCCACGGATATTCGCAAGTTCGAGGAGATCGGCACGCACTCGGCGGCGATTCGCCTGGCAATCGGCGAGGCGATTCTGTTCCACAACGGCATCGGCGGCGAGCGCAAAGAAAAACGCCTCCGTTATCTTTCCCGCTACTGGATGAACCAATTGAAATCGCTGCCGAACGTCCGTTTCAATACTTCATTCGATGACACGATGTCCTGCGCCATCGCCAACGTGCAAATCGAAGGCACCGATCCGGTTGTGGTCAGCAATTATCTCATGAGCAAGCACAAGATTTTCACCGTGCCTATCGTGCATGATGAATTCAAAGGCATCCGCATCACGCCGAATGTTTATACTACGCTCGAAGAGCTCGACCGCTTTTGCGAAGTGATGGAAATGATTGCGAAAAAAGGTTTGCCGAAAGAATAAACTTTTTGTAGTCGCGCCGCCCCAGGGTGGGCTGCATCGTTGTTGAGTTTTGAAAAAAGTTCCACCGGATAAATTAAGACCAACTGATAAAAACGTAAGAATTTAGTCATCTGAACTTTCCCTTAACTAAGGCTGTCATTCCGTAGGCTACGCCCGTAGGGAATCTTTTTACTTTTTAAAGAAATACTTGCTAGTACCAAAAAAGATTCTTTTCCAGAATGACATCTTCTTCAGTTGGCTAAATTCACACATAAAAACATTCGTTGGACTTAATCTATCCGCTGGAGAAATCCCTTTTGGGGTGCGGCTCGTCTGAGCTAGGGGTTGTTTTCGTGAAAAGACTGTGAGTTTTTTGAAAAAGTGGAGAACACGATGGAAAATCCGAAAAACGTCGGGCGCAACGATCCCTGTCCGTGTGGCTCAGGGAAAAAGTACAAGAATTGTTGCATGTCGGAACCACAACTGAAGTTCGATGGGCTGCCTTATGGGATGCGCGTAAAAGGCGGCATCCGTTACGATCCCGAGGCTGGCGGTTTCGTTGTCATCGTCCACATTTGGGACAATGTTGAATGCAGAGGTGAGCCGCAAGAATGGCGTTATCCCAAAGTGTATGACGACGAGGATGAAGCGTTGCGTTACTACAAGACACACATCGGCCCCGGATTGATACAAGTCATGCAGAAGAATGTCGAAAAGTCGAAAACAGGTGTCTTCATTCACCGTAAGCTTGAATGAGGCAAAACCATTTAAACAGTAATTATTCAAGACAGGGGAAATGCCATGTATCGCAAGATCGAAGATTTCAAAAAAGACTGGGCCGATGAGAGCGAGGCGACTTTGAAAGTGTTGAAGAGCTTGACCGATGCTTCGCTGTCTCAGCGCGTCACTCCCGACGGACGTTCGCTGGGATTTCTCGCGTGGCACATTGTTACCTCACAAGGCGAGATGTTGGGCCAAACCGGATTGGCCACGCAAGCGCCCGAAGAAAATGCCAAGGAGCCGTCAACCGCCGCGGAAATTGTTACGGCTTACGAACGCTCATCGCGCTCCGTTGCAGACCTTGTGCTTAAAAATTGGACCGATGCTTCGCTGCTGGAAGAGGTCGAAATGTATGGTCAGAAGTGGACGCGCGGATACGTGCTGGCCTCGCTCATTCGCCACGAAACGCATCATCGGGCTCAGATGACCGTACTCATGCGCCAGGCCGGACTCAAAGTGCCGGGTGTTTATGGGCCGTCTCGCGAAGAATGGGCGCAGTTCGGCATGCCGCCGCAGAAGTAGTTTGCGAATTGCGCTGATCCGGCAAAACGGAAAAATCACCGGAGACGTCTTTGCGCTTTTGTTGATTAATGCCCGTATGTTCAAGAGATGTTTCCCGTCAAACGCAAAACTTCTGTCATTATTTTTCTGATCGTGACAATTGGGCTCGGGACCTTTTTCCCGTGCGCTCGAGTCGCGGCCCAAAATCGGAAGTTTTATTTCTATCACGGTTATCCTTTCGGCTCGGAAGCGACTTATAATCCGATCTCCATCACGATCAACGGCGGCTATGGCATCCTGCTGATGGGCAATCGTGCGAAAAATCCATTTACGGTGGACTATCGCACCGGTTGGCGAAACGTTCGCGAAAATATCACCCATCCCATTCGCGAAGTGAAGATTTACGGATGGAAGCATTTCGTGACCACGGAAATTTTTCCGACCAGTCTGGTGCCGCGCAGCGCACAATATCTTCCCAATTACCAGAATCATTTGATCGGCGGCGGCATGACCTATCGCATGTTCCGCGAGTGGTATGTTTATCATGGCTATCCGCAAAGCACGATCCTGGCGTTGAGCACGCTGACGGTTTATCATGTACTCAACGAAGTGGTCGAAAACAATAATTATGCCGGAACCAATGTCGATCCCATCGCCGACATTTTGGTCTTCAACCCACTGGGCGTGCTGCTCTTTTCAGATGAAGGTGTTGTGCATTTTTTTGCTGAACGCCTGCAGCTACGGGACTGGTCGTATTTTCCCACAATCAATCCTCTGAACGGCAATCTTGAAAATATCGGACAAAATTTTGCGATCAAGTGGAGATTGCCGCGACAGCAAACGTGGAGCCTTTTTTACAATTTTGGCCTGAATGGCATTGTTGGTCTTTCATACCGGCGAAAGGATGGCACGAGTATTTCAGCTGGAGCGGGGCTTATGGCGAGGAACCTGCGCCGCGTCCAGCGGGATGATGGAGTCCGATCCCTGACTGCAGATCTGGCCTGGAATGTCGGTATTTTTTATGACCGCGACGGATCGCTGATGGCTTCATTCCTTGTGTCCGGCTCGCGCGCCTATAAGATGAGAACCAATCTCTATCCCGGCTTAATTCGAATTGGCAACATTTCACCTGGAATCTTCACTATCATTAGTAGGAAGAATGAAGTAATTTTTGGCATGACGCTGCGCGGGATGCCGTTGGGACTCGCCTTTCAAGAGTGACACATGATTGAGTAACTAGACAATGTTGAGTTGGCTTGAACAAAAGCAGATACAGAAAATGGAATTGGGAATCATCTCCGGCCTGCGGCGCCAGAGGCTGCCGTGGCGTCTGTGCCAAAGCGGGGTAAAAATTTTGCAGCCTTCCATTTTTCTCTCTAAAGTCAAGTGGGTGCAGCCACCGTGAACCTCGATCAATTCTTTCGTTGTGCGCATCGCGGTGCCTCGGGATATGCGCCGGAGAATACCCTGGCCGCATTCCGGTTGGCGATGGAAATGGGCGCCGAGATGTGCGAGCTCGACGTGCAGCAAACTGCCGACGACCGCCTGGTGGTGATGCACGACAATACCCTTGACCGCACGACCAACGGCAAAGGCAATGTCTGGGAAATGACGCTGGCGGAGTTACAAAAATACGACGCCGGCAGTTGGTTTGATCCTCGGTTCGCCGGAGAAACGCTGCCATCGCTTGAGCAGGTGGTCGAGCTCGTGCGGGGTGAAATGAAACTCAATATCGAAGTCAAAATGCACGGCCATGAGCGCAATGTGGCGCAGTTGGTTGTGGAAACGCTTCGCCATGAAAAATTCGTGGACGAATGTGTGGTCACATCGTTTGATCGGAGCGTGGCGGAC
Source organism: Candidatus Zhuqueibacter pondensis (assembly GCA_034505955.1). Taxonomy (GTDB): domain Bacteria; phylum Zhuqueibacterota; class Zhuqueibacteria; order Zhuqueibacterales; family Zhuqueibacteraceae; genus Zhuqueibacter; species Zhuqueibacter pondensis. The sequence goes on from JAPDQK010000030.1 coordinate 23,540, forward strand.
GAGATCAAATCCCTTGCGCCGGAATTGAAAGCCGGATATATTTTCGGCTGGAAAGAGTTTTCTTCGGAGGTTTTTTCCGGAAAGGTTGAATTGTTGAGCGCGCACTACAGCCTGGTCGATGCCTCTTTTGTCGAACGTGCACGCATTGCCGGCAAGAGCGTTCACGTCTGGACGGTAAATGAGCAGGCCCTCATGCGCCGGTTGATGGAATTGGGAGTAGATGGCATCATCACGAATTATCCGGATCGGCTGCAGGCAATGTCGCAGGAATGAACGCTTTTTCTCTTTTTTAGTCGGTGAGCTTTTCGCCCAACAGTTCGTGCAATGTTTTCAACACTGGTGGGAGAGGGGAGGCGACGAGGCATTCCGGTTTCAGCCAAAAACCTGGTAAGACTTTCGAGTGCAGCCGACCTTGTTCATCCGGCTCGATTCCCACCCACTCGCCCTCGTGATTCTCATAAAACTCGACGGTGTCTCGCAGCGGGTCGATGATCCAATACTCTTTGACACCGTGCTCGGCATAAAGCACAAACTTGCGACCGCGATCGATTTTGCGACTGGTCTTGGAAATCAGTTCGACACACAGATCCGGCGGTCCATCGACATATTTTTCTCCAACAATACCAAGCCGGTCTTTTCGGATGAAGAACACATCCGGTTCCGGACCTTGATATTTTGTCAGCCGAACGGTAGTCGTCGCCACAAACACTTCGCCGAGATCGAGTTGCTCAACGTAAAGGCCAAGAACTTTGACGAGCCAACTTACTATGCGTCCATGTTTGGGGATCGCCGGCGAATCGCGAATAATTTTACCGTCCAGCAAATCAGCCTTGATGTTCTCATCGACGAGCTCATGGAACTGCTCGAAGGTGATTAACCCGCCAGCGGAAACGGTTTTGATGGCCCGGGACTTGCGAGTTTTTTGGGCGATATATGGCATGAAAATTCTTCCACAAAAATTTATCCAAGCCCAAGTTACGAATTGCACCAGAAATTTGCAATGGAAAAATGCAGCACATTTCGGCTGGCGATACGATGACCAATTCATCTCAACAAACTGATCTTTTCAGAGGCTAAAAACTCTTCTTCACCGGCATTCACTTTCACGCGCACCACATAAATCCCAGCCGCTGCGGGCAGATCTCGCTCATCTTCACCGCGCCAGGAAAAAGCATATTCGCCGGGTTGCTGATCGGCCATCACGAGCGATTTGAGTCTTTGCCCCATTAAATTGAAAATTTCCACCTGTACTCTCGCTCGTTTCACGAGGCGATAAGCAATTTGCGTCGTCTCAGAAAAGGGATTGGGATGAGGCGGATAAAGACGAAAAAAGGTGGGAAGCTCGGATTGCGGCGTTGTCGAAGATACCAAATCTTCGCCACTGATCCGCAGGACATATTTCTCATCCGGCACAGTTTGACATTTCACCACGAGCAGTTGTTTTGCCGAGTCATACCACCAGCCTTCGTTGTAACGCCGGAGCTCATCGACACTTTTACGCGCAACCAGCTTGTTCGCATTTTTCGTCACCGAGTCCGGTGTCTGGCTGATATGATGAAGCTCGCAGAAATAGACACGGCGATTTGGTTTTCCCGAATAATCACCGCTGCTTCGCCCGATCGTTACGCTCACGACCGCCGGTTGTACCTCGCAAGCGAACGTGGTGAGCGCAAATGCGCCGGAGCGATATGCCGTTGTTCTGCCATCGTCCGCATACAACGTGAAACTGGATTGCCTCGAGGGATAAATCACCAACGTGAGCGTGTCAAGCGGGAATTCATCGCTGTAATTCATCTCATTCTGCAGAGGAATGACGGCGCCGCGCTTGACAAAGAGCGGGAGAGTTTCCAACGGAGCATTTGCCGTGATTGTCGTTCCGCCCGAATAAATTCTGTCCGTCCAGTAATCGACCCATTCACCTTCGGGGAGATAGAGGCTCCGGCTCGTTACGCCAGGTTGAGTCACTGGTGCAACCAGGAAATCGGGGCCCCAAAGATATTCGTTGCCGAGATTGTAAACATTCGGATCATTCGGATATTCCAACACCAGCGGACGCGCAATTGGAACACCGGTGGAATGATTTTCATAAGCCAACGTGTAAGAATAGGGGAGTAGGCGATAGCGCAATTGCAGCAAGCTCTTCACAATCGCTTCAGCAGTTGTGCCGAAAGCCCAGGGTTCAGTTTGATGCGTGCCATCGGCACCGTGTGCGCGCGCAATCGGAGAGAATGCCCCCAGTTGCATCCACCGGACATAAAGCTCCGGCGAAGGATTGCCGGTAAAACCGCTGAGATCAGAATGTTGATATGCCACGCCGGACAAGCCCATCCCGAGCATAATCGGAATCTGCACGGCCAGACCGCCGAAAGACGATCTCACATCTCCGGACCACGGAAAGGTGCTGTAACGCTGCATGCCGGCGAATCCTGAGCGGGTAATGTTGAACACGCGCTGCTGCGGATACGAAACACTGTAACCATCAAAAAGCGATTTACTCCACAGCAAATTGAAAATGTTGTGCACTTTTGCCGCCGAGCCAAGTTGATGTTGCATCTCCGAGGGATGCACTTCCGGTTCGCCGAGATCGGTCCACCAGCCGGAAACGCCCTGCGCCATCAATGGCTCATGCAAGCTCCACCACCACGCCCGCGCGCCGGGATTGGTCAAGTCGAGCAGACTCGCCGACCCAGCCCAAAAATCCGGGATGATCAGCGCTTGACCACTGGCGTTGGTGCCAAAATATTTTCTCGCATTCGCAGCGGCGTAATTTGATGAAGTTGTGACGATATATGGCTCAGTAATGAGAATGGTTTTGATGCCCATTGCCAAAAAATCTCGCACCATTTGCGCCGGATTTTGCCAGCTCGCGGTGTCCCAGCTCATGTTGCCCATACCGCGCACGCCGCCAAACCAGTACAGGTCGAGAACGATGGCATCGCAGGGAATCTTTTTCTGGCGCATCGTATTGACCATTTCTCTTGCCTGCGTTTCATTGCGGTAGCCATATTTTGATTGCAAATAGCCAAGCGCCCAACGCGGCGGCATGGGCTGGCGGCCGGTGAGTGCCGTATAATTCTTCAAAATGCTTTTCAAGTCCGGGCCGTAGATGAAATAAAAAATCATCTCGCCGGCATCGGCGCGGTAGGAGTAATAATCCGGATTTTCCGCGCCCATGTCAAAAAGGCCGGGATGGGTGTTATCGAAATAAATGCCGTAGCCGCGAGTTGAACAGAAGAAGGGGATGTTGATATTCATTGTGGCCAGCGGTATACTGTAACCAAACACGGGACGATTGTAGGTATCGAAGCGATAACCTTTGCGATCAAGACTGATGCCGCGTTCGCCGAAGCCATAGAAATGCTCATCCGCAGTTTGATTGAAGTAAGCATAACGGAGACCGCCATCCCAGCCGAGTCCACCGGCTGGGCGTTCCTGCAAAAGTAAGCGTCCGTTGCGCTCGCGAAAAACGAGGCGAAATGGCCGCTTGCGACAAGCGAGGGTCAATGCGTTCGTGTGAAAATTGATGCTATCCGGAAAATTTTGCACTGTGAAGTTAACGGCCGGCCAATCCTCACAAAACGTTACAAAAGAGGTGTCGCGCGTGAGCGTGCCGAAAGGAGTGTATTTGACTTTGATGATGGATTCGCTGCAAAATTCCAGCAGGAGGGAAGCTGATTCACAGGAAAAAATGACCGAGTCGCCGCGAATGGCATGACCGGTGTAATTGCCAACGAATTGCTGTCCGAAAGCCGTGGATGCGAAAAGAAAACCGGTGGTCAAAATCGACAAAAGTCGCTGGAATAGAAACAGGCAGAAACTTCTAGTCACCGTAGGTGGAATACTCGAGGTTTGTAGATTTCTCATCATCGCATGCTTTGGGGCTTCGGAATCGTGCTCCGTTTAGTTTGTTGTTCGAGGCTGTTCATGTAATTTGCCGACATTCGAAAAATTTGGCTGGCACGAACATTATGATTTGGAGGGTTTGCGTACGGATTGGGACGCTGAGTTTGGTTGAGTTTGGCTGGTCATGACAGTGCTCTTGAGCGCTGTGCCCGTCTGTGGGCCCATGGTTTTTTTTATTTCGGCTGCAGGTGATTGACTCGGCGTTGGGGCGACGGCCGGCAATTCAGCCTTCGTCGCGGGCATGACTTCCAGCATCGCGCCTGATTCGGGAACAGCGTAAGGTGGCGGGCCAAAAATGTAGTATTTGGTGAAACCCCAATAAAGTATGCTAATGGTTTCCTTGATAATGCTGACCAACGGTACGGCCACGACCATCCCGAGAATGCCGCCAATGTGGCCGCCGGCAAAAATCGAGATGATCACGACGACCGGGTGCAATTCGACACTTTTGGAAACCACGGTTGGCTGCACAATCACATCGTCGATGAGCTTGATCACCGCAAACGCCACAATGATGGGGATGACACCTGAAAAACTTCCAGTATCGACGATCGAGACCACGACCGCCGGAATGCCACCGACAAAAGGACCGAGAAAGGGAATCATATTCGCCATGCCGGCTAATGCACCAATCAGCAATGCATAGCGCAACTTCAACAATGACAGGGCAGTCATCGCCATGATGCCGACAATCGTCGCATCCAGCAGTTGCCCACGAATGAAACGTCCAAGTTGCAGTGTCGCCTTGTGAATCAAGCTCAACGACATTTCGAAGTAACGGTTCGGAATGCGCTGCACAATGTTCTTTTTCAATGCCCGGGCATCTTTCAGCATAAAAAACGTCAAAAACGGAATAATGATCATTTCGCCGACTGCCGAAAAAGTGCCCATCAGTCCCTCCAGTGTCCGGCTGATGAAAAATTCGCCGTATTCAACGCTCTTTTGGGCGATCGTGTCAATGAGATTCGACTGTGCCAACCCCGGCAGCGCCGAGCGCAATTTCGCCTTGAGACGTTCGATCAAATGTTGTGTATCCTCGATCTGCACGCCGGCAACTAAATGTTGGATCTCATTGACCACATTCCGCCAAAGCAGCGAGACCGTCAAGCCCACCGTCAGGCCGAGGAGAAGAAAAACAATAATAACAGCCCAGGTGCGCGGAAGGCCGCGATTTTCCATGGCATCGACCAGCGGCACAAGCAGATAGGCAAGAAAAATGGCAATGACCACCGGTGTAATCAAATCGCGCAAAAGCACGAGCAGGGCAATCGTAACGGCAGCCAACAGAATCGCCACAGCAACGCGCCGAACCTGCGCGAAATGCCGGTCAGAGAACTGCAAGTGATATTGGCGGGTAGTTTTGGGCATGCCATAATATAGCGCTTGATGAGGAGAGAATCAAGCAGATGTTCGGAAAATAATTTTGCCTTGCTTTTCTCTGTAAAAATTTTGTAACTTCAGTTGGTCAGTCATAATCCGTCTATTTCAGCAATCACGTTACGATCACGGAACCAAACATGCACAACGACTTGATCACGCCAACCCAAAGTCATGACGCAGCCCTTTCTTCTCAATCCGCTTCCGTAAAATTCACCAAAGTGAATCGCATCGGCCTGCCGATCCATGGCTATTGGGGAATTGCGATTATGCTGCTCGGCGAAGCGCTGATGTTCGCTAAAATCGAGCCGGTCCCTACCTGGTTTACACCGATTCAATGGACGGGTTACATTCTGCTGCTCGATGCACTATTGCTCCGATGGCGTGGGGAATCATTTATTTTTGATCGCACGCGGGAATTTGTTTTGCTTTTGATCGTATCGATCGCCTGCTGGTTTCTCTTCGAGGCGTACAACCTGCATTTGCGCAATTGGGCATATCATAATTTGCCGGAAAACATGGTCGTGCGCCTGATCGGGTTCTTTTGGGCATTTGCCACCATTTTCCCCGGAATTTTGATGACCAGCGAGGTGATCGATGAGCTCGGCATTTTTCGCCGGGCCACATTCTCACCGGTAAAAGTGCCGAACTGGACTCATCAACTTTTGCTCGTTACCGGTGCGCTCTGCTGCATCGTGCCGGTGCTCGTTCCCGCAGCCCTTGCAAAATATCTTTTCGCGTTCGTCTGGATCGGATTCGTTCTGCTGCTTGATCCGATCAATTATCGTCTCGGCATGCCCTCGCTGCTGCGCGATCTGGAGAAAGGCAGTGTTCAAAAACTTCTGTCGCTTTTTCTATCCGGACTCGTTTGTGGCATTTTATGGGAATTCTGGAATTACTGGGCAAAGGCAAAATGGGTGTACACTGTGCCTTATCTCGATAAACCCAAAATTTTTGAAATGCCGTTGTATGGCTTTCTCGGCTTTTTGCCTTTTGCCGCCGAATGTTTTGTGATGTGGCAACTGGCGTTGTACTTCGTACTTCATAAAAAGTAAAATCGTAAACGCATGGCATGAAACTCAATTAGTAAGAATTTAGCCATCTGAACTTTACCATAACTAAGGCTGTCATTCCGTAGGCTACGCCCGTAGGGAATCTTTTTTGGTACTAGCAAGTATTTCTTTAAAAAGTAAAAAGATTCCCTACGGGCGTAGCCTACGGACGCAGTCTTCCAGAATGACATCTTCTTCAGTTGGCTAAATTCATACCTCAATTACAAGGCGTAAGTGTGATATGAATGAACGGGCAGAGAACATCGTTGTTTTGATGACTGCCGCCAACGAAGAAGAAGGCGCGAAGTTGGCAAAACTTTTAGTGGAAACGCGGCTCGCCGCCTGTGTCTCGCTCGTCCCGCAAGCCCGCTCGTTCTTTTGGTGGGAGGGAAAGATGGACGAGCAATCCGAAACCATCATGATCGTCAAGACCCGGCGCCAAGTCTTGTCCTTGCTCATCGAAACCGTGCAAAAACATCACAGCTATTCGGTACCGGAGATCATTGCGTTGCCGATCATCGATGGTGCGGCCAATTATTTGAATTGGCTGGCGGCGGAAGTGAGATCGTGACTCATGGTTGCTGAAATCACCGTGCTGGGTTCGGGCACCCGAGTGCCGCTGCGCGAGCGCAGCATGTCCGGCTATGCGGTTTCACGTCCGGATTTTTTTCTACTGTTGGATTGCGGTGGCGGCGTGGTTCGGCGCGCACTCGAAGCCGGGCTGCCAATTTTGCACGTCGATGCCATCCTCTTTTCGCACTTGCATCTTGACCACGTGGCCGACTTGCCGGAATTGCTCTGGGCGCTCGATGGGGAAGGACATCAGCGCGCTGCACGTCCGCTGCAGCTTTTCGGCCCTCCGGGTTTCGGAGATTTTTGGGGCGGTCTGAGTGATTTATACGGAAAATGGCTGCGGCGGCTGCCCGTGCCAATACACGTTCGCGAAGTGCAGCGTGAAGGATTTCGTCTCGGCCCATGGCAAATAGAAACTTTGCCGATGTTTCACGGCACCCCGGCGAATGGTTACCGCCTCGAATGCGAGGGGAAAATTCTGGCTTACACTGGCGACACCGGCCCTTGTGAAGAAATCGCGGCGTTGGCACGTAGTGCGGATTGGCTGATTATCGAGTGCTCATATCCCGATGGTCATGCCATGCCCACACATTTGACCGCCAGTGAAGTTGGGCAACTGGCTTCACGGGCAAATTGTCAGCGCGTGTTGCTCACGCATTTTTATCCTGAATGTTTCGAGGTTGATGTTGCCAGCCAGTGCCGCAAATTTTTTCCCGGAACGATCGAACTCGCAAACGATTTGCAACGTCTGATATTATAATGCCCCCGTTCACTCGAAAAGATCGCACTATTGGCATGGCGGCCAAGTGGAAGATGAATGAAAAGACAATCTACCGGCTGGCGATTGTCCTCTCCGCCATTCTGCATGGTCTTGCATTTGTGCTCGTGGGATTTGTGTTTCCATTTTCTTCAAACTTGCAACCCAAGGTCAGTGAAGCAAAAGAGTATCGCCCGCCATTGGTTTTCACTCTGGCGGAAACTCCGGAATCGGCACGGCGAGAAAAACCGCCGGAACAGGCCACGCACCTATCCGATAAAAATGCGGTCGCGCAAAATCCAGCCGCTCCACAAAATTTGCCAGTCGGTGAACCGTTTGCGACAGGTTCTTTACCGGAAGCGACAACCGGACCACAACCTCCTGCGCCCCTGAAAGAACCGGAAAGTTCACCGCCCCCAATTGCTGCCAATGAACAAAATGCCGAGATCACTGCCAAAAGATTTCAGCAAACAGACGGTGTCAGATCCGGTTTTACCAGGGATTTCTTGACGGGTGGCCAACGGTCCGCGCCGCAACAATATTCGGACAATTCCGAGCCCATCCTGGAAAACCTCCAGTCCCGTGCGCCCGAGCTTGGCGGTTTTTCATTCAACACGTACGCCTGGGATTTTGCCCCGTACATGCTCTGGTTGAAAAGACACATCCAGCGCAACATCTATCCGCCACCGGCTTTCACGCACATGGGCATCATCAGCGGCCGTACGCTTTTGCGCTTTCGCATCAATCAGGATGGAACTTTGCAGGGGATGGAGCTGCTGGGCTATAATGGTCACAAATCGCTGATGGAGACGAGTGTGCGCGCCGTTCAGCTCTCCACGCCCTTCCGGCCGCTGCCAAAGGATTTTCCTGAAGATTATTTGGAAGTAACAGCACAATTCGATTATATCATCAAACGTTAACCGCAAACGGAATTTATGCAAACAGTCTGGGACTTTCTCGTCAAAGGTGGAATCACCATGATTCCGCTCGGCTTGTGCTCGATCATCGGCCTGGCCATCGTGATCGAAAAAATCATTACGTTACGGCGCTCACGCATTCTCACCCCGGAAGTCGTGGCGGTGGTGGATGGTCTCAACAAATCAGAAGATGTGCCGCTGGTGCTGTCGATTTGCGAGAAGCACAACGGCCCGCTGCCGAACATCGTGCGCACCGCCTTGGAAAACCGCCATTTGCCGAAGGAGGAAATGAAGGAGGTGATCATCGACCAGGGCCGGCAGGAGATTCGCGCACTGGAGCATGGCTTGGGCGCACTGGAAACCGTTGCCGCAGTTTCGCCGCTGCTCGGCCTGTTCGGAACCGTCCTCGGCATTTTCAAAATCTTCCAGGTCATCAGCCGGATGGGTGTCGGCCAGGCTTCGGCGCTCTCCGGCGGCATTTCCGAAGCCGTGATCACTACCATCACCGGACTCGCCATTGCGATCCCAACCTCGGTTGCTTACTACTATTTCACGAATCGCGCCGAGAACTTGATTCTGGATATTGAGAAGCATACGACAACTTTGATGCGAAAGATTTCCAGTTTTCAGACCAACGCCGTCGTGGATGAAAAATCGATGTAATGCCACTGGGAACCATCATGCAATTTCGTGAGACCTCACAATCCCTGTCCGGAAGCTACGGCCGAAGCCGGCGCCGGATTTTCATCAACATCACCTCGCTGATCGACGTCATCTTCATGCTGCTGATTTTCTTCGCGGTCAGCTCGACTTTCCTGGAACAGCCGGGCATGAAGCTGGAGCTGCCTTCCGCACAGAGCGCTGACATTGCGCAGATCAAATCTTACATTCTTTATCTTGCCGAAGACGGCTCCATGCGGTTGAATGAAAAGCCGGTTACCCTGGCCGATCTGCCGAAAACCTTGGAAACGGCGCTGCCGCAAATGGCGGAGCAAAGCCTCACTTTGTTTGCCGACAAAAATGTTCGTCACGGTGACGTTGTCAAAGTCATGGATATTGCCCGGCAGGTGGGAGTCAAAAAGTTGGTCATCGCCACGACGCCGGAAGAGAAAGAATAATTGCGTCAGGGAGATGAAGCTTGTTCCAGATAAAATCTCATTTCGCCGTATTGCGCTGAAGAGCTGGCTGGTAATGAGTGTGGTCCTGCTCTTGTTCTCCACCGGCTTTTGTCAAACCGGATGGCGCGACATCGATTATCGGCACACAACCTGCAAAAACTTCCGCAGCAACCCGTTTTTTAGCCAGAGCATAGATTTCGATCATATTGACTACCGCCTGCTCCATGCCGCCATCTTTTATGTGACCAATGAAATCAGAATCAAAAATAAGCGCATGCCGCTGGCTTTTGCCCTCGAGTTGGAAAGGGCGGCCCATCTTCATGCCAAAAGCATGGTCGAGCAAGACTTCTTTTCCCACGACAATCCCTACGACAAAAATAGGAGAACACCGGAGAAACGCGCCAGGTTGGCTGGAATCAAAAATCCTTTTATTGCCGAAAATATCGCCACCCATTTTGGCATCCAGTACCAGGCTGGCGCCCCGGTCTATCCCGTCGACAGAAGCAAAGGCACGTTTAGCTACAACTCGAGCGACTCCTTGATTCCCAACCACACTTATCTCTCTTTTGCCGAAGCCATCGTCAAGCAATGGATGGAATCATCCGGCCATCGCGCTAACATTCTTTCAAAAGATGCCGTGCAGCTCGGCTGCGGTGCCTATTTCTACCGCGATCCGAATTTTCACAACATGCCGACTTTCAAAGCCGTGCAGAATTTTCAATTGTACCGCCAAATTGTTCCGGGGAAAGGGATTGATCGGTGGCCGTAAAGACATGAACAAAATTTTTCTTGACACCGTAGATTTAATTATACTTATTTTTGAGCAATAACGGGAATAAATCATATTTTATAAGATATTTCGCTGATTTTGCTTCGTAAGATCGCCAGAGATATTGGCATGACGGTAGAAGAGTTGTTAATGTACAGATAGCCTCATCAGGTCTTTTAAGAAAATGGTAACCCAAGCGCAAATCAACGAAATCACCAAACGGATTGTAGAGAATTCGCAGCCGGAAAAAGTGATTCTTTCCGGTTCCTACGCAAAAGGGAACCCGACCGGAGATTGCGATTTAGACCTGTTGGTTGTTAAAGACAGTAATGTTCCACGATACAAAAGGGAAAGAGAAATCCGCAAGCATCTGCGTGGGTTAAAGGTTCCTATTGATCTCATCGTTTATACCGAGGACGAAATTCAAAAGTGGTGCAACGTTAAAACGGCATTTATAACAACGGTCATGAAAAACGGGCGGGTTTTATATGAAGTTTCGTAGTGGTGCCTTTAGGCACTGGCGCTATCATCTATACCAAGCGTTGGCTCCTGAAGGAGCTACTACGAGCCCTCACTTCACCAACAAACACTTCCTCATCCTCTCAACCCCTCCCGCCCGCATCTTGATGAAATAAACTCCCGACCCCACTCGCTCCGCCTTCCACACCATCGTGTGCGATCCCATTTCCTGATGCTCATTCACCAGCGTCGCCACAACCTCGCCACGAACATTGTATACGCTCACTTCCACGGGACTTGCTTCCGGCAGCGAGTAAATAATCTGCGTCGCCGGATTAAAGGGATTCGGAAAGTTTTGCAGCAACTCAAAGCTCGCGGGATGCAACTTCGCCGGCAAAGATTGCTCATTCAAATACGCCTTCGTACCGGCCATCAACCGAAATCGCTTCTCCGTCAAATGGCGCGTCGCAAATTGCAGCCGCGGATTCGCCCGCAGATTGTATGCCATGGCGGTTTCCAGCTCGACGAGAAAAATGTCAAACGCTGGCGGAACCGTCGCCACGCCGTCGAACGTGAGCGACAAAACCTCATCTTCCGGATTGAGCCGGCAGGTGAATTCCCACGTATGGCCGTTGCGCGAAGGCTCGCGAACATCGGCCTTCAGATTTGCCAAATTTTCTTTCGTAAAAACCACCTCGACGCCATCGGCAAGACGGACGGGTTGATGTAAATCCAGCGCGTCTTCGTCATCGCTTGCGCCCGCAGATTGTCCGGCAAAATTGAACCGGCTCGCAGAACGGCCATTATCCGCGATGATTTGCAGCAGCCAGTTTTCCGCGTCATTATTGACCACCGAATAAAACGCCGTCCCATTACTCAATCTCGACACGCCCGGACGAATGGAAAACGTCGCCGCCTCGCTCAGCCAAAGCGCATAGCCCTTCCATGGTTCCAGTCCGCGAGTATTGAGCTGCCAATCGCCCTCGAAGCTCCACAGCTCAAATGTTCCCGAAGAAACGCGGAGACTATCAAAAGGAATATCGAAATGGAACGGATTGCCGATGAGACTCCAGCCCGCCGGCAATGCGATGTTGTACGGCGTCGTAGTGTTGACCGTCGTACCGCTGCTCGTTTTCAGTTTTACATTCCGGATATTCACCAACAGCGCAAAGCCCATGTCCGGCGTCATTTGGATATTTCCGAAATTGGGATACTCTCGCAAAGTCTGTGTCGAGCGCTCCAAGCCGTACCAGCGATATTTACTGTTATCATAAGCGCCGAGGCTGGGGTTGGTTGCGAGAAACATCGCGGGCGATTTGTCGTCAAGCGCCAAAGGAATGGAAAACAGCCGATAAAAGCTCGCCGTTGTACCGCTCGTCTGCGCGGCGGGATTGGTGATGCCATTCGGACAGTAAACCCGAACCGGGTAGGAGGGAGTTTGTGCAATGTTGCCGTAAGTATCCTCGGCGCGCACGTAAAACTCCGCGCCGCGATTCGTGACCGCTGCTGCCGGAATCGATTGCGTGAAGGTGTTATTGTTTTGCCGCGCCATCAAGCGGTTGGAAAAAGTCGCGGCGCCGGCAACGCGATAATAGAGCCAGACATTTTTGATGCCGGAAGCATCCGCCGCTTCGATGGCAATCGCAACCTCGCTGTTGAGATTGGCCGGTTCGGAATAAATCGCATGAGCCAGCGTTGGTGCCGTGTTATCGGCCAATGGTTTGGCAGTCACCGTGTTGGAGTAGCCGCTGGCGTGCAGTGCCTGATCGACCGCCGTCAAGCGAAAATAATAATTGGCGCCAATCGTGAGATTGGTGAGCGTTTTCGCCGTGTTGTTCGCGCCGTCGACCGAATCGATTTTAGTGGTGGGATTCGGGTTGGTGCCGCCATAAATGCGATAGCGCAGGAAATCCGGTTCGGAGTTGGCGGTCCAAGTCAAAGTGACTTGCGCCACGCCGGCTGTTGCTTGCAGGTTTTGCGGCGGCGCGGGCGGCAAATCAATAGCCATCGGCGTGGCGCTCACTTCGTTGGAAAAGCCACTGGCATTGAAAGCGATATCAACTGCGGTGAGGCGGAAATAATAGGTCGTACCATTGCTTAGACCAGTGATGATCTTCGTCGTGCCCGCCACTGCTGACACCGAATCAACGACGGTGCTCGGATTCGGCGCGGTGCCGCTGTAAATGCGGTAGCGCAGTAGATCCGGCTCGGTATTGGCATCCCATTTCAACGAGATTTGTTTGTCGCCAGCAGTAGCCTGCAAGTTTTTCGGAGGGGCCGGAGGGAGGTCAGTCAATGTTGGCGTTGCGCTCACTTCATTGGAGTAGCCGCTTTCATTGAAATTTTGGTCAACCGCTGTGATGCGGAAATAATATGTCGTCCCGTTGGTCAATCCGGTGAGGATTTTCGTCGTATCGGCGATGCTGTTGGCTCCGCCCGTCTGGGTGGAATCAACTTTCGTGATCGGATTGGGTGAAGTGCCGCCATAAATGCGATAGCACAGAAAATCCGCCTCGGTATTTTGCCGCCATTTTAAAGTGATTTGCCGATCACCGGCGATGGCGGTTAAACCTTGCGGCGCGGCTGGAGGGAGGTCCGCCGCAGTTGGCGTCGCGCTGACTTCGTTGGAAAAGCCACTTTCATTAAAATTTTTGTCAACCGCCGTCATCCTAAAATAGTACTTTGTACCGTTTGTTAAGCCCGTGATGGTTTTCGTCGTATCGGCAATGTTGTTGGTCGAATCAACTTTAGTGGTTGGATTGGGTGAGGAGCCGCGATAAATGCGATAGAGCAGAAAATCCGCTTCGGTATTTTTGCGCCATTTCAAAATGACTTGTTGATCTCCAGCGATGGCCGCCAAACCTTGCGGCGCGGCAGGAGGCGTTTTATCAACTGGCGTTTGGTTGAAATAGAAAGCTCCCATATCTGCGCGCGTGCCGTCGGGGTCTAATGGGCTTGCAGGGTCGCCTGCATCAATGCACGGAGAGCCAGCGGTTAAATGAAAATCTCGATTACCCGCATTTATAAAAAATGGATCTGCATTTATATTGCCTTGACCATTGTAACCACCAAATACATTGGAATAAGTCACCGATGAGGAAGATTTGTTCACGTTATAGATTTCTCTCGCATTCCCCCAAAGAATGCAGTTGGTAATAACAGGGGAGGACAAGAAATCGTTGTGAATTCCGCCGGCTCCAAATTCATCCGGCTTGTTGAAGAAAAAAGTACAATTGATGATAGTGGAATTTGAATAGTAGTTTCTGATACCACTGCCTTGTTTGGTTGCGCTATTACCAGAGAATACACAGTAGGTGATGGTTGCAGAAGAATTATAGTGATTATCAATTCCGCCGCCGTTTTCAGCACTATTATCGAAAAACGTGCAATTGTTGATAATGGGTGCAGTGTCGTTTTCGTTGTAAACTGCGCCACCATACCTACTTGCAGTGTTATTAGAAAATGTGCATGCGATTATTGTGACCGATGATGCGTTGTTGTAAACTCCACCGCCGTTGCCGGTAGTGTTATTAGAAAATGTGCAATTTGTGATATTCGCGGTGGATGATGGCGCGTTATAGATTGCGCCGCCATTTCGTCCGGTATTATTAGAGAAAGTACAATTGGCGATATTGAGTGATGGGGAAGAATTGTAAATTCCACCTCCTTCCCATTCAGCTTTGCCGTTAGTTATGGTAAATCCATCAATCGTAGCCGCAGCCGTGACGTCAAAACACCTCACTAAACCGTTTCCGTCCACCTTAGTCACATTTACCCTCCAATCCCTTTGATCTCTCTGAGTTTCCCCTCCAGCAAAACCACCATACAGTCGAATAGGCTTGTTTAGTCCAATAGAAGTAGACAGGAGTAAGTACGTTCCCCGCTTGACCCATATTTCATCGTTCGCTGCGGCAGCGCTCTCTGCTTCTCCAATAGTTTTGTAAGCCGTTGCCCAGCTTTTCCCGTCGCCAGAACTGGCCAAACTTCCATCCACATGCAGGACAGTTTGAGTGATTCCGGTGCTATTTATCCCAAATGTGAGTACCAGCGTTATACTCAATGAAAAAATTTTCGTTTTCATTCTTGCTTTCATCTTTCCGCTTATTGACACTGAAAATGTCTCAAGGGAATGATCAGGTCTTGCTTAATAAAAAATTACGCATCAATTCCAGCGAGTGTTCGATTCGCACTTTTTGGTCAGGCATCAAAAACGGATTTCCCGATTCAAGGGCCAAGAAACCAATAACGTCCAAAACATCTATTACAATTTCCCGCATACCACTTGTCTCAATTGACCATTGCATAGGTATAAAATGCTCAAATGTATTTCTAAAGGTTTTGTGAATAAAATTTATACTTCGCTTTTGCGACTTGGTCAATTTCAACGTCTTACTGAACACAAATTGTTGCATATATTCATCTTTTTGAGCTCTTTTTAATGCTTCAGGAAAGGAGATTAGTTTGTCAAGATATTTGTCTGTTTTCTTGTCAAAGATTTTCACACGATCAGGGTTTGTCCCTTGAATAGAACAAATTAGAAAGCCATAAAGCGATCCGAAAAGTGATATGGCAACCCACTTCCAACGATTCTGGTCTTCTTTCTGTTCTAAAAAATATGCGGCTTTTTCCAAAAAGTCGATTGCATTTTCTTTTTCGTTGATCCGAAACCAGTTCTCTTCAGTTTGAGCTTCAGGGCCATCTTCCTGAGTGAATAAATAACCCCATTCCTTCCAAAAGGCGTTTGTTTTTCTCCTGCTCACCTCTTTCGGCCTCATTCTCTTTAATATTTTTGCCTTCCATGATCTACATACCAACTAAAGGAGTTTATTTTCTTTTGCCACGCTATTGAAAAATGATTGGACTATTACTGCGAATTTGCAGACACCACGATCACAATTGCAATAAGTGTCCCTATCCCTGCACCTACATTGAATGAACTATTTCGCTTTTTCTTAACGTAATCTTTGTATCCTGCTGAAAAATCCATTTTGGGTTGCGGTTCAAGGCTACTGATATGCCGACGCGGAACATCAACAGATTTGTTGGAAACTATTAAATAGCCAATTCCCCATCCAATTAAACCCAAACTTGCACCTGCTAATAGCCCACCTGCTGTTGCGCCTCCGCCGCTGTACTCTTGTTGAGCGGTCTCTTCGCCTCTTTGATAGTAATCAATTTTTTGAGAGCCTTTCAAAGAGACGTTGTCCATTTCTTGCACTTTGGAAAATATGTTTTCTTCCTGTGAATCTAATGATGATGCAGGAATCAGTAAATCACCAATTTCGATTTGAGTCGCTGGCTCTAACTCGATTACTTTCAAACCCGAAATGTTTTCTTCCACAAGAAGAACTTTTGCTTTTCCGACCATCTTCTGCCCATCAGGGCCTTTTTTCACAATTAGAAAAATTGAATTGGGGGTGATCCCTTGATTACTACCCATGTTTGCAATAATGGTTGTGTTTTTTACCTTTTTAATTACCATCTCTCCAACAAGAGGAGATGGTACGCAGGGTAGCGTAATCATTAGCATATGGCAAGCAATGACTGTAATACACAGGATTTTTTGCATAAATCAACTCCTTCAGACTGTCTAAGTTTTTTACAGATGAAGTTCAGCTATGAAAACCGCTGCGCCGAACGTCGTAGTACCAATCCACTCGGAGCAGAGTCAATCGTCAGCTTGTGTACCCCACTCGAGCCAGTCGCAGGTTGTGTCCCAACGGGCGTAGCCGTTTGCAATGCGAATACAAAAATATACCCGCAACCGCATGAGAATGCGGCAAGTTGCTTCATAAAATCGTTCCGAAGACAGAAAAATGTAGGACAGAAAAATGATTGCGGTTTGTTGCCTCCGGCCATGGTCAACGGTCTTGCCCTTTGTTTAGGCAAGTCAACAGGATCTTCCAAAATTTTTTACAGCTTTTGCACAGATTTTGCTGGCGCCAGCGCTGCCTCTCAGGCCCAAAGCCTGTCGGTAAATGCTTGAATGAGGAAGGGCAAGTTCGGCTGGGTAACCGCCAAGCCCGGCGGCAGCGAAGATCGTTGCTGACGCCAGCTTCAAAATTGCAAGAGCCCTGCTCCGTTAGGAGCAAAATGTTTATAGAATAACCCCTTCTAAAAAATTCAAGCTCCGTAGGAGCGGCATGTGGAAATCATAACGAGATTCAAAACGCCCTTGCCAACATGCCGCTCCGCTGGAGCTTTAAGATCGTAGAGCAGAAATTTTCTATAAGCATTGCGCTCCTAACGGAGCTTGAGGTTGTTTCCCCCAATGGGCGGAGCCTGCAGGCGCAGCCCTTTGCAACGCCAATGGAAAATATACCCGTAACCGCGCGAGAAAGCGGCAAGTTGCTTTGCAAAGTCAAAGGCAAAACCATGGGGGCAAAACAATTATTTTGAAAGTTTCATAGTTTTGCTTTCTAAAATTTTTTACAGGTTTTACCGGTTCGCGCAGCGCACCGCGTCTCAGGCCAAAAGCCCACCGATGATTTCTCAAATGAGGAAGGGCAAATTCGGCCGGGCAAACGCCACGCCCGGCGGCAAGCTAATATTGTTGCTGGCGCCCGTTTCAAAATTGCAAGAACCCCTGCTCCGTTAGGAGCAAAATGTTTATAGAACGCCCCCTCTAAAAAATTCAAGCTCCGTAGGAGCGGCATGTGGAAATCACAACGAAATTCAAAACGCCCTTGCCAACATGCCGCTCCGCTGGAGCTTTAAGATTGTAGAGCAGAAATTTTCTATAAGCATTGCGCTCCTAACGGAGCTTGAGGTTGTTTCCCCCAACGGGCGTAGCCTACAGGCGCAGCCCACGGGCGTAGCCTTTTGCAACGCCAATGGAAAATATACCCGTAACCGCGCGAGAATGCGGCAAGTTGCTTTGCAAAGTCAAAGGCAAAACCATGAGGGGCAAAACAATTATTTTAAAAGTTTCATAGTTTTGCCTGCTAAAATTTTTTACAGAGTTTACGGTTTGCGAAGAAGCGCGTCTCAGACCAAAAGCCTGTCGATGATTTCTTGAGTGAGGAAGGACAAATTCCGCTGAGTAAACGCCAAGCCCGGCGCGAGGACACGGTTGTGTTTAATATCAGGCGGGAGGTGTTTGTGATGGGGGTTTTTATAGGAAAATTACTTCGATATCTTCAATTCGCTTAAAATCGTCATCCATTGTAACCGGCTTCAGGTCATAAAATTTGGCGATGCCGTATTGATAAGCATCATCAAAATCCAATCCAAACTCTTTTTTGGCTTTGACGACATCTTTATATCGATCCGCCGGCAAAGAGAGCAGTTTCGTGTTTGGCATCGAATCATCAATAAATTTTTGAAAAGCCTTAGCCCTTCTTTTTCGGAAAAGGATCACACCAATGGAATGCAAGGAAAAATCGCTGATATGAAGCTGCCCGATATTTGCATTTAAAAACTTTTTGCATTTTTCCTTTCTTTTCTGTTTCAGCAGAATTTCCAGGAAAATGTTCGTGTCGATTAAATACATTACCGCCACTCTAAGGCTTTGTGCTGCAATTCTACCGACGAGAATTCCTCAGCTAAATCAGACAACTCGCCCTCCCAATCAAATTTGAATTTTTTCCGTCGAAGTTTTGTGCCGGTATATTTGTTCATTAAGAATTCGACATAATCCAAGACATTGCCGATTAAATGCGGAGGAAGCTTCTGTATGCTGGCTTCAATCTGTTTTGCGTACATCATGTTTTCCTCTTAACTTTTATTTTTGGTATGATAACTTTTCGTTGGCTTGATATACAGAAACAAAATAACAATTGATCATCTGAAAAGCAAGCTATTTCCTCTAGGCAGCCAATAAAAAATATACCCGCAACCGCATGAGAATATGTTGTAAAATTCCCGATCTTTTGAACACGGATTACACGGATGACGCAGATTTTCACAAATAAAAAATTCGTGAGAATCAGTGTGATCCGCGCCATCCGCCTTCAAAAAAGCTTTATTCTTAATCCGCCCCGCTGCGGTAGAGTTCCTTTGAAGTCCACGCCGACCGCGATGAGATTTATTCCTGAATCTACTGGTTTGAAATTCTCTCCACTTGCACACTTTTCACTTGCAAACTTGCCCACTTGCTATTTCCCCGCCGGCGGCCATGGAAACGCCGGCAGGCTTGCGGTTTTGGTGCCACTGCCGTCATCCGATGAAGTCAAGATGTACGCCGTTGCGCCAATCGCCGCAGCGCTAACTCCTCCCGCAACCCACAGCCAAGTACGCGAAGACGACTTGGCGACCATCTCCACATTGAAGTCTTCATCGCGTGTCATGGTCAATGCTTGTTCCCAATCTCGATAGCCCGGATATCTCAATCGAATTTTAATCCGGCTGCCGGCAATCACATTGCACGTGAGCGGAGTCTTGCCAATCAGTTTCTTGTTGATGGTCACTTCCGCGTCTTTCGGGGCGGAATAGATCGTCAGCTTGTGCGACTTTTTCCCGGCCATCTCGCGCGCAATGTCATGCAGAATTTCCAGCAAGCCGTCGATTTCTCCCTGATAATTGCGATTGAACGACCTTTCAATTCGACCCGACTGCACATCGATCATCGAGATGTTGATGGCGTAAGTCTTGCCAATTTTGCCGACGCTGCCGGTCACCATCTTTTGCACATTCAGCATCCGGCCCGCTCGCACTGCGCATTCGGTCAACGTACAGCCGCTTTGCTGAAAACCCTGTTCCTTCAGAATGTCTTCCATCTTGCCGCGATCCAGTACGATGAACGCGCCGAGATTGACCAGATACCCGCGTAATTGATCAGTCAGGGTGGCTGCTTCGTTATCGGAGATTCCTCGACCTTCCAGATTCAGAATGGCGACGTGGGGTTTGGTGGAAAAAACGACTTGACCAAAGGTGTCAAAAGGGTTAAAGCCGATGAATGGGAGAAAAAGCAAAAGCAGAGTGGCTAATATGACGATGGAAATTTTTTGCATTTTGGTACCTGTTGATTTGCGTGAATTGCCATTGTACCGGTTGCCTCGTTGCCCTCATTCAGCCTGCGACAGTTATAAATGTACCCACAACGACATGCAGATGCGCTGCGAAAAGCCTTGACTTTTTGCAGAAAATTCTTAATCTCGTTTTATGAGTTTTCGTTTATTACACTTTGTGTTTTTCGTGCCTTTGTGACCAGAATAATCCAGACCATAGGCACTACGACAAACACCTCATCATCATGGAGAAATATCATGCGCATTTCGAAATTGCTTTTTGCCATTTGCTTTTTGCCGTTTGCTGTTTCAGCTCAATCCAACGTCGACAAGCTCATTGATGCGCTGGATTCCCACAGCCGAGTGGTGCTGAATAATTGGAAGTACAGCACCAATCTCAAAGAAGACGCCACCAAGCCGGGTTTCGATGACTCGAATTGGGAAACACTCAAACTCAACGAGTCAATTTATCCTGACTCCTGCTGGCTGCGTCGGGAAGTGGTATTGCCGCAGCGTTTTCTCGGCGAGCCAGTGAGCGGGCCGGTGCGCTTTCTGGTTTCAGTGGATGATTATGGCTATCTTTGGGTGAATGGCGAAAGCAAAGGCCATTTCCCCTGGAATGGCGAATTTGAATTGACCCAAGACGCCAAACCCGGCCAGAAGTTTGTGCTCGTCATCAAAGCTATCAACACTGGCGGGCCGTTACGGTTGCTGCGGGCACAAATTGAGCCGGAGAAATCAAAGCCGTTGCGGCAGCACCTTGATAGCTTGTCCTTGAGTTTACGCGTCGGGCAGAAATTGCTCAGTTTTGATACGTATCAGACCAATGCGCGAGTGAAAACCGATCCCGGTATCGACAACTCCGCGATGGATCGAGCGGAGAAAATTCGCTTGATCAACTTGCTGCAGAACCTTGCTGCAAAAGTCGATATTCAAGCATTGGCAGATGGCAAGGTAAATCGGTTTAAAGCTTCACTTGAAGATATGCGTACTCAACTTAAACCCATCGCTGATTATGTGAAGCGCTTTACGCTCTTTTTCGATGCCAATGCGCATATTGACGCGGCCTGGCTCTGGCGGGAGAAAGAAACGATCGAGGTTTGCAAAAATACTTTCGCTTCAGTTTTGAATATGATGGGGGCGCGACCGGATTTCACTTATACCCAAAGTTCGGCGGCTTATTATGATTGGATGGAACGACTCTATCATGAGATTTTTAGAGATATTCAAGCGCGCGTTAAAGACGGTCGTTGGGAGGTCGTCGGTGGGATGTGGGTGGAGCCGGATTGTAATCTACCCAGTGGTGAATCATGGGCGCGACATTTACTTTATGCAAAGCGTTACTTTAAGCAAAAGTTAGGAATTGACGTAAAAATTGGCTGGAATCCAGATTCTTTCGGGTATAACTGGAATATGCCGCAATTTTATGCCAACGCTGGCATCGATGCCTTTATCACGCAAAAGATCGGCTGGAACGACACCAATGTGTTTCCGCATCGTCTGTTCTGGTGGGAAGGCCCGGACGGCTCGCGAATTCTGGCGTATTTCCCCTTTGATTACGTGAATACGGTGGACAATCCCTATCGCCTCGTCGACTGGTTGCGCCAGTACGAAGCCAATACCGGCATGACGAAAATGATGATTCTTTTCGGTGTCGGCGATCACGGTGGCGGACCCTCACTGGAAATGCTCGACCGGATCGAGAGATTGAAGACGCTCGACATCTATCCGAACATTGAGTATGGTACCGCGGCACAATATCTCGCCTGGCTCAAGCAGCAAAATCTCGAGAAGATTCCGGTTTGGCGGGACGAGCTTTATCTCGAATATCATCAAGGTACGTTCACCACGCAAGCGAAGATGAAAGAGTACAATCGCCGGAGCGAAGAGCTGCTGACGAATGCCGAGAAATTTTCCACGCTGGCAACTCTGTTCGGCGGAAGTTACAGCCGCGCCGATCTTGCCGAGGCTTGGCAACATGTGCTGTTCAATCAATTTCATGACATCTTGCCGGGATCGAGCATTCGCGAAGTCTATCTTGATGCGCCGGAACGATATCAAACCGCGCACGCCATTGCCACGTTCGAGTTGAAAAACGCGTTCCATCGGATTAGCGATAAAATCAATACGACAAAAATCAAAAAGGGGATACCGGTGGTTATTTTCAACCCATTGGCGTGGGAGAGAAGCGAGGTGGTGACGATTCATTTGCCGGAGGGCGATTTCAACGATTATGCGGTGTTTGATCTCGACGGCAGAGAAATGCCTTCGCAAATTTTTCAGCAGGGGAAATATAAGCGTGAGATGATTTTTTGGGCGAAGAATGTACCATCCCTCGGTTACACACTGTACGAATTGCGAAAGCAAAAGCCAACCCCGCAAACCAACAAGCTTTCCATTTCAACAACCACGCTCGAAAACGAATTCTTTCGGATTACTGTTGATCCCGATGCCGGTTGGATCAAAAGCATTTTTGACAAGCGCCATGGCAAAGAGATTTTGACCGGCTATGGCAACGAGCTGCAAATTTTGGAGGACAAACCGAGCGCTTGGGACGCCTGGAATATCGGCCTTACCGGGGTGAAATATCCGTCGAAGTTCCGGCGTGTTGAAATTGTTGAAAACGGGCCAGTGCGCGCTATCTTACGGATTACCCGTGATTATCTCAGACCCGGCGTCAAAAAAGATTTTCCCACCGAGGATTTTCCCAGCACGTTCTTCACGCAAGACGTGATTTTGTACGATGGGGGAGAGCGAATTGACTTCCGAACTGAGGTCGATTGGTGGGAAGATAAAACGATGCTGAAAGTGGCATTTCCGGTAGCGGTGCAGGATACAGTGGCGACGTATGAGATTCCGTACGGCACAATTCAGCGCTCGACGCAAATGCGGAACAGTTGGGAGAAAGCCAAGGTCGAGGTTCCAGCGCAGCGTTGGGCAGATCTGTCACAAAGTGATTATGGCGTGAGCTTATTGAATCGTTCAAAATATGGCCACGACATCAAAGGCAATATCATGCGTCTCTCGTTGTTGCGTTCACCGAAATGGCCGGATCCGACAGCGGATCGTGGTAAACATGTGATTGAATATGTACTCTATCCACATGCCAACGGTTGGCGTGAAGCTGGCACCGTCCGGCGCGGCTATGAGTACAACAATCCGCTGATGGCGGTGCTGGGCGAGGTTCATAGGGGAGAGTTGTCCAGTGTCCACTCATTTGTGCAATTGACTCCTCGTAATCTCGTGTTGACCACCATCAAAAAAGCTGAAGATTCCGAAGCGTGGGTTTTCCAGTGGTACGAGAGTGAAGGCAAGGACACTCAAGCGCTCTTGAGGCTGCCGCAGATACCAGAAAAAGTGGTGGCTTCAAATTTTTTGGAAGAAGATGGGGAAACCATCGGTTTTGACAAGACCATGGTTCAAGCGCAGACAAAAAAGAATGCCGTGGTGACGCTGAAAGTGTATTTTTGAACTTGACCTGTACAAAACTTTTTTTTAAATTTATATTTTTCATCGACAGATCTTGTCTGCAGGATGAAGCTAACGGATTTTTTTCATTGCATTGAATGGCTGTTCTTTGTTGCACAGTAAAACGGATTCACCGATCGGAATCTGAAACAGAGGCATGGCACAGAAAAAGTTGGCAATGACAAATACGATATGAGTATGGTGAATAAAGTTGCGCTATCGGTTCTGGTTATTTTTTTGCTGAGTCCATCAATCATAACTTTAGAAACCTCTCCTGTTCCGGAAAAGGCTACTCGTCTCAACCGCGTTATTGCACGATATGATGAATTTGTCGAGCAAACGCTGCAAGAATATGGGGTGCCCGGGGCCGCGATTGCGATTGTTGATCACGGTGAGGTGGTCTATCTGAAAGGATTTGGGGTGAGAGAATTGGGACGTCCCGAAATGATCACCCCGCATACGGTCTTTCGTATTGCTTCCCTGTCCAAAGGTTTTGCTGCCGTTCTCACCGGGCTTTTGGTGCAAGATGGAATATTGAATTGGGACGATCGCGTCACCAAATATCTGCCTGATTTCTCCTTGCGAGATCTGCACCATGCCCACGCCTTGACGATTCGTCACATTTTGAGCCATACCTCCGGCTTGCCTGCCCATGCATATGACAATTTACTCGATGCACGGGTACCTTTTGATGCGATCGTTGAACAGTTGAAGAACGCTCCCATCTTATTCCCGGCAGGAAAACTTTATGCTTATCAAAATGTGGTCTACAGTCTTATCGGTCCAGTTATAGAATCCGCGACAGGGAAGGAATATCCCAATCTCCTCAGGAAAAGGTTATTCATACCGCTGGCGATGCATGATGCTTCCCTGAGCTATGAAGAATTGCTTGCCGACACCAATCGCGCCACACCGCATATCCGGCGCCGGCATCGGTGGATGCCCATGGGCATCAAAAATACCTACTACTCTGTGTTGCCTGCTGCCGGCATCAACGCCAGTATTTTCGATATGGCGCAGTGGTTGCGTGCACTTCTGGGTGGAATGCCGGCAATTGTGCCCCCGGAGATCGTGCAACAAATTACTGAGCCGCTCATCAGAACACCGAGGGAAAAAAGACGCCTGAATTGGAATGGTCATGTACGCGATGCCTACTATGGCCTGGGCTGGCGGATATTGGATTACGAGGGAATGAAACTGATTTTCCACAGCGGCGGGGTGAGGGGCTATCGCGCTCAAATTGCCTTTATACCGGAAGAAAAAGTGGGTATCGTTGTGTTGTTGAATGCAGAAGTTGCCAATCATTTCGCGTCGGCATTTTTTGACATGTATTTAGGTGGTATCGAATAGCAGATTTTTTCCAGAGAGATTTTGATCACCAGTTAAAGGGATTGAACGATGCACGTCAATCAACGAGGATTCCACGCGTTACTCTTGGGGTTGATACTTACCGTCACCATCAACGCTATAGCGCAAGTGCGCGAGGTTGAACAGCAAGCGGCCCAGCAAATCACCGCGACCACATTACGGGCGCACACCACGTTCCTGGCGGATGATTTATTGGAAGGCCGTGCCCCAGGAACCCGTGGCGGCCAGCTTGCCGAAAAATATATCGCCAGCCAATTTGAGCTACTTGGCTTGGTTCCAGGCGCCAAAGCAACGGAGGGCTCGCCCTCGTGGTATCAGTCCTTCGAGATTGTGGGGGTGACGAGTCACGTACCCAAAACGCTGACGCTGAAGTCCGGCGCGAAGTCACTAACACTCAAATTCTGGGATGATTTCATTGCCTATACCGGCGAGCAGAAGCCGAGGGTAACGGTGAAAGATGCGGAAATCGTTTTTGTCGGTTATGGCATTGAAGCGCCGGAGCAGAAGTGGGATGATTACAAAGGTGCCGATGTACGCGGCAAGATTTTGTTGATGATGAACAACGATCCAGAAACCGATCCGAATTTGTTTGCCGGTAAAACCCGACTCTATTACGGCCGGTGGACGTACAAATATGAGATTGCAGCGCGCAAAGGCGCTGCCGGTGTGATCATTATCCACACCACGCCATCGGCAGGATATAAATTTCAAGTGGTGCAAACCTCGTGGACCGGCGAACAGTTTGAGTTACCGCACCGAAACGACCAACCGGCGATCAAGATCAAAGCCTGGGCAACCGACACGGCCTGCAAACAAATTGCCTTGCTGGGTGGCAAAAATCTCGACGAGTTGCGGGCAAAAGCGGAACGCCGCGATTTCAAGCCGGTGCCGTTGGGGGTGACGCTTTCTTTGGAAATCGAAAATAGCCTACGCAGCTTGAAAACGGCCAATGTGCTCGGGGTTCTGCCAGGGCGCGATCCGGAGCTGCGTGATGAATATGTGGTTTACTCGGCGCATCACGATCATCTCGGGATCGGAACCCCTTCTGCCACCGGCGATTCCATTTACAACGGGGCGTTGGATAATGCCTCGGGAACCGCGGCGATGCTCGCCATCGCCCAAGCCTTCGCGAGTTTACCGGCAGAAGAACGACCGCGACGATCGATCATGTTTGCTGCCGTCGCCGCGGAAGAGTCGGGCCTGCTCGGCTCGCAGAAATTCTGTGTCGAGCCGCCGGTGCCGGCGGGGTATCTGGCGGCCAATATCAATATCGATGGCGTGAACATTTGGGGCAGAACCAAGGACATTGCTGTTATCGGCCTCGGTAAATCCAGTTTGGATCACGTGGTCAAGGAAATCGCTGGATGGCAAGGAAGAGTGGTCAAAGGCGATCAATTTCCCGAGAAAGGATTTTTCTATCGTTCCGATCAATTCAACTTCGCCAAGATTGGCGTACCAGCAACTTATTTCGATACCGGGGTCGAATTTATTGGACGCCCACCAGAATGGGGAAAAGAACAAATGGAAAAATGGGAGGCGACAAACTATCATCAGGTGAGCGATGAATACGAAGAGAGTTGGAATCTCGAGGGTGCTGTCGAAGATGCGCAATTGGCGTTTCTGGTGGGATTAAAAGTCGCCAACGCCGACCAAATGCCGAGTTGGATGCCTGGTGACGAGTTTGAAGCGGCGAGAAAGAAGGCGAGAGAATCAGTGAGCAGTGAGCAGTGAGCAGTTTCTGTCATGAGTCAAAATTGAATGCCGTGCTTTGAGAGCCAAGCACGGCATTTTTGTTTCATGTCGGCCGATAAGGCATGCGAGAGCCATCAGGCCTTTTTAATCATACCTATCAGATACAGCAGAACCACAGCTCCGACTACCGCCGCAACCAAAGAGCCGATGAGATTCTCAGCAGATAAGCCGAGCAATGGGAACAACACCAAGCCGCCGAGCAACGCGCCGATGACGCCGACAACGAGATTGCCGATCAAGCCCATGCTGCGCTTTTTCATGATTTGTCCGGCGAGCCAGCCGGCGGCGAGACCGATTAGCAGAAACCAAAGTAGGCTGCTCATTTCCGTGCCCTCCTTTCGGGAAAGTGAACTTCAACAACTTTAACTATGTGGGGCACAAGATAGATAAGTTTTTTGCAAAAGTCAAGTGTGGTTTGCTGACCAGGCTCTGTTGGGGAATGTGTTGCACTGTCAATTTCCCCTGACTCGTTTCATCAAGTGAGCTGCTGTTCTTCGAAGAACCGGCGCAAGGCAGGCAAGTCAAGCGGTTTGAGCATTCGGGGCAATTTCTCGACAAGAGAGACGTTTTCAAGCGCACGCGCCATCCAGTATTCGTCGAGGCCAACGTGTTTCTTTTGGGTATTTGCAAAAATATCGTCAAAAGGCATGAACTCGTGACAAAGAAAATACACATCCACAAAGTCCTTCGCCTCGTGCCGATCAAACAAGGCAGAGAATTTATTGCAGGCGATGTCGAGCAAGTTGTCAATATTGATACCGAATTCTGGTGCGACTTGAGCAGGCTGCAGGCGAAAGGGAGAAGTAAGAGCAAAATCACAGCGAACCTTTTTTGACTCGGTGCTCAATATTACTTCGAGGAAACTCTCGTACTCACGGCGAATTTCAAGGTTGGCAGAAAGAGCAACAGCGATGGAATCGAGTATCGGGCGAGCTCGAGCCACAGCACCTGGAACTTCGGTAAAAAAATCCAGGTCGTCGGAGAATCTATGCTGCAAATAGAAATGCGCCAGGGCGGTGTCGCCCGTCAGGAAAAAATCTTTTTTGAGCTCGGTCTGGGAAAAAGCTTCTTAAAACCGGCGTTGCAAGAACGTTAAAATATTAGGAGTATCGACCACGGATCTCTTTCAAGTAACGTTCCCCAAAACGTCGCGTTGTATTGGATATATTAAGTATTGGAAGATAGCGCTCAATCAAAACGAAGCTTATCCCTCGCAAGTCCCGGCTATTTCCTTGGTTGAGGACACGGGCAAGATACCATTTTAAAAAAAGCTTCGGTTTGAAGCTCCTCTTCGGAGAAAGAGTAATCCCAAATCAGCTCGGGATTGACCGGAACGTTGTGAACTGTTTTGATCATTTTTGTACACTTTAATTGCATGTAGGGCGATTGCTATAAAAGAAAATTTAAGATTAGAAAATGAGACAAGCGAGGAAAATTGTTTATTTTTATGTGGGTATTAAATCAGCTCTATTGTCACTTGACTTTTCCAAAATGTTTGATTACATTTTAAAACAAAAATTGTTTTTCGAATGGCCGAAAATGAAAATACAAAAAAACTACTATAATTATGGGGAATGCGAAATTTGCGACACGCCCTTACACGAGAAATTTATCAATCAAGATTTTTAGATTAACGGACAACTTATCGTTGTGGAAAATGTGCCGGCAGGGGTATGCCCGCGCTGTGGGGAAAAAGTGGTAAAAGCTGAGGTCGGCTAATGGATCGCGGAGCTCATCAGAAGCTCTGAACGAATTGCACAAACTCCACGTATTTCCGTGCCTGCGATCAAATTTGAGGGAGAGAAAGTACCGGTCTAATTATTGAGGTAGGTAAATTAGTAGCTTCTCCGCATTTCAGACATTGTGCAAAGACTGTTTATCTTACCAAGGAGGCAAGAATTCCTCCCCATGAAAAAGAAAAATACCCCGGTCTTTGGCTAACTTAATCATCGCTGGAGTAAAACCACTCTTACTAAAAAGGGCGAAGTACGGTTTACGTTTTTTCTTTTGCCATTCGACCAACTCACTTTTGGCAACCAACTCTTCAAAGATGTTCACACCAACTGGTTTTCTTGTCCATTTAGCCTCACCAAATAGGATCGTTTTTTGCTCCGGATTAAAAGCCACCAAATCGATTTCCTGATTTCCCGACCACCAGTGTCCTGCATGCGGAAAATCTGGAACGTGCCCGGCATGAGCAGCTTGTTTCAGTATCTCTGGCAGAATCTCCTCATAAGCCGAAGCTAACCATTGCGCAAATTGCATCTGGATTTTTCTCAAAACTGGATTAACTTGCCCTTCCTCCAAGAGGCTTTTGTTGAGAAAAATAAACCGAAACCAAAATTTGAAAAAGTTGTCGGTGATGGAATAAACTCCCTGTTTGCTTTTTTCCGGCTGTAGCTCGGTTACCGGGATATCTTTATTCACGATGCGCAGCGCACGGAGAACCGATAAGTATTTAGTGAGAACATTCTTTGGAAGTCCCGTTTCGTTGACAATTTCACCCAATTTTTGTTTGCCCAGAGCGATCGCGCGGAGGATCGAAAAGTAGTTCCGAGGTTCCTTGAGCTCCTGTCTCAAGATAAATTCCACTTCTTCATACAACAGCTCTCCCTTGGTAAGCATGAAACGACGGACATTTTCCCAAAAGGGTCGATTGGGGTCGAACTTTAAAAGATACATCGGCACCCCTCCCAAAGCGCTCCAGTAAGCTAACCGTTCCTCAAAGCGTTTATCAGAAAACACCTTAACCAGCTCATTAAAAGTGAAAGGTTGAACATTAAGCTGGCCCGTTCGCCGGCCATAGAGAGGCGCTTTTTGCCACAGTACCTGGCTTTCCATCATCGAAATGCTTGAGCCGAGCAAAACCAAAAATGCGTGAGTATCTTTCAAGTACTCATCCCAACCCTTTTGGAATAGCGATGCAACCGCCGGGTTGCCTTCCAGTAAGTAGGGAAATTCGTCAATGACAATGACCAGTCTTTCAGAAGTAGTCTTTTCTTTCAAGTAGGCAAAGAACTGCTCCCATTGACCAAAGCCGCGGTCGGAAAGAAAGGAGTCGCGAAAAAATTCTCCGACTTTTCGGGCGACATCGAATAGTTGAACAGACTCCGGAAGTTTGTCGGCAAGAAAATATAGGTGCGGCTTATCTTGGAAGAATTGCTTGATAAGTTCGGTCTTGCCAACTCTGCGTTTTCCGTAAATGACGATGAGCTGCGCGCTTTTCTCTTGATATTTGCTATTGAGAAATTGTAGCTCTTGCTCGCGGTTGTAGAAAGGCAACGGCAACTCCTGACAAAAAGTATACTTCAAAGTATAATACTTTCAAGTATACTCAAGGTAAGTTACCGAGCACAAAAATGCAAAGATAGGATCATCATGTAGTGTAGACCATCAAATCGCCCACACGACTAAGCCGGTTAGAATAGTGCATCGTACAGGTGCCTGTTCTCTACACTTGTCCACCGCGTTTGTATTCCCCCATCATGCTGAAAATCGAGCAGCATAATCCGCCCTTGCTCCTGCAACTGACGCAAATATTCTTCCAATTTCTCATCACACCTTTCTCTCAGCTCCTCGGTGGTCGCATCGCCCAACGCGTTGATAATCTCCAGCAGATCCTCGGCATTACGCGCGCGGCGTTGGGGATCGAGATACTGCCAGTACTTCTCGGCGTTTTCCACCAGCTCCGGAGAGATAATGGCTGGCACGGGACCGGCATTGAGTACCTCGTGCAGCAGCTCGCGATTCACTTCCAACGCCTGCCCATGTTGCACCAAGCGCACTTCGTTGAAGTCGTACAGGTAATTCGCCATGAAGTTGAACAATAAGTTGTTGGTAAAAGGCGAGGGAAAATCGGTCTGAACGTAGCGGACGGCTATTTTGCCGGCATGCACATTTTCTATCACCCGTTTCAAATTTTCCAAATCGAAAGCCTCGCGCAGGCAATCGCGATAGGTTTCGATGATCAGCGGGAAGTCATCATATTTGCGAACCGCCTGCAAAAGATCTGCTGAGCGCAGGCGTTGCTGCCAGAGCGGCATGCGGCGCTTCGGGGTGGTGCGCGGTAACATGAGCGCGCGTGCAGCGTTGTAGCGAAAACGTGTGGCAAAAGGCGGCGTCATACTGAGCGCTTTGAAATTACGCTCTTCGATTTCTTCTGGCGTCGGGGAGAGAAAAGCCTCGAGGGAGGGAGGACGTTCGGTATTGATAAAACGAAGCATCAAACCATCGTCATCAAATTGGCTTTGCACTTCGACTCCGGTCAATTCTTCCATTTTGTTTTTCAAGGCAAAAGCCCACGGCGCGTTGACTTTGCCGCCAAAGACGGAGTGAATGAACAGGCGCGGGTCGCCAACTTCATCATAAAATTGCTCGACGATGATTTGCTGATCCGTCGGCAGCGTGCCGGTACTCTCG
>JAPDQK010000030.1:54515-70549 GCA_034505955.1 Candidatus Zhuqueibacter pondensis
AGGCAAAAGCCCACGGCGCGTTGACTTTGCCGCCAAAGACGGAGTGAATGAACAGGCGCGGGTCGCCAACTTCATCATAAAATTGCTCGACGATGATTTGCTGATCCGTCGGCAGCGTGCCGGTACTCTCGATTTGTTTGTCGAAATGCGCCAGCAGATTTTCCGCCGACCAGCGATCCATCGCGAAATATTCCATCAACCACTCAATGACTTGCGGCGAAGCCATGCGTGCTTGCACTTGCCGGCGGAATTCACCTACCCGCAAGCCGGTGTCATAATCGCGATAGAAAAAATCGCCGCGCCAAAAGGGGGGACGTGGTCGTTCGCTGTGCGCCGAAGTCACCCAGATGCGGTCATGCTCGATGCCGGTGATGCGCCACTCCGAGGAGCCAAGATAGAAAATGTCGCCGACGTTGGACTCGAACACGAACTCTTCTTCCATCTCCCCGATTTTGATATTGCTATCGGCAATATAGACACCATAGTAACCGCGGTCCGGAATCGTGCCGCCATTCATGATCGCCAACAGCCGCGCGCCGCGCCGGGCAATGAGGCGATTGTTGACGCGATCCCAGGCAATTTTCGGCCGCAGCTCGCGCAGGTCCTGCGAGGGATATTTGCCGCTCAGCATATCGAGTACGCTGTCGAAGAGAGTGCGCGAAAGCTGGCGATAGCAATAAGATTGGCGCACGAGCTGATAAAGTGCATCCGGATTCCACTCATCGACGCTCACGGCGGCGACAATTTGCTGCGCGAGCACATCAAGACAATTTTCCGGCACGTGCGTCTCTTCAATCGCAGCGTCAAACATGCCGCGGCTGATCATGGCCAAATCGCCGATGTCGTGACGATAGAGCGGGAAGAAGCGGCCTTTGCTGGTGGCGGAAATGAGATGGCCGCTGCGGCCGACACGCTGCATGGCGCGACTGACGGATTTTGGTGAGCCGAGCTGCACGACGCAATCAATCGAGCCGATGTCGATGCCCAGCTCGAGCGATGAAGTTGCCGCGAGGGCTCGTAACTCCCCGCGTTTCAGCTTGTCTTCCATCTCGAGCCGGACTTCTTTCGAGAGGCTGCCGTGATGCGCTTGCACCAATTCTTCTGTGGAGTGAGTTTGTTGGCGATGCCAATCATTCAAGGCTTTGGCGATTTTCTCGGCTTGCGCGCGCATCAGCGTGAAGATCAATGTCGTGCGATGCTGCTGAATCAGCTCGTAGAGTTTTTCCGTGATGGCCGGAAAGATGCTGTGGTCGGGCAAATTGCCGTAATCTTCCACCGCGCTGATAATTTTGAGATCAACCTCTTTTTTCTGGCCACAGTCGAGAATTTCGACGGGGCGGGGGAGAAGGTTCGAGGTATGCAAGTCCGAAGTCAAAGGGTCCGAAGTCGGAGGTCGGGATGTAAAACCGCCGAGAAAGGCAGCGATGCGCTCCAATGGTCGCTGTGTTGCGGAGAGGCCGATGCGGACAAAATCTCTGCGGCAGAGATGTGCCAGGCGTTCGAGCGAGAGGGAGAGATGCACGCCGCGTTTGTTGCCGCACAGCGCGTGAATCTCATCGACGATGACGTATTTGACGGTGCGATACATCTCTATGGCGCGCTCGGAGGTGAGCATGATGAACAGCGATTCCGGCGTGGTGATCAAAATGTGCGGCGGTCGTTTGAGCATTTTTTGGCGCACTTCACTCGGCGTATCGCCGGTGCGCACCAGCACGCGAATCCGCGGCACTTCGAGATGCAATTTTGCGGCGATTTCGCGAATGCCAGCCATCGGCACGCGCAAATTTTTTTCGATATCATTATTCAACGCCTTGAGAGGCGAAATGTAAAGCGTATGAATCCCGCCAAGATAATTTTTTTCAAAAGTGTCTTTATCGGTTGTCAAGCTTTTTTCGAACAAGTCATTGATGCACCACAGAAATGCCGCCAGCGTTTTGCCGGAACCGGTGGGTGCCAAGATTAAAACATTTTTGCCGGCGGCGATCTCCGGCCAGCCGCGCTCTTGCGGAGGGCTTGGCTTTCCAAATGTCTGAGTAAACCAGGTGGAGACGGCTGGGTGGAAGAGGTTCCAAGAAGTCGGGATCTCCACTCCGCTACGACTGGATTCTGGATACTGGATGCTGGATAGTGGATGTCGGTTGTTCAGCATAACACTGAAAAAAATTTGTTAAAGAAAGCAAAATTGAGCGCCTGAAGGCTACGCCCGGAGGACGCGACTACGAACGCCTCATCTCGCGCGGCGCAACGTTATGAGGGTCACTTCCGCCGGTGCTTGATAACGGAACGGCGCAAATGTGAGGCCGAGGCCGTTGGTGACACTCAACACCAAATTGCCAATCTGATGAAAACCCGAATAGTAGCGCGTTTCAATTTGGGAGGCACAAAGAGAAATCCCGAAAGGTTTAAAAACGAGCTGCCCGCCATGAGTATGGCCGGCGAGGAGAAGGTGATAATCATGGTTTTGAGCAAACCGTATAATATCATCTGTGGGCTGATGCGAGAGCAGAATATGAACCGCGGCCTCTGGCCGCCTCCGGCGCAAGTGCTCGAGCGTTGATGCTGATGGTCGACGATCGTAGATGTTGGTGATCACGGTTAGTGATATCCTGCTGGAGCTTGCTGCTATGGTGACAACCGAATCGTCGATCGTGGTGACGCCATTGCCTTGCAAATGTCGCATGATCGATCTCGGATCTACCCAAAAGTCATGATCGCCCAAGCAGGCGTAGACGCCGAGGCGTGCGCGCAAGCGTCCCATCATGTTTGCGCCCTGTGCTATGTGACCCGTGCCGCGCGTGACCAAATCGCCGGCAAACAGAATGAGATCCGGTTTCTGGGCGTTGGCAAGGTCGAGGTATCGTTGCATTTTTCGTTCATCCGTGTAGGGGTCTGCTTGCAAATCGCTGAGTTGGACAATACGAAAGCCCTCCAAATCAGCCGGCAATGCGGGAATGCGCACCTCGCGGGCCGTGAGTCGCACGGAATAAGTATCATGCCCGACACGCACCGCCACATAGACGACGATAATCGCTACCAGTGACACGGTGATGATTGCCTGCCATTGCATCCAATTGGGCCGGTATTTCTGAAACAGCGGCCACAACGGGAATCGCGCGAGATCAATCACGAGCAGCAGAGGCAACACCTCCAGCACGACAATCAAGCCGCCCCAAAAAGGAAAGGTGAAAAGCATGTCCAGCCAGCGCCGGCCGCCTCGCAGCGCGCTATTCGCGGCGGTCATCTGCAAGAGAGCAGTTGCAAGCAAAAGCAGAGGATAGAGATTGAGATAACCTGCTATTGCGATGGTGCTCCAGCGAATTGTCGGGCGCGGCCAGGAAGTCAATTGTCCCAATGCCGCAGCGATTCTCCAGCCGACATACGCGTATGCCGCCAATATGGCCGGGAGCACGAATAGGGTCATGCGCAGAAACCAACTCATGATTTCAATTTAGATAAATTTAGCTTGTCATGCAAGACGTTTAGCAATGGAAAAATAAAAGCCCGTTGTGAGAAAAACTACAACCTACAACGGGCTTTCATGCGGGGTAGTATATGGAAGAATTTCTTCTATTTTTTCTGCACTAGAATTTTATCTATTGTCGCCAAAAGCGCAGCGGCTTGTTGACCGTATTGAGAATCTTGTCGCTCCGCCAATGTGACCAGCAGGTTTCTGGCTTCATCAACATCGCCTTGGATGAGATGTCCTTGTACCAGGTACCACTGCGCTGCAGCATTTTCAGGATCAAGCTGCAAAACTTCGCGCAAGCTTTGAATACCCTCTGCTGTTTTATTGGTGTGCAATTGACTGATGCCCAGGAATAAATGCGCGTCAATCGAATTGGGAAAGTCACTGGCAAGTTGCGTGAGGCGTTCAACAGCCTGATGGTAGTTGTGATTTTGATAAATGCGTTGAATCGCGACCAGTCTGGCAAAAAGCGCCGTATCCGTTTTTGTGGCTTCCGAAATCGACCAGTCGAGGTGCTCCAAGCGTGCCAAAATGTTCGGTTGTGCAGATGACTCCGGCAACATGGCGCCACGCCGGTCCGAATGCGCTCGGAAAGAATGGTGGGTGAGATTAAGATTTGAAGTAATCAAATAGAAGCCCAGGCTCATGGTGGCGACGAGTAAAATATAAGTTGCAAGGGCGGGAACAACTCGCTTCCATTGTTGGGAGAGGGCAATTTCCTCCACCCATATTTTCGCTTTTTTCAGCCATCCTGGAGAGACCGGCTTGGGCTTCGCTGTCGTCGGTTCAAAAATACCGGTACCGAAATAATGCATGGCGGCTGCCGCTTTCTCGACAAAACGCAAATCACGGAAACATTCGTCGCAACCCAGGTAATGTGCCTCAAATGTTTCTTGCTCGGCATCAGGTAAGACGCCTCGAACATAATTCGTCATGACCTCGAGGCGATTGGGGTACTGACAGGACATTGCAAAATCTCCTACACGCTGATGAATCGTCAAGGCTTGAATCTTGAGTCGTTTCTACAAAGTTTTCTCAACCGCTTAAGTGCATCGGATTTGATGCTATAAAGCTTGTTTACCGGGATGCCCAGCTTTTGCGCTGCTTCTTTTTCTCTATACTCTTGGTAGAATATCAAGTCCAAAACCTGGACATATATTTTGGGTAGTTTCGAGATTTTTTCTTTCAGCAATTTGGCCACCTCTTCGGCCTCGGTCTCATCTTTGAAAACAATTCCGATGCATTCGGCGATCTCAAAGGGGGCTCGCCGGCGTTCGTGCCGGTGCTCGCGACGAAAAAAGGATTGGGCGACATTCTTGGCAATCCCGATGAGAAAAGTACCGGGCTCGGCATTGTTGCGGCCTTCGTACTTGGAACAGCACTGCAACGCA
Organism: Candidatus Zhuqueibacter pondensis; assembly: GCA_034505955.1. Taxonomy (GTDB): domain Bacteria; phylum Zhuqueibacterota; class Zhuqueibacteria; order Zhuqueibacterales; family Zhuqueibacteraceae; genus Zhuqueibacter; species Zhuqueibacter pondensis. The sequence continues at coordinate 59,373 of JAPDQK010000030.1, forward strand.
GCCGCCATCGTCTCTTGCAGCACATCATCCAAATCAGCGCCGTTAAGATTCCACTTTTTCCACAGATAAAACCTGACCGCCTCCTGGCGCGAAACAATCCATTCGGCGTCGATCTGGCGTTGCCGGCCTTTGCCGGCATTGTCAATAAAATTCTGTGCGATCATTCTTTCGGTAAAGCAATGTTTGGAATGTGCATTGCCGTTCCACGCGGTCGGACAAAATCCGCTGCCGGGTTACTTCAGTTCTTCCATCAGCTCTTCCAAAGCCCGAGGTCCTGGCCGGACGCGCGCGGCCGGCAAAGTTGCCAGCGGCTCGTCGACGATATTCAACAGCTCGAGAAAATCTTTGCCGTTGGGATTGATGTAAAAAATCCCCGTCAGCAATTCGCCGCGTTGGCGCGCCTCAGCCAGCAGGCGAATGGCATCAAGTGGATTCGAGGGGTCGTAATCAGCCGGCAGTTTGCTCAGGAGCAGGCGCGAGCCATCGTGCATCTCCACTTCTTTTGTTGTGCCGGGTTCGTAGTCCACTGAAATGTCCTCGAAGAATGGCACAAAGCTCACCTCGCCAAAAAGCTCCTCGTGATCCTTGACGTAGCTGTAGCTTTTGGTGGAACCTTCATGATCGTTGAAGGTCACGCACGGTGAGATCACGTCAATCATCGCGGTGCCACGATGGGAGATCGCCGCTTTCAGAATCGCCGACAACTGCTGTTTGTCACCTGAAAACGAGCGCGCGACAAAAGTTGCGCCAAGCTCAATCGCCAGCGCGCAAGTATCCACGGGCGGAAGATCGTTCACGACGCCGGATTTGAGCTTCGAGCCGATGTCGGCTGTTGCGGAGAACTGGCCCTTGGTCAGGCCATAAACGCCGTTGTCTTCGATGATGTAGATGATCGGTACATTACGGCGCATCATGTGCACGAACTGGCCGATGCCGATAGAAACCGTGTCACCGTCTCCGCTCACGCCGATGCTCAGAAGGTTGCGGTTGGCCATAACCGCCCCCGTTGCCAGCGAAGGCATGCGGCCATGGACGCCGTTGAATCCGTGCGCGGCATCAATGAAATACGCCGGTGATTTGCTCGAACAACCAATGCCGGAAAATTTGGCAACGTTGTACGGGTTGACACCCATTTCATAAAAAGCATCAATAATGCGTTCGGTGATGGCGTTATGCCCGCAACCGGCGCACAGTGTGGATTTGCCGCCGCGATAGATCGCTATATCAAAGCCGAGTCGATTGACTTTGGCTGTTTTTGTCGTCTGGGAAGGAGTAGTGGTGATGGTGTTACTCATATCAATTTCCTCGTGGTTTCCATCTTCTCGAATGGTTCTGTTCCTTGATGCTTGCTCCTGGATCGTTGATCATTGTCTTCGTCACAGGCATTGGCATGCCACTTCAAGCATCAAGCAAACAAGACTTTTTCCAGCGGTTGAACCGGTTGAACACCCGGCTCGTCTTTTTCGTAATCGCGAATGCTTCGAACAATGCTGTTGGGGGTAATTGGCAAACCGTCATAGTGCCGTACGCTGCGCAGTTTTTCGATCTGATCGGCATCCAACTCCAATTTGAGTAGCTGGAGCATTTGGGCATCGCGATTTTGGTCGACAACATAAACCCGCCGATGTTTGCGCACGAAATCCAATACCTTGTCATTGAACGGATAAGCTTTCAGGCGCAGATAACTCGTCTGCAAACCATGATCGTTGCGCAGCCAGTCGCGAGATTCGAGAATAGCCCAATGACTCGTCCCGTAGCCAATGATGCCGACATCGGCTTGTGGGTTTTCATCGATCTCGGGGGCGGGCACTTGTTGCCGGGCTGTTTCAAATTTCCGCGCCAAACGATCCATATTGTTTTTGTAATCTTCCGGGCGCTCGCTGTACCGGGCGTACTCATTGTGTCCACTGCCACGTGTGAAATAGGGCGCGAGCGGATGAGGTGTTCCGGGCAAGGTGCGATAAGGAATGCCATCGCCGTCGACATCTTTGTAACGCGCAAATTGGCGCACGCGCTCCAAATCTTCGGCCGAAAGCACTTTGCCACGCTTGAAAGGGGTATTGGGATATTGAAAAGGATCGGACATCCAGTAATTCATGCCCAAATCCAAATCAAGCATCACAAAGACCGGGGTTTGAAATTCCTCCGCAAGATCGAAGGCGGTGCCGGCCATGGTGAAACACTCTTCCACCGAGCAGGGGAGGAGCATCAGGTGTTTGGTGTCACCGTGCGAGAGTACGGCCGTAAAAAGAATATCGCCCTGCATGGTGCGGGTCGGCAGTCCGGTCGACGGCCCGACCCGCTGAACATTGAAGATTACCACAGGCACCTCGGCATAATACGCGAGGCCGACAAACTCCGCCATCAATGAAATGCCCGGACCGGAGGTGGCCGTCATCGCGCGCGCACCAGCCCACCCGGCGCCGATCGCCATCCCGATCGCCGCCAGCTCATCTTCGGCTTGGACGATGGCAAAGGTCGCCTTTTGGGTGACCGGATCGATGCGGTAGCGCTTCATGTATTCGGCTAATGATTCACCCAAAGTCGATGATGGCGTGATCGGATACCAGGTGAAGATCGTGACGCCAGCAAACATGCTTCCCATCGCGGCGGCGGAGTTGCCGTCGATAATGATTTTACCCTGCGTTGCATTCATGCGTGCAACACGGAAAAGCTCCTGCGGGGGAAAATTTTGACCGGCGTACTCGAAGCCGGCCTTGGCCGCGTCGAAATTCAATTGGATGGCCTTGCTTTTCCTTTTGAACTGCTTTTTTAATGCGTTTTCAATTTCGGCTATGTCGATGCCGAGCAGGCAGGCGAGAACGCCGTCATAAATCATGTTACGAACCAGCTTGCGCAGTTTTGCCTCCGGGCACACCGGGCGCACCAATTTGTCGAAAGGCACAGGATAAAAATGCAAATCATCGCGAAGTTTATTCAGATTGAGTGGCTCGTCGTAGATGACCATGGCGCCGGCGTCAAGTTGCATTACATCTTCTCGCGCCGTTTCAGGATTCATCGCCACCAGAATGTCATTCTTTTCGCGCCGGGCAATATAACCGTCTTTGTTGACCCGTATCGTGAACCAGGTGGGAAGACCCTGAATATTGGAAGGAAAAAGGTTTTTGCCGGAAACCGGAATCCCCATTTGAAAAATTGCGCGCAACAACACCATGTTTGCCGTCTGGCTGCCGGAGCCATTGATCGTGGCAACATGGATATTGAAATCATTGATAACAGGATGGTTATTGCTACTTGTGCTACTATTTCGGGAAGAGGTCGTGCTCACTGTTGGTTTTCCTCATATGTTGTTTGAAGTCAGATAGTATTTCCCTCGTGCAGCGTGGAAAGAATTTGCTGCAAAGTTTGCCAGTCATTGATGGTGTTGGAGCGTGCCAGGATCGCATGGATTTGTTCCACATTTAAGGTGCGGATCGCTTCGCCGATCTCTGGAGATACCGGGCCGAGCTTGTGAGAGAAAATCAGCTTTAATGTATTTTGAGCTTCTTCAACACGGCCTTGGTCATAACCTTGGTCATAACCTTTCTTATAGCCTGTTTCATAGCTGCCCATCAGCACTGCGTATGTATCGCGCATCCGTTTTATATTCAACTCATAGCGTCGTCTTTCCTTGAGTGTCAAGTTCACATACTTCGCTACCTCAAAAGCCTTCTCAAACACCTCATCGCCTTTGAAAAAGTCTGGAATGCGACTGAGCTCCGGCAAATATTTCAGGAAATAAAGCCATTTGTTGATGCGGCGCTCAAGGCTGTATTCCGGCTTGCGTTCGTCGAACAGCGGCAACTCCAACGTCACGAATTGCAGTTTGTCGGAAAAAGCCTCGTGCGGCGGCTGATCGTTTCTGATTCGGTTGCGATTGACGGCGGTTGTACTACCATCCAGAGCATAGCCCAAAACCGCAATGCAATAAACTTCACTGAGACGAAAGTCCCAGGCTGTCATTTTGCCGCCATAAGTCTCCATCTCATCATGGATGCTCATCACTTCAAGTGCGGGTTCGGGATAAGTTGCACGCTTGCCGCCTTTCCTGGCCTGAGCTGCAATCGGGAAGGTCGAGTAATAAATCATCCGATCTTTGATGAAGGGGATGCGGTTCTTTTGCATTTCAACAATGAAATGGTTGCCTTCCGCATCTTTGCAATAAACGTCATAAATCCCGCTGCGTTCTTCTTGAGCATCCGGAAGCTGTTCTTTGTCCATGAAATGGATGTCGAGAATTGGCGCTTCCAGCTCCAGCACATCGGTGATAAAACCCCTGATGATGTTTTTATTGGCTTCTTCGCCAAAAATCTTTTTGAAGCCAAAATCTGTCGTGGGATCAATGAACCGTGACATCAGTTCCTCCAAGCCTCAACCCGTCTTGTGGAATCAATTGTTATCAGGTCGCGCCATTGGCAAGGCAAAAAATTTGTAAAAGTTCAGTGAATCCCGTACTAAAATATCATTCTGGAAGAATCTATTTACAATATAAGACAATCGTCCAAGACGAAAAAAGATTCCTCCTGAATGACAACGGGGTTTACTGAATATTTACACCCAACGTCATAAAAATAAATATACAACAATATTTTGCCAATTTCAAATCAAAATTCAGAACAAATCTGTTTGTTGTGGATTGGGTCCTGAACGCAGTCGTGCCAAATCCGGATGAGCCTGCAAGAGTTTTTCTGGCACATTCACTTTGATGCCCATCAGTTCAAATTGCAACTGCAGGGCATTGACCACGGCCTGAGCACGAGGATGATTGTTGAAAATCACGTAGACACTCTCGGTTTGGCGAAGGGCGTTTCGGATGGGCGCCACAAAATTGTCAAGCTCGGTGGCGGAGTAGAGATAATCATACCGCGCCTCGAAGCCGGCATCTTTGTTGAGCCACTGTTGCTCATTCCGACCGAGAAAACGAAAATAAGCAACGCACCCACTCACCACCTGAGTAAACCCCAGCGCCTGGCCAATTTGTGGTTGATCGACATTGGCAAACCCAACGCCCCGGTGATTGAGTTCGGCCAGAATCTCCGGCCGGTTCCAGGAATTGTGACGAATTTCCACCACCAGCGGATATTCCTGAAAAGCATCCAGCAGGCGAAACAACCAGTCACGATTTTCATTTTTATAATGATAGGACTGCGGAAATTGCACCAGCAAAGCGCCGAGACGACCGGCTTCCCGCAATGGTTGCATGCCGCGCTTGGTCAGTTCGATATCCGTCTGCGCATAGCCGGTGCCGCGATCCGAGGATTTTTCAAGAACAAATTTCTGCCAGATTTTTGCCGTGAACCGAAAATGTGGATTGCGCACCACTTGTGCCAACCATTGCTGCGAGGTGCTGACACTCTGCGGATGAAAATACGTCGAATTGATCTCCACCACATTGAACAGTTGGCTGATCAACTCGAGTTCGGAAAAATTCTTGGGCCGGCGTGAGGGATAAACCAAATTGTTCCAGTCCGGATATGACCAGCCGGAGATGCCAACAAAGAAATTTCGAGATCGATGAATCATCAAAGAATTTAACTCATGGCAATATGATGAAATCAGGCAGAAAATATTCCAACTCGCGCAGGAAGCTAATATAAAAAGTTCCACTAATTGAGCAAGGAATATTTTTTTGACTTCCCACCGGGGCATTTTCCCGAAGTCCGAATTTTTTGGAAATTTTTCCGAAAATCTTATTGACATTTCCCGCGGACTTCTCTATATTTGATGGTTGCGCCAATGTAACATTGTTGGCCGAATGAGGTTGCTCACCGTAATTTCAGAAATGTAAGAGCCAACCCCTGTTTTTTTTCTCAATAAAATCAAATAAGCTCGGGGTTGTGAACACCCTAAATTCGAGGAGGGAAGAAATGCGACAGAACTTGTTTGATGCTCGTCATTCGGTAAGATTGATCCTGTCCGTAATCGTCATCGTGATTTGCAGCTTGTTTCTGGCCCGGCCGGCACTGGCCCAGCAAGCAGAGGCCGGCGAACAACTCGATGTGAACCCCTTTCTGAACCTTCTGGCCCTGGCGCTTGTGATCGAGCGTCTGTTGGAGATTGGTGTCACATTCTTCCCCGGACTCGAGGAAAAGAAGAAGCGTTTGGATAAAGATTCAGACCAGCTCGCTGCGCTCAAACTGGCGATCTCACGCACCACGATGCTGGTCGGCATGGTATTGGGTGTTCTTGCCTGCACGATTTTCCATTTCGGAATTCTTGATGAAATATTTCCGGGCCGGCATCTGAGTATGAATCTTTTCAATCATATTCTTACCGGCATCATTGCCGGAACCGGCGCCGATCCGGTTCACCAGTTGGTGCTGATTTTGGTGAGTGTGAAGGAACGTTTGCGCTCGGAATGACAAAACGAGAATCAGAGAAATAACGCCCCGATGGCAGGGAAGTTGACAGAAAAGCTGGTGCCGGCGGCGCTGCAGACCTATTTCAAGAAAACTCGCTCGCACTTCTTTGGACTGTTGTCCATTCTGCTTTTGCTGCTGATTTATGAAGGCAGCAGCGCCAAACTCTATGCGGACCAACAAATCCAAATCCGCAACAGCGCCGAAGTGATCATCGAGCGCATGCTGTGGTTTATGGGCATACGCAACAATTTATTTTTGTGGGCAGTGTACTTCCTATTGATGGTGTGGGCATTCTGGCTGGCGAAAAAACAACAAGTGCTCGATTTCAAATTCGTCTACATTCCGTACAGCATTTTCGAGAGCACGGTATACGCGGTGCTTTTGGGTCTGCTGGCCGGACAACTGACCGAGCATACCAATCTCGCGCTGTTGCAACAAGCAAGAAGCGAGATGGCCAACATGGGCGCCAGGATGACGATGGCCTTGGGCGCCGGCATCTATGAAGAATTGCTTTTTCGCTTTTTGTTGATTTCCCTGCTGCTGTCCATCTTCGACGTACTCGCTGGTGGCAGGCGCTTGATGTATGTCATTTTAGCCGTGGTCATTTCTGCGGCGTTGTTTTCGGGATTTCATTATCTCGGCGGCCGGGAAGTGCTCACGCTCGAATCGTTCGTGTTTCGTTTCTATGCCGGTGTGATTCTGGGTGCGCTTTTTGTCCTACGGGGCATTGGCGTCACTTCTTACACGCACGCGATTTATAATCTGTTGTTGCTCTTTCGGTGAAGATATTCATTACAATTGCCTCTCTTGTCGTTCTCGTCGCTCTGCTCGGAACCGCGGTGGCAGTTTACATACTGTTTCAGGCACCCATCGTGCCGAAAAATTTAGCACCACGGGACTTCATTATTCACCGAGGCATGTCCCTGCCGCAAATTGCCGACAGTTTGCAGCATCAGGGATTGATCAAAAAAAGCGATCGTTTCATTTTTGCCGACAAAATTTTGGGCTGGGGCAGGGAGCTCAAAGCTGGAAAATACACCATCCTGCCGGGTGCTTCGACACTTGCGTTATATAAATTGTTTCGCTCCGGTAAAGCCACGCAGCAGCGGGTCACACTCCCGGAAGGAAAAACTGTTGAAGATTTTGCCGGGATTTTGCAACGGGCACTGGAAATCGATTCGGTCACCTTCGTCAAATTGGCGCATGATTCTGCCCTGGCGCGACGCCTGGGGGTTCCGGCACCGAATTTGGAGGGTTATCTTTGTCCGAATACTTATTATTTTTACTGGGGCACTTCGCCGCAGGAAGTGATCCGCACCCTGGTGCAGGAGTTTCATCGTCAGGTGAATGATTCGCTGCTGCAGCAAGCACGAAAGCTGAACTTCACGTTGCATCAGGTGGTCACGCTGGCCTCGATCATCGAAGGCGAGGCTGCCGTTGATAGTGAGCGCGCAATTATTGCGGCGGTCTATCACAATCGCCTGCGGCAAGGAATTTTGTTGCAAGCGGATCCCACGATTCAATATCTCGTTCCCGGTCCGCCGCGCCGATTGTTGAACCGCGATCTCGAGATTGATTCGCCCTATAACACCTATCGATATCCCGGCTTGCCGCCCGGTCCGGTGAATAACCCCGGCATCGCATCGATTCGCGCGGCGTTGTATCCAGCGGCCGTGAAGTATATTTATTTTGTCGCGCGGGGTGATGGCTCCCATGTCTTCAGCCATACGTTGCAGGAGCATCTCCGCGCGAAACGGGAATTTGACCGGGTCCGTGCTCAGGTCAGGTGGGAAAAGAAACATAAATCTCAACCCGGAGGATAAGCCACTGAGTGGGAAAAGATACGATCACCTTTTGGAGGCGCTCAATAACGAGCAGCGGAAAGCAGTCGCCTGTGGTGACGGCCCGATTCTGGTTTTGGCCGGTGCCGGCAGCGGTAAAACCCGCGTGCTCACCTATCGCATCGCTTACTTGATCGAACGTCAAGGGGTTCGCGCCGAAAACATTCTCGCGGCGACTTTCACCAATAAGGCGGCGCAGGAAATGCAGGAACGCCTTTCGCGCCTTGTCTCGCTGGCGCTGTCGCGTTACAAACATCACGATGGCCCGTGGGTGGGGACTTTTCATTCCATTTGCGCCCGCATGCTCCGCGCTCATGCTGAGCATCTTGGTTTTACGCGCCAATTCACCATTTATGATTCCGAAGACCAGCTTGGTCTCATCAAGCAAATCGTGGCCGAACTGGCGATCCCGACTGAAAGAATCTCACCAGGTTATATTCATTATCGCATCTCCCGTGCAAAAAATGGCCTGATGACTAACCCGCAATCGCTTGCCGGCGATGGTGACTTCCGCGATGAAGTGGTGGCGCGGGTTTACGCCATCTATCAGCAACGTCTGAAAGAAAACAACGCCATGGATTTTGACGATTTGCTGATTTATCCGATTGAGCTGTTTCGTCAACACCCTGAGATTCTCTCCAGCTATGTGCACCGATTTCGTTATGTTCTGGTGGACGAATTTCAGGACACCAATCGCACCCAGTATGTTTTCCTGCGCGCGCTTGCAGGCCGTGACCGCAATGTTTTCGTCGTGGGTGACGATGATCAATCCATTTACCGCTGGCGGGGAGCCGAAGTGCGCAACATTCTCGACTTCGAAAGGGATTTTCCCGACTGCAAAGTTTTTCGTCTCGAACAAAATTACCGCTCCACGCGCAACATTCTCGAAGCCGCACATTCCGTCATTGTCAACAATCGCGACCGTCTGCCCAAGAAGCTTTGGACGGAACGCGAAGCCGGTGAGCCGGTGGCGCTGCTTGAAGCCGGCAATGAATATCACGAGGCCCAAATCATTCTGGACAAGATCACCGAACAGATCAGCCACCACTACAATAGTGGCCTAACCCATCGCCGCAACTTTAGCGATTTTGCGATTCTCTATCGCACCAATGCACAGTCACGTGTCATTGAAGACACGCTGCGCCGCGCCGGCATTCCATACGTCATCGTTGGCGGCCTGCGTTTCTATGAGCGCAAGGAAGTCAAAGACGTATTGGCGTACATGCGCCTGGCAGCAAACCCGGCTGACCGGGTGAGCTTGCGCCGGATTATCAATTATCCGTTGCGCGGCATCGGCGAGACCACCATTAAAAGATTGGAAGAATTCGCCCGTGCCAATAAGATCACCCTATTCCAGGCGCTCGCCAGAGTGGGAGAAATCCCGACGATCAAGCCGGGCCTGCGCGACAAAGTGCTCGAATTCTATGACTTCATCAATCGCTTTGTAAGCCTCAAGAACGAGCTGTCGCTGTTGGAATGGGCGAACGCGCTGGTTGGTGCCACCGGCATCATCCATCTGCTCAAAAGTGAAAATGCACAGGAACGCATCGACAACATTCGTGAATTGTTGAATTCCATCCATGAGTATGCCACGGAGGTGCGTGACGCCACCATTGAAGGCTATCTTGAACGTGTGTCATTGATTACGGACATTGACACCTGGGACGAAAAAAGCAATGCCGTGACGTTGATGACGCTTCACAGCGCCAAAGGCCTGGAGTTCCCCGTCGTCTTCATCACCGGACTCGAGGACGGGCTTTTCCCACTCATTCGCACCGGCGATGTTGATTCCGATCTCGAGGAAGAGCGCCGGCTTTTCTATGTCGGCACCACGCGCGCCAAAGAAAAGCTCTTTCTTTCTTACGCTCTAATGCGCAGCCGCTATGGCAATGACAACCAATTCAATCTACCGTCGCGATTTTTGGAGGAACTCGACCGCCAGTACGTGCGCCAGGAAGAGGTACGCCGGCTTCGCCCATTTGAGACTTCTGCTTCGGAAGCCGAATGGCATCCCGGTCATGAACAAGTCATGCCGAAGTACGAGGAGGAATCCCAGGACAACGAAGGCATGTACGTCGGCCGGTTGGTCAAGCATCCAAAATTTGGTTTGGGTGAAATTCTCGCCCTCGAGGGCAAGGGGGAAAATTTGAAGCTCACCATCGCTTTTGAAAAAGAAGGAACGAAAAAAATCTTTGTGCAGTATGGCAAATTACAGCTACTGTAACGCAGCCGGCTGGCCTGCCAATCGTTTGTTGAGTGCGGCAGTAATGTCTCAGCCACAGGCGGCCACAATGTCATTCCGTAGGAATTGTCATGTACGGTTGCACATCCATCATGATGAAAATGTAGCGCAGACATCTTGTCTGCAGGCAGGCTGGAAGCCCGCGCTACGGCATGATGAAAATGTAGCGCAGACATCTTGTCTGCAGGCAGGCTGGAAGCCCGCGCTACGGCATGATGAAAATGTAGCGCAGACATCTTGTCTGCAGGCAGGCTGGAAGCCCGCGCTACGGCATGAAAATGTAGCGCAGACATCTTGTCTGCAGGCAGGCTGGAAGCCCGCGCTACGGCATGAAAATGTAGCGCAGACATCTTGTCTGCAGGCAGGCTGGAAGCCCGCGCTACGGCATTTTTGTGGTAATCTTTTTGCAATTGAAGACTCGTGCTCGATTCAAAAAAGATGCTTCCCGAATGACATCAAAGTTAAAGCCGCCAGCCCATCAATAACTGAGAGACTTTGCGCCGCAGTCATTTTCGTTTTGCTTTTTTCCTTTTGCTTTTTAATTTCTACAGGCGCCGCCCAAATACTTCCCGCGAACACACCGGCCAGCGACGATTTTCTCTACGCGCAAAAACTTTTCAACGAAGGTTATTACGATCTCAGCATCTCACAATTGCGCCTGTTCATGCAGCGCTATCCGGATGCCCGGGAAACGGCAGAGGCCTGGCGGCTGATGGGCGAGGCCAATTTGGC
>JAPDQK010000031.1:0-68975 GCA_034505955.1 Candidatus Zhuqueibacter pondensis
AAAACGGCGTGGGGGCCGGCGCATCGTATTACAATATTCCCATACCGATGCCGGCGTTACGCCAGCAGTGATGACGCGAAGTCGGGCTTGCGCGCAAAGCCTTTCTGCAACGCAAGTCCGACTTTACTCCAATGGTGTTTTGCTAAACGCTCAGGTATCCAATGATTTCTTATGCAAAGCTTTCGGCTATTGTGGCAGCCATTTTCATTTCAGGATGTGCTTCCACGCCAAATCGAGATGCGGGAAAAAATGATTTTAGTGTCATCGCGTATTACAGGGGTGACGCCAGCGAAGTCGACAAATATCCCGTTGCGAAATTGACGCATATCATCTTCAGCTTTTTACATTTGCAAGGCAACCGGCTGGCGGTGGACGATGCGGATGATGATTCAACCATCCGGCATCTGGTTTCTCTCAAAGAGAAATATCCGCACCTGAAAGTAATGCTGGCATTAGGCGGCTGGGGCGGATGTAAAACCTGTTCAGAAGTATTTTCCAACCAACAAGATCGCAGCGCATTTGCCGAATCCGCCAAAGGACTGTTGGCCCAATATCATGCCGACGGTTTGGATCTCGACTGGGAATATCCTGCCATCGAAGGTCCTCCTGGGCATGCCTATTCACCCGAGGATCGACAGAATTTTACCTTCCTGATTCAGGAGCTCAGAAAAACTTTTGGAGAGCAATACGAATTGAGTTTTGCCGCCGGAGGTTTTGCTGAGTTTTTGGAAAATTCCGTGGAATGGGCAAGCGTCATGCCTTTGGTGGACAGAGTCAATCTCATGACTTATGATCTCGTAAATGGCTACAGTAAGGTTACAGGCCACCATACGCCGTTGGGTTCTTCGGCGCTCCAAAAGGAATCTGTTCGAGCGGCGGTGCAGTTCCTCGATTCCCTGAAAATACCGTTGCGCAAGATCGTCATCGGCGCGGCTTTCTATGCCCGCGTGTGGGAGAATGTCGATGATAAGAATAACGGCATCTACCAGCCAGGAACGTTCAAAGACTTTGTCAATTACAAGAACTTCGAAACCTATTTCGCCGCCGAAGCAGGGTTTCAAGAACATTTTGATCCCGCCGCCGAAGCTTATTATCGCTACAGTCCGAAAACGAAACGCTTTGCCACCTTCGATCATCCGGAAGCCGTGAAGTCAAAAACCATATACGCTATGAAAAAGGGATTGGGCGGCATCATGTTCTGGCAATTGGGCGGAGATAAGTATGAGAATGGGTTGTTGGATGCCATTGATAATGCAGTACAAACTGAGAAGAAAGCACGGCAACCCAAAGCACCAAAGCCGGCCCTGCGCCAGCAGTAAATCTCTAAAGAGTCAAATCTTTGCTTTTTCGGCAAAGGTTTCAAAAGGTAAAATGATTTTTGACAAAAGGCGAATTCCGACCCTCGCCCGCCCCAGTTTAGGGTCGAACTTCACTTCAGCTAGTGGAGAAAAAAATGACGAGAAGAAATTTCGTTTTGATCATGTTTTGTTTAACTCTCATGTATTCCGCACCTTCATTTAGTCAAGACCAGGCCAAGCTCCTCATCCGTGTGGATGATATTGGCATGTGCCATGCAGTAAATATGGCCATGCAGCAGCTTGCCGAAACCGGCATGCCGGTTTCGGCCTCGGTGATGTTTAGCTGCCCGTGGTATTTGGAGGCAGTAGAAATCTTGAAGGCACACCCTGAGATCGCTGTCGGCATTCATTTGACTTTGAATTCGGAATGGAAGCATTACAAATGGGGGCCGGTTTTAGGAAAAGCCGCCGTTCCCAGTTTGGTCGACAGCAACGGGTATTTTTTCGCAACGCATGCCGAATTCAACGCCCAAGAGAGAAAAGCTGATGAAGTAGAAAAAGAGCTGCGTGCGCAAATCGAACGGGCGCTGCGGTCCGGCGTTGAGATTGACTATCTGGATTATCACATGGGCACCGCCGTCTCTCGGCCTGAATTCACGGCAATCGTAGAAAAATTGGCCAAAGAAAATAACCTGGGTCTGGCACATTACTTTGGGGAAATTTTTCAAGCGATGTTTGCTATGCCCATTGAGAGTAAAAAGGACAGCTTGTGTGCAGCCATTCGGAATCTGCAGCCGGGCAAAACCCACGTCATGGTCATGCACATCGGCCTCGAGACGCCAGAGATGGAGGCGTTAATTGATCTGGATAGCCCGATCATGCGTACCTCCGAGGGTGTATCTTTGGTCAGCAAACACCGCCAAGCAGAATTGAACGCGCTGTGCTCTCAAGAATACCGCGAGGTGATCGGATCCAGCAAAGTGGCGTTAATCACTTATCGTGATCTCATTACACAAGCAGGGCTCAAAGCGATGAAGAGGCCGGAATAGGCCGTAAGGCGAACAGATGCAGAACAAAATTCTGAGAGTTGTAAACTTTTAGCCGTCTGAGCATCGCCTTAACTCAAAATGTCATTTCGTGGTAATATTTCTACTTTTTAAGGAGACATCTACAAATCCGTAAAAAGATTCTTACAGAATGACACCCTTTTCAGTTGGCTAAACTTTTACCGAGATTTTTAGCCAACGAATGAAAGCAGCCAACAGATAGATTGCGTGCGTAGGAAATAACTCAACAGATAAGAAAAGGGAGAATTAAATTGCATAAACGAGCTTGTAGTCTCGCCGACTCACGGCAAAGGGTGTGTGTTTTTGCTTGGATCGTTTTTGCAGTATGCGCAATACCCTTCCCGGCGAGTGGGCAATATCGTGTCGTGGCGTATTATCCGGGATGGATGAAAACCAAATTGCCAGCGAACAAAGTCAAATTCGAATATATCACCCATATCAATCACGCCTTCGCGTGGCCGCTGGCCGATGGCAGCATCACCGGCTACAGCGAGATCAACCATCCCGAGCTGATTGCCGAAACTCACAAGGCCGGCAGGAAAATACTCATTTCGCTCGGCGGCTGGGGCCAATCCGCCGGCTTTGCGCCGATGGCGGCGGATTCGACTACACGAAAAAAATTTATTCAAAACCTGGTGAATTACTGCCAAACACGTGGTTACGATGGCGCAGACTTCGATTGGGAGTTTCCGCAAAACGCGGTGGAGCGCGCCAATCTCACCACGTTGATCAAGGAAACGGCTCAGGCCTTCACGGCACTCAATCCGCCTTTGCTGCTCACCATGGTGGCCGTGGCCTCCAACTATGCTGGTCAATGGCATGACTATGCGGCGCTGGCGCGCCACGTCGAATGGTTCAATCTAATGGCTTATGACTTTCACGGCAGTTGGACCAATCACGCCGGGCACAATGCACCATTGTATGCACCTGCCACGGACTACGACGGCTCAGCCCATCAGGGCGTTCAATATTTACGCAATCAAAGAGGAATTCCGCCGGAGAAAATTCATTTGGGCATGCCCTTTTACGGCAAAGAGTGCAACGCCTCGCGATTGTATGGCCCGGCCAGCGGCTGGAGTGATCTCGAATATACCGCAGTAGCGCCGCGACTGAGCTCCGGCTGGGATTATTTCTGGGACGAGGTTTCCAAGGTACCCTATTTGCTCAATGCCAACCGGACAAAAATTGTCACTTTCGACGACTCGCTTTCTCTCAGCCTCAAATGCGAATACGCCAAAACCAACGGCCTCGGCGGTGTGATGATTTGGGCGCTTGGCCAGGATGCTTTCGTCAATGCCCAGCCATTGCTGGAAGCAGTGGGAATCGCCATGGGAAAGGCGACCGCAGTCGCCAAGACAGAGTATCCCCGTGCAAAGGATTTTGAGTTGTTCAATAATTACCCCAATCCCTTCAATGCGGTGACGACGATCGAATTTCGACTCGAGCGTGACATGCCGGTCAAATTATCCGTCTACACGCTGACCGGAGAATTGGTTACGGTTTTAAAGAACGGTATGGCCGCAAGGGGGAGGAATAAGTTGACTTGGGATGCAACCAGCCAAGCCAGCGGAGTCTATTTCGCCAAACTCGAGGCCGCGGGTTTCAGTGATACGAAAAAAATGATTTTGGTCAGATAGGCGCTCAATAAATTCTAACGGCCGATCGTAATGCAGACTCCCTACGGGCGTAGCCCATGGGCTACGCCCGTAGGGAAGCTTGCGCTACAAAATCATTACGATCGTGATGGTTTTTCGAGATTAGCACTATACCATGAAACGGAGCTTGCCGGGAAGTATCTCCACCTCTATGGGGGTATTGCCGAGGGTCTCGCCATCCGGCGTGAGCAGACACGGCGGATCGGTCTCCACGCGGAGTTGTCGCGTCCGAAATACTTCGACCTCCGGATGAGACGTGTGCCTGCCAGAGAAAACTTTTGGGAAAGTACGCACCAGTTCCCAGCGGGAGAACGAATTCGCCAGCACCACATCAATCATACTGTCGCTGATGTTGGCCTCCGGCGCGATTTTCATGTTGCCGGCAGTGTAGCGGGAATTGCAAATGGCGACAAAGGTATTCGCGCGCTCCACTGTTTTGCCATCCAGATCCAATCGCAAGCGACAAGGTCGCAAGGCCGCCAGAGTGGCAAAAACACCGACGGCATATCCCAGCATCCCCAATTTTTTGAAGCGCTGCGAACGCACGTTGACTTCGGCAACAAAGCCGGTGCCCAGCATATTGACAAAATAAAACTCATTTTTGTACCAGCCTCGCCCGCCGGCAAGGCTGTTGGAAAAATGACAGCGCGCGACGTCCACCGGCTGCGGCGTGCCATGCAAGGATTTTTGCAAAAAATCTTCGAGATTGTCAGCCGGCAAATCCTTCGAAAATGAATTGCCGGTGCCGCTCGGAATCAATGCCAGCGGCGTGGGGAACGGCGCGACGCCATCGCCGCTCATGGTATCGAGGCAGAGATTGAGCACCTCGAAGAGCGTGCCATCGCCGCCGACCACTACAATCTTTTGCCAGTTATCCTCGAGCAGTGGCGGCAGGGCCTCCAGGAGATGCCCGGCGTATTGTGAGATGACAGTTTGCGTTTCGATACCCTTTTGCGCAAACCAGGCCACGGCTCGCTCCATCACCAGCCGGCCTCTGCCCAGCGCCGAAGCGGGATTGGCCACGATGAGAAATGGTTTCATACTCCCTCCGTGATGTGATTGTCGAAAATCAAGACTCGGGGAAAAACAGCCATTTTTACAAAGGCGGAATCTTTTCCCAATTCAAAAAGATGCTTTGCATGACAAATCCGAGGTTTTCGGGCAGACTCCGGGTATTATCCATCATCCATCTCCAATCTTCGATTCTTCGATTCGCATTTTTTCTCTCCTCCAAATTCGGACAAAAGCACCATCGCCACTCCGAGCAATGTCACGATGCCACCAACGACTGTCAACCCACCAATGCGCTCACCAAGCAAGAGATAAGCCAGGATGCTCGCTCCGACAGGTTCTCCCAAAAACATGACAGACACGGTTGGTGCAGAGAAATGCTTTAGTGCCCAATTGAAACTCGTGTGGCCGATGACTTGCGGAACCAGCGCAATGAGAATGAACATGCCGAAAATCTTGGAGGAAAATCCGGCAAGCGGCGCCCGCAGCCCAAGCGCTCCGAAAAACAACGCGAGCGCTGCGGTGCTGTAACTCAGCAACACGTATGCGGATGTTCCCAACTGCCGGCGCAAAATTCTGCCAGCAAGCAAATAAACCGCGACTGCCAGCGCGCCTGCCAGCGCCAGCGCATCACCCCGAATGGAACCATGACCGCCGCCGGCATCAGCCAACGCGATGATGGCCGCACCACCGATTGCGATGCCCAACCCCACAAAGAGCAAAGGCCGCATCGGCTCCCGCAGAATGAAGCGCGTGCCGAGCGCCACAAAAATGGGCGAGGTGCTGACCAGGACCACGGAACTGGCAACAGTAGTGTGGAAAAGCGAGGTGATCCATGTCGCAAAATGCGCAGCCAGTCCGATACCGGAAATCAGCCCCAGGCTGAAGGCTGTGGATGGCATATTTCGCCATTCGCGCACGGCCTGCCTGCCCGTGAACAACCCAAAGAACAGCGAAGCAAACAGCAAACGATAAAAGGCAATTGACAGCGCCGGCGCCGGACACCAGCGGATCAAAATCGAAGCGAAGGAGACCGCGATGATGCCGATGGCTGGCACAGCCATCACACGAGCGGTGATTTGTGACCTCACCGTTACCTCCTGGTTCATATTTTCCGACATGGACTGCTTGTTGCAGGAATTACCGTGACCTTTCGCTCTTCATCCTGGAGACTGGGTGAGGCAAAAGATAATGCATAAAGTTTCAAAAAGCAAGAGGAGTAATTGGGTTGATGAAATGCGGCCGGGTTCAAAGCTTTCACATATGGCGAATTAAGAGCGTGTTTGAAAAGTCAACTTTTGTTCAGCCCCAGAGGCTGCGTCCGTAGGGGGGTGCGACCTAACGTTTGTTATTAGCTGTGCCCGGTGGAATTATAACTGAGTCCCCAATATCACCCGAAGCTAACCTGGATTATTCATAAAACTTAAACCACCAAGACACAAAGACACGAAGAGAAAAGACTTGTCAAGCTTCAAGGGAAAAAACTGAATTTTCATAGCCACTCTGCTAGTCATTCTCTAAAATCAAACTTTGTGTCTTCGTGCCTTTGTGGTTAAGAATAATTCACGCTAAAAAAGTGAACGAAGAAAAAGAATTAAATACAGATTGAATACATCTTGGGAAATTACAAGGTGGGGAATAATAATCCGGTAGAACTGGGGAGAATTACACCGGCAATGAGAGAGAAACCAGCATACCGTGATGGGAAAAAAGTTGTGGACGTGCGCTGATAATTGTGGGAATTCAGAGAATAGCCGTTGACAAAAGCAAATAGAGTTTTTATATTTCACTATGTCAAATGCCGTGCTGGAGATGCCATGCCACAACAGAAATGGCAGAGAATTTCAGAAAAGCCTTTTATCCCGACTTTGAGGTCATGCATCACTCGGCTGAATCATAACAAAGGAATCCTATGGGCAAAACCCGTTTGAATGATCCCTGTCCATGCGGATCGGGCAAGAAATACAGATTCTGCTGCCATAAAGTGAAGTATCAGAAGATTTCGCCCCCCAAAATAACTGCTCACTTTACTCTCGATAACGGACAAAAGATATCCCAACCGATTACTCCACTGGATTCGATTCCGACCCACAACAAGAATGGATTGACACCGGATATTACAACCGAGCAAATGATGAATCTCTGCCTGGATCAGATTTTCGGAATTCTTCAATTGGAAACGGTCGGCATGACACATGATTTGGTTGATCGTGTCGTGCGAGAAATGGACATCGTGCCCACTTTTACATACAGACAGATATCAGAGAGAATGACACGCGATGGCAGGTTCGAGGTGTGCCACCATCAGATCTGCAGTCTGCGCGGTACCGACCCTGTCAGCCTGCTTGCGGAAAAACTTGCCGGTTGAGGAGAATCCGAAAAGATCGGTTGCATCATTCGGAATTTGTGTTATATTTAAAAGCAGCATCGTGTCAGCTTGAATTCGGATTGAACTCACAGCCGAAATTTTAACCAATCGAAAACATTGACTCATGCGGAAATATCCAATCATCACCAGTTTACTTTTCGCCGCTTTTTGTTTTTCGCATCACACCCTTGCGCAGGAACAGCTCTGGCAGTCATTCACCAACATGCGCACGATCAGAGGTTATCATGATCCAGGTTCGAACACTTACACCTTTTCCCGCCTTCTGATCAGTTCTCCGCAAGGAGTATGGGCGGCAACAACCGGTGGCGTCTTGCTGTGGGATGCCAACCGCAAAGCTTTCCGCAAATTTACCAACACCGATGGGCTTAGACAGAATATAACGAAGGCCGTTGGCCGCGATCAGCGCGGCCGTATTTGGATCGTGCTGGCAACCGGCACGATTGCACAACCCACCGGCCTCATTGATGTGTATGATCCCGCAAAAAATGTTTTTACGCGTATCGACGATTATGTCAATCGGAATATTTTTGACTTCGCGACCCGCGGCGATTCCATGTACCTTGCGCTGGATCTGGGCATCAGCTTGTACGATGTGGGTAGAAACGAGGTGAAGGAAACCTATCAGAACCTCGGCAAAAAATTTCCGCGCGCCACGGCAGTGACCGCACTTTTCATTGATGATCGTGAATTGTGGGCGGCCACCAACATGGGCATCGCCCGCACTTCCCTGGATCTGCCCAATCTTTTGGCACCAGAGAGTTGGACGAATTATACCATCCAGGATGGCTTGCCCTCAGCGCTCGTGCGCGGCTTCGCCAAATTCTCCCAAAACATCGTTGCTGCCACCTCTCAGGGCGTGGTGGCTTTTAATGGCGCGCGCTGGACCAATGTATCCGGAAACATCGGCGAACGCAATATCCTGCAATTGGTGGTCTCCAAAGAGGACAACAAAGCGGTGTTGTATGCTGCGACTCCCTCCGGCGTCTATCGATCCGAAACGCTTGGCACCTGGGCATTAGTGGGAACCAGCATTTACGTCATTACGGGCATACTCGTTGACAGCGCCGGTACTCTTTGGATTTCCACTTACGACGACGGTCTTTATGAGTTTGACCGCAGCGCTCAGGTTTGGCTCCGGCATGAGCCGGAGGGCCCGGCAACCAATTCGTTTACTTCCGTATCTCTGGACAATGAAGGCAATCTTTGGTGCAGCTCGAGCTATAATGGTTTTCAAATCTACGACGGTGCGCGCTGGTATAACTACAGCCCCAAAACTTTTCCAATTGTGGATGAGATTCGCCAGATCATTCATCCGGCTAACGGCGAGCATTGGTTGGCGACTTGGGGAGGCGGCATCTACGTGTTGACCGGCAAACCGGATGCGCTCACCATTAAAGACCATATTGATACCACGCGAGGCGCACTTTCGTCCGCGCTTAGTGAGAGAAACTATCCGGCCATTCCTTTTCTCAAACAGGATGATCAAGGCAACATCTGGATTCTCAATTTCAATGCGGTAAACACCAATGGATTGGTGGCCCGCAATCCCCAAGGCCAATATGTGCACTTTTCAACGAGTGATGGTCTGCGCAGTCTGGACGTTTCGGTATTGGAAATCGAGAAAACAATCACAAACGATCGTATCTGGGTTGGCACCTCGAGCAACGGGGTGAGCGTGCTGGATCACCGGGGCACCGTGCTCAACAAAGCGGATGACGATTTCAGCGGCGAGCTCAATTTGGATGACAATCTGTTGAGCAACCGGATTGCGTCGCTGGCACAGGACCGTGATGGTTACATGTGGATTGGCACGGACAAAGGTCTCAATTATTGGTTTGCCGGCAAGGTCAATGATCGATTTTGCTACAGCCTGATCAGCGATGACATCAAAGTGGTTCGGGTTGACCCCCGCAACAACAAGTGGATTGGCACCAGCGCTGGCATTTCGGTGCTTTCCGGCCAGGACAATTGCTCCCTGACGCATTACACGGTCGAAAACAGCCCGCTGGTCGGCAATTTCGTTACTTGCATCACGTTCAATCCCAAAACCGGTGATGCCTGGATCGGCACGACCACCGGACTGTCGCGCTATCGCACGCCATTTACCGAACCGAAACCGGATCTGAGCCAGCTTACGGGATATCCGAATCCATTCCGGATTGGTGCCAAGAAAACCGGCAGTTGTTTTTCCATCACCAATCTGGCGGAAGACAGCGCGGTGAAAATTTATAATATTGCCGGTGAATTGATCCGCAGTTACTCGGTCGAGCAAGTGCCGGGCGCCGAAGCTTGTTGGGATGGGCGCGATGAGTCAGGGAAATTGGTACCAAGTGGCATTTATCTTTTTGTTGCCTATATCGAAGCAACAGGCGCCAGTGCGGTCGGCAAAGTGGCGGTGATCAGGGAATAAACGCGCAGGATGGATTTCTCATTACAAGTCTGTAACTTGCCGCTTCACGTGCCATTTTCCATCCCGCACAATTCAAAAAACGTACTTACAATTTTGTATTTTCGATTATCTGACTGTCTCATCTTGGAACGATGAGGGCTGGATGTATCAAGTGCCAGGATGATTCGTAATCGGTTTGAAGCCATGGAGGGAACTTCTCCATTCGCGGAGCAATTAATGGGTTCGTGGTATCTTCAATAATTACTTGCTTGCCATACAATCCGATTTTACTTCTTGCCGGTATGCTGGCGTGATATTAACATTACCTGCCGGCTGTCATGCGTGAAAGCAAAAGCAGGCATGGACTTTGCAAATCATTTATCGGTCCCGGACCATGTTACAAACTTTTTCGCTGTACAATTATGCGCTTGTTGATCGCGTTGAATTGACGCTGGGTTCAGGATTGAACGTCTTCACGGGTGAGACCGGGGCTGGCAAGTCGATTCTCATCGGCGCCATGGCGGCTTTATTAGGAGAAAAAGCCGCTTTTCATTATCCTCGTGATCCTGAGAAAAAAGCGATCATCGAAGGGCTCTTTGTCAACTGTCTCTCTCCCCGGCTGAGGCAATTCTTGCGTGAGAACGCGCTCGAGGTGAGTGATGATGGCGCTTTTCTGCTGCGCCGCGAATTTATGCCGAACGGACGCAGTCGCGCCTTTTTGAATGATTCACCCATCTCCTCGACGACTCTGGATGCACTGAGTGAAATGCTGGCAGACTTGCACGGCCAGCACGAACATCAATCGCTGTTGCAAACCCGTTCGCATCTTCGTTATCTCGATGCTTACGGCGGACTGGAAGAGCTGGCGGCCAAAACAGCCGAAGCATACGCCGAGGTACGCGCGACGCAAAACAGCTATCTGGAATGGCTGTCCCGGCAGAAAGAGTTGCAGGAGAAACGCGAATTCAATATGTTTCAATTGCAGGAAATCAAAAGCGTTGATCCGCAGCCGGGTGAAGAGGAGAGCCTGGTTCAGGAAGAACGTCTGTTGAGCAGCGCGGAGCGCAGAGTCGAACTGAGCGCAAAAATTTATCAGCTGCTTTACGAAGCCGAAGGGGCGGTGCCCGTAGTGGCTCAGCTCAAGTCCGTCTTGTCGTCGCTCGAGGAACTGAGCGGTATTGATCCGTCATTACGGGCTTTGCATAAAGATTGCGAGGCTGCCGGATTGGCGCTGCAGGAAGCAGCGCAGGAAATCCAGCGTTACCGAAATCGCATAGAATTCAATCCGGCGCGTCTCGAACAGGTACGGCAACGATTGGCGAGCTTCAACAAGCTTAAACGCAAATACGGTGGCTCCATGGAAGGAGTATTTGAACGCCGTGCCGCCCTCGAAGCTTCACTCTCCGATCTGGAAAATTTCGAAGAAAAAGTCGCCGCCTTGGAAAAACAGCTCAAGGTGGCGAGAGCGCATTGCGCAGAATTATGTTTGGAATTATCCTCGCGGCGCCGACAAGTCGCCAAGGATTTGGAGGCGACCGTACCGGCTGTTCTTGCGGATTTGGGAATGGCCGGCAGCCGTTTTGAGGTCGTCATCACGACCCAGCCGGACAGCGCGAGTTATGTGACAGTCGATGGACAACCGGTAAGGGTCAGCGCCACAGGCATTGATCATGTTGAATTCTTTATTTCCGCGAATCCGGGTCAGGCGCCGGCGCCGTTGTCCAAAGTCGCCTCCGGCGGAGAGATTTCGCGCATTATGCTGGCACTAAAATCGATTCTTGCCGAGCGTGACGATATTCCGGTTTTAATTTTCGACGAGATCGATGCCGGAGTTTCCGGTCGGGTGGCACAAGCAGTCGGCAGGAAGTTGCAGCAACTGGCGCAATCACACCAGATTATTTGCATCACGCACCTGCCGCAGATTGCCAGTGCCGGCGCACATCATTTCCTGGTGGAAAAAAATGTTATCGGTGGCAAATCCGTGACCGGCGTGCGGCGCTTGCACAGTTCGCAGCGGCCGGAAGCGATTGCCCGACTCTTGGGCGGTGAAATCATTTCTGAAGCGCATTTGGCCGGCGCCCGCGACCTTCTGATTGAAAGCGGGCAGCAGGTTCTTTAGGTCAAGCCTTACAACTTGGAGTTTGCATCATGACCAAAATGAGAAAAATTATTGGCACCTCGATGTTGACGTTATCGCTGGTCGTCGTGGGTTTGTTTATGGTCTGCAGTGGCCGCATGCAGCGGGTGCAGCTGGAAGATGATTCTTACGGCCAGGCTGAGGATGAAGCGTATAAGGAAGATTTATTGAAAAGATTGGATGTTCTCGACAACGAAGGCCAGGAAGGGGATGCCCAGGAGAGTGCCGAGAGCAAAAGTAACGCTGAAGCGCAGAGCAGCAACAGTGACGACGCCACGTTCGCCAGTTCGGAGAGCCGTACCTCCAAAGCCAATGAAGCCGAAAGTTTTCTGACCCCGGAACTTTTCCAGGGAATGAATGCAGAGGTCAAACAACTCGAGACGCTGAAGGCAGACAAGGATCGCACGATTGACAGTCTGCGCGCTGAAATGGAAGAGAAAAACTATCAAGCCGCCGCGTTGCAGACAACATTCAAGACCAAAAAAATTACCAGCAAGCCTCTGCCTGGTGATGCTGATAATTCCGCGCTTTATAATTCCGATTACGGCCTGGCCTATCAGGATGCGCTGGACGATTTTTATGTGCGCCGTTTTGACAGCGCGATTCGCAAGTTCCGTGAATTGCTCCGGACTAATGACCGGCACCAATTGGCCGACAACTGCCAGTACTGGATCGGCGAATGCTATTTCGCCATGGGCAAGTACTACGAGGCCGTGGCCGAGTTTCAAAAGGTTTACGTTTTCGAGAACAGTAACAAGACCAATGACGCACAGCTGATGATCGGCATTGCATTTTTCAAGAGTGGGGAGAAAGACTTGGCCCGAGCCGAACTGAGCATGTTGTTGAGCTTTGGCCCGCAAACCGCCTCTGCCAAGAAAGCTCAGCGCTATTTGAAAATGCTGGAAAGCGCATAGGAAAAGCGCCTTTTGCCCAAAGATAACTTTAAACACCTCTCTTACGAGCCAGGTCAGCATTGCCTGGCTTTTTTGTTATTGCCATGGAATTGTTGTTGCAATTGCGCAAAATCTTTTTTATTTTTCAAGGAGTCGGGCAAAATCAACGCCTGATCGGCCAGCGCACTTGGATCGCTGTCATTCTGTAGGCTGCACCTGCAGGGAATCTCCATTGTTCCCTGAGTGTAAAAAGAGGCTTCCGGAATGACAACTTGGGTGGGCGGCAAAAAATATGAAAAGAATTCCCGGTCCATCAACTCTGCAAGGGTCATGCTAAGTTTCGTCCATCTGCACAATCATTCGCATTACAGTTTGCTCGACGGTGCGTGTCGCATCGAAGATCTGGTTGAAGCCGCGAAGCGCTGCAACATGCCGGCACTGGCGCTTACTGATCACGGCAACATGTTTGGCACGATCGAGTTTTATAAAACCTGCCGGAAAGCCGGCATCAAGCCCGTGATCGGCGTCGAGGCCTATATGGCCCCACGCAGCCGCAAGGAGAAAACCGTTCAGAAAGGTAATGTTTCCGATGCCTCCTATCACCTGCTGCTGCTTGCCAAAAATCTGCAAGGCTACAAAAATTTGATGCGGCTGGTTTCCATCGGTTTTCTCGAGGGCTTCTATTATCGGCCGCGCATTGACCGCGAGGTGCTGGCGAAATATCGCGAGGGGATCATTGTGCTGTCCGCCTGCTTGAAAGGGGAGGTGGCGAACAAACTGCTCAATGAAGGCTATGAAGCCGCGCGAAAAGTGGCGCTCGAGTATCGCGAAATTTTCGGCGATGATTATTATCTCGAGATTCACAATCACCATATTCCCGAAGAAGACAACGTCCGCGAAGGTGTGCTCCAGCTCAGCCGCGATCTGAGCATTCCGGTAGTGGCGACGAACGATACGCATTATCTCAAGCGTGAGCACGCCATGCCTCATGACGTGCTGCTATGCCTGCAAACCGGCAAAGATCGCGACGACCCCAACCGGCTGCGATACACAACCGATGAGATCTATTTCAAGAGTGTCGAGGAAATGCAAGCCTCCTTTCCAGAAAATCCGGAGGCGCTCAATCTCAGCGTGGAGATTGCCGACAAGTGCAACCTCGAGCTGGATTTCAAATCGATTCACCTGCCGACGTTCAAAATTCCCGAGCCACACAGCAACAGAAGCCTGGATGAATATCTCGAACAGCTTGCCTTCGAGGGCGTCAAAAAGCGCTATAAACAAGTCACACCCGAGATTGATCAGCGCCTGCGCCACGAGCTCGAGGTGATCAAGCAAACCGGCTATGCCGGCTACTTTCTGATCGTACAGGATTTCATTCAATATGCCCGTTCGGCCGGGATTCCAGTGGGACCGGGGCGGGGCTCTGCTGCCGGGAGTTTGGTGAGTTACTGCATCGGCATCACCAATATCGATCCGCTCAAATACAACCTGATTTTCGAGCGTTTTCTCAATCCCGAGCGCATCACGATGCCCGATATCGACATCGACTTTTGCTACGAGCGCCGCGAGGAGATCATCGATTATGTCCGGCAAAAATATGGCGAGAACAACGTCACCCAGATCATCACGTTTGGCACCATGGCCGCGCGTGCCGTGATTCGTGACGTTGGGCGGGTGCTCAAGCTGCGTTACAGTGACGTCGACAAAATTGCCAAAATGATTCCCGCAGCCCCCGGCATTACCCTCGATAAGGCTCTGGAAACGGTTTCCGAGCTGCGCGCGCTTGTCAATAGTGATGCAACGCACCGGCAGCTGATCGACTACTCTCAAGTCCTGGAAGGACTGGCGCGCCATGCTTCCACACACGCCGCCGGCGTGGTCATCACCCCGGATGAATTGACCAACTACACGCCGCTTTACAAATCCAACACCGGCGATGTGACCACGCAGTACGACATGAAAGCGCTCGAGCTTGTTGGTGTGCTCAAGATGGATTTTCTCGGCCTGCGCACGCTCACGGTGATGGACAAAACCGTCAAGATGCTCCGCCAAAAAGGTGTCGAGATCGATCTCGACCACCTGCCGCTCGATGACCCCAGAACTTATGAGCTTTTTGGCAACGGTGAGACCATCGGCCTGTTCCAGTTTGAAAGCTCGGGCATGCGCGAGTATCTCAAAAAGCTCAAGCCCCAATGTTTGGATGATCTTATCGCCATGAATGCGTTGTATCGCCCCGGGCCGATGGAGATGATCGATGATTTTATTGCCCGCAAGCACGGTCTCAGGAAAATTGAGTATTTGCATCCGGCGCTCGAGCCGATTTTGCGCGAGACCTACGGCGTCATCGTTTATCAGGAACAGGTCATGCGTATCGCGAGCGAGCTGGCTGGTTTCACATTGGGCGGCGCCGATCTTTTGCGTCGTGCCATGGGAAAGAAAATCCCCGAGCTGATGGCCGAGCAGCGCAAGCAATTTGTCAGCGGCGCAAAGGAGCGCGGCGTTTCAGAGCATGTTGCGAACCAGATTTTTGATGTGATGGACAAATTTGCCGGCTACGGTTTTAATAAGTCGCATGCCGCCGGCTACTCCCTGGTGGCGTATCAAACCGGCTATTTGAAGGCGCATTTTCCGGCGGAGTTCATGGCCGCCACGCTGACCAGCGAAATGACCAGCACCTCTCGGATCGTGACACTGATAGAAGAATGCCGGCGACTGGGAGTGCCGGTCCTGCCGCCGGACGTGAATGAAAGTTTTGCCGAATTTGTCGTCATTGATGATGCGCATGTCGTGACCGAGCCCAAATCGAGTAAACCGAATGGCACCTGTGCCAATGTCGCGCAAAAAGCCATTCGCTACGGTCTTGGCGCGATTAAAAATGTCGGTTTGGGTGCCATTGAAAGCATCGTTAAAGCGCGCCAAACGAAGGGCAAATTCAGTTCACTCTTTGATTTCTGCAGCCGGGTCGATCTTCGGCTGGTCAACAAAAAAGTTTTGGAAAGCTTGATCCAGGCTGGTGCGATGGATTCGCTTGCACCGAAAGGTAATCGCAATCAACTATTCCAAGCCATCGATCTCGCCACCGCTTACGCGCAACGCTTCCATGACCAACGTTCCCGCGGCCAGGTTTCGATTTTCGATCAAGGCAGTACCGAAATGATCACCGAGCCGCCATTGCCGGAATTCCAGGATTGGCCCGAAGCCGAACGACTGAATCGGGAAAAAGATTTTCTCGGCCTCTATCTTTCCAGTCATCCGTTGCAGCGTTTTCGTGAAGAAGTCAGCCTTTTTTCCAGCACACCTTTGCAGGATTTGGAAGGCCTGCCCGACGGCGCGCAGATCATGATCTGCGGGATCATCACCAACATCAAAACGATTGTGGATCGCAAAGGTGCGAGCATGGCTTTCCTCACCTTTGAAGATTTTGCCGGCAGCACGGAGGCCATTGTCTTTAGCGATACCTATGCGGCCCATCGCGAACGGCTGCAACCGGAAGCCGTCGTTGTGCTCGTGGGCCGTACTTCGACGCGCGAAGATGAGCCAACAAAAATCTTGGTTGAAAAAGTGATGAGCCTGGAGGAGGCGTGGCAGGAGATTCCCAAAAAATTGACCCTGGAGATTCCGGTGCAGCAGATGAACGACACGACATTGCAACAACTGTTGAAATTACTTCGTGCCAATCAGGGATCATGCCAGCTGTTTTTTCGACTCCGCGGCGAGGATGCGTCGAATTACCACTTTCGCTCCCGCGCGCTCAAAGTGCGGCCGAATGCAAGTTTATTGCAACGCGCCAGAGAATTTTTGGGTCCCAATATGGTACGAGTCGACGTCGCCATCCCGAACGGCCGGCTCAATAATCGCGGTCGACCCGAATTTTCACATGAGCAAGCCCTGTACCACTGAAGCCGGAAATATTGATTCCGAAGCATTTTCATGTTTGTCCGTTCTGCCAGATCGAAAGCATTTCCAATGGCAGGCATAATTGGGCAGGATCCAATTCCCCGAACCAAACTGAGACGTATTGCGATGACCGTACTTTCCGTGGAGAAAATCCTTCGTCAAACCCGCGCCAAACTGTGGCAGGTTGTTTCGCAGTTTTCCCAAGCCGCGAAGTGGGCCGACGGCGTGGAAAAAACGGAACATGTTTCAGGTGAGGCGGCCAATGTCGGCGGCGTGTGGCGTGTGCACCTGCGATGGGATGACTCTTATCAAATTGTTGATCTCGAGATTACCGAGTGGCTTGAAGGTGAGCGGTTCGGCTTGCGTCCTCTGGGCACGCCGCGGGCAGATGACGACATCGTACTCTATCAGATCGTCTTTAATCTCAAGGCGTTGCCAGATGGTCAAACACAAATTGGCTTGCAGTGCGAATATGCCCCGCGCAAGCGTATGGCCAAAATCAAAAATCTTGCCTTCCTGCGCCGGCAATATTTGCATCGTTTGCAAGCCAGTCTGGAAGCGCTGGAACGGTTCACGAGCGAGAGGGTCTTGTAAGCCACAATGATTAGAATAAAGTCTCATTATCCTGCCGCTTGTTTTTTAAATTTGATGCTGTTTGCCGTCGCAGTTGACGTTGCCCTGCTCCACGCGCAAATTACCGTTTCCGTCAACCCGGCCAACATGCAGGATGCACGGGTTCTCCTGACTAATCCTGCGGCGGCTTCCATGCCAGAGGCACGCGCATACCTCGGCTTGAAATTGATTTATCCCGGTGCTGTCCCGCAAAACACCTTTGCGCTGAAAGCATCATACTTCAACATCTCTGTTCCCCGTCTTGGCCGATATGATTTTGCAGCCGGCTTGCATGGCCGTTATTTCAACACCCCACTTTTTCAAGAAGGGCGGTTCGGCGCCATCGTTGCGCGCCAGTTCACGGAACGAGTGTTCATTGGGGTGGACCTGGCGCTGCTCTTTGAAAGCTACAACAAGGAAAATTTCGATTTGGTTGATGCCAACGATCCGGTTTTTCGTCGTGGCACTTCAGCCGCCGCGTTTGATTTGGGAATCGGTGTTCTGGCGAAATTGCACGAAAAGCTCACGCTCGCAACCTCAGTTTCTCATCTCACCCAACCTGACGTAGCACTCGGCGGTGCACCCTTCAAGCTGCCATTTGAATCGCTGCTCGGATTGCGCTTCGTTCAAAATTTTTTGCGCTTCGATGTCGGGGCTCACCTTTGGCGGGAGCAAATCTACCCGATTGGTGGCGCCGAAATTTTTTCGTCACGCAGCGATCGGCTTCGTCTCGGTTACGGCTTGAACAACTTTTTGTTCGAAGGAAAAATCTTGCTGCGGGGCAACGCCTCATTCTTTTATTGTTTCAATTTGCCAACCAATGATCTCGGCCTGTTGAGCGCCGGTTCGCATGAAGTGGGATTCATCTATGCGTTTGGCGCGCAGCCTCGCAGCAGGCTCGAGCGCGAAGCCCATGATTTCACGCTGCACAGCGACGCGGATCTGCAAACCATCGAGTTCAATGAACCGGTGGTATACCGAATCAGCCTCGCGCCGAGAGGGCAAATGACCAGCCGTATACGGTTGGGAATTCGCGATCTGCCGGCAAATATCGCAGCCGAGTTTGTTCCATCTGAAATCGGCCCTCATGAAATCTCCCGGCTAACGCTGCGACCTCAGCCGAATTTAGTGCCGGGTGAATATGTCATTCATGTCGAAGGACGTCCCCTGGCTCGGACAGAGACGACACGCCTGCTGCCGCTGCGACTCAGGGTAAAGGCCAAACCTCGCCTGCTCGCCGCCGTGCGTGCCACCGTTGATACCGTGCTGTTCACCGAACTGCGCGAAGTACAAGAAGAACTTCCGATTATTCCGCGTATTTTTTTTCCGCGAAATTCTGCTGAATTGGCGCCAACGCGGTATGACCTTCTCACGCCCAGGCAACAGAGCATGTTTTCCAGCGATGTGCGGGAGATCAATGCCGCCTATCGCAATCTGCTGAATATTATTGCCGATCGTTTACGCGCCAATCCCGCGATGCAAGTGACACTCAAAGGATACAGCTCCGGTGCAACGATCGAGAACGATCCCGGCGAGCTTTCGCGCCAGCGTGCTGAAAAAGTTCGTGATTATCTCGTGCGCAGCGCTGGTGTCAATCCCCATCAAGTCCGGGCCGAAGCCGGTGAAATCGATGCACGCGAAGCCGGCGCCCGTGACCCGTTGCGCCTGGAGGAATTGCAGCGTGTCGATATTGAAGTGCGCAGCGAAGACGAGGAAAAACTGCTCGCGCCCATCACCTTTGAGAAAAAAGAAATCGATGCCATGCCGAAGCGTTGCGGGTTTCTTACGCATGCGTCTTTCGCCGAGGCAGGTTTGGAAAATTGGCGGCTGTTCCTCCTCGCAGACCGCGACACGGTCGGTGTTCTGGCGGGAAAACAAACTTTGCCCGACACGATTTGGTGGGATTGGCAATTCGGGCCGGCATGGAGCAATCGGCAGACGAAATTTTGGCAGGAAGTTCGTTATTCGTTGTGGCTGCAAGATCGCGCTGGGCAAGTGAGCGCCACGCCGTGGCAAAATATTCGTAGCCGCCGGGTTCAGCAGGAATCCATTCACATCGAAAGAATTCCCATCATTCTCTTTGCCTTTGATGAGTATGAGCTCGACCGAACCTCACGGCGTTTGCAGACCAAGCTCCGGCAAATTGCCGATAAGCTGCGCAGCGACCCGGCCGCTGTCGCTCAACTCTATGGCCACACCGATGCCATCGGCACACCCGAGCATAACAAACAACTTTCCATTCAGCGCGCCCAGCATGTTTCTGCGGAATTGGTGAAAATGGGCATCTCCAGCGCGCGGCTTTTCGCTTATGGCTTCAGTGAAACTCAGCCCCTGGCGGACAATCGTCTGCCGGAAGGACGCATGATGAACCGGCGGGTGGAGGTGCATATTCGGCATTCGAGCGACCTCACCAACAAGAGCAGACGATGACGCGTTTTCTTACACGGGTTTCTTTGGTTGCCTTCAGGAGTCAACCCACCTGATCCGGCTCTGTGATCCAATGCTTCCCTTGTGCATTCAGCATTCCATGAATCAGATTTGGTGGTGACACAGGTTCCGGGCCGATTGCAAAACATGCTCGCATCTTCTGCGGAAAATGATGAGCGGGCGGCTGCTGCGAATTTTGCAGCGTAACGAGCGGCTCACCGGGCTGAACACGATCTCCCACCTTTTTGTGAATCAAAACTCCGGCGGTATAATCAATCGTGTCTGCCAGCCGATTGCGTCCGGCGCCGAGCAACATGCAGAGCCGCCCGATTTCCCGCGTGTTGATGGCAGTGACATAGCCTTCGAGTTCGGCGATCACCTCGCAAGAAAATTTGGGCGCCGGATACTTGTTTGGGTTCTCTACAAACGTTACCTCGCCTTCTTGTGCATTCACCACTTCCAGGAATTTTTTCCAGGCTGCACCATTCTGGAGCAAAGTACGAAGTTGTGCCATGCCGATGTTCAAATCTTTGGCTTTGCCAGCAAGCTGCAACATGAGCGCACCAAGCACAAGCGTCACTTTTCGGAGATCCTCCGGCCCGCCTCCTTTGAGCACCTCGATGGCTTCGCAGACTTCGACCCAGTTACCCGCCGCCACACCGAGCGGTTGTGACATGTCGGTGAGCAATGCGACGCTTTTCAAATTGAACGCGGTGGCAGTGCGAATGAGATGTTCGGCGAGTTTCTCCGCCATGTTGGCGTCTTCAAAGATGGCACCGTTTCCGACCTTGACATCCAGCACCAGGGCATCGAGGCCTTCTGCGAGCTTTTTACTGAGAATGCTGCCGCAGATCAACGGAATCGATTGCACCGTGGCCGTGGCATCGCGCAGCGCGTAGATTTTGCGATCAGCCGGACAGATTTCTTCGGTTTGGCCGATCAAGCACGTGCCAATTTCTTCAACTTGCTTTTTAAAACGAGACATCGGAAGCCTGGTTTTGAAGCCCGGGATGGATTCGAGCTTGTCGAGGGTGCCGCCGGTGTGCCCGAGTCCACGGCCGGAAATCATGGGAACATAAACGCCCGCCGCTGCCACAAGTGGCGCGAGAATCAACGATACTTTATCACCGACGCCACCGGTACTGTGTTTGTCAACTTTGGCGCCGGGAAGATGTGACCAGTCGACGACTTCGCCGGAATCGCGCATGATGCGCGTGAGCGCCACAGTTTCGTCAAAATTCATGCCTCGAAAATAAATCGCCATGAGCAGGGCCGACATCTCGTAGTCGGCTATCTCGCCTCTCAAGTACGCCTGCACGAAAAAGTTGATTTCACTTTCGGCCAGCGCATTGCCATCCCGTTTCTTTTGAATGATCTCGCGTGCCGTCATGTATGCTCCGCTTGGGTTTTTACGAAATTACTCTGCTGATTCATGATTTCAAAAGATAGGCAAATCACAATGAAAAAGCAAGTCTGGCAGCAGAGGTGGGAAGATTTTTGGGCGATAGTGAAGTATACTGGTTTAGGGTTAGTTTTTGCATGCTACCAAACTCGTCTGTCATTCTGGAAGACTGCGTCCGTAGACTACGCCCGCAGGGAATCTTTTTCAGCATCAACTAAGACGTTAGAAATTCACGCTTTACTTCATGCGTAAAAATATTCCCTACGGGCGTAGCGTCCTGAATGACATTGCAGTGAAATTTTCACCCTAAACGAGTATAACAGGAGTCGAATGGCCGGCAGGCAAAAAATCCCGAGGGGACCACCGGCACGGTCACAGACTCATCATCGTATCAATCACCAGGAGAGCGGTGCGGAAGTACCCCAGTTATAGTATTACCCTGAAAAAATTCTCACAACCCCGAAGATTTTCTAACGTGAATTATTCTTAACCAAAAAGGCACGAAGACACAAAGTTTTGATTTTAGAGAATGACTGGCAGAGTGGCTATGAAAATTCAGTTTTTTCCCTTGAAGCTTGACAAGTCTTTTCTCTTCGTGTTTTTGTGTCTTGGTGGTTTAAGTTTTATGAATAATTCAGGCTAAAGACAAAATGATTAACGATAAAATTATTTTGTCGTCAAATTATTTTGTGGGTTACGGCAAAAGCTGCTTTATGAATCAATTTCAAAGACCTTGCCATCCGGTGCACGCATGAACAAAACCGGCGCGGCCCAGTCTTGATGATCCAGGCCGGTCTTCGTCATGATGTAATGACGTGCTTCCGCGACGGCGGCATCAATGGAATTGCTTCTGAAGAGTGTCGGATAAAACACTTTGGAAAACCAAAGAGCAGATACATCCAGAATTTTATGCTGCATGGCAACGACCGCGGGCACACCGACTTTCACAAGATTTTGTGCGATGCCGGTAAAAGCATTGGTGCTCGAGGCCGCGGCTGTTTCACAGCTGTTCAGAACCACGAGGTTAACGGAACGCTCTTGCAGCATGATCGCGAGGGTCTCCGCATCCACCTGATTACGTTCTTTCGTTTCAGATTCCAGAAGCAGAAAAGCCCTGCTGGTTTCAACATCAAATTCGCCGTGGCCGATGAAATGCAAAACATGTGGATGATGTTTCAATTCCTCCGCCAATTTCTCCGGGGTGGCATTTTCACAAAATCTCAAACGAATATCCCCGGCCCAGCGGTACGGGCGGAGTGATTTCTTGATTATTTTCTTTTCCCGTTCGACATCCAACGGCGGCAAATCCAAAGGCGCCGCAATGACCACCAATATTTTCAGGGGAATGCGGAATCGGCGTTTGGGAATGGGTTGTTCGACTTTCAAATAGCGTGTCAGGGAGATGCGCTTGTGAAATGCCATGAAACCCGGCGGCAACTCGGCACTGCGCAGAAGTTCCCAGGGCAGACAAATCAATTCCGCCGGATCTATTCTCAATTGAAGACGCAGGATTTTCTCTTCGTGCTTGGCGTCCTGGATGCTCGCCTTCAGAATATTGTAAACCTTCTCGTGAAAAAGGGCATTAAAGAGTTTTGTACCCATCCATTCGAGCTCGTCACGGCTCGCGCGCAAGTCTCGGACTTTGCGGAGCGTTTCCAGGAAATTTTCCTCCTCCAGGAATGATTGAAAAGTTAAATTGCCCTCCTCTTCGCCGACCGAAGATTCGAAAACATGGATCGGATAAATTCCGTCTTGACTTTCCAAAATGCCGACACCCAAATTCTTGTAATTCGGCTGCGGTGCCGTCATCATACGATAATATTTTGCGCGCACGACCAACATGCTGACATTGAACGCGGAAAGGGGCACGACCAACCCCAGCCATTGACGATTCAAATTCAACAACAGAAAAATGAGCAAAATAAACAACAGGCTGCCGGTGATAAAGATCCATCGGGTTTTGCGCCATTTTTTGGCCAAACGCGGCGTGACAAACAACAACCAGATCAAACCAAGGAAAACCAGCAAAGCACTGTAGAAGGCCGGATCTGAAAGAACGCGGGCCTCAACCGGGCGATTGAGCAAAAGCTGGCTGACGAGCGAGGCGAGAATCGCCCAACGCGGATAAGGTCCGACAGGACATTGCACCGGGGTCTCAGCCGAGGGATTGACGATCAGGACAATTTTATCGCGATAGTGGTGGGAGTTGGATTGAAAATATTGGGTCGTATCCTTCCAGGGATAGTGATAGTAAAACGGCTGGAATTCTTCAACGGGTATGAAATTCACCAGCAATTGCCCGTCGCCGTCCAAATTTTGCTCGATCATGCGAAACAGGCTGTCCGGTGGCTTGAAATAGTGTTGCGCAATTTCAACCGGAAGAGACGCATAACATTTCCGGTTGCCTTGAAAGGTCAGGACCGGAGGAAAATGATGGTATTCCGAGATCAGCGAATTGATATACCCGACATGCTGCGTCACGAGAAAAAGACTGTCATAAGGCAGATCAACCCCTCGATCGGCAATATTCATGGGAAGGAGATTACGACAGGCGGCCTCCGGAAGCGCCAGCCGTGCGAAGTGCTCGAGTTTCCTCATGATGGCAGGTGTCATCTCGTGAGGCGAGGGGCTCCAATCCCCCGCGAAGTCGATGGACAAGATGACTTCAGGACATTCGGCCACACTTCGTGCGAGCGCTTGATCTCCTTGTCGATCATCCTCATGCTCGCCAACGAAACGGATGTCGAAGGCAATCCATTTCGCGCCGGCGTGGTGGAGCTGGCGGATCATTCTGGCATAGTCCGATCGGCGAAGGCGCTCATGCGGATCATCGCAGTCAAGTATGACAAGATCAGGGTGAGGACGAAGGGTCGGATGGAAAAAGATGTCATAGAACGCCATGTCGATGCTTTTGGTCAGGGTGCGGGTTGGGGACAGCCATTTCACAAAGACAGCAATGACCAACGTTGCCGCCAGGCTGCATGCAAACCCGATCATTATAAGCTGCAATTTTTTGCTGATCGGTAACACCGTATCTCCTTGTCAGTAAATCCACGCCAGCAAGGCCACCCGGACTTCATCGACTTCGCCGCGCGCCTTGGCGCCATAGCGATCCAGAACAATTCCCCGGACTTCACGGCTTTGCAGATATTTTTTGAAACTCTTGTCCACAAAATTTTTGACTTTCGCGATCTGTTTTTTGACTTTATCAGAGAGATTCCCGGCTTTCACGTCGGTACGCTCCTCGGGAAACTGGAGAAGGGTAAAGGCACTGAGAGAATCCCCTTCCAAAATCTGGGCTGCGGCCAAAAGTGCGGCCTCGGATTTGTGCTGGTATTCAATCGTATCCTTCGGCGCGAGTCCCGGTTTCATCAGTTGACAGAGTATCGCCAAATTCAGATACGTGCCCCGACTATAACGATTACACTCCAGAGCCTTTTGGTAAGCCTTTTCCGCCTCGGTAAAATTGCCGGAGATGAATTCGACATTTCCCAAATTATTCCACGCCGGAGCAAAAGTGGAGGAATCCTGCAAAATTTTTTTGAATTGCTTTCTGGCCCGATCATATTCGTCATTCTGTCCGAGCAAAATGCCATACATGTTTCGTCTTCGGACGGCGTCAAGAGTTGGCAGGCCCGGCACCAGCATTCCCTCGACTTGTTGCAGCCATTGCGTTTTCATGGTTTCCATTGCCATCAAGTCTTTTTGCATGGCGGAAGTAAAGTCTGGAACAGGCTTCAGCGTATCGGAAAGATGAAATACCACTGGTGGATACTTTGCCTGATGGGCCGCCACTTCGTAGATTCGACACGAAGGGTCGATGGCCTCTGCGGCAGTAGTCCACGCCTCGCTGAAACTCGATGAGGGGATCATTGTCGTTTCAATCGGTATCCAAAGGGTTTCCCTCCATTTGACAAAAAGCTTCGGTGAAACCGGCAGGCTTGTGCTCCGCGAAGTGTCAATCCGGGTGTCGAACATCATGAAAATGTGACCGGGCACACTGATCAACGCCGTGGGCAGGCCGGCATTTTGAAGCAGACTGGCGTACAACACGGCGAGATCGTCACAGTCACCGAACTGTTCTTTTTTACTCAAAAGCTGGGCCGGATATTTAACCATGTCCAACCGGTAATGGGCGCCGCGAAGGGTGTCTGCCAATGAAGGGAAAGGCGTCACCGGATCCGGGCGATATTTGATTCCATAAGTCTGCAAGGCACAAAAAAGTTTCAAAGCATCGGTCATGCGGTAGCGGGAAAACCACTGCGCTACGCCAGGCTCGGATTCTCTTTCGGTGACTTTGTCAACAAATGCCTTTACCAAAGGATCCTCCGGGGTGATGAATGCCGCCGCCTTGCCTGGGTCATCCCAGGTCATGTAATTCTTGCCGTACAGCGCAAAATCCACACCTGCCGTAGCAGCATGTTGGTTTCTTTGGTACTCATAAGTTACTTTCACTTCACCGGTCAGCCGGCTTTCCCTGGCGTTGAATATTGTAGAGTCGAAAACCGCTCGCAACGGGAAGTCAATGCGGCGTCCCGGCGGAACAACGACCATGTCTGTCGCCTGCGGTTTGGGCTGCATGTATCGGCTGGCCTGAAATGAAATCGCTGCAATCAATGTGTCGTTGGACACATTCTTGAGTTTTATGGATCCGACCTTCGCACCTGGCAGCCCATAGTGCTGATATAGAGAGGCGAAGACATTGTCAATATGTGCGCCTTCGATTCTGAGCAAGCGGGGATTGTCTTTTAAAATAAGCGATCCGCCGAATTGCTTGTTGGTATTGGGCAGCACCGGCGAATCGGTCAGCGCATAATCGACTGTCACTCCGGGATAATCCTTCAACGCCTTTTTAAAGCCGAGGCCGAAGGAGAAAGTGGCGTTTTCATCGGTGTGCAAATCCTTTTGCAGTCCGGCCCGCAATGCCAACGTGTGTGCCAGCCAAAATTCCAACCCCAGGTGTATCCGGTCGTCAAAATCGATGGCCAGGACCGGATCGGAAAGGGGGATTTTTTTGCCTGGCCATTCTTCAAATGGCCGGTAGCTCAAGCCCCAGCGGATATTCTGACGCTGGATCAACTCTTTTCTTTTGGTTTCATGTTTCACCCACGTTCCACCGCCGGCGTCATGCACCATGAGACCCCAATTGATTCCCTCGGGTAGATAAGGTACCGCACCCAAATTGTAGAGAATGCCGAAATCCCAGCCCCAGCCGCTGGCGTCAGCTTCGAGGTGTGTGAAGAGTTTCGGATCAAGTTTCGCTTGCAGCTTCAAATATTTGGCATTCGCCCCGATACTGAGATCACGAAGATGGGGCCAGCTTTGAGGCGGCTTAAAAGCCAAAGCAAAAGTAAATTGATCGCGTGTAAATTCGAACTCTTCGTCGCCGGTATTTATTCCGGACCAATCCACACCAAAAGCCAGATAATCGGTCAGCGGTGGGATAAAGTAAACCCGTGAAAGGAAGTTGGCGTAATAACTATCAATATTGAGGCCAAAAAGATCGGCATAATTGAAACTTGCCTGGATATGTTCCATCCGCGCCAGGCCTGCGGGGTTCCAGGAGATGGCATTGCCGTCATCTGCGACCGCGACAAAGGCTTCGCCCATGCTCAGCGGCCGCGTGCCGACGGGAATCTGGTTGCGGATCTGCGCGTTCGATGGTTTTGCGAAGAAAAGCAAAGAAGCAAGTGCAAGAATGAATGAGGTGAATTTAGGTGATCGTTTCATTGAAAAACCGCCTTGTCCATTGAATGGAATACCAAGGGTGTACAGATACTGTTTAATGGTGGCTCATATTCGAGTATGCCGCACCGCGTCTGCGGTTTTTGTTCATTCATTGAGCACCATCACTTTCTTTTGGGCCTTGAGCACCGCGCTTTCGATGGTCAGAATATAGAGTCCTGTCGGACAAATCCGGCGATCCCGATCCCGGCCATTCCAGGCCACGGCATTGACACCGGTGCTCATGGGTTTATCCCAGATCGTATCCACCAATCTCCCGGCGAGATTGTAGACGCTGACACGAACATGCGCGTCTTGCTTTAAATAGAAAGAAAGCGTGGTTTCCTGACCGTGGCCGCCGCCAGCCGGGGAGAAGATACGCGGCTGGGCATTGACACCGGCAATCTCCTGAGGTCGAGGCACCTCTCCTTGTGGCGCCGCAGTACGCACCGAGTAGCGCCCCAAGCGATGAATTGGCGTTGACAGGCACACGGTATCGCCTTGGGTTTCTGAGGTGCCACCGAGCCGTGCTGCCTGGGGTTGTTCGCGATGAATCGCCAGCGGCTGCCCTCTGATGCTGTCATTTAAAGGAAAAGAGAAGGTAAGCTTCACCGGCTTGATCAGAGAATCCAATCGCGAATCTTGAAACTTCAGATCATAGGCCAACACGGTATGTGCATCTAATGAGTCAACAGGGACCGGCCGGATGGTGATTTTGGTATTCAGACCGAACTGATTATTCGGCGGCCAAAAAAGGATGATCTTCACCGGGCGCAAACCGCGGAATCCGCTGGCGTCGGTGAATGCTGTGGCGCTGCCGGTGTCCGGCGCAACTTTATAGAAAGACTTGGTAGCCCAGTTGGGGACGTCCTCATTATTATCTCGGTCAATTGCTTTCACATGGAAAGTATGCAGTCCATTCCTGGTGACTTTGAGGCGGGCAAAAGTGTCGGACGTATATTCTGACCATGAATCGTTATCCAATTTATATGAATAGCGCAGCAAGCTTTTTGCGGTATTCAAATCTCTGCCGATGAAACGAAAAAACACTTCCGGCTGAGTGGTGACATCAATGGCTTCTATGATCTCCGTATCCGGGAGCCCCTTTTGTCGCCGGTATCTGGTCACACCGTCAGCGCGGGTCCCGAACCAAATCTCTCCTTTGCTTGTATCCAGGAGGAGATGCCGCACGTGATTGTCAGCGAGGCCGTCTATTGTGGTATAATTTGTCCATCGTCCTGTGCTGTCACGATAACTCACACCACCGCCGGTGGCAAACCAGATCTCGCCGTGCTTGCCAATGATTATGTCTTCAACGAAGTCATCAATAAGGCCATCCCTTGTCGTGATCTTTTTCCATGTTTCGTTCATGAAGCTGCTGGCACCGCCGCCCAACGTACCGAACCAGATTTGACCACTGGTCGGATCAACCGTGATGGAGCTGATATTGTTGTTGCCAAGGCCTTGTGGAATGCTATTCGTGGTAAAGCTTTTCCATGCGCCATCATAACGGCTGATACCAACAGCGGTGCCGCACCACAGCCGGCCTTGTTTATCCACGGCAAGCGCCTTGATTTGGTCACTGAGCAAACCGCCTCGAGTGTTTTTTATGGTGAAAGTCGCATCCCAGGTTTTTGTGTCACCTCGAATATGGAGACGACACAATCCGCCTGTCGTGCCAAACCAGATGAACTCATTATCGATTGCGATGGCCTGAATTTCGTCGCTCACCAGGCCGCTGTCGGTGCTTTGGGTGGTGAAACTTTCTATTTGGTCCGCATTGGGTTTGATCCGGATGACCCCTCCTCCGAAGGTGCCCAACCACAAGGTGGTATCGCTGGCAATTGCGATTGCCGTTATTTTATTTCTAATATCGGTGGGGTCGTTCGGGAAGTAAGCTCTCGGATGCCAGGTGTTGCTTGTGTAACGCGCGATGCCACTCTTGGTACCGATCCAAATCTGTCCAAGTTGATCTCTTGCCATGACAAACGTTTCATCGTTGAGGATGTTGTCACCGAAGGCGGTCGAGAATGTGGTCCAATTGGCAGTGTATTTGGTTACGCCAGAGGGGGCGAACGATCCGAACCAGAGATCGCCATCGTCATCGACCGCGATACTGGAAATCACTTTGCGGTCGAGATCCGGCGAGCCTGGCGTACATCGCCAGTTCAGACTCAAGGGATCGAGGATTAACACGCCGACATCGGTACCAAACCAAAGAAGGCTCTCATTGTCGGCAACGATTGCTCGGATGGATACCCCGCTTTTTATGTCCAGCCGTTGACAAGCTGGCACTTTGACCGATTTCAAACTCAGTGTTGTGCCGGTATCAACCAGTTTGTGGACAAGTGTCGTATCCGAAAACCCGAAGGCGCCGAACCATTTATTGTTTTTTTGGTCAACGCCAATACACAACACGTTGCTGATTGCAAAACTGGTATCCCAATGGGCGTTGGCATTGAGTTTTGAAACGCCTCTAGATGTGCCAAACCAAAGATTGCTCGAGGAGTCGGCGGCAACGGCATTGATAAAATTGCTCAACAATTTGCCGCCACTGTTTTTGACGGTAAAAGTATCAATGACCGAGCCATGGGGATCGATCTTAATGACACCCCCACCGTTGGTTCCCAGCCAGACATACCCAATGTCGTCTACTGCAATGCTGTTGACTTGATTATTGGTAAGGCCATTGGAGGTATCGTAGAAATCCCAGGTGTTTTTATCGGGATTAAAGCGGCCAGCCCCCCGACTCTGCGTGCCAACCCACAGGTTGCCGAAATGATCCATGGCAAGTGAGCGGATGAAATTCTCACGCAACTTGCTGTTGGCGGTATTGTACTCGACAAATCCGTTGCCATCAAAGCCGATCAACCCGCTGCTTTGGGTTCCAAACCAGATGATTTTTCGGTTGTGTTTGGAGTCGGAGACAATCGCCCGAATATCTCTTCCGGTGAGATATTCGGTAAAAACGTCTGCCATTACCTCGTATTGAGGAATAATGGCAGCTATCAATATGAGTTGCCGGATGAACGAATTCTTCAACTTGCTTTTCATGATCCTTCCCTGATCATTCTAACAGTGCTCGTTATTTCAGCAATGCCAATTTCCGTACTTGTGAAAATTTGCCGGCTTCGAGGCGGATGATGTAGACGCCCGTGGACAAACTTCGATCGTTTTGATCCCGTCCATTCCATGCCAAGTGATAATACCCGGCCTCCTGCTGCTTGTCAACAAGGGTAATCACCGATTGGCCGAGCACATTGAAGATCTGCAAGCGAACTCGTGCTTCCACAGGCAGGCCGTAGGCGATTGTGGTTGCCGGATTTCCCGCGAAGCGCGGGATCTGCGAAAATGGATTGGGATAGTTTTGTGACAAAAAGAATTCCTTCGGAATCTTTTTTATCAAGCTGATTCGCGCCGATGCCTCCATGACAGGGCCATCGTTCACGGAGAATTTTTTCAATTCCAACAAGCTGCTCTCACCCACCTTGCCCGTAGCCCGAAAAGTGACAATCGCAACTTCCCCGGCGCTGGGGGCCGGGCCAACACTTGACAATACGGCTTCCAGTCGTCCGGGCTTTTGCTGATAGTTCAGCTTGCCGGTTTCCAGAGGTTTGCATTTGGCGACGGCAAGCATTTCAAGTTGCGTCGGATCGAAGGCCAAATCAATGCGAGCGGAATATATTCGCTGCTCGGGTGCGATCCTTAATGGCAAATTAAAAACTTCTCCAGGAGCAACCTCCAGGTCATGCAGGAATGGATAAATCGTCTGATTGGACTCAGTGGCGATCCGAGAACTCGACGACGGTATCCAGTTCCCGTCTATATCTCCTAAAAGCAAGGCAACAAAATCCTGGCTTTGATTTGAATTGAGCGACTGATAAGTTTTGCAAACAGGGTCGAAACGCCATTGCCCGGTGTAACCGACACCCAATTGCACTTGGCCACCAATAAAATGCTTGAGCAAAGTGCTATCTTCCGGATCGACAATCTGGTTTTGGTTAACGTCAGCCAACAGACTTTGCCAATTGTTCAGCGGTTGTCCCGAAAAATGTTTTCGCAACAAAGTCAAATCCGCGCTATTTATTGCCGAGCCGATGCCACCGGTCTTGGAAGGAGTAACAATGTAAGTGTTGCCACCGAGAACACCCAAGAACCGATAGATACCGTCGGCGGCTGTCGTAAGTTTATCAAAGCTGCCTCCGTCCAGCGTGACTTCAGTGTTTCCAACCGGTATGCCGGTTGATTGGGCATATCTGACGGTTCCGGTTATATCAAAATGAGCACAGGTTGTCGTGTTTTCGAGACTCGCGCCAAGATTGGCGTCTCCGTTGACATCGCCATACAGAATTCCGACAAAATTCAATCCCTGAAAGTTATAATTTTGTAAGACAAATGTCAAGTTGTCCGTAGGGGTGGCAACTTTGCTGGGATCGACACTGGTAATCGGGTCGATGAAAATCCAGTCTTTCCCAACCGGAAATCGGTCACAAGGAGATTTGCGATTGTTTATTCTCGTAACATCATTTAGAGTTACGCTACCACTACCATCGACATCAGCAGCGATTCTGGCGTACACTTCTTCGTTATTTCCTGTACAGGAGCCTTGACGACCAGGCTGAGTATCGGCTAAGTCCATAGCCCTGTTTACATCATCAGAGCTAATGGCATTAACAGGGACACCGGAATGGGTTACAGTAATCTTGTAAGTGCCGGCGTCGCTCTTCATCGTGTGGAATACAAATTCTCCATTCGAACCCGTGGTTTGGGAATCTCTCAGCCTGCCCTGTGTCACCAGCTTCACCCTCGCCCCTTGCACGCGTTTCGCATCGAGGTTGAAGTATTTGATCGCGCCCCGAACCTCGAACGATTCAAGCGGCTCCCACTTAAAATCAAGCTGCCGAGTCACGCGGTTTCCTCCTCCTTGTCCTTCATACCAGGAAAATTCAAACTTGATAGCAGGCGCTTCCGTGCCCAGAAACGGTACTTTGGTGACAAATTTAAACACAGGGGGTGGCTCCATCATAGTTGGTTGATTAGGAGCCAGATCACCATAAAAAAGGGTAGACCCTGTTATATCATATTCTATCAGATCGTGATTGAAATCCAGGACCCTGCCTGTGATGGTTGCCGCTGTTGCCCCGCTTTGCAGGATATGTTTCAACTGGTGCGCTATTTGTAACAAGGTGTCCTGACATTGGATCACGAGGGTCGGCACGATATTGATCATTTTGAGGGAAACATTGTCACCAGGCAGCCCGAAGACAACATTGGTAACATTGTCCGAAGGCGGAGTGGCAGCCACGTTCATCTCGAAGCTCTTTTGCAGCCCGGGAGAGGTTTTCTGAATGACCAGCAGAATAAAATGGAGTGTATCCGGCAGAGGCGCGTTCGCAGCGGTGAACTCATAAATGTCATTGGAAAATACCGAATCGCCGGGAGCGATGTTATTAAAGGTGGAAACACTATCCGGGCCGATGGTAATGGTTGGCTCAAAAGTTTTCAATATGGAAAAGAGCGGGCCGGTGTCTTCGGAGCCGTAATTTTTTAGTCTTATTTTCAGCGCAATCTTTTCGCCCGGGTTGACGACGCCGTTGGCCTCACCATTGACGACCGTTTCTGTTATGGCGCTGCCGGCATACTCGAGGTCAAGCCCTTTAGTCCCCTTGTTCGGCGTGGCGAGCGCCTCGAAAAAGGCACAACCAAGATTTTCGCTGATCTCATTGTGTCCGGCCAGGCCATTGCCACCTCGAAGGATTTCATCAAATTCGCGCGGATCGGGCCGGCGTTGCCAGGATTTCAGCAAGCTATGCTGCGAAAGAGGCGAACATTTCCCCAGAGGAATCATCGCTATACCATGAAATATTGGAATGACCCGTTCCCCATCACTGCCGTAAACTGAGGGAATGGCGTCAGCATCCATGCCATCAATGGCCAGGCCGGTTTTGTTAATTTCCTCACCGGATCGTGGAGTTGAATTCCAAACCACATAGTCGACGTCATCCACGAGATCGCTGGAATCAGCCGCAACCCATTTGAAAAGGATAACCACATCATTCGAATCTTTCAAACCAATGGTGCCGCTGCCGAGCTTGTCAACGACCATATTGTTGCCCACATTGAAATCGGTATCGAAGATTTCATAAGTCGGCTTCACGCCATATCGCTTAAAAAACCTGTCGGCGCGAAAGGCAATGGTTTGGTATTGGCGCGGGCCGATTTTCGCGCCATCGGGGAAGTGAACAAAGAAATCATCCTCGTCCACCTCCAGGGAATCACGGCCCTTGACGATACGGGTGTAGCTGTTTCTCCGTAATTTGCCATTCGGCATTCTATAATCACCATTATCGGCCAGAAAGTAATTGGCAAGCTCAATTGTTTTTGAGGAAGAAGGATTAAAGATTTCAATGAACTCAGCCGAAGCCGGCCACACACAAACTTCCGAAATCAGCAAATGCTCCTGAGGCAAAAAAGGGCCGGGCCCAACAGGATTTCTGAAGCCAATGGAAGGTTTGGTGCGGCTGATAAAGCTGCCAGGATCTGTCAGGATGCTGCCGGTAGAGTCGGGATTGAGTTCGTAAGAAAATCCTTCCTTCGCAAAGGCAACAAATTTGCCTTTCGGCCACAGCCTGGCTTGTACGGCAATGTTTTCAATCTTTGTCACACGACCGCCAATTTGGATGAAATCAACCATGCGGCAGGGCTCGTCAAAACCGGCAACTTCACCCGTCGTGATCTGCTGCACCAGCGCGATCGCAAACGGAAAGGTGTTGATGTTCCCGGGACCTCCCAAAGTCATGTTGGTTGCCGAAGTACTGTTATTCCCCCAAAATCGAAAAGGTTCTAAAACTAAAGTTTTGGAAGGCAGACCTGTGAATACATTTCCTCGATCGT
Organism: Candidatus Zhuqueibacter pondensis; assembly: GCA_034505955.1. GTDB lineage: Bacteria > Zhuqueibacterota > Zhuqueibacteria > Zhuqueibacterales > Zhuqueibacteraceae > Zhuqueibacter > Zhuqueibacter pondensis. The sequence goes on from JAPDQK010000031.1 coordinate 33,796, forward strand.
TTTTACCTTGCCCCAGCCAGTGAACCACTAACAGACCACCCGGCGCCAATCGAATGCCCTGGGGAAATGCCCAGTAAGTATCCAGCACACCACGCCTGATCCACAGCGCAAAACCATCCAGTGAAATCGTGTCGGCTGTGCTAATATTCTTCAATTCGATCTTTTCTGTGCCGAATTCAAATCGTAAACCTGGGCCCTGTCCCAAAGTGTCCACAACAAAGTCATTGAAATTGGGATCATACAGGATTTCATTGATGACGACCTCATGAATGCTGGGGAACGCAGAAATCGTAAGGGAATCGACACCAACGGCTTGGTTGCCAAGAGCATCAACCACAGTGCAAGATGCGATCAATTTATTATTACCGGAAGACAATGGCACCCTCACCATCACCATGGTGTCAGAGCTGGCCGGCTGAATGCCATTCACATTATATTGAATCGTGTAGGGAGGAATACCACCGGTTATGCGAGTGACCGCGGTGACGGTGACACTGTCGTCACAGACAAATGCACTATCACGCGGGGAAATAATGGTGAGCTGACATGACAGGTTTTCTTCGAGACTGAAGAGATAAACGGCTCCGGCGTTGGATGCTTCCGTATCGTCGAAAGGTGCCCCGATCAAGACTTTGTTACCAACGGCTGCTATTGAGTATCCGAACTTGTCTTCGGTGGCAGGAGTCGGGTTCTGGAAAGTTCCAAGCAGCGTGCCAGTCGCAGCACTGAAACGGTGGACAGCCCCGGCGTCGGTTGCGCCGGCGTCATCGCTGGGCGCTCCAATGAGAATCATGTCACCAATTGTTGTAATCGCAGCACCGAATTCATCTCCGGTATCAGGAGTGGGATTCGGAAAATTTTCGAGCACACTTCCCGTGGTGGCATCAAAGAGATAAACCACTCCAGCACCGGTTGCACCCATGTCATCAAAAGGCGCTCCGAGGAGAACGTTGTCACCAAAGGCTGCGACGGAAAAGCCCAATCCGCTGCCGCCAACTCGAGGCTGATTCATGAAAATGTTCATCAATTGACCGCTGTAACCATCAAAGAGATAAGCAGCGCCGGCGTCGGTTACTGCTTTGTCACGATCGAAAGGTGCTCCAACGACGAAGTTGCTGCCAACAGCAGTAAGGGAATATCCGAAGCGATCACCGCCACCCGGAAACGGATTGGGGATCGTTAGGAGACGTTCACCGGTAGTGGCATCGAATACATAGACCGTTCCGGCATCAGGAGCGCTGGTGTCATCAAAAGGGGCTGCAATGATGATCTTGTTACCAACAACAGCGATCGAAGAGCCAAAGCGATCGAACACATTTGGAAACGGATTCCGGATGGTCAGAAGTTGCTCGCCGGAGGTACCATCGAAAAGATAGACCGCACCGGCATCTGTTGAATCCGTATCGTCAAATGGCGCTCCGATAAGGATCTTGCTGCCGAGCGTGGCGACTGAGTAGCCGAATTGGTCATCGTTGTCAGGAGTCGGATTCAGAAAAGTCCGCAGGTGCGCGCTGGTTCCGCCATCAAAGAGATATGCGGCTCCGGCTATGATTTCGCCGATAGTGTCGCCGGGCGCGCCGATGAGGAGATTATCATCAACGGTCGTGACCGCATAACCGAATCGGCCCGAGGCCGTGCGATTAGGGCTGAAGAACGTTTGCAGCGGCTGTGGCATTTGCGCCAGCGCATGGCCGGCAAGCACGAATAAGGCCGCAAGAACGAGGAAAGTTGTCTTGTTCATAAAAACCTCACCGGATCAACGCCATTTTCTTCGTCACTTGTGTTCCTCCGGCACGCAAGCTGTAGACATACACACCGGCCGCCACCTGACGGCCAGATTCATCGCGGCCATCCCACTCGGCGCGATGCGAGCCGGTTGGCAGGTCGGCATCAACCAGCGTGCGCACCAATTGGCCGAGCAGGTTGTAAATTTTCAGCTCGATCATCCCCGCTGTGGCTGGTTGAACTTCATACGGCGGGACATCGAAGTAAATCGTGGTGGCGCTGCGAAAGGGATTGGGCCAGTTTTGACTGAGCGCAAAATTTTGCGGCACTGGCGTGAGATCCAGAACCAAATCAACGCGCCCTTTAAGGATCATATCCGATACCACCACATCCGCCCGGCTGCCTTCCGGACCTTCAAAGGCTATATTCATCGTATTTGTGCCTTCTTGCATATAGCGGATCATATCAATCGTCATTTCACCATGGATCGGCATCGTGAAAGTATTGTTTGTTTGGCGTCCGGTATTGAGTTCGGCGCTCAAAGTGAATTCGTGACCATTCAGATTCACCACGATACGGCGCACGCCCTGATTATTGAGGTAGAAGTAACGATCGGCTGAGACCAGCTCCACCTGATACTCGAAGATGCGAAGTTCCGGCCGCAGCGTCAGGAAAACCGGATCATACATGATCTGATTGCCGCACATGTCGACCACGCGCAGAGAGAATCGAAACGGCTGGGTCTCATCAATGACGGAGGCAACGACATGTACGGGATTGGTATCGCCGGTCGGAAACCGTGGTATATCAACATTGGCGTTGACAACATCCTGGTAGCGCAAAAGGCGAATCCCACTGCCAACATCTTGCGCCACCATCTCAAAACTCTTCGGCGGTCCGAGATTGATTGCCACCAGCTCACAGGTCGGAGGATCGGAATCGAAGATCGCCGGTATAACGCCGGGCAAAGTGGCAAAGATTGCCTGCGTGACTTGTATGGAATCTCCGGGTGAGATCGAGAGCGCGTTTTCGCGAGTAGCGCCCCAGAAATATTGGATCGCATTATCGCCACCCACCAGGCCGGCATTGGGGTCAGCTTTGGTCGTAACATTTAAATCAGGATGAATTGTATAATCAAAGGCCTTGAAATAGGCCAGCAGCCAGGAGACTTGCTGCATGCGAACCGGCTGAAACGGCGATCGCATCAGGTTGGGTGGCGTCAGCCCCGAGCCATAAACATTGTACGCCGGCGGCGCGGCGTTGATGGAATCATTGGCCTCGGCCATATAGAAAGCGAAATTGATCCAATCAAAATTAGCTTCATTCTCGCCAAAACTGCTGTTGAGAGCTTTCTCGCTCAGCAGCGGCCCATCATCGCCGGCAACAGCCAAGTCCCAAAAATAGCGGATACCAATATCGATGGAGCGCTTGCCGGTGTTCTTGACGATCGTGGTGATTTCCACCCATGAGTCGTTGAAGTTGCTGCCATGCACATCGATCTGCTGCGTAATTTCCATGGTGTCCGGAACCGAGGCCAGACCCGGCAGCGAATATTTAGTTCTATAGCCGGTGTTGTTCATTCCGGTGATGATCGGCGTCATGAAATTGTCTGCGCTCGCGATCGAGTCTTCGTTGAAGAAAACGCTGTCAAGCCAGACGGGATTGAATGGAGCGGCGCTGGTGGCAAACTCGGATTGAACATAGTCCCGGTTCGAGCGGTAGGAGCGAATCGTGGTGTAACTGGTGCCGGTTTGACCCTTGCTGCCGCCCACCAGCAGGTCTTGCTTTATTTTCTGTGGATTGCTGCGCGCATCTGTCGTGATCGGGTGTTCGGAGCCGGTTCTGACTGAATACAAGCCAACGCCTGCTCCAACAATATCCTCGACCACAATCTCATAAACCTGGTTGCCGGCAGTCTTACTAACCTGGCTGAGGTATTTCGCCTTATTTAATTTTTGTGCCTGCGCCGGCAAATTATGCGCCACCGCGACCACAAGCACGAGAAGCCAGAAGAGCCCGCGACATGAGCTGCGCAAACAAAGGTGCATTTTCCTGAGCGAGAATACTGGCATGGTCCGATCTCCTAAAAGTAAATAGGGGGCAAATCTCCGAACCTCCCAAATTTTAAAAAGAATCTTGTTCAAAGACTTCCTACCTTTTATAGACACAAAAACAGTGAATTCTCTCCTGACTTTAAAAAAATTTTACCCCTGACTTCAGGTTTACATCGGCGGCCATAAGCTCTACGGCCATGCGTTTCAGAAGCAAACTATGGATAAATTGAGGTGCGGGGGGAAACGATCTTGCGCTCTATTTGCTTTTTTACAACGAAAATTAGCTCATCTCAGAGAAGTTAAGGGGAAAAATGTAACAAAATGTACATAACTCGAGCGCAAAAGTCAAGCTTCAAATCAACTCAGGAACGAGGTTTTTAAATTGGAAAGACAGAAACTTCCTAGTTTTTATACTCGTTTAGGGTGAAAATTTCGCTGCGATGTCATTCAGGAGGCCTGCGGCTGTAAGCTACGCCCGCAGGGAATCTTTTTACGCATGAAGTAAAGCGTGAATTTCTAACGTGTTAGTTGATGCTGAAAAAGATTCACTGCGGGCGTAGTCTACAGACGCAGTCTTCCAGAATGACAGACGAGTTTGGTAGCATGCAAAAACTAACCCTAAACCAGTATAACTTTTATCTGAAACGGAGGTGATCACAACAGAGCGGGGAGCGTGATCAAATCAAGAACAGACCCCATCCCCGGAAACTCACGAGCCATGAGCAGAGACAACACTTCTTCCTTGTATTTTCCAATAGATAAACTACGCACACCGGGATTAGCCTGCGGAAAATCGCCGTTTCGTGAGCCGCGTCTCGGTAAATTTCAAATTGAACAAAGCAACAATTTACTTCGTCTTTCGTAAGAGACACTGGTCTTCAAAAAACATGACACAGAAGTCATTCATCCAACCCAATCAAATAATCAGGAAGGAGGCAGTGAAGTCCATGCAAAAAAACCACATCATGACGTTTTTCCTGCTGTTGAGCTTGCCGGTGTTGGCGTTCGCAATGCCACAAGCCAGCCAGGAGATCGACATTCCCTACCAGAAATTCGTTCTCCCCAATGGGTTGACGCTCATCGTTCACGAGGATCATAAAGCGCCAATTGTGGCGGTGAATGTCTGGTATCATGTCGGCTCCAAAAACGAAAAGCCCGGCAAGAGTGGCTTTGCGCACCTGTTCGAGCATCTGATGTTCAACGGCAGCGAAAATTTCAATGATGATTATTTCAAGGCGATGGAGAGAATTGGGGCCACGGATTTGAACGGCACCACCAACGAAGATCGCACCAATTATTTTCAGAATGTGCCCACTTCGGCGCTCGACATCGCGCTGTGGATGGAATCCGATCGCATGGGGCATTTGCTGGGTGCCATCGACCAAGCCAAGCTCGATGAGCAGCGCGGCGTGGTGCAAAATGAGAAGCGGCAATACGAAAACGAGCCTTATGGCGTGACCGAAGAACTCATCACCAAGAGCACCTGGCCAGCCGGCCATCCCTATTCCTGGACCGTGATCGGCTCGATGGAAGATCTCAATGCCGCCTCTCTCGATGACGTCAAGGATTGGTTCAAGACATATTATGGCCCGGCCAATGCGGTCCTCGTTGTAGCCGGTGACATCGACGCCGCAACGGCCAAGGCGAAAGTGGAAAAATATTTTGGTGATATTCCCTCCGGCCCGCCGATTGCGAAACATGACGTGTGGATTGCCAGGCGCACCGGCACGCAGCGCCAACAGGTGCAGGATCGCGTGCCACAAGCACGCATTTTCAAAGTATGGAATGTTCCTCAATGGGGCTCGGCGGAGAACGATTATCTCACGCTCGTGGCCAGAGTATTGAGCGACGGCAAAACCTCGCGCCTGTACAAACGTTTGGTTTACGACGATCAAACGGCGACCAATGTGTCGGCATACATCGATTCCCGGGAAATCGCCGGACAATTTTATATCGATGCGATGGCCAAGCCCGGCCAAGATTTGGCCAAGATAGAAAAAGCTATTGATGAAGAGTTGGCCAAATTTTTGGCTGAAGGCCCGACTGAGGTCGAGCTGCAACGTGTGAAAACGCAGTACGAAGCCCGCTTCGTTCGCGGCATCGAGCGCATCGGCGGCTTCGGCGGCAAGTCCGATATTCTGGCGATGAATCAAGTTTATGGCGGCAGTCCGGATTATTACAAAACCACGCTGCAACGCGTGCGCGAGGCGACGGCGCAAAATCTGCTTACCGCTGCCAAACAATGGCTCACCGATGGTGTTTACATTCTCGAAGTGCATCCGTTCCCGGAATACAAAACCGCCAAGTCCGAGGTCGATCGGTCAAAGTTGCCAACTGCCGGTGCGGCGCCGGAGGTGAAATTCCCGACATTGCAGCGCGCGACCCTGTCGAACGGATTGAAGATTATTTTGGCCGAGCGGCCCTCCATTCCGGTCGTCAATTTCAACCTGCTCGTCGATGCCGGTTATGCCGCGGATCAGTTGGCTGTTCCAGGCACTGCAAGTCTGGCGATGGATATGCTGGATGAAGGCACGAAGACCAGAACTTCGCTGCAAATCAACGAACAGTTGGCCTTGCTTGGCGCCAATCTCGGCACCGGCTCCAATCTGGATGTCTCCTCGGTTTCGCTCTCGGCCCTTAAATCCAATCTCGATGCTTCGTTGGACATCTATGCCGATGTGATCCTCAATCCTTCGTTTCCGGAGGCTGATTTCGCGCGATTGCAAAAGCTCCAGATTGCCCGCATTCAACAGGAGCAAGCTTCGCCATTCTCCATGGCGCTGCGGGTTCTCCCCAAACTGATATATGGAAAAGACCATGCGTATGGAAATCCGTTCACAGGTTCCGGCACGGCAGAATCCGTTGCCAAGTTGACACGCGCCGATTTGATCAAATTCCATCAGACCTGGCTCAAGCCGAACAATGCGACCTTGATCATTGTCGGTGCCACCACGATGGCGGAGATCAAGCCGAAATTGGAGAAGCTGTTCAGCGCCTGGAAGCAAGGCGAGGTGCCCAGGAAAAATATCGGCACGGTGGCGATGCCGGCCAAATCGGTGGTGTATCTGATGGATCGTCCCGGTTCTCTGCAATCGGTCATCATCGCCGGGCACGTGGCACCGCCGAGCAATAATCCTGATGAGATTGCAATCACGACCATGAACCGAATTCTCGGCGGCGAGTTCACCTCGCGCGTCAACATGAACCTGCGCGAAGACAAGCATTGGTCGTATGGGGCGCGGACGATAATCCAAGGCGCTCGCGGCCAACGCCCGTTTCTCGGCTATGCGCCCGTACAATCCGATAAAACCAAAGAATCGCTGTCGGAAATGTTGAAGGAATTGCGCGACATCGTCGGCAGCCGTCCCATCACCAATGAGGAGTTTGTCAAAGTGCAAAGCAATCAGACGCTTCAGCTCCCGGGTCGATGGGAGACCATGGCCGCGGTGGGTGGTGCCATCAGCCAGATCGTCCAATATGGCTTGCCGGACAATTATTTCCAGACTTATGCGGAAAAAGTTCGCGCGTTGAAGCTTGCGGATGTCTCTGCGGCTGCGAAGAAAGTGGTTCATCCCGACAATCTCGTGTGGGTGGTCGTCGGCGACCGCTCCAAAATCGAAGCCGGTGTGCGCGAGCTGGGATTGGGGGAAATTCGGTTTATTGATACCGAGGGCAATCTGGTTCAATAGCAGTAGCCCCGATTTTCTTTTAATATTTCAAAAAAATCGGGGCAGTTGCATTAGCCCGTTTCGGCTGAGCTGAGGCGGGCTTTTTTTTATTACGTGCAATGGGCGAAATGAAAACCTGCTTGACTTTTTGGTGCGAGTGATGTATTTTGTGTTAAAGTGACTTTCTAAAGAGTTTATATGGCAGCAATCAAAACACACAATTTCAACAAGCGTCGTTGCATTCATAAGCGGGCCGTCCGTACCGTGGTAAAACAAATCGCCGAAAAATTCCAAGCACGAGAATGGATTGACAAAACTGATGGCGAGGTCCATACATAAGATCAATCGACGAACATCCATGACTACGACGGAAACAACTGATAAGATCACCCAACGAATTGTGGAGCTTTTTCATCCACTTCGCGTCATTCTATTTGGTTCTCGAGCTCGCGGCGACGCGCGGATTGACAGCGACTTCGACTTGCTTATCATTGCGCCATCAGATAAACCTCGCTGGCAGCGAACCGTGCCGGTGTATCGTGCATTGGCAGGGATGGGTGTTCCCAAAGATATTGTGTGGTGGACGCCGGAAGAGATTGAAGAGTGGAGTAGTGTGAAGTCACATTTTATTAATACGGTGCTTCGCGAAGGTAAGGTACTCTATGAAAACTCCAATTGACAACGCGAAAGCACTCTTACAAAAAGCGGCAAATGATTTGATAGCGGCACAAGCCACAATGGCCACAGGGCAAGCGCTGGATACTGTCTGCTTTCATGCCCAGCAAGCCGTTGAGAAGAGCTTGAAGGCGATACTTGCGCTGCATGACGTAGAATATCCGCGACGACACGATTTGGCTGAATTGATAGAGCTGGTCAAGCCGCGTTTAGCGGAGATTGCGCTCTATGAAAATCGCATCAACAGCTTGACCCCTTTCGCCGTGGAAATTCGATATGACACCGCATTCGATCCAACAAGTGAAGAGGCCAATGAAGCGGTGAACCTCGCCGTGGAGTTTCACATATTTATCAGCAAAATTGTCGAATCCTCGCGCCCCGATATCCAAAGGACCACCTAGGGCTTGAAAACAAGATTGCGACGAGTAAACCTCCAGCCTATTTTACCTTTACCGAAGCGAGTTTTTTGTTTTGACAATCAATGCGCACGATATAATGTCAGAGCGGACTTGGGGAAGTTCATCAGCAAAACGTTCTTTTAGAAGTACGCGCCCCCAACGGGCATGACTTCAGAAGCGTAGCCGGTGGCTATCGCCACTTTGATTGAATAAGATTCCAGCTTGAACCGATGATCACCGGCTACACCCATCGAGATTTAGTTTCGCAAATATTTTTGACAGACGAACGGCCTATCTCTTCGGCCCTGCCTTTCTCACCTCAATCGGACATTCCGCCTCGAACTTCTTGAAGTTCTCAATGAAGCGTAAATCCCTGGTGATTCAGTACAGCTCGCAGTTCTTTTGCTTCCTGCGCAATTCGGTGGAATATGATCAGGGCCATCACATAAATATACACGGGAAATGAGGCAATCGGTGGTCAAGTTCTTCCGCTGCCATTACAGTTTCTGCAACTCTGTCAAGGCACAAACAGCGCTCAATGCTTCGGCAAACGCCTTGGCGGTCGAAAAACGTTTGGCCTTGTCTTTGGCCATCGCTTGCACGAGCACGGCATCGAGCGCTGGGGACAATGCGGGATTGAGATCGGAGACCAGAATCGGCATCTGCGAGAGTATACGGTTGGAAATGGTCGCGATCGATTCGCCCAGAAACGGTCGATGGCCGGTGGCCATTTCATAAACGATCACGCCGAGCGAAAAAATGTCGGATTGGCCGTCGACTTTTTCGCCGCGAATTTGCTCGGGCGACATGTAACTTGGCGTTCCCAACACCGCGCCCTCCTGCGTCAACGTCGAGTACGCCACATGCGCAATGCCGAAGTCCATCACTTTTACCACGCCGTCGTTGGTGATCATGATATTCGCCGGCTTGATGTCGCGATGCACGACACCGTTGCGATGCGCGTAATCGAGCGCCTCGCAAATCGGCATGACGAGACGGCAGATCTCTTCCAGCGGCAGCGGCGCGCGTTTGGCGATAATTTGCTCGAGGGTTTCACCTTCCAGAAATTCCATTGCGATAAACGAGTACGGCCCGGCCTCATCGGCTTGGTAAATGGTAACAATGTTGGGATGACTCAGCGCACCGGCGGCTTGCGCTTCGCGGAGAAAACGTTGGCGCAGACGTTCACCGCCGATCTCCGCCATGTCGGTACGAATCGTTTTGATCGCCACCCGGCGATTGATGGTGGGATCATAGCCCTCATAAATTTTGCCCATGGCGCCGGCGCCAATCTCGCCGATGATGTCGAAGCGTCCGAGGCGCACCAGTTGTCCCCGGGTGTCGGTGAGCACGACTTTTGTCTCGGCGCCGAGTGCAAAGACACGGTGACGATGCAGCCCCAGTTGTTTTCGGAGCAGCGCGGTTATCCCGCCGGTGGTTATCACCGCGAGAATCATCCCCATGCTTTTGAACCAAATGTGGCCGAGTGTGAAAAATCCGAACGCGCTCACCCACGCCAGCAGCACCAGTGCCAATAACGCGACGCCCACATACAATCGTGGTAAACGCAACGCTGCAAACGCCGCCACCAACCCGAAGACCAACAGCGCCAAAAGCTCGACAATCTCGACAGCGGCATGACGGATCAACAACTCCTGCTGCAAAATGTTCGAGATCGAAGTCGCGAGCTTTTCAACACCGGGCAGACGAGTGGCAAATGGCGTTTGCAAAAAATCTTGCGTTCCGGCCGCAGTCACACCAATGCAAACTAATTTACCGGCAAGTTTTGGAGTCTCCTGTAGTAAAACGGTGGCAGCAGAAGTTTGCGGAAAAGCACCGGTGGCACCATAGTAATTAATCAAACTCCAACCACGTCGATCCGTGGGCACAAGGATTTCGCCGATTTGAATGCCGGCACCGACTTTAACCTGCACCTGCGCCCGCGTCAGTTGCAAGTAATTCATCACCGCTTGCACGGGCAACGACGGGAAGTATGACTCCCCATAACGCACAATCTGCGCCTCCCAACGGATCGTCGCATCGCCAAAGTGTTCTTCCGGAAAAAGATTGATGTGACCACCGGGTCGACTCGCCGCCAGCAATGCGGCAGCCGAATAGTGGATGGCTCCGGCTGTGACTGGCGGATAACTGGAAAATTTTCCGGGAAAGTCAAACAGCAGGTAAGCGCTCGCCGCCAGATTTTCTGGGAGCACAACTGTTTCCACACGCCTGCCCAAATCTGAAAAATAATAGGGGAACAGCACTTTCCCGGAAGCGGCGGCAACGTCCGCCAGCGCCTGGGTACCGGCAGCATCTTCCGGTTTATCCGGCAGCATGAGATCACAAACCACCAACTTGGGATTGCCGGCTACAATGCGCTCGAGCAGTTGCGCCAGCTTCTGGCGCGGCCATGGCCAGCCTCCGACTTCTTGCAGGCTGCGATCATCAATCGTGACGAGATGAATGCGTTTGTCCGGCGCGATCGGTCCGCGCAGTCGAAAGAAAAGATCGAGATTGCTTCGCTCCAGGCGCTCGAAATTTTCGGCAAGAGGAACGAGGTGAAGATGAATCATCGCCACCAGCAGGAGGACCGCGCTCCCGGCAATCAACGGCAACCGGTTTCGCACCAAATGGGAGTGGCCGCGCGAAATTTTTGCGGGACGCGACGAAAGAGATTCTGACGGCGCGGGATTCACGTTAACGTTCGGCATCGAGATCGCGATCGCGTTGTTGGTTCCATCGCACCCAATCGAGGTCCGCGCCGTGATCGACAAAACGACTCGGCTCGGAGGAACGGCCATCCCGGCCAATCACTACTTGTTGCTGCGCGCGCACCAACTTGACCCAGGTTTCCAAAGGGACCCGTTGCGGCCCGGGAACCTGTTGCGGCGGTGGCACTTGTTGCGGCGGACCGACTTGTTGCGGACGAATGAGACTGCTGCCGCCGCGCACTTCCACCGTGCCTTCATAAACCCGCACATTGGTTGTACTGTCGGCGGCAACGGTGGCGCGATAAGCCGTGCCTTGCACACCGGCAATCGCGGTCGGGAATTTGACCTCGACTTTGGGCTGGCGGCTGAAAATTTTGGTGACGCGTGTCCACAACGAACCCAAAGAAAGATCGAACTGGGCTTGTGCCGGTGGTGCATGGGCATGGAGTGTTTGGGCGCGCAAGAGTTTGGTAATTTTCAAATGTGAATTGGCGGCAAGACGCATGACGCTGCGATTATCCAACACCAATTCAGCCCGTGCCTTTGCGCCGGTTTGGATTTCATCGCCGGGACCCAAAAACAAATTCGGTTGCACTGGAATAAAATCACCCTGGTTGCCACGACGATATTGCACCGGTCCATCGTAAAAAGTGACAACTGCCTGCAGCGCTGCGGTGCGAAGCTGCTCCGAACTCGGCTCCGGCGCCGAGCGCAGGGGAAAAATCAACGAGTCGCCGGGATGAATCAGGTTGAGGTTGGCGAGGTGAGAATTGGCCTGTTTCAAAACCGTGAACAGCGAATCATTGAAAAAACCGTAATAGCGCACGGCAAGATAACTCACCGTATCGCCACGGCGAACAATGAACGTCTTGTGGGAAATTGGTGAGTGGCTGGAGAACATAAAGGGGGAGACAAGAATGCCAGTCACCACCAGCAGAGATCTAAACATTGGCGGAGATTGGGATCTCATAATACTGTAATTTGGTAAATTTTCTCGTGCTTTTTAAAATAATGTTCGCAAACAGTTTTTTTGTCTGCCTGCGCCCGCAGGTTCCGTTTGGAATAATGAAACGGACTTCGTCTTGACTTCCCGGCAAGAAGCCACAACAGGTGTCCACTCAATGACAGTGGATGACTCAGAAAAGTTCACCGTGCTCGTATGTCAGCCATCGAACAACACATAAACCGGCATCTGCATTGGCAGGCACGTGTTTGAGTTTGCGAAGAGTATTCTTGCGCAGATACAGTCCGGAACAAAACGCTTGCCACAGGTCATGTGGACGGTGATAAAGGCCACCCCGTATTCAAACTCACGCCCTTCATGTGTATCGAAATGCCAACCGCTCACCTCGAAGTATACTGGTTTAGGGTAATTCTTGTATGCTACCAAACTCGTCTGTCATTCTGGAAGAATCTTTTTTAGCATCAAGTAAAACGTTAGAAATTCAGGCTTTACTTCATGCGTAAAAAGATTCCTCCTGAAAGACATCGCAGTAAAATTTTCACCCTAAACGAGTATAGAGACTGGTTTTGGGCTTGGCGCTTTTAGAATCGTCAATACTAATGGTGAGACACTCAGGATTGGCGCGTTTTGGTTCTCTTCCAACACCCGGCGCGTGAGCGGATGCAAACAACAGCGCCGGAGGTCTTGAACCTCCCATGAGCTGCAGGTGAAAAAATCCGTGAACGGGGATTGAGCCGTTGCATTCGGGATCAAACGATTGAGCTTGGCAATCGTCCTTGTGCCAGTGCAGGCCAAATCGACCTCGCTGAAATTCTTGAGATGGCGTTGCCGCGGCTCACTCAAATGCAATTTGAGAAAGAACAAAATTTTGCCGGCGCACAGAAAATATAGGTCGCGCAAGAGACAAAAGCAAGAACAAGGTTTTGTCAAATGCGAGACCGGCTTTGACTTCTTTTCAATTCTTGATCACCAAATACAACCCGCCAGCGACACGAACCACATCCAGGATCGGTCGCGCCCATTTCGATAATTCAATGCGATGATCGCGGCCATGCAGGTCAAAAATAACGATGCCATCATTTCTGTATTGTCTCTTGTAATCGAACCAGACATTGTGCAGCGATTTGTCATAAACAATATTCTGAATAAACCAGTAAATCATCACCGAGCCGATCATCCTGACTGCATAGCGTTTTATTGTTACTTTTCTCTGGCCAAACTCCATGCCCGCGGCAAAGCCTGAAGTCAGGTAGCCGAGATGTGCGAGATTTTTGATAAAATGCCAATGCCGGTAATTTGCATTGAAAATATAACTCTGGTGATTGGGCGCATCCTGAATCGCATCCTGATAATGATCGAAAAAAGCCGCCCACCAAAAGGCACCCAGCCCCAGCCATTTGAGTAACGAAGAGGATTGGCGTTGAGCCGAGGAACTGCTCGATGGCAATATCAAAGAACTCCATGGTAAAATTGATGCATCCAAAGGAGTAAAGCAAGCAATTTGTTTCAACGACGGTTGCGTCGCAGGAAGACCGTGCGTTCCGAAATACAGCAGATTGATGGGAACGGGATCGGGCTCGCAAAACTTATATTGAATGGAAAAGGGATGACGTTGAGATTTCAGGCTGAGCTGAGGATGCCGACGCGTATTTTCCCCGGGAATCGCGGGTTGTTGAAAAAAACAGACAGCGGTTGAAATGAGTGTCGTTGATGAATCTGTTGAAACAATCTGCGGTCTTGAGTAGGTGGCTCCTGTGCTCGCCAACAACCAGAGCGATATTAACCGGAGAAAGACCTCGAACGCTTTCATAGTTGATTCCATGACAAGTAAGAGTTGAATTGAAGGCGTAACAAATGAAAACAATATACGAAACCGAAGAAAAATTTCCAAGTACGCAATGAAGGTTTGAGTAATTCCCTCGGTGATTGGTGGATCATATAGCCTGCCCCGTCATGCCTGCCCCCCCTACGGGCGTAGCCTACGGGCGTAGCCTACGGGCGTAGCCAGCCGCAGGCCGGGGCTCGTAAGCATCTTCATTAACATGAGCAATGTTCTTGTACTTAAGAAGATTCCCTACGGGCGTAGCCTTCGGACGCAGTCTTTACACAATGACAGGCGTGGGAATTATCCATTCCCCCAGTAAGCGAGGCATTACAGGGTTGACATTGAAGCAGGAGCTAATTATCTTTCTCTAAAAAGTGTTCGAGAAGTCGACTTTTGTTCAGTCCCAGAGGCCACGCCCGTAGCTTACGGGCGTAGCCTCTGGGCGTGGTCATCGGGACTTTTCAAATACGCTCCAAGATCATTAAAGATTGCATGATGAATTTTACTTCATGGCGATTTTATGTTTTCCGCTCATTATCATTGTCTCAACCATTGCCTCGGTGAATACCGCCTCGATACCATCATCTACAACTGTCCGCATTGTGGTGATCTGCTCGAAGTGCGACACGATCTCGATGCACTGCGGCAAAAATCTGCCGCGGAATGGAAGATGCTATTCGATCAGCGTTATCGGGGCATGCAATGGCCGTACAACTTCGGCGTTTGGGGCAAAAAAGAATGGGTTAATCCCCACGTTGCCGACGAGAATATCGTCTCGCTCGGTGAAGGCGGCACGCATCTGTTTCGCGCCGAACGTTTTGGCAAATGGATCGGCCTGGACAATCTTTGGGTGAAGCAATGCGGCAACAGCCACACCGGCTCGTTCAAAGATTTGGGCATGACCGTGCTTGTTTCGCAAGTCAGGCAGATCCTTGCCAACGGCAAAAAGATTCGTGCCGTGGTTTGTGCTTCCACTGGCGACACCTCGGCCTCGCTGGCGGCGTATTGTGCGGCCGCCGGCATTCCCGCGGTGGTTTTATTACCTAAAGAGAAGATCAGTCCCGCACAGCTCATCCAGCCCATCGCCAACGGCGCATTGACGCTGGCGCTTGATACGGATTTCGATGGTTGCATGGCGATTGTGAAAGAGTTGGCCAGGCGACCGGATATCTATCTTGCCAACTCGATGAACTCGCTGCGTCTCGAAGGACAGAAAACCATCTCGATCGAGATCACGCAACAACTCGGTTGGGAAGCACCGGACTGGGTGATCGTGCCCGGCGGCAATCTCGGCAACATCTCCGCCATTGGCCGAGGCTTTCTCATGATGCGTGATCTCGGCTTGATTGATTGCCTGCCGCGACTCGTCTGCGCACAGGCCGAAAAAGCCAATCCATTGTATGAAAGCTACAAAACCGGCTTTCGCGAATTCCATCCCAGGAAGGCCGCGCCGACAGTCGCGAGCGCCATTCAAATCGGTAATCCCGTGAGTGTAAAAAGAGCCATCGCAATGCTGAAAGAGTTTGATGGCATCGTCGAACAGGCGAGCGAGGACGAACTTGTCAACGCCGCGGCACTCGGCGACAAAGCTGGACTCTTCAACTGTCCGCACACCGGCGTCGCGCTGGCGGCGCTCATCAAACTCATCGAGCGTGGTGAGATCAAAAGGAATCATCGCGTGGTGGTGATCTCGACGGCGAACGGTCTGAAGTTTCCAGAGTTCAAAGTGCGTTACCATCTCGGGCAGTTGGCGGAAGTGAAACCGCGACACCGCAACGGCCTGGTGGAGGTTCCGGCAGATTTGGAGATGGTGATGGAAGCGATCGCGCGATAACAGGCTGATTATGAAAAAGCTTGACTTTTGCCAGGAATTTTCTAATTTTTAGGATGAACATTTTCTCAAAAAGAATCAGCCATGATCTACATTCAGATACCAGAAAAACAGGATGCCAAAGGACTCTATGTGCTGATGACCAATGGCACTGTAAAATGCTTGCCGGACAACGTTTACATTATCAACAAGGATCAGCTCAAACTGCTTGATAAACATAAGATTCGTTATAAACGGCTCAAGCCAGGGGATGTGAAGCTTACTGAGCCAAAGGCCTATGGCAATGAGGAAATATGAGGTTTATCTGCCCATCAAGTACAATGATGGGACAGACATTGAGCCGGAAAAATTTCGTCAAGTTAAAGTTGAGCTTTCGGCGATATTTGGTGGTCTCACTATGAGCCCCGTGGCTGCACCTTTTGAGGGGATATGGATTCATCAAGGAGTTGAATATCGGGATATGGTCATCAAGCTGGAGATTATCACTTCTGATGATGAAAAAATTGAAAAATTTTTCAGAGATTACAAGGAAATACTCAAAGAGGTTTTTCAGCAAAAAGAAATTTTAATAACCATTCAGGAAGTACGAACTCTTTAAAATGCTTTATGACTTCCACGCCATCTTATCACCAAATCCACCACATCCGTGTAATTCTCCACCCCACCTTCCACTTTGTTCGCGCGCAGGTAAAGGTCATAGCCCTTTTGTGAAAGCCCGGCAACCCGACCCATATATTTTTCGATCCGGCTTTGCACCGAATCGAAATCGGCAATAACCTCCGGACGGATGAGTCGTGTCAATGAATCCGTATTGGCAAAACGGTGGTAACGCGCCATGAAAGGACCGATCAGTGAAAAATATGCGGAATAATGCAACGCCCGGTTCGGACTGCGCAGGCAAACCAGCACCGCCAGAAAACTGGCCTCGGATTCCCTCGCAAAGCCTCTACCGTGCGCTTTTTCATGCGCCAGAATAATCGGCATTTCCATCGGCAGCAGATGTGAATTGAGATGCACTTCATGAAAAAAAGGCCCGAAGATGCCGGAAGTCAACGTGTAATCCAATGTTGCCGGTATTACCGGAAACTTCGGCGGCCACCGGCCGGAAATGGGGGGCAAGCTCATTTCCTGATAAACTTTGGAATAGCTGCGTTCGATCTCGTCGTTGAGCTCCCGCAGATTCCACATCGACAAAGGCTGCCACGTTTCGTTGGCACTTTCGATGCACCAAAGAAGATTTTCTCGCAACGTCAAGCTATCCGGCTCGACTTTGGCAAGCTGAAGTTGCTGCTCGATTTTGGGCCGGAAGTAGTTGAAGCCCCAAGCAAAATAAAACCACAAAACGAGTACCGTAACACCGGCAAGCAATTCGAGCGCGCTGCGTAAAAAGCGTCGCCGCCAGATTCCGCGCACAATCCAAAACAATGCCGCCAGGATCGCCAGGTAAAGCGAAATTTCGGAAAGTGAAAATGGCAGGGTTGCGGACAACGAGGAAAGGACTCGCGTCAGCCATTTGTAAAGACCACGGCTGTACCACAATTCTACAAGCTGAGGAGAACGGGCAAGAAAACGCAGCAGGCCGAACAGGGTGATGCTCGAGAGGATCAGCCATGCCAGGGCGAAATGCTTTTGTAGAACAGTCTGAAAGCGGCGAATAAAGCTCATCATGACACCCAAATGATGTTCACAGAGATTCCGAATTCAATCCTGAAAATACACAACCGGGATGAAATTGCCAAAGGAATTTTTTCAATTGGTGCCTTTGATAATCCCTCAGTCTCGGGTGGGGGCTAACTGTCATTCTGGAAGACTGCGTCCGCAGGAATCTTTTTTCAAACCAGCACTGTGCTTCATAGCAACAAGATACTTCCAGTATGACATGGATTGTACTCCACCGGTAAGTGAGGCATCACTGCCTTTGTTTTTTTTCTCCTTGACTTTTAAGCGCCGGAAAGATACTTTTTGATGAAAACTGCCAAAGCCGAGACCTCGCGAATGTCGTTTGTTCAAGCTCTTCGTACCGCGGCTTTCACGCCGCGGCCGAAATTTTTTGAACACTGATGAGCGCAGCCCAACGCTGTTTTTTAATATGCGTTGATCTCGGAAAATCCGCCTCTCAAACTATTTGCGGTTGCGATGGTTTTTCAAGAGTTACTCTTCATATGAACCCTGCCAGCACAAATTTTTCCAGTCCTGATCCGGTTCACAGGTTTCGTGATTTGTCGTGCCGGATTTTGTATTGCGCGAATCACGGCTTTTTGCGCACCGACTTCCTGCGGGAAGTTTTAAAGCTGCTTCTGGATTTCTCCGGTGCTGATGCGGTGTTGTTGCATTTGAAGGAAAACAGCAAGTATTTTCTTGGCAAGTGCACACGCCCAGAGTCAACTTTCAGCATCGAAATCGCACCGTGTGCCAACGCTGAAATCATTCCGGCCTCGGCAAATGATTCCGGGATGCAACGTTTGCGCCGAGAGGTTGCTGCAGGTCAATTTGATCCGGCCTCACCTTTTTTCACTTCCAAAGGCAGTTTTTGGACTGGCGACGCGGCAAGCGCCCTGCACACAGACAACGACAGTCATCATCGATCGCTTGCCCTGATTCCGCTCATAACCAATGACGGAAAAAACGAAAGAATCGGATTGCTGGAATTGCGGAGCGCGCACCAAAACTTCTTTTCCAAAAGGGAAATTGAATTTTATGAAGGCATCGCTCAAATTCTCAGCGTGGCTCTGGCGCACCGGCGTGCACAAGTGAATTTGCGCGAGCGCGTCAAGGAGCTGACCTGCCTTTATGAAATCGCGCAGGTGGTCGAGCGACCCGGAGTGGAAATGGAGGAAATGCTGCAAAGCATTGTGGAGCTGCTTCCGCCGGCGTGGTTATATCCCGAGATCGCCTGTGCCAGGATCATCGTCGATGGTCGCGCATACTACACAACAGGATTTGAAGAGGTTTGGCACAAACAAACTGCGGACATCATTGTGAATGGCGAGCGGCGCGGCGAAGTGGCTGTGGTTTATGTGGAACACAAACCGGAGCAGGACGAAGGGCCATTTCTCAAGGAGGAGCGCAATTTGATCGAGGCGGTGGCGAGGGAGTTGGCACTCCTGATAGAACGAAAGAAAGCCGAGGATGATAAAGTCCGGTTGCAAGAACAGCTCAGACATGCCGATCGGCTGGCAACCATCGGGCAGCTTTCTGCCGGCGTGGCGCATGAGCTAAACGAGCCGCTGGGAAGTATTTTGGGGTTCGCGCAATTGGCAAAAAAGTGTCCCGATCTGCCCAAGCAGGCCGAACAGGACATCGAAAAAATCGTGCATGCTTCCCTCTATGCGCGGGAGATCATCCGCAAGCTCATGCTTTTTGCCCGCCAAATGCCGCAGCAGAGGAGCCGTGTCAATTTGAATCAGTTGGTCATCGAAGCTCTTTCTTTTTTTGAATCGCGTTTCGCGAAGGAGGGAATCACGCTCGTGCGCGCGCTGGCGCCGGATCTTCCGGTGATCACTGCCGATCCTTCACAGTTGACCCAGGTTCTGGTCAATTTGGTGGTCAATGCCATTCAGGCGATGCCTCAAGGCGGCACGCTCACCGTCGGCACATGTTTTGACGAAGTGCATGTCATATTATTTGTGGCAGACACGGGCATCGGCATGAGCGAAGAAATCAGGAAGCAAATCTTTGTGCCTTTTTTCACAACCAAGGAAGTGGGGCAAGGAACGGGTTTGGGCTTGTCCGTTGTTCACGGCATTGTGACTGCACATGGCGGTACGATCACAGTTGAGAGCGAAGTCGGTCGAGGCTCGCGATTCGAAATTCGACTACCGGTAACTTTATCAAGTGGCGCAAAATGATGTCTCCGGCAAAAAGAGAGTGTATTCTGGTGGTTGATGACGCCAGGGATACGTTGGAAGTGCTGCAAAGAAATTTGACGGCGCAGCGATACCAGGTCTTTACGGCCACGAGTGTCGTTGAGGCCATCAATATACTTGATACGGCCGACGTTGACCTGGTCATCACCGACCTGAAAATGCCCGAGATCAGCGGCATGGACCTGATCCGTCATGTTCGTGAAAATTTCAAAGATACCGAAGTGATCATGATGACCGGTTACCCTTCGATTGAGGGGGCGGTCACGGCGGTCAAAAGCGGCGCCGAAGAGTATTTGACAAAACCGTTTACAGACGAAGAGTTGTTTGCGGCGGTACGGCGAACGCTCGACAAGCTGCTCATCCGTCGTGCCACGCAAGTGCAATCATATCAGCCGCCGGCAACGCCGCACGGCTTGCTTGGTGAATCGGAAAGCATGCGCCGGGTCTTGCGCGCCATTACCAAGGCTGCATCCACTTCCGCCACCATTCTCATTACCGGAGAGAGCGGCACGGGCAAGGAGCTGGTCGCGCGCTCGATTCATTACAGCAGCCCGCGTGCCGCAGCGCCGTTTGTGCCCATCAACTGCGGCGGCATTCCGGAACAACTGCTGGAAAGCGAACTTTTCGGGCACGTCAAGGGCGCTTTCACCGGTGCAGTGGAAACGCGCGCTGGTTTCTTTCAAACCGCCGATGGGGGCACAATTTTTCTGGATGAAATCAGCGAAACTTCGCTCGCAATGCAGGTCAAACTGCTCCGCGTTCTGCAGGACAAGGAGGTTTGCATGGTTGGTTCGACGCGCGCCCGAAAAGTGGATGTGCGAATCATTGCCGCCACCAACAAGGATTTGCTTGCGTTGGTGAAGAAAAACGCCTTCCGTGACGATTTGTTCTATCGTCTCAACGTCATTACGATCGATTTGCCGCCTCTGCGCGAACGCAACCATGACATTCTGCTGTTGACGCAGCACTTCGTCAAAGTCTATGCCGAGGAGGCAGGCAAGCCGGTGCCGCGCTTTTCGGATCAGGTTCTCCAGATCTTCAAAAATTACGATTGGCCGGGAAACGTGCGAGAGCTGCAAAATGTGATTCAACGTCTGGTGGTGATGACGGAAAGCGATGTCATTGATGTTCCCGACCTGCCGGCACTCATGCGTTTCTCAGCGCAACGGGGAACGGGTCTCCAACGAACCCTGGCTGAAATGGAAGCCGAACATATCCGCAACGTTCTCGCCAGTGTGAATGGCAACAAGACGCGGGCTGCGGAGATTCTCGGAATCGATCGCAAAACCTTGCGTGAAAAATTGAGGCATTACTCGATAAGTTAGATGCCCGCTCAAAGCTGCAGCGGCATGCGCTTTTGATTACAATTTGCGTCGAGGGAGGTCATCATGCCTGTACAGGTAGGGCAAATCGTCGACCGCAAAGAGTTGAAGGCATTCATTTATTTGCCGGCGGCGATTCATCGTAACCATGCACTGTGGGCACCACCGATTTATCAGGAGGAGTGGCGTTTTTTCAATCCGCAGAAAAATCGGGCATTTTCATATTGTGATGCGACGCTCGCATTGGCACGACGCGATCACGAGCCTGTCGGGCGCATTATGGGCATCATCAACAGGCGACACAATGAAATCACGAACCAAAAAACTGCGCGATTTGGCTACCTGGAATGCCTGGAAGATCAAGAAATCATCCACGCCCTGCTCAATTATGTAGAAGCCTGGGCGCGGGACAAGGGGATGAACAAGATTGTCGGACCGATGGGTTTCACCGATCAAGATCCGGAAGGTTTCATGATCGAGGGCTTTGAGCATGGCCCAACGATCGCCACCTACTACAACACCCCGTCCTTCATTCACCTGCTTGAAGCCGAGGATTATACCAAGGAAGTGGATTATGTGGTGTACAAAATAAAAGTGCCTGACCGCATTCCGGAGTTCTATGAAAAAATCTACAGAAGAATATCGAAGCAGCAGGAATTTACCCTGGTCGAGTTCAGCAGGCGGAAAGAGCTGAAAGCGTACATTCGTCCGGTGCTCGGCCTCTTGAACGAAACCTTTGAGCACATTTACGGCTTCGCCCCACTCGATGAAAAGGAGATGGAAAACCTCGCCAGCCAGTATTTGCCAGTATTGGATCCGCGATTTGTAAAAGTCGTAAAAAGAGATCACCAGGTCATTGCATTTATTATTGGCATCCCGAATATGATTGATGGGATCCGCAAAGCGAAGGGTCGCCTTTTTCCTTTTGGCATATTTCAGATCATCCGTGCCACAAAAAAGACCAAGCAACTGGATTTGCTGCTCGGTGGCATTAAACAGGAATACCGCGGGCGCGGCTTGGATGTATTGATGGGGCGCGCCATGCTGAAGTCGGCCATGCAAGCCGGATTCGAATACATGGACAGCCATCACGAGTTGGAAACCAATACGAGCATCCGCGCCGAAATGGAGCGTGCCGGCGGGCAGGTTTATAAACGCTACCGCATTTTTCAGAAATCACTCTGAATCGCTTCTGTAACGTGCAATACTGCCGCAATCAAATCTTCGGACACTTGTGTCACAGATTTGTGCTGACATATATTTGCAATGATCTGCCAAAAGCTGTGTCCTAAAATTTTTTTAGTTTTATAGTTTTTCCAGGGTAATGCTCAGTACTCACGTTCTGGGGAATTCCGCCCCGCTGGTTCAAACCTCCCCAACATTTTTGCTCAATTTCCCCCAAAGAGCTTGTCATCAGCTTTTAATTTGGTGAATTTTTCTCTCTGATTTTTTGTGACTTATCGCGGTCGGATCCTCTCTTTATCGATTGACAGCTGCTCGAGGTACCCGTGGCACGGGAATCGCGTTGTTCTCCCAGTGGTATGACCGAAAAATGGAGGTCATTATGCATACCACCCAACCGATGAGCAGGAGCAGTGAGGCAATATCGGCACGACAAAAACCGCCGACAAAAACCTCAGAGCCTTCTGTGGTTTCATCGAAAGAGAAATATCCTGGCATCTGCAAAATATGCCAATCTGCTCCAGGCTGTATTTTTAGAGAACAGTCCACGGGGCCAATCTTGCAATGCGATGAGTTCCGTGGATACACCGTCATTTCGGAGAAATCGACTGTCAAAACTTCTTTGCCGGCAATTGAAGTCGTCAGCGCAGCAAAGGCTGCGGGTACCTACTTGGGTCTGTGCAGTAATTGCAAAGTTCGTGAAAATTGCATCTATCCCAAACCCGAAGGGGGTGTTTGGCATTGCGAGATGTATGAATGAATCATCCGTGCATGATGTTTGCGTGGAAAAGACAAGATGAATACAGAAACCATCCTGAACGTCGTCGGAAAACATCGCGGGGAGCGCGGTGCGCTGATCGCGATCCTTCAAGACATCCAGTCGAAATATGGCTATCTTCCCGCGGAGGCGCTAAAGATTGTCGCCAGCGAAACCGGTCACACGATGGTCGACATTTATGGGATTGCGACTTTTTATCGCTCCTTCCGCTTGAAACCCCGGGGTAAACACATGGTTTCCGTTTGCCTCGGCACTGCCTGCCATGTGCGCGGCGGACCGATCATCGCTGAGGAATTTGAGCGGCAATTGGACACCCGGGTTGGCGGAACGACGACAGACAAGGAGTTTTCCTTGGAGACCGTCAACTGTTTGGGTGCCTGCGCGTTGGGCCCGATTGTTGTCATTGATGGCCATTATTTCTCGAATGTCGATACCGCCAAAGTCAAGCAGCTTGTAAGAAAGGCACGGGCCGGACTGGATAAAGTCGGGATGAAAGGCGAACAAACAATTTTTCCTGTTGAAGTGAGCTGCCCGCGTTGCAATCACAGTTTGATGAATGCAAAGCACCTGCTCGACGGTTACCCTGTGATCCATGTGACGATATCATTCGGGCATCAACACGGGTGGTTGAGGTTGTCCAGTCTGTACGGTAGTTACACCATCGAATCCGAACATGAAATCCCAATGGATGCGGTAGTCAATATCTTCTGTCCTCATTGCCATGCCGAGCTGGTTGGCGCCTCGAATTGCACCGAGTGCGAGGCGCCGATGGTGCCGATGATTGTTCGCGGCGGCGGCATCGTGCAGATTTGCTCACGCCGCGGCTGCAAATCACACATGCTGGATTTGAATGGCGTGAATTTGTGACGGTCGCGAGGTTTAATTCCTTTGATCACGCAAATTTCAACATTCATTGATGATATTGGACCTTCATATATTGTCTGAGACTGTTTGACCAATCCGCGTTCAAGCATGCACAAATTAAAATCACTGGAGGAGTTCAACGCACTCCAAAAACGGCTGATCGCCGAACAAGACTCCAGCGTGCCGACCATCATCATTTCGGCGGGCACATGCGGACAAGCGAGCGGCGCCAATGATCTCATTCGCCTCACCAAACGTGAGCTGCTCCTCAAAGAGCTGACGGATAAAGTCCACTTGCGCATCACCGGCTGCCATGGATTCTGCGAGATGGAGCCCTCGGTGCTCGTCGAGCCGCAGCGAATCTTTTATCCCAATGTTGTTCCCCGCGACATGGCACGAATTGTCAATGCCGTCGCTCGCGGTGAGGTGCTGGAAGATTTGCTGTTCAAAGATGAAAAAACCGGAGACCGCATCAAATGTCAGGACGATTTGCCGTTCTTTCGGAAGCAAGTTCGGACCATTCTCGCGCGCAACGAGAAAATCGATCCCATCCGCATTTACAATTACATTGAAAATGGCGGCTACGCGGCCATGTGCAAAACGGTTCAAACGGGTAATCCCGAATGGGTGATCAATGAGGTGAAGGCCTCGGGATTGCGTGGGCGTGGTGGCGCCGGATTTCCCACCGGCTTGAAGTGGGAATTGCTGGCCAGGCAACGAAGTGGTAATGGCAAATTTCTCGTGTGTAACGCGGATGAGGGCGATCCCGGTGCGTACATGGACCGCAGCGTGCTCGAAGGCAATCCACACAGCATCATCGAGGGCATGCTTATCGGTGCCTACGCCACGGGCGCGACCGAAGGTGTGATTTACGTCCGCACTGAATATCCACTCGCCATTAAACATTTGATCATTGCATTACGGCAGGCGCACGAGTTGGGCCTGCTCGGCGAAAATATTCTGGGAACGGGCTTTTCATTTGATATTCATCTCGTGCGCGGCGCCGGCGCTTTCGTCTGCGGTGAAGAAACCGCGCTGATGCGCTCGGTTGAAGGTAAAATCGGCGAGCCGCGCCAGCGGCCACCGTATCCGGTGCAGCGAGGGATCGAGGGCAAGCCGACAGCGATCAATAATGTTGAAACCTGGGCCAACATTCCCATCATCATCGAGCGCGGCGGTGCGGAATTCGCCAAGGTTGGAACGCCAAACAATTCCGGCACCAAAATTTTCAGCCTCGTCGGCAAAGTCAAATACACCGGCCTGGTCGAAGTGCCGATGGGTATGACCATCGGGGAGATCGTCAATGATATTGGCGGGGGGCCGATCAACAACGCGAAAATCAAGGCGGTACAGACCGGCGGACCTTCCGGCGGCTGCATTCCCACCGAACGCTTTGATCTGCCCATTGATTACGACAGCTTATCGCAAGCCGGCTCGATCATGGGTTCCGGCGGCATGATCGTGATGGATGATCACACCTGCATGGTCGATGTCGCGAAGTATTTTATGAACTTCTTGAAGGATGAGTCGTGCGGCAAGTGTTTCACCTGCCGCAAAGGCACGCAGCGCATGCATGAGATTCTCGATGATATTTCGAAAGGGAAAGGCACGCTGGCGCAGCTGCAACTGCTCGAAGAGCTTGCGCTGGTCGTGAAAGACACCACCATGTGCGGTTTGGGGCAGACGGCATCGAACCCGGTGCTGTCCACGCTGCGTTATTTCCGCGAGGAATATCTGGACCACATTCAGCACAAGCACTGCCCCGCCGGTGTATGCCGCGAGCTGATCACCTATTTTATTACCGAAAACTGTACCGGCTGTCAAATCTGCTTCCGCGGTTGCCCGGCGCATGCCATCCTCGGGAAAAAACAGGAACGTCACGTGATCGACACCAGCAAATGCATCAAATGCGGAAATTGCAAAACCGTCTGCAAGTTCGATGCGGTTGAGACGAGAGCGCAGTTTACTTAGGTTTACTTATACAGTCAAAGTTAGAAAAAACTCTGAGAGTTTTATACTCCCCAACTGATAGATGAACCCGACTGTTTAAAACCATCCATTGGGTTCATCCATCAATTGAAAACGCTTTACACGCTAATTTTTTTCTTTTTGAGCATAGATTTCAAAAGACAAAATAATTTTTGACAAAATGATTTAAAATTTTTTTGTCTTTGAAATTGATAACGGTTATCCCACGCTGGATATATTGCAATGATCACTCTTGTCATCAATGGTTTGCCTGTTAGGGTCGAAGAAGGCACAACTCTGCTCGAAGCGGCAAAATTCATCGGCTTCCCGATTCCGACGCTGTGCCACCTGGAAGGTCTTTCGCCATACGGCGCCTGCCGGCTATGCGTGGTGGAAATCGGCGAAGGCCCGAAAGCGAAATTGGTTTCTTCATGCACCTATCCCGCTGAAGAAGGGTTGAAAGTACGAACGGCGTCAGCAAGAGTCGTGCGTGCGCGCAAAATGATTCTCGAGTTGCTGCTGGCCTCGTGCCCACAGTCGAAAACGATTCAGGACCTCGCCGCAGCCCATGAAGTGCGTCAACAGCGCTTTCGGCAGGAATATGAAGACTGCATTCTCTGCGGCTTGTGTGTGCGCATGTGCGCCGCGCAGATGATGGCCAATGCCATCGGCTTCCGTGGTCGCGGCGAGCATCGCAGCATCGGCACCCCGTTCGACATCAAATCCGAGCGTTGCCGGTTGTGCGGCGGCTGCATGTATATTTGTCCGGCTTGCCAACTCCGCTGTACCTACACCGAGCCGGAAAAGGCCATTTGTGGAGCCTGCGCCAATCTCAGCCCACCGTGTCTTCTGAAAAAGCAATTTGATGATATGATGTGTTACATGGAACCGTGCGTGGCTTGTGAGATAAAGTAGCAGTCGCAGCAGTAGTAGCAATAGCAGTCATAGATAAATATTGTCTCCATGTCATTAAGTTAAGTCGAAACCTATTTGTGAAGTCCCGAAAGGGAAGAATGAGAACGGCTTGTCTACATCATTGCGATCGTTCTTTTTCAACCGTCTCTTACGGGACTCGCGAGGCATTTACGGATAATGCTTTCCCAACAAAAAATTGTTGGGCTATTATCGTTTGTCCCCTACAGGCGCAGCTTTCGGGACACTTATGGGCTTAATTTAATGGCATGGGATAATATCTGCGTGCTACTGCCACTGCCGATTGCTTCTGATACTTTTGCAAAAACATCCGTGTTTGAATAGTCAGATTTTAATTTTAAGGAGATTCCCATGTCTCTCTCCAGAATAAATGCCTCCGCGGCAACGTTGACAAAAAATCGAACCGAAGGCTCGATCGTGCCGGCCTCCGGCATGTGTGTCACCTGTGTGGACGGCTGCATCGGCATGTGCGAGATCGGCAAATCCGCCTATCGCGGGCACGAGGTGATATACCCGCAGCCGTTTGGCGTGATCACGACGGCCGCCGAGAAGAACTATCCGATCGATTACTCGCATTTCAACATCATGGGTACCGTTGTGGGTGCGTTTGGCGTCGAAGCGGACAGCGACAAGGCGATCTTTCCAGCCGTCAATCTTGAAGTCGCTTTCGGTCATGACCACGGCCTGAAGTTTCGTTATCCGTGGATCATCCCCGGCATCGGCTCGACGGATATTGCCAAGAACAACTGGGAAGGCCTGGCCATCGGCTCGGCACTTGCTGGCACCGGCTTGACCATTGGAGAGAATGTCGTGGGCATGGATCCCAATGCGGTCATCAAGAATGGACGCGTAGTCGATACGGTGGATTTGAAGCGCCGCGTGCGACTTTACACGGATTATCAACGTGACGGTTATGGCGCCATCATTGTACAGTCAAACATCGAGGACACTCGTCTCGGCGTGCACGAGTATGCGATCGACAAGCTCGGCGTCATGTGTGTTGAGCTGAAGTGGGGACAGGGTGCAAAAAATATCGGTGGCGAGGTCAAGATCCGAGATTTGAGAAAAGCACAAATGCTGTACGAGCGCGGCTACATCGTGCTGCCGAATCCCACCGATCCTCATGTCATCAAAGCCTTCGAGCGTGGAGCATTCAAAGAATTCGAGCGGCACTCGCGCGTCGGCATGGTTACCGAAGAGTCGTTTGCCAAACGAGTGGAAGAACTGCGTCGAGCCGGCGCCAAGTATATTTTCCTCAAGACCGGCGCGTATCGTCCTGCGGATTTGGCACGCGCCGTCGTGTTTGCCTCCAAATACAAATTGGATCTGCTCACGGTTGACGGGGCAGGTGGCGGTACCGGTATGAGTCCGTGGCGGATGATGAACGAATGGGGCGTGCCGCCGGTGGAATTGCATGCGCTGCTGTATCACTATGCCAAACGGTTGGCGCAGAAAAAAATGTATTTGCCGGCCCTGGCGGTTGCCGGTGGATTCACGTTCGAGGATCAAATTTTCAAAGGCCTCGCCTTGGGCGCGCCGTTCGTGAAGCTCGTGGGCATGGCACGCTCGCCGATTGCCGCGGCCATGGTCGGCAAAACCATCGGCCGCGCCATCGAAGAGAATCAGCTTCCCGTGTACATTGAGCGCTTCGGCCATACGAAGGATGAAATCTTTGTGACCGCCAGTGTGCTGCGCAAGGAATTGGGCGATGAGGATTTTGAGAAAATCCCGGCTGGTGCACTCGGGCTTTACACTTATTACGAGCGCCTCGCCCAGGGTTTGCGGCAACTCATGGCGGGCAGTCGTAAATTTTCGTTGGCATATATCACCCGCGATGATATTGCGGCGCTCACTCGTGAAGCTGCGGAGATTAGCGGCATCAAATATGTGATGGAAGTCGATCAGGAAGAAGTCGAGAAAATTCTCAATTCTTGAAATAGATCATTTTTTTGATGAATTCGGCGTGCCACGGCATACGCCGAATTTTCTCATTCTGTTTGGAATGCCCCTCCTATTAAAGATCGCCCGGCGGTGGTTCAGCCGGGCGATCCGATTTTGAAGAATCCTCTCTTGTGCGCTACCGTACCATTATGAGTTTACGCGTTTGTAAGAAGTTACCCGTTTTCATCACCACCAAATACACGCCGCTTTGAACCGGTTTGCCCGCCTCATCCCGGCCATCCCAAACGACTTGATGCCGCCCGGCGTCAGAACGGCGGTCGAGGAGTGTGCGCACTTTTTGGCCGAGGGCATTGAAGATGGTGAGCGTGACGTGCGTCGTTTTGGGTAAACTAAAAGCGATGGTTGTGCTCGGGTTTCCCGTTGAACGGGATTTCGCTGCGCTCAAAAAAGGATTGGGATAATTCTGCTCGAGCGCAAATGCAATCGGCAACGATGACGGCGGCCGCGTGGCAATGCCGACAACTCTTGCATTTTCTAAAAAAATCGGCTCGTAGCCCAATTGCATCGTGACCCGCCGATTTTGAGTAACGAGCGTTTCCACTTCTGGCGTCGTATTCACCGTGTCCGTGATAATGTGGGTTAATAACAATGTATCGCTTTCAACTCCGAAGGTCACGGTTTCGCCGTTGGGCTTGCTGTAATCAAGATCCGGTGGAGCCTCGCCGGTTTCGCTCCATGCAATATAGACTGGGCCGCGGGGGCGCTCAAATTTGTAAACCCGCGTGCGCGGATTTGAGCTCACCGGAATTTCAGTTGCTGCAATGAAATCATGCAATTTTTCGACCAGCAATTTATAGGTATGATATTGCGGCTTCTCGAAGTAGTTCTCGTCGCGGGTGCCAGTGAGATTGATCCAGCCGAGTGAAGTGCCGCGGCCGATGAGCAGCCCCCAAATTGGCTCGTCGCGCGCGACATCGTTGGTACCGGAAAAGCAAGCAACAATGGCGCCTTCGCCAAAAGCAGAGACAAGGGATTTCACCAGGCGCCGGGCGCCATTGGCAGAGTACCAATTCAAAACCGCCTGATCGTCATTCGTCAATTTCTGATTGAGCTCGTCATAAGGATTGATCGAGGTGAAGAGCGCGTTGGGGAAATCGCCGTTGATCCTCTTCACCCAATCCGTACCGGCGAAGGGATTGGCAGGGGCGTTGAATTGCGCCGCGCCGGGAATGTTCCCGAGGTATGGCCGGAAATAACCATTGGCAAAAAGGTTCGTCCACATATCATCGACGTAGATGGGCTTGTTCCCCGCACGGGCGTGGATAAGCTTGAACTCCTGATCAATCACGCGCCAATTGAAATGAGGGTGCCAACCGATGTAGTCGCACTCGATGCCATCCGCATCATTGCCGAAGCTATCCAACATCTTTTTGAGACTGTCCCAGCCCGCCGTGTAGGTGCTGCCGCGATAGTTTTCTCCTCGGAGCCGTCGCTGGACCTTGCTGTTGGGATCTACCGGATCAAATTCCGGATAGTCCGGGAAATCGGCATAGAGGTCCCAGAGCACAGCGCCGCTGGAAACCACTTTGGAGTTACCTGTGGGATCGGCTTCGTGAACCGCCTGGTAGGTCAGACGGTGCAGCCGCAGAAGATTGTCGATGGTGTCGGCCCAGAAGGGTCCCTTTTCATCATCGCCGGTTCCCGTCATGCCAAACTTGATCTCGCCTGGCAGGATGTAATGTCGAATGGGCTGCTGCAGGCCAGGCATGTCGTTTACACCATCGCCATCGTAGCGCTCAACAACGGCTTTGACATAATTGATCCAGTCCTGCTCGAAGGCGGGCTCGGGTAAACATGCCCCATGCCGACCTGCACCGCAGTCGGGCTTGTTGGGAAAGGCCCATAACACGTTGGGCGTGAAGTACCAGGCCAGAGAAAATCCGTGCCGTCCCAAAAGTTTGACGAGTGAATCGGTTTCCGTAAATTCTATTGGAGCATTCGGGCCAGAACGCTGCATACCGAACCAAGCGGTAACAGCGTTCACGTTGATGTCTCCCCGCTGAGTGATTTTCTCCAATTTACTGAGCAAGAGCTCATGTTTCGGATGTGTTCCGGCTTCATTATATTCGAAGCCGAAGCGGCTTGCGAGCTGGGCGTTGGCCGAGGGCACGGCTGCCCACAGAGTAACCGTCAGTGTGAAAAAGAGCATTCGCTTCATGAGGTTCTTCTCAAAGAATTGACTGGTACGAATCGCAACGCGGCCTGCAGCCGCAACCCACCGACTGATGAAATGACGTTTCGTCGTCGTGCCCTACGGGCGTAGCCTTCAGACACCGTGCGATAGTGAGCGCCCGGCTCCTGAAGGCCTACGCCTGTAGGGAGCTACTACAAAAGTTATTTTCAGAGGACTATAATGCAATCCGCAACCCGAAGCCCAGTGTCAGGGTTTCAACCAGATTCGGCAGCTTGCGTTCCTCCAAGCCCTCGGATTCTTCCTTCACCTGATTGAATGCCGCAGGGATAATCGAAGAACGGACGCCGACCTGTAGCTCCACCGGCTGGTGAAGAGAGGGAATGAGGCGCTGCACTCCAAAGCGGATGGAAGTACCCGCCGTGAGGTGAAACACGGATCGCAGCGGAACAACATCCTCCTCTTTGGTGTAAATGAAATCCATACGTTGCAGAAAGCCGGCACGTATATTGACGGGGGCAATCAATGCCGGAAGGTCGATATAGCCGCCGAAATAGGAAGAACCGAAATCGGGAGAGTCGCGGGGAATCTCCGCTCCTGCATAGAAACCGAAAATCAGAAACTGGAGGCCGCCGGCAACCCCGGTGTAGCCACCGATCGCCACCTCTCCGGCCTCTTCAAAGAAAAGACTGTCCTTTTCAAAGTCGCGAAGAGTGAGATTGGCATTGCCTTCCACACGCGGCAGCTTGGTGACATCCAATGCCACATCGTGCAGGTCCGGATTGACAGGCGGCCCGGCCGTATGCACGACTCGAATCCGGTAAGAACCCTCCAGTTTATCGCGATAACCTCGTTCAACAGTCAGCCCCAACTTGAACAGTTTCAGATCGAGGCTGGAGCCGGCCATTATCGCCCAGCGACTGCCCTTCACGCCCAACTGATAATCTGCCTCGAAGGGTTTGTCCTCAAATTGGACCGAAGCCCGCATCGTGCCCGTCCAGGGCTGCTTGGTGATGGGATCCACGCCGTAAGGAGTGCCCACGATATTGGCAGTGCCCCGAAGACTTGTCGTCACCGAAGCCACTTCATTGCTCGAGGAAATGTGCAGGTATTTGGCGCCCACACCGAATGACAAAGCCCTCCAGCGATATGCAGCACCAAAAAACATTGGGAGTGTCGATAGATAGATTTCCGCAGGTCTGCTGAACAGTTCCAAATCGGTTTGAGCCTCGACTTGCCATTGCATGGGAATGGACGCTACCGGCAAGTCGGGCACCATTTCGCGGGTGATCGGCTCGTTGACCTCAAAATGAAACTGCATGCTGGTTTTACCGCTGGCGGACAGTCGCACGCCGGCGCGCCGAGGCTGCATGAAGCCAAAGCCCAGCACAAATTTTCCCACCTGCCGTCCGATGGCGAAAGCCGCAAGGCCTCCTCGTTCTTTCATCTCGATCTCACTTTGCAGATTCACAGCTTCGTACTCCTTGGTGGAATCGAGCAACTGCAGGTCAAAACTGCCCCGGTCACTGTGAGAAAATCCAATGGCGAATCCCAACTCGGTCTTGCGCACCGAAGCCAGCGCCGCGGGATTGGTGATCAGACCGATGGCTCCCTGGGCCGTTGCCGGATTCAGGTAGCCGGGATTCAGTGCGAACAGGCTGGCCTCGGGCGTTGTTGCCACATACGAACCCACCACTTCCTGGCTCCAGGCGGCAGAGGCGGCGCAACATATCGCCACCGCCAAATACGCGATGAGGCTTTTCAGGCGCTTTTGGGGTTCATTCATCTGTTCGACCTCCTTCACTCTGCGGTAAATCGTTACGTTAATGCACCACCAGCATTTTCTTCACCGCCACAAAATCAGCGGCTTTGAGCTGATAGAAATAAACACCACCGGCAACCGGTCGGCCGGATTCGTCAGCCCCGTTCCAAAAGATTTTGTGAGAACCGGCGGTCTGATGGCCCTGCACCAGCGTGACCACCTTTTGCCCTTGCAGATTGAAAATGCTGATTTCCACCGCCGAGGGGCGCGGCAAATGATATTCAATCGCCGTTTTGTTGCCAAAAGCAGAAACCTGCAAGGGATTGGGATGATTCTGCCTCAACGCATAGTTTTGAGGAATTTCGTTACTTTGCGGTCTTGCCTCCACGCCGGTGCCGGTGACGGCATCAACATAAATCGTCAGTTGGCCGGCAGTGCTGGAGGTGTAGTCGAAGCCCCAGACAGCACGTTCAGGCTGTCCCGGCAAAATTCCTCGAGAGACACTTCCATTTACCCACACATTCTGATTCGTGGCTCGATACTGGCTGCCGCCGCGGACCTCGGCGACACTGATGGCCGGACCACTATCAATCCAATTCGAAGGCAAAGCACTTTTTGAGGGGGGTTCCCAACTCAGTGGCCCTTGCCCCAAGATTATCCCATTGGAAAAGAAAAACACTTGCACGGAATCCAGCGAGGCGGAATAATACACAAAAAACCACATCATGGCTTCACCTGTGGGGGACAGGTTGCTTTGGTGGGTTCCCAGCATCACCAGCACTGCGTCCAAAGCCCAGGTCTGAGCTGCTTGATTTGCCGCCTCCAAATTGACGCGCGCGGTCGTGGGCCTCGGCCCGGGTGGTTCGATGAACTCTCCGGTGATGGCATCCAAAAACACCATGAGAAAATCTCCAGTCGCTTCGGACCGGTATTGGAAGACCCAAAGGGGACGAGCACTCTGTGGCCGCGTTGCCTTTTGAAAAGAAAACGCCAGATCTTTTGCAAGCCGGTGAGGCTGCCTGAGAAGACCGAATTTCGGAACAGGGGGCGTATGAGTATGTGCAGCGAGTGCTTGATCCCCAAAATCGAAATTCCCCAGGAAAGCTGTTGCCGCCGCATCAGCGTGTATCATCCGAAAATTGCTGCCGCCATGTGCCTCGGCAGAATCTGCTGCCACGTTGCTGTCGATCCAGTTATTGGGAAGGCCGGTGGTGTCCGGCGGTTCGTCCTGCCAGGCAAAGGGAGCGAGAAAAGCGCTGGAGGCCAAAATGCCTAAATACCCCGAACGAACTCGCGAGTAGAAGACATAAACCCAGAACCCGGATTCGCCCGAAACCAAAATTTCGGGAGCGCCGACCAGAACCGCATGCGCATCGGAAGACCAATTTTGCGCCACCATCTGCGCCTCGGAGTAGCGTTGCCTTGCAGTCATGTTGGTCAATGGAGCAAGGGTCATGTTCACACCGGAGACGATTCCTCCTTCCGGCACGACAAGGCTGTCGATAAAGCCATTCCCATCTGGATCATAGATACCGACCACATCCGCGCCCGGCTTCGGCTCGAAGTCGCCGCTCTTGTCAAGGTCTTTCAAGGCTACGGGCCAATAGGTTCCAGCAGGAACGTACTTCACCGTATAGCTTCCTGCTGCGCTCGACACCACGGCCAAGGCTTCGGGATTATCGTCCGTAAAAAGATTCCTGAACAGTGCAATCATGGTGCCGGTTGGATCGCCGCCAGGATAAGTGACGTTACCCGAAACCGTGGCTTTTGGCAACGCGCCTCCGGTTGTGAAAGTGAAAACCGCTGGTTTATCCAGCGACTGTCCTGTGGTGCTGCGAGCGCCAAGAATGCCGACGACGTAACGAGTATCAGGCCAGAGATGGAGGTTGAAGACGCGGACGGTTTTCAGATCTGCGCTGACGATGATGGAATCGGGTTCGCCGATGAGGGTGTCAGGATGAATGATCAGGCCGAGGAAGAAACCCGGCGGCCAGGCAAAACGGGCCGAAGTATCCAAAGGCGCACTGAAATTGAATTCGATGGTTACTGCGGTGTTCACATTCGTGGCGCCATCAGCCGGGATGGTGGAGACCACCGAGAGTTGGCCCCATACTACATCGGAGATCCCCAATAGTCCCACCAGGCAAATCAGAATCAGCCAAGTCGTGGCGGCAAGTTGACCTGTGATGGTTTTTTGTGGCTTCATTTGGCACCTCCCTTGGAGTTGAAAATAAGCCAAAATCTCACTCTTTAGTTTGTAGTTACGCCTTAACCCCGATAATTCATACGATGCATAAATTGACTGCACTTTGCATTTGAACTCAAGCCCAAAATGCATTTATGAATTATCGGGGGTTAAGGCGTTGGACATGTGATCAAGAGGAATGCTTCACCGATGCCTGAAGGCATCACTACGAATTATAGAGCGATTTTCAACCTGAATTATTCAGAACCGCGAAGAACGCGAAGTTTGAAAAAACGTATGAATTTAGCCAACTGAAGAAGATGTCATTCTGGAAGAATCTTTTTTGGTACTAGCAAGTATTTCTTTAAAAAGTAAA
>JAPDQK010000032.1:0-68145 GCA_034505955.1 Candidatus Zhuqueibacter pondensis
AAAGAACAATGAGGCTGACCGCACCGGCGACCATTAAACTATTGAGGTAATACGTGAGCATCGGGATTTCGGAGAAGACGCGCAGGTAGTTGCTCCATTGCGGTATGCGGGGTAACCACACCGGCGGCCGGGCAATGATTTCCGGGGTGGTTTTGAGAGAGGAGATAAACAGCCAAATCAATGGCGTTAAGACCATCAGCGCGCCCAAAGTCAGTGCTGCATGTTTGAGGAACCTGCCGAATCCGTTCATAAATTCTCAGTTCCGGTTTTGCCACAGATTGAAGATGGCGGGCAAGAGAATTTTACTGGTGAGGTTTACCGAATAACCATCAGTTTTCGCGTCCTCACCGATTTCCCCGCCACCAATCGGCAGAGGTAAATTCCTGCCGCCACTTTTTGACCGTTCTGATCGCAGCCATCCCAGCGCATCGTGAATTTTCCGGCGGGCGCCAAACCCTCTGCCAGCGTTCGGATTTCCTGGCCAAGCAGATTGTAGATCGCAATCTGAATGGCCGTCGTTCGGCTCAATGAATAAGCGATTTGCGTCTCGCCATGGGTGGGATTCGGATAATTTTGTTCCAGGGAAAATTCTTTCGGCGCGGTTTCGGTTTGCCCGGCTACATTGACCGTGCCGCCGAGGCTCACCGGCAGCACCAGATGCGAGGGATGGTCGGCATCAAGATAAATCGTGTTGGTTGCCACCACGGTCTCCGCGTCGGACCGGAATGGCTTGCCGGTGTTGGGATTGGGCTCGAAGCGCGGAGCGTTACTGCTGGCGATCGCAACCCGAACGCGATGTCCCCTGTTAAACACCATCGCTGTAGACCAGAGATCGATTGTGCAGGGATAGATCGAATCGGGCGTCAGGAAATGCTCTTGTCGCAACGAATAGCGATGGCGGGCCTGCAGTGCGCCGTCACAGACGAGCATCGAGCGGCCATCGGGATACACATCCGTCAGCTTGGCCATGAAGTCCGTGTCTTTAGCAGAAGAGGAGACCCATAATTTGACTGTGATCTTGCCTGCAACCTCCAGCGGCTCCACCAGACTTGGGGAGGTGAAAATCAAAAGATCCGAACGATTCTCCGTGTTGCGTTGATCGTACGGACCGGCTGCCATCTCCAGATTCCGGCCGCCCAGCGTTGGTACCGGATTTTTCGGATCATACTGATAACTGCAAAAAACATTGTTGCCCGCAGGTTTTTCGATCGACAGGTTGCCGTCTTTGTGCAAATAAAAAAGCGCCGGCTGCGTCGCCGGTGGCCAATCCGTCGTGGTTCGCCACTCATTACCTGGCGCACCATTTTCACTCGCGCCCATGACATAATATTTGACCGGTGGTTCCGCCATAATGCCGTTCTCTTTGCCGAGCAACCAATAGTCGAACCAGCGCAGCGCCTCGTTGAAATCGTTGAAGGTGGAATTCTGCGGAAAGAAAAGTTCGCCCTGTTTGCGTTGCAACCAATTGCCGTGGGTCCAGGGGCCAATCAGTAATTTCTGCCTTCCACGCGCGCCCGGTGCACCACCGTATTGCAATCCAGCGAAGCCGTTGAGGGTCCCCTCGATGAAAATATCATGCCAGCCGCCGAAGTGGTATATCGGCACGTTGATGACGGAGAAACGTGTTTCGAGATCGAGGCGTTCCCAGATGGCATCGTAGTTGGAATGAGCGACAACAAACGGGATGAGATAAGTACTGCCTTGCTTTGTTATCCAGCCTTCCGCCAGATTCTGCAGGAAAGCGCCGCCGTAATAAGTTGCCTGGGAATAGAGATTGGTCGCTGCAACTTCCACAAATTGACAAACCAGATGCGGCGGCACGCTGCCAGCCATCAGATATTGCGTAATGCCCAGCGCCGAAGCGCCCCAGGTTCCAACCTTGCCGTTGGACCAACGTTGTTGCGCAATCCACTCCACCGTATCGTAGCCATCCCGGCGTGGTCCCCAGCCGTCGTCGAGGAACAAGCTGTCCACGCCCTGGGAAGCAAAGCGGCCCCGGGTGTCCTGCACCACCACCGCATAACCACGATTGATCAGCGAGAAAATGACGAAATCATACAGCGGATTGGTATTTTTGCCATATGGCGTGCGAATCAAGATTACCGGCCACGACCTTGTGGTATCGGACACAAATACGTCTGTGGCGAGTTTGATGCTGTCACGCATGGCGACCATGTAGGTGGTTTTGACGTAGCCAAAAAGCGGAGTGGCAAGCAGGAAAAACAGCAGAGCGGCAAAATTGATGGCTCGAGATTTCATTGTAATCTAATCAAACGGCGCGAAAGGACAATCGTCTTTGTTGCGCGGCGAAAGCCTTTTCCTCTTTGCGACATCTGACGATGTCCCGTAAAGTTTTTCCCGGGAAGCATCGTCCAAAACCCCCCGCCGCAGGGTTCATTTGTCGGCTGTTCTATTCAGTGCTCTCAAAATACTAAATCTTTCCAACCCTGTCAAGAACATTCTCCGCGAACAGTCAATGCCTCGGTCTTGCGTGCAAAAAAAGCGCAGTTGTCCCTCCGGGCGTAACCTGACTGCAGGCAGGATATCCAATATCACTAACTCTTTCGAGAAAATCTTGACAGGAAGATGTTGGGCAGAAAGATATTCAGGTTTCCTACCAAGCGACCATGAGTATTTTTGATGAAAACCAGCCTGCATATTTTTGCCAGTCATTTTTTTGTCATTGCTTTTGAATTATTTTACCCGCAATTGCCTTGCCTCTCTGAAAAGTTGGCAGCACAGGGCAGGATATCTGTGCCATTCCCACGGAACTCGGGTGACATGCCATCAACAGCTTGCAATTCGTCGCATTCTTTGTTATTTTGGAAACATGACAACTCCCGACTTTTCCCGTTTGGAAACCGAGCTGCGCCGTAAAATCAGCGGCGACGTTTATTTTGACGAAGTGACACGATATTTGTACAGCACAGATGCCAGCCTGTATGAAATCCAGCCGGTCGGCGTGGTTGTTGCACGCAACAAGGAGGATGTGTTACAAGCCATCCGTACCGCGGCGAAATACGGCGTGTCGATTTTACCCCGTGGCGCCGGCACCAGCATCGCAGGGCAGGCGGTCGGGCATTCGCTGGTGATCGATTGCTCGAAATTCATGAATCGAATTCTCGAGTTGAATCCCGTAGAACGCTGGGTGCGTGTCGAGCCGGGCATTGTGCGAGACGAACTGAATGCGCAGATTCGACCCACCGGCCTGCATTTTGCGCCGGAAACGGCCACGAGCAATCGCGCGAACATCGGCGGCATGATTGCCAACAACTCTTCCGGCATGCGCTCGATCGTTTACGGCAAAACTGTCGATCACGTGTTGGAACTGCGTGCCATTCTTGCCAATGGCGAGGAGGTTCTTTTTCGCGAGTTGAGCCCGGCAGCGTACGATGCCAAATGCCGGCAGCAAGATTTCGAGGGACGGATATATCGTGAAGTGCGACGGATTGTGCAGACCCATGAATCTGAAATTCGCGCACGTTTTCCAAAAGTGATGCGCCGCGTCGGCGGCTACAATCTCGACGAGTTGCTTGGTCGCGAAAATTGGAATCTCAGCAAAATTCTTACCGGCTCCGAAGGAACGCTCGCGTATATTGTCGAAGCCAGGCTCAAGCTCGAGCCTGTGCCCAAGGCCACGGCGCTTCTGGTCGTGCATTTTGCCGATTTGATTGAGTCGTTACACGCTGTTGCCACAATTTTGCCGCACCAGCCTGCCGCAGTCGAGCTGCTCGATCGCACACTTATCGATCTGGCTCATAACAATTTGGAGATCGGAAAGCTTTGCACTTTTGTGGAGGGAAAACCGCAGGCGTTGTTGCTGGTGGAATTTTTCGGCGCATCGCAAGAGGAGGCGAGAGAAAAAGTTGCCGCAATGGAGACGAATTTGCGGCAATCCGGATTTGGGTATGCTTATGTGCCGGCCATCCTGCCGGAGCTGCAAACACGCATTTGGAGCGTGCGCCGGGCCGGTTTGGGAATTTTGCAAGGTATGAAAGGGGATTTCAAACCCGTTGCCTTCATCGAAGATGCCTGTGTTCCGACCGAGGCTTTGCCTGAGTACCTCACCCGGATCATCGAGCTGGTACGATCATGTGATCGCAGGCTGACAATTTATGGTCATGCCAGTGTCGGCGTGTTGCACATCCGGCCGTTTCTCAATCTCAAGCAACAGGAGGATGTGGAAATTTTGCGACGGCTCTCCGAAGAAGTTTTCAAGCTGGTCGTCCGTTATGGTGGCGCATGGAGTGGTGAGCACGGCGATGGCCTGGTGCGCAGTTATTTGAACGAAAAATTTTTTGGCCCTCGATTGTATCAGGCTTTTCGGGAATTGAAGCAGGCATTTGATCCGTTCGGTTTGATGAATCCGGGGAAAATTGTCGATTCCCAAAATATTGATGAAAATCTGCGCATCGGTCCGGCATATAAAACTCGTGAGCCGGTGACATATTTCCGTTTTGCCGAAGACGGAGGAATCAGCCGCGCCGTTGAAATGTGTACCGGTGTCGGTGCCTGCCGCAAGACCCTGACGGGCACGATGTGTCCCTCATACATGGTCACCCGCGATGAGCAGCATTCGACGCGCGGCCGGGCCAACGCCTTGCGTGCGGCACTCACCGGCAAGATTTCCACACAAAATTTCACCACACCACGTCTGAAAGAAGTTTTTGATCTGTGCCTGGCCTGCAAGGGCTGCAAAGCCGAATGTCCTTCCAATGTTGACATGGCGAAACTGAAATACGAATTTTTGGCTCATTTTTATGATGAGCATGGCACACCGATTTCCGTGCGATTGTTTTCACGACCGGATCTTCTCGGACCATTCGGAAGCCGTTTCGCGACGGTCACGAATGCACTCTTGCAAAACCGTGGTGTCCGCAAATTTTTGGAGATCTCGTTGGGCCTCGATCACCGCCGGATTCTGCCGTTTTATGCCAAACAAAGTTTTCCGAATTGGTTTAAACAGCATCACCGATTCCACAGTCAGGAAGCGCATGATAAAAACAGCGTTGTGCTGTTCAACGACACCTTCATGAATTATCATGATCCGGAAATCGGTCAGGCAGCCGTGAAAGTGCTGGAAGCGCTTGGCTATCACGTGATACTTGCAAATGCGGGTTGTTGTGGCCGGCCGCAAATCTCCAACGGCTTGCTGCGTGCGGCACGGCCGAAGGCGGAGGCTGTTGTTCGGAAATTGCATCAGTTCGTGCAGCAGGGTTATCCGATCGTCGGATGCGAGCCGGGTTGCATTTCGGCCATTAAAGAGGATTATCTTGACCTGGTGCGAAATCCTCAGGAAGCGAGGGCGGTCGCAGAAAACTTTTTGTTGATCGAAGATTTTGTTTTGCAACATGTCGAACGTTTTGGTCTGCCGGCCATTTTTCACCAGCTCCGCTCGCCGGTCCTGTATCACGGCCATTGCCATCACCAAGCCCTGTTCGGAACCGTGATCTCCAGGACAGTCCTCACAAAACTGCTGGGCTGTGCCGTTGAGGAAATCGATACCGGTTGTTGTGGAATGGCGGGTGTTTTTGGTTACGAAAAGCGCAATTATGATCTCTCCATGAAGATCGGCGAGCGCCGGCTGTTCCCGGCAGTGCTGGCGGCCGGCGCCGATCATCGCCTCGTTGCCAATGGGTTCAGTTGCCGGCATCAAATCGAGCACGCCACCGGCAGGAAGGCCCGACATGTGATTCAGATTTTGGCGGAGGCGTTGGATGGATCGTCGTAATCACGAACACGTGATATGAAAAATGGAGATTTTTTTGACCACCAAGACACAATGCTCACCAAGCGCACAGAATTTCATATTGTGCTTGGTATTTCTTGTGCGTTTGTGGTGAATTTGGGTTCAGGCTTGTTCAGGTTTGGAATCGTCAAAAAGACAAAGTTGGTATTTTACCGGACAAATCTTGCGCCAGGTCGATATCCCTGCGTTTATACTCGTTTAGGGTGAAAATTTCACTGCGATGTCATTCAGGAGGCCTGCGGCTGTAAGCCTGCGGCCGTGGGCTACGCCCGTAGGGAATCTTTTTACGCATGAAGTAAAGCGTGAATTTCTGACGTCTTAGTTGATGCTGAAAAAGATTCCCTGCGGGCGTAGCCCATGGCCGCAGGCTTACGGACGCAGTCTTCCAGAATGACAGACGAGGTTGGTAGCATGCAAAAACTAACCCTAAACCAGTATAAAGACGCCACGATCAGCAGCGGCATGTTAAGCCATAGTTGAGCCAAGAGCACAGGCGGGATGAATTTTGTTCACAAGATTTGACTCGCGCTGATTTTTTGTTATATTATTTTCTGATTGTTTCATCAGTCCAGGACACAAATGACCATCATCGATTCCCATGCGATGGCGCTGACGCCAGAGCTGGCGCCGCGCCTTTGTGCGCGCCAGTTGATTCTCGAGCGCGTGGTGGAGCTCGTCAAGCACGAGGCGGGCACCCGTTCCGGAGAGGATATCGAGGCGTTGCATGATATGCGTGTCGCCTCCCGGCGGTTGCGTGCCGCGCTCGAAATTTTCGAGTTCTGTTTTCCGCCCAAAGCTTATCAGCGTCTGTATCAGCAGGTGCGCCGGGTGACCCGCGCGCTCGGTCGCGCACGCAATGCCGATGTCGCGGTCGATTATTTTTCCACACTGCTCACGGACAGTGACGATTTGTTCGAGCAGTTTGCGCTGCAGGATGTTTTGCGCCGGCTGGCGAGGAAGAAAACCCGCTGTCGTGCCAGGATGCAAAATGAATTGGACAAGGTACAACCGGCCAGTTTTTCGGCACGGTTTGAAAAAATTTTTGATGCAGCGGCACAAACGCCGTGCGCACGACCGCGCGGTCCGCGCACCGCGCGGCAATTGGCGCGCCGGTTGTTGACACAGCGGCTGCAGGAAGTTTTTGCTCGCCAGCGCGTGATCACCGGAGAAGAAAATATTCAGGAGCTCCACAATTTGCGCATCGCCGTGAAGAAGTTGCGGTACGTTCTGGAAAGTTTGGATTTTGCCGCCGGGGAAAACCTCAAAGAGAATCTTCGTTTCTTCAAAAAGCTGCAAACCGTGCTCGGCGATTTGCACGATCGTGATGTGTTTTTGGAGATCATACGGAAGCGTGTCTCCAAATTACGGGCTCAGGCGTTCACCACCCATCTGCTGACAGGCTACGAAATGATTTCGAAAAAAATAGCGGCACAGCGGCACGAATTCTATTTGGAATACGTGAAGCTGTTTGGCAACGCCCGGCTCAAGGAATGGCGGGAGCGCCTGGTGCCGCCGTCACCAGCACGGAAAAAATTACAGATCGAACCGTTGATCCTGCCGGCGGTTTTTTCGGAGGTTGCCGGATGAAACCCCGTCGATATGACCAATCTTGAATTCAAAGCGCGTTTGCGAAATCCTGCAGCCGTCAGGCAAGTATTGACCAAATTCGGCATTCCTCTGGCAGCAACACTGCGCCAAAAGGATACTTATTTTCATGTTGAAAATGGCCGCTTGAAATTACGTGAGATCGAAGGAGAGACGGCGCAACTGATTTTCTACCGCCGGCCGGATCAAGCTGACGTCAAGCGGAGTGATTACCATTTTGCTCCGGTCGTTTCGGCTGCGGCAGTGTGCGAAGTTCTCGGCGCCGCCTGTGGGATTCTTACGGTCGTTAAGAAAATCCGCGAGCTCTATCTCTTGCCGCGGAAGCTTGGTCAGCAAGTCCTTACGACGCCAAACTTTCTGACTCGTTTGCATCTTGACACGGTCGAAAGCCTCGGTCAATTTCTCGAAATTGAAGTGATTGTACATGACGGTGAGTCTCCACAGCTTGCCGAACAAGAAGCCAGGGCATGGTTGGAAGAATTTGATGTCGAATCGGAGGATTTGATAGCGGGGTCTTACGCGGATTTATTAAAATCGTAGAATGTTTGAACTAAAATTCGTGAGCATCAGTGTTGCATTTCTTAATAAAGTACGCTATATTAGCTTGATTAAAGATAACAGGACTCTAACATCATGACTAAAAGTCAATTACAAACACTTCTCGCTGAGCTCAAATCCGATTTACAAAAACTTTATGGCGACCGGCTTGTAGCGGTGGTTTTGTATGGCTCCTACGCGCGCGGGAAGGCTGGATCGCAATCGGATGTCGATATTGCCATGGTACTCAAGGACTATGATCGTGAC
Source organism: Candidatus Zhuqueibacter pondensis (assembly GCA_034505955.1). Taxonomy (GTDB): domain Bacteria; phylum Zhuqueibacterota; class Zhuqueibacteria; order Zhuqueibacterales; family Zhuqueibacteraceae; genus Zhuqueibacter; species Zhuqueibacter pondensis. The sequence continues at coordinate 8,159 of JAPDQK010000032.1, forward strand.
TTCATCGAGATTGACCGTACCAGCGAGATTGTGGCACGCCTGTCTTTAGCCTATGATACCACAATAGCGCTGATTCCATTAAGAGAAAGAGATTGGCGGGAAAAACATTCGCCGTTTTTGCAGAATGTTCGCTGCGAGGGTGTGGAGATCAAATGAAACCCGAGACAACCGAAATATCATCGGAATTTGCTTGACAGCTTTCGTAAAAGACAAGTTGCCGATTACCAGTACGATGCCGCAATTAACGAAGCCGAAGCGGTTGAACTAGTCAGTCATGCCGAAGATTTTCCTGTCGCCGCAAAGGCATATCTGGCTGCAACAGCACCCTCCACCCCATAAAATTCTTTATTCCCTTCTGAAAATTCCCCTTGTTTTCCAACCGAAAAATTGTTATTCTGTTGTCAAACGGAAAAGACCCGACACACCCCAAAAAAACGCGCGACCGGGGAGTGGGACTTTTACACTTTTTCTAAAGAGGGAAAATTGATTCCGCTCAAAGATGACAACCCGCGCCGAATGTGGCCAATTACCAATTATCTTCTGATCGCGGCGAATATCGTTGTCTTTATTTATCAGCCGCCGGACCTGGAAGCGTTTTCCCGCATTTATGGTGCGATTCCACAAAACATTATGCAGGGCATGAATCTGCATACACTGTTCACGGCCATGTTTGTGCACGGCAATTTGATGCATCTGCTTGGCAATATGCTTTATCTGTGGATCTTCGGCGATAATGTCGAGGGAACCATGGGGCATGGACGATATTTCTTTTTTTATTTGCTGTGTGGCCTGGCGGCGACCTTCTCGCATATCGCCATCGAGTCGAGCTCGCAATATCCGATGATCGGAGCCAGCGGCGCGATCAGTGGCGTGCTCGGCGCGTACCTGTTAAAATTCCCCCACGCGAGAGTTCTGATTCTCGTGCCGTTTTTTCTCCTGTTTCGGGTGCCGGCTTTGGTGGTATTGGGCATCTGGTTTGTGATGCAACTGACCAGTGGCCTGACCTCGTTTCAGGCTGACGTTAGCGGCGGTGTTGCCTGGTTTGCCCATGTTGGCGGATTTCTGGCCGGCATGGTGCTGGTGAAATTATTTGAACGAAGACAAAATTTCGAGAGGTTTCGCCGGCAGGATGCACATTGGGAGGATTTTGAGTAAAGAAAAGCGTCAGGTGAGTGTTGCAATGTCCGGTATTGAATAAATTTCCATACACTGCAAAACAAAAAGCCGATTGGGCACATGGCCCAACCGGCTTTTTTGTTGAAACCGCTACCGACTCAGGAAATCGCGTTCACTTCTTACGCGCGTGCCGGTTCTCAGTTGAAGTTGTATCTCAAGCCAAACTGAATTCTGAAAACGTCGGAAATTCCGGCATTATATTGCAGCGACTTGGAGATCAACTGATTACCGATGGCTCTTAATCTGTAGAGAGCCCTTCCCTGTGCATCAGCACCGCGAGCAATCAATGGCGAGGTTGTGACCAGGCTCTGGCCCACGCCCCAGTTCTTGTTCAGCAAATTGCCAATATTCACAAAATCAACTCTGAACTGCAGAGTATTGCGCTTGTTTTGAATATTGGTAAATAAATCCTGTGCAATGCTCAGGTCGGCTCTGAAGACCATCGGCAGAAACACGGCATTGCGTTCCGCATATTCACCCCGGTGTTTGCTGAGATATTTATCTTGCTGGATGAAGGCTTCCCAGGCATCAGCTTGTTGTTGCGCGGTGAACGTGGTGCCGGATGAAGTGAATTGTTCAAAATTCATTTCGGATTTGTCGCGAGGAATATAAATCAGATCGTTGCTGGTGCCGCCGTCGCCGTTCAGGTCACCGCTGAAGACATAGCTGGCATTGCCCTGGGTATAACCTTGCCAGAACAATGACACGGTGGTGCCGCCGAAACTAAAGTATTCCTTGCGATAGGACAACGCCACAAAAACTCTGTGACCTGGAGAGTAGGCTGAGAATGCCACACCCGGATTGTTCGGATCGCCGGGATGTTGATTGTTATTCCAGGAGCCGAAGGCGATGGAACCGGGGTCAATGGTATTCTTGGCCATGCCGTAGCGATAGCCGGCTTTGCCATACAAGCCGTTGCTGAACGGTCTTTCCAAAGAGGCAGCGATGTCCCAGGAGTAGCCCTTGTTTTGGTTTTTCAGAACGATGGCATTATCAACGGGGCTGTTGATCTTGATCCCGGCAGTCCATCTTGGGCGGGTATCTGCGCCGGTGAAGTTTGCGTTCGGTGCTGGCAGGTTGGCATTGATGTAGTAAATGCCGTTAACATCACGGTTATAGATGAATTCCGCGGTTCCGATCAATCCGAAGGGCAGGCTTTTGTCAACGGCAATGTTGCTTCGCCACAACTGCGGAAACTTGAAATTCGGATCGGTTAAGGCCAGTTCATAAGTGGCAGCCGGACCGCCGGTTGGGGCTTTCTTGTAATGATTGGGATCGGGGTGGAACGGCCGTGCGGTCGTATTATCCAATCTTTCGAAACCGGTCAACACACCCGTATTACCGATTTGATTGGAAATCCATACGTAAGCCGGGGTACCGGTGAATATGCCCGTACCGCCTCGAACTTGCGTGCTGCGGTCGCCGGTCACATCCCAGTTGAAACCAACCCTTGGTGACCACAGGATATTGGGATCAGGGAGTTTATCCGTCTTATATTGAACTGCATTCCCTTTTTCATCCCTGAAGGTAAGTTGGTCAGCCAACGGGTTGTCGTAGCCGGTATCACCAAAGAATGGCACATCCAATCTCAAACCGACCGTCACGCGTAACGCCTTGTTAACCTGCCATTCATCCTGGGCATAAGCTCCGGTATAGAATACTTTCAACGGCTGAATCGGCTTTTCCAGCCCCGGTATGTTCATCCAACGCACCTGGAAGCGACGCAGGGTGACCGGAGAGGTGGTTCGGTTCGGATTTTTCAGATAGTCGTTGGCATCGGTGTAGAAATCGGCCAGAGAGTTATAGACATAAACACTCTGCGATCCGGGGAAGAACACGTTCTCGGATTCATAGCGTTCCGCACTCACCCCGAACGTCAGATTGTGCTTGGGTCCATAAATCGTGAAGTTATTTTGTACCTGGAAGCTCCAGTAGCGCAACTCGTTGTTCGGTGTAAAAGGCTCGAAACCAAAAGAAGTATACACAGAACCGCCCTCAAGAATATCGACAAAAGGAAACATGGTGCCCACATATTTGCGGCTTTCATCGTTGTGGGTATAACCAATGATGAGGTCGTTGGCCATATTGTTGCCAATGACCGAGGTCCACTCGCCCACCAGCGAGCGAATATTTTCCATGATCTTATAGTTCGAATTCTGGAAATTCAGGCCGGTGTTATTGGTTCTTCTGCTCCCAAAACCGAGTGAAGAAGAATTTGACACCAACACATCCGTATCCGAATCCAGATGGTTGTACCGCAGAGTCAGCTTGTTGCGGTCGTTCAGGTTATAATCCAGCTTGGCGATGAATCTGGTGGCCGGAGTTTCAAAGTCATAACCTTGGTAGCCTCCTGTCTCGTACCCAAAATTGGTCTTCAAAAAATTGCTCAGGTTATCCAGGTCGGAAGCCAATACTCTGGTGACGTTGCCCGTTACAGGCTCACTTGTAGAGGTTCTTGCGATGTAAGTTGTTGCCGGTTGTGTTAGTTTGTCGCCTTCATAGTTGGCAAAGAAAAACAGTTTGTTTTTCATGATCGGCCCACTCAAGCGGACACCGATCTGGTTTTGTTTGAATGTGCCCGGATCAACCTTTGCATCCCTCGCCTTGGTGCCAACCAGGTCCTCGTTGCGGGTTAGGCCATAGATGGAGCCGGAGAATTCGTTGGTACCGCTTTTGGTGACGGTGTTGACGCCGGCACCGACAAAATGACCTTGGCGCACGTCGTAAGGAGCGATGTTGACTTGCAATTGTTCGATCGCTTCGAGTGAGATTGGAGCGACATTGGTTCGGTCGCCGGGCTGGCCGGCTAAACCAAAGGAGTTGTTGAAGTAAGAGCCATCAACGGTGATGTTGTTCAAGCGACTGTCTTGACCGGAGAAAGACGGACCATAACTGCTCGAACTGTACTGAGGAGTCAGGCGGACAATGTCCTCGATTCTTCTGGAAATGGTCGGCAGCGTTTGAATGGCTAATGTGCTGATGGAAGTTGCCGCGCCGGTACGCGAAGCGCTCAAGACCGGGTCCCGTTCGGCTACTACTTGAATTTCGCCGATTTCAACCGCCTCCTCAGGCAGCACAAACCCAAGTCTCAAATCCTGGCCCAGCGTTAGAAACACATTTTCCTGTTTTTGCGTTTTATAGCCGATCAGCGAGGCGGTGACGGTGTACGGGCCGCCCACACGCATACCCGGGATGTTGAATCGCCCATCGGTACGCGAGACTGCTCCGAACACGGAACCGCTGGGGGTGTGCACAGCCACAACATTGGCGCCAATTAGCGGTTGACCCTTGTTGTCCACTATGGTGCCGTTAATTGCGGCGGTGGTCACACCTTGGGCTAAAACCAGTGCCGGCAACAATAAAAAGCAGAATGTCAACCAGCACCCTTTTAACAGCTTCTGCATAAATCCTCCTCCGAGTTAGTTGAGTTTTGGATTAACACCAGCGAACCGGTGTCGCATGGATTTGTCAAGAGGAAAAATGAAAAAAGCGTTCCACCTCTCTATTGCGTGGACGCTTTTTAGAGAACGGGACACCACTATTTTTGAAACTCCGCATCATTCGCTCTGCGCCTCTAATAAAACGAACCCTTTTGTGTCCCTTTTATTACCCTTGTTACTTGTCTGTAATATTAAGCAATTCTTGGCAATTTGGCAAGAGAAATTTTTGCTGTCTTGGTCGTCGATATAAAGGAACCATCACGGCTTGCCAAAACCAATCTAGGCCTTACAGGTTAAATACAGATGACCCCGAGTTTAAAAAATTGTTACGAAAATCGTATCAGTTTACCCCCTCCTCGAAGATGTCATTCTGGAAGACTGCGTCCGTCGGAATCTTTTTAAGTACAAGAACAGGGCTCTTGTTGGTGAAGATACTTACGAGCCCTGGCCTGCGGCTGGCTGCGCCCATGGGCTACGCCCATGGGCGTAGCCTGTAGGGGCAGGCATGACAAGGTGGGGTGTCACCAATCACCGATGATTACAAAAAGCTTGTGCAAATTATTGCTTATTGACATTATTATGCTTATATTTTATAAATTTATACACAAGCCGGATGAGTCGGAACCCTGCGGGCGCAGCCCAAATGACTTTGCCATAGTTTTTTGCATGAAGAGCAAAGACTGCGTCCGAAGGATTTCATTTGTAATGGAATAATCTGAAGTCTCTTTGAGGTCAACCTAACGGATGCAGTTTGAATTATGTCTGATCGCAATATTGAAACCCCTGCGGGTGTAGCCAGTCAAGCGGGCCTGGACAAGGTTTACAATCCCAAAGAAGTGGAAGACAAGCTTTATCAGTTTTGGCTTGAGCGCAATTATTTCCACGCCGAAGTCAACCCGGAGAAGCCGCCATATACCATCGTCATTCCGCCGCCGAATGTGACGGCGCAATTGCACATGGGGCATGCTTATGACAATACTTTGCAGGATATTCTCATTCGTTTTCATAAAATGCGTGGTTATGAGACCGAATGGATGCCGGGCACCGATCACGCCGGCATTGCAACGCAGAATGCCGTGGAGAAATATCTTGCCAAAACCGAAAAGAAAACGCGTCACGATCTCGGCCGCGAGGAGTTTGTCCGCCGCGTCTGGGAATGGAAAGAAAAGTATGGCTCGATTATCATTGACCAATTGAAAAAGCTCGGCTGTGCCTGTGATTGGGCCCGTACGCGTTTTACCATGGACGAGGGCCTCTCCCGCGCTGTCGCCGAGGTGTTCGTGCGGCTATATCATAAAGGATTGATTTACCGCGGCCGCTATATCATCAACTGGTGCCCGCGCTGCAGGACGGCATTATCGGATGAAGAAGCTGAACACAAAGAAACCTCCGGCAAGTTGTGGTATATCAAATATCCGATTTATCATAGCAAAAAATTCATCACTGTCGCCACCACCCGGCCGGAAACCATGTTGGGTGATGTCGCCGTGGCCGTGCATCCGGAAGACAAACGCTACAAAAAATTGATCGGCAAAACGGTCTGGCTGCCGATCTTGTACCGCAAAATTCCGATCATCGCCGATCCGGTGGTTGATCCGAAATTTGGCACTGGTGCCGTGAAAGTCACACCCGCACACGACCCCAATGATTTTCTCATGGGTGAGCGCCATCGGCTTGTGCCAGTGCTGGTAATGAATGACGATGCGACCATGAATGCCAACGCCGGGCCTTATGAAGGCCTCGACCGATTCGAGGCGCGCAAGCGTGTGGTGGAACAATTGGAGCGCGAAGGCTTGCTCGAACGCATCGAAGAGCACACACATGCCGTCGGCCACTGTTATCGTTGCGGCACGATGGTGGAGCCGTATCTGTCCACGCAATGGTTCGTGAAAATGAAGCCGCTGGCCGAGCCGGCGCTGGAAGCCGTGCGCAGCGGCAAAATCCAAATACGCCCGACCCGCTGGATCAAAGTCTACACGCACTGGATGGAAAATATTCGGGATTGGTGCATTTCCCGGCAATTGTGGTGGGGACATCGCATTCCGGTCTATTATTGCGAAAACGAGCACTTGACGGTTTCAAGCACAGCACCAGAAAAGTGTATTGTTTGTGAGAGCACCAATCTCAGGCAGGATCCGGATGTTTTGGATACCTGGTTCAGTTCGTGGCTCTGGCCGTTCTCCACTTTTGGCTGGCCGGAGGACACACCCGAGTTGAAATATTTTTACCCGGGCAGCACACTCGTGAGCGGCCACGAAATTATCTTTTTCTGGGTGGCGCGCATGATCATGGCCGGGATGGAGTTCATGGGTGATATCCCATTCCGTATGGTCTATTTGCATGGCATCGTACGCGATGCCCAGGGCCGCAAAATGAGCAAATCCCTAGGCAACGGCATTGATCCGTTGGATATGATCTCGAAATACTCCGCCGATGCCGTACGTCTCTCCTTGCTCATGCTCAGTGCCGAAGGATCGGATATCAATCTTGCCGAGCGGGATTTCGAGATCGGACGCAATTTTACCAACAAAGTGTGGAATGCCTATCGCTTCCTGGCGATGAATTTGGATGAGTCCATTGTGCGCGATGCAAACCTGGATGCTTTGAACGCCGCTCGTGATCACCACCGCCTGGAGCTGGTGGATCGCTGGATGCTTTCGCGCTACAGCAAAGCGGTGCAGCGGATTACGGCGGCGCTGAATGATTTTCATTTCCATGAAGCCATCGACACGGTGTACAACTTTTTTTGGAAAGAATATTGCGACTGGTATTTGGAGCTGATCAAGCCGAGACTCAACGGCGATAATGCCGAAGCAAAACACACCGTGCTGGTTATTGCAACATTTGTGCTGAAGAATACCATGAAGTTGTTGCATCCTTTTGCGCCGTTTATCAGCGAAGCCATCTGGCGCGGCGTCGAAATCGAATCCGGTTTGGGGCTTGGCCGCCATGAGTCCGTGAGCCTGATGATTTCCAACTGGCCTGAGCCATTGCATGAATTTGAAGACGAGCGGGCCGAATCCGAATTTGCGCTGCTGCAAGAAATCATCGGCGCGATTCGCAACCTGCGTGGCGAAATGAATATCCCGGTGAGCAAGACTGCGGAAGTGTTGATTGCCGGCGGCAATGGCCAGGACCCCGCGATTATCACCCAGCACGAGAGCTATTTCAAGCATCTGGCACGTGTGCATTCGATTATGTATGACCGCAATCTGCCACGCCCGAAATTGTCGGCTGCCGCGATGGTCAAGGACTTCGAAATCTATTTGCCCCTGGCGGAGCTGATCGATGTGAACGTCGAGCGCAACCGTTTGGAGAAAGAACGGCAACGACTCGAGAAATTACTGGAGGACCTGAACCGCCGTTTGCACAGTGAGGATTTTGTCACCAAAGCGCCCCAGCAAGTGGTGGAACGCGAGCGCCAGAAAAAGACGGAATTCGAGATGAATCTGAAAAAGATTCTGGCGAACATGGAGCAGTTGGCGGAGTGAGGGCAGGCGTGCATTTTTAGGGGAGGAAAAATTGAAATGCGAATTGAAGCTACAGACTATGTTGATGCTGCAAAAGAAAGGTTGAGCGAGGCGAATCTGCATTATGAAAAGGCACGATCTTCACTGGCTTTGTACATGGCTGGCGTAGCGGTGGAATCATTGCTGCGAGCGTATATTCGGCATTTAGAGCCGAAACTTGAAGCGGCTCACAATCTATCTTTGCTGTTAAAGGCGAGTAACCTTCGTGATTACACGACACTGACTGAGCATCAGCAAATAAGTGCGGCAATCGCAGACCTTGCAGGGCGGTGGCGAAACGATCTACGTCATACTTCCAATGATCGCCTGCGACGCCGCTTGAAGCGATTGAAATTGCATCGAAACATCCGTGGAGATTTTTTGAAAGAAAATTGTCGTGTCGCGATTGAATCCGCAACGGTCATTCTTAAAATCGGAGTTTCAAAATGGAAACACTTATGAAACGTATCCAAAAAGCACTGCAGAAAGAGTTTTCTCCCAAAGGAATCCTTTTGGAGGCTGTTAGCAGCGGAATGATTGATGGTTGGATTATTTCCAAATCCTTTGAAGGAATGACCGGCATGGAACGCCAGCAAAAGGTATGGAAATTATTTGATACTTATCTCGATGAAAAAGATCGCGCCCGTATTGGTTTTATGCTCACTTTCACGCCATTGAAGAAAAAAATGCAATTTGATGATGATTTTGACGGATTCAGATATGCCACGAAACAAAAGTCATCCTTGAAAAAAAGAAGGTGATGGACAAAGGACGCAAGAATAGTCGCGTTGGCCTCAAACGCCGGCTGGTAGGTGTGCATTCAGCGTGAGGCACGGTGAATTTAAAGAATGAAATCGCCTCTCCAGCCCCAACAAATTCAGGATTTGGCGAACCTACAACTTTATCTAGAAAATGCAGGTGCAAAGATGAAAATCGTGGGAATTCTCCGGACCGCGCTGCCGGTATTGTTTTTCGCTGCCGCCGCCGTTGCGCAAGGCCCGCAAATGCGGGTTACCGTTTACAACAACAATCTGGCGCTCGTTCACGAGACCAGATCAGTGGATCTGCCAAAGCCAACCGGCATCTTTTCATTTCGTGATGTGGCCGCTTACATCGACCCGACCTCGGTGCATTTCAAATCAGTGTCCAACGCCGACGCCGTGAGAGTGCTGGAGCAAAATTTTGAATACGACCTCGTCAGCGCTGAGAAAATCTTGCAGCGTTATCTCGATCAAAACGTGCGGCTGATGAGCAAACAGGGCAGCCCGATCGAAGGGAAGTTATTGAGCGCCGGGGGCAATGTGGTTTTGCAGGCCGCCGACAACTCGATTCGCATTTTGAACAACAGCGAGATCGTTTCCACCGAGCTGCCGAAGCTGCCCGAGGGTTTGATCACCCGGCCGACACTGGTGTGGCAGGTGCAAAATAATGGACCGGTCAGCCAGTTGGTTGAAGTTTCCTACTTGACTACCGGCATGAGCTGGCATGCAGAATATGTCGGCGTTCTCGATGCCGACGATCGCAACATGGATCTCACCGCCTGGGTTTCCATTGACAACAATTCCGGTGCGACTTACAAGGACGCCAAACTCCTGCTCATCGCAGGTGACATCCATCGCGCCCAACCGCCGGTACGGCCGATGCGCAAACAGTTGATGGAAATGGCAATGGCTGCAGCGGCGGACTTCGAGGAGAAGGAATTTTTTGAGTATCATCTCTATACGCTCACGCGGCCATCCACGCTCAAGGATCGCCAGCAAAAACAGATCGAGCTTTTCCCGACAGCCAGAACGCCAGTGACCAAGGAGTACATCTATGATGGCGCCAGAAATGTGAAAAAGGTCAACGTGACCATCACCTTCAAAAACAACAAGGAAGCCGGACTCGGCATCCCATTGCCAGCCGGCAAGGTGCGTCTTTACAAACCCGAAGGCGAAGCGCAAGTTCTTGTCGGTGAAGATGCCATTGATCATACTCCCCGCGATGAAGAAGTGCGTTTGAGTGTGGGCGATGCGTTTGACATAGTCGGCGAGCGGACGCAAGTGAGCTACCGCCAGGTCGGCGAGCGTGCCAACGAAGAGAAAGTCAAAATCGTACTGCGCAACCACAAAGGCATTGCGGTGACCGTCATCGTGGTCGAACATTTCAGCGGGGATTGGACGATTCGGGAAGAAACAGCACCCCATAAAAAGAAGGATGCGACCACGGCAGAATGGCGTGTTCCGGTGGCGGCGCGTGGCGAGGCGAGCGTGGAGTATACGGTGTTTCGGACGTGGTGAAGTTGCTCTGGTAGATTTCATGGGAAAATTGTAATGGCCAGACAATATATTCCGAGCGAATATTTGAACCAGGCGATGGCACAAGCCGGTTACGATAAACTGGAAGATGGCAGCTATGCCGGTCGGATTCCTTCCTGTAAGGGGGTTCTCGCCTTTGGCGTCACTTTACGCGAGTGCGAGGAGGAATTATGGTCTACACTTGAGGATTGGATCTGGCTTGGCCTCAAACTGGGTCATTCATTTCCAGTACTTGGAAGCATCGATCTAATGTGAGTGATCAACAACAACGCCAAAGAACATGGACATTCTCGCTCGCATAAAACGTCTCGTTTTAACTGGCAAAGTTATCTTTACTTTGAAAGCCCAACTTGAAATTGAGGCTGATCAACTTACAGAAGATTTGGTCTGCGAAGCCATTTTGAATGCCCCAGCAATTGCAAAAATTCAGCGCTCTCGCAAGCCTGAGAGCGGTAAGCGTGAAATCCTGTATGTGATCAAGGGCCTGACTTATGATGGTCTGTTGATTTATACCAAAGGCAAGTTTAAAACTATTGGACAGCAAGAGGTTTTCTATGTCGTCATTTCATCCAAACGCTCCACCGATTAAAAGATCGGCTCTGAAGTTGACTTCCAAAACGATCTATATCTGCCCTGAATGTGACAAGCAGGCAATGCGGCGGGTCGTGGGACCCTGTGGGTTGTTAGATGGAACGATAGTACCTGATTTAGAACGCTTCCATTGCATGTCATGTGGCTCTGATTTCTTCGATTTGCCTGCCATGAAAGCGATTAGGAAATTTCGGGAGAGTCAAAAAGCCAAATCAGTTAGTAGGCGGCGTTCAAAGAAATCCAGCGCAGTCCTTCACAGCACGATGGGATAAAAGCTTAACCCTTCACGGATGAACACGCCCGTTTCACAAGATTTGACCCAAACGCCGCTGCGCCAATTGCGTGGTCTCGGCTATCGGCGTGCGACGGAGCTCGAGAAGATCGGTTTGAAAACCGTCGCCGATTTGTTATATTATTTGCCGCGGCGTTACCTCGATCGCACCACCATTGTGCGCTGCCGCGATCTGCGCGAAGGCTTGGAAGCCACCGTGGTTGGTAAAATTTCCGGCACGCGTCTGGTGCAAATGGGGCGCCGGCCGCGTTTCGAGCTGGTGCTGGCAGACGGCACCGGTTTTTTGAAATGCGTTTTTTTCAATCGGGTCAATCTTTGGCCCAGAATTTTCAGCAAGGGTGAGAATATTGCCTTTCACGGCAAGATCAGTTTCTTCGATGGCCCCAGCATGGTGCACCCGGAGTTCGACAAGCTCGGCGAAGAAGGCGAAGCGCGCTTTTTGCATACCGGCGGCATCATCCCGCTCTATCGTTCCTCTGAAGCGCTTGGGAAAGCCGGCCTGGATAGTCGCGGCTTTCGCCGCATCCTGCGCGTGGCCGTGGATGAGTTTGCGCCAAAACTTCGCGACCCGCTGCCCGATGGTTTGCGCCGGCGTTATCATTTGATCACCTTGCCGGAGGCGATTGCGCAGGCGCACTTTCCGGAAAGCGAGGAGCGGCTCAAACATGCGATCGAGCGCTTGAAATTCGACGAGTTGTTTTTTCTCGAGCTTTTTCTCGCGTTCCGCAAGGCGGCGCAGGAAACCGAGGAGAAGGGCATCGAATTCACGGCAGTGGGTGAGCGCACCTGGCATCTGGTGGAAAAGTTGCCGTTCAAGCTCACGGAGGCCCAGCGCCGGGTCTTGCGCGAAATTCGTGCCGATATGAAGTCTCCGCGCCCGATGCACCGCTTGTTGCAGGGTGAAGTCGGCTCCGGCAAAACCGTGGTGGCGCTGATCACGATGCTGATGGCCATCGAGAACGGTTACCAAACCGCGCTGATGGCACCGACGGAAATTCTCGCCGAGCAACATTATATCACCAGCCGGAAGTTGCTGGAAGACCTGGGTGTGCACGTGGTGCTGTTGGTTGGCAAGCAAAAGAAGAGCGAACGCGAAGCGATTCTCGAGGATATTGCCAGCGGACGTGCGAATGTCGTGATCGGCACCCACGCGCTCATCCAAAGCGGAGTGGAGTTTCACAAGCTCGGCTTGGTGGTGATTGACGAACAGCATCGTTTCGGTGTCATGCAGCGCGCTGCGTTGCGTGAAAAAGGGTTGCGCCCGGACGTGCTGGTGATGACGGCAACGCCGATTCCCCGCACCCTGTCAATGACGTTGTACGGCGACCTGGAGGTTTCGACCATTGACGAATTGCCGGCCGGCCGGCCGGCCATCACTACGGCTTGGCGACCGGGAACGAGTCGTCCGCAGATTTACGATTTTGTTCGTCGCGAAGTCGCAGCCGGCGCGCAAGCATACATCGTTTTTCCGCTGGTCGAGGAGACCGAGAAAAGCGATCTCGCTGCGGCAACCGAAAGCTATGAGCACCTGCGCCAGACAATTTTTCGCGATTTTTCCATTGCCCTGCTGCATGGCCGCATGAAGCCCGCTGAAAAGGAGGCGATCATGGAAGCCTTCAAAGCTGGTGCCACGAAAATTTTGGTGGCCACCACGGTGATCGAAGTCGGCGTGGATGTTCCGAATGCCACCATCATGATCATTGAACATGCCGAGCGGTTTGGTCTCACGCAATTGCACCAACTGCGTGGACGAGTCGGCCGTGGCAGCAAAAAGTCTTACTGCATTTTGATCGCCGATCCCCCGGACAAATCAGATGGCGCTGAGTTGAGTGCTGAGACGCGCATGCGACTTGATACCATGGTTGCCACGAACGACGGCTTTCGCATAGCCGAGATCGATCTGGAGTTGCGTGGACCGGGCGAATTTTTCGGCACCCGGCAGCATGGCCTGCCGGAGCTGAAAATTGCCGATATCGTGAAAGATGCCAAAACACTCTTTGCTGCACGCGAGGAAGCGTTTGCCTTGATACGCCAGGACCCACTTTTGAAAAATACTACGCATGCCACCATCCGTGAGCATTTGTTGAAGCAATATCGTGAGCGGTTGGAATTCGTGCATATTGGGTGAATTTGCTCGGCGTCGTTCCTTTCGTGATCGAAAGCGCGGCCACGAGAAAATTTCTGAACGCGTCACTACCAACGCGGTTCTAAAAACGGAGTGAAAAATATGGAAGAACTCAGTCCCGAACAAAAACATAAAGTGCTGTTCATGCAGCTGGTACTGATGTTTCAACAGGCCGCCTGGCACCAAATGGGTAAACTGCCCAATCCGATTACCAATAAGATCGAGCGGGATCTGGAACAAGCGCGCCTGTCCATTGACACGCTCGACATGATCAAGGCGCGCACCAAGGGCAATCTCAGCGACGATGAGACCCGCATGCTCGATCACGTGCTGCGCGAATTAAAATTGAATTTTGTTGATGAATTGGATAAAGATCAAAAAAAGACTGAGCCGCCGGCTTCAGCCTCCGGCTCAACCACGGAACCAAAAACATGACAACGACTCCCGACCAATTTTCATTGGACAACGGGGTTGTCGGTGTCACCGTGATACCCCAAAATCGATTATTTTTAAGGAGAAATCCATTCCATGTCGCATCGTAAATTGAACGCTGTTTTTGCTGGTGTGATTTTTTTCATCAGTTTCCTGACTTACTTGAGCACCCTGGCACCCACCACCTCATTTTGGGATTGCGGGGAATTCATCACCTGTTCATACATTCTTGGCGTGCCTCATCCTCCGGGCTCGCCACTTTATATCCTCATTGGCCGTCTTTTCACCATGCTGCCCATTTCCGCCGATATCGGTGTGCGCGTGAATCTGATGTCCCCGATTGTCAGCGCCTTCACCTCGATGTTCACTTATCTCATCATCATCAGACTGATCTTGTTGTGGAAAGGCCAGCCGCGGGATTGGTCGCTTCCAGAGCGGGTGGCACTTTATGCTTCCGGCATTGTCGGCGCGCTGGCTTTCACTTTTTCGGATAGCCAGTGGTTCAATTCCGTGGAGGCGGAAGTTTACGCCGCGGCCATGTTTTTCACCGCCATTGTCATTTGGTTGATATTGAAATGGATGGAGCATGCCGGCTCGCCGAACGCTGACCGATACCTTCTGATCATTGTCTATTTTATGGGATTGGCCATCGGTGTGCATTTGTTGAATCTTTTGGCTTTGCCGACAATTGCCATGATCATATTTGCCAGGCTCTATAAAGCACAAAAGAAAGATGTTTTTCAGGAAGTTATACGCATGTCTGTCGTCGCTGTCGCTGGCGTTTTAACAGTTGGCATTATCAATAGCGGTCTGGTCAAAGGCATACCGGCGCTCATAAAAAACAGCCCAACCCTGGTGGAAAAGCTCGGCTTTTGGGTCCCGGATTCTGAAAATTTCGGATTCTGGGTTTTGGGTTTGGTAATGTTGGCAGTGGTCTTCTTCACTTATTGGGCGGTGAAGGAGCGGAGGCGTTTGTTTGCCCTGCCCTTGATAACGGTGGTGCTGATGGTGCTGGGGTATTCCACTTACACTGCGCTTTATATCCGCTCCGGACTGAATCCGGCAGTTGATGAAAATAATCCGGACAATCCTGAACGCCTGGTGAAATATCTCAATCGTGAACAGTACGGGGACTGGTCCATCACTCAACGCCGCGCGCCGCTGTGGAAATACCAGATTGAAAAAATGTATATTCGGTACTTCAACTGGCAGTTCCTCGGCAAGGGTACGACACTCGACAAAGAAGGCCGGATTGTCGAAACATATACATTGCGTGGATTGTGGGGTCTGCCGTTTTTGCTCGGCGTGATCGGCATGTTTTATCATTTCAAGCGGGATTGGCGTCGCGCTTATCCGGTTCTCACCTTGTTTGTTATGACCGGTTTGGCCATCATCGTCTATTTGAATCAGGAAGACCCTCAGCCTCGCGAACGTGATTATTCCTATACCGGTTCGTTCTTTGCGTTTGCTTTGTGGATTGGAATCGGGGTCACAGCGGTGCTTGACGCCGCTCGTAAACTTTTTGCGTCGAGTCCGGCTGGGGCCATCAAATCCGTGCCTGGCCGGTCAGAAAAAAAGACTTCGACGGCCACCTCCGGATCTGAAAACTGGAAACCGATTTATGGAGAGATCATCCTTGCCGGCTTGGTTTTTCTTGTCGCCTTACTGGTCCGCCTCTTTGGAGCCGGGCAATTGAATCTGCAATATGTCGCCGGAGCACTGCTGGCCGGACTGGCGGTGTTTGCAGTGCTTTTCATCCCAAGGACGGCTGCCGATGGTACGGTCATCGAAAGACTGAAATCAGGCTATGGCGGCTTTGCATTTGCGCTGGCCGGTTTGCTTTTCATTTTCGTACCGGTCAATATGTTTAAATTCAACTATCACGAGCACAACCGCCAGGGCAATTTCGTCGCCTACGATTATTCTTACAATATTTTGCAATCCTGCGAGCCGAACGCCATTGTCTTCACCAATGGTGACAACGACACTTTTCCCTTGTGGTTTCTGCAATATGTTTACAATATTCGCCGGGATGTCCGGGTGGTGAATTTGAGCCTGCTGAACACAGACTGGTATATCAAACAACTGCGCGACGATGAGCCACGAGTGCCCATCAATCTAACCGATGACCAGATTGATGCTTTGCAATCACGACCATGGCAAACCCAAACAATTTCCATCAGTGTTCCGAAACCCATTTACGAGCAGGCCTTTGCGGATGTTTCCCGTTTCGATTCCACTTTGATTCGGGAGGACAATCCGGTGGTTCGCATCACCGTGGAGCCGACTTTGTATCTCAGAGATCCTTATGGCCAGAATGTTCCGGTTATTCGGGTACAAGACTTGATGATCTTGAGGATTCTCGAGGATAACAAATTCCGCCGGCCGGTTTATTTTGCGGTCACGGTTTCACCCGAGAACAAGTTGAATCTCGATTCCTATATGCGCATGGACGGTTTGGCATTTAAAGTTTTGCCGGTCAAGCTCAATCGCCGCATCGTTAATCCGGAAATCATGTGGGCCAACCTCAGTGAAAAGTTCAAATATCGCAATCTCAATAACCCCGGGGTTTATTACGATGACAATACCATAAATCTTTTGGGGAATTACCGTTCCGCCTTTTTGACCCTTGCGCAATTTCACCTGGCGCGTTATGAAAAATCGAAAGCTATTCAGGTTTTGAATCCGGAGACGCGGGCGTGGGAGTGGCAGAATGACAAAGATCGCGCCTTGCAAGTTGTCCAGCGCATGGATGAAGTGATGCCGGAGTCGGTTATTCCAACAAGCAATGTTGGTCTGACTGTGGCAATCGGTCAAATGTACGAGCAACTGGGACATCCGGAAGAATTGGATAGAAGACTGAAAATGGTGTTGACCGACAAATCTTTCAACCTGACCCCGTCCATGAAAATTCAGATCGCAGACTTCATTGAAAGCTACCGCCATCAGCCGGCGGTTGCTGAATCCGTGGTGCAGTCACTGGTCCAACAAGATCCCACATTTGGTGAAGGCATGATCTGGTTGAGCGGTTTCTATGCGCGACAGGGGGGGCAATATGCGCGCGCCGTGGAAATTCTGGAGCGGTGGTTGACTCGCAAACCGGATGATCAGCAGGCGAAATTGCAATTGCAGCAACTGCGCACATTGGCGCACGCTGATTCCATCGCGAGAGCCACTCGTAGCAGCTCGCCAACTCAACCGACACAGTCCGACACGGCGGGCAGGGAATAGTGGCGAAGAGCAAGTTCAAATCTGTCCGACAAGGGCATTTCTCAGGAAAGCGCACGCGGCCTCTGGTCTCGATTATTATTCCGCATTGGCGCGGACATAAAATTTTGCAACGATCTTTGGCAAGTCTCCGGCGCCTCACTTATCAGCCGGTGGAAGTTTTGCTCATCGATAATGGCAGCGATGACGGCAGCATTGCGCTGGCGCGGCAAGAATTCCCGGAAGTACGTGTGATTGCGACCGGAAACAACCTCGGCTTTGCCGGTGCGTGCAATCTTGGCTTGCGCATCGCCAACGGTAAATACGCGCTTCTGTTCAATGATGATGCCGAGGCCACACCGGATTTGCTCGAGCCGCTGGTGGAAAAAATGGAAAGCGATCCACAAATTGCCGCCTGCCAGCCGAAAATTCGCTCATTGGAATTTCCCGAGAAATTCGACTACGCTGGTGCCACGGGCGGCTTTCTCGATGTGTTTGGATTCCCGTTCTGCCGCGGCCGAATTTTCATGACGCTGGAACGTGACCGCGGCCAATACGATGAAACTTGTGATATTTTTTGGGCGTCCGGTGCCTGTTGCCTTTTGCGCATGGCGGCGTTGCAGCAAGTCGGCCTCCTGGATGTCGATTTTTTTGCGCACATGGAGGAAATTGATCTCGACTGGCGTCTGCACCTGGCCGGTTATCGCGTGGTGGCAGTGCCCGCCTCGGTGGTTTGGCACCAGGCGGGTTCGACGTTGCATCCGGACAAGCCATTTAAAATCTATCTCAACCACCGCAACAGTCTGATCATGATCATGAAAAATTATGCTGCGCGCACCCTGCTCTGGGTCTTGCCGGGCCGGCTGTTGCTCGACTGCGTCGCATTCTGTTATCGTTTATTCCACTTGGATTTTCGCCGCGCGCTGGCAATCGTACGTGCGGCCATTCATGTTCTTGTTCATCTGCGCAGCATCTATGCCCGCCGGCAATGGAGCCAAAAACGACGCCGGCTGAGTGATCGTGAAATCATGCAACAGATCTATCGCCGCAGCATCGTGTGGGATTATTTCGTTGCCGGACGAAAATTTTTTTCCGTACTCCCGGTTGCACAGATATTGAAAAAGAGCTTTCGGACCCGGAGTGAGCTGCAAATGGCAAATCAAAAGTAATAAAGTTCGGGCATGCCTCGCGCCAAAACAAAGGAAGAGCAGGGCATGGAACAAGCAGTGGCTTTGCAGCTTGCCACTTGCCCGCTCTGTGGTGAAGACCGGGCGGAATCATACTGTGATGCCCCGGATCGTTTTCATCCCACTTCTCGGCAATTATATTCGATCCGGCGCTGTCTGTACTGTCGTATGATTTATTTGAGCCCCCGACCGCGCGAAGAAGACAGCGCCCGGTTTTACGAGCATGCAGAGTACTTGCCTTTTGCCAGCCTGACGGAAAATCGTTCGTTGACGGCGCGTGTTTATGAATTGCTGCGGCGAATCAACTTGCATTGGAAACGGCGCCTGATCTTTGATTTTTGCCAGCGGGCAGGGGATAACCTTAAACTCGAGACGCGTAACTTGCTCGACATCGGTTGTGGCACCGGCGAATTTCCTGCAACGATGACAGCCGCCGGATGGCAAGCCGAGGGATTGGAACGCGATGAGCGTGCCGCCGCCTGGGCGGGAGAACACCACCAGATTAAGATTACGACTGGTGGTGTCGAGAAATTGAAGGAATCAACGCAACAATTCGATCTCATCACCATGTGGCATGTGCTGGAACATCTTTATGCTCCCGGCCAGGCACTTGAAATTATTGCCAGCCGGTTGCGAGAAAAGGGCTGGTTGCTCATCGCCGTGCCGAACATTGCAGGAATTGATGCACGTGTCTACAAATCGAACTGGGTGGCGTTGGATGCCCCGCGTCATGTCAATCATTTTTCTCTTGAAACCCTGGCCCGGCTTGGCAGCAAACATGGCTTGACCTTGCGTTGGTGGCGACAATTACCACTCGACGCCTTTTTCAATGTGCTCATGAGTGAAAAACTTGCCGCACAAAGAGGCCGGGGACGATGGCTGTTGTGGCCGTTGCGGTTGTTGCGGGCTGTTGCGGTGGTTTTTGCCTCGTTGCTCGCCGGCAGCCACACCCCTTTTTCCTACGCCGCGTATGGTGCCAGTTTGGTGTGCTTTTTTGAAAAGAGCCAGCGAAAGTAGCAACCGTCTGAATTGCCGAAGTAAAGTTTTCAGGTGAATTGATGATCGCGGAAAAAGTTGCCATACTCATGGGCAGTGCTTCCGATCAGCCCGTATTGGAAAATTGCAAAAAACATCTCGAAGCGTTTGGCATCACTTGCGAAGAGCGCATTCTGTCGGCGCATCGCACGCCGGAGGCCGTGTCCGAATTCGCACGGCAGGCGGAGAGCGCCGGCTATGGTGTCATCATCGCCGGCGCCGGCATGGCGGCTCATCTTCCCGGTGTCGTCGCCGCCCACACGGTTTTACCGGTCATCGGCGTTCCGATTGCTTCTGGTGCACTCAATGGTTTTGATGCCTTGCTCTCGATTGTGCAGATGCCTTCCGGCGTGCCGGTCGCAACCGTTGCCATCGGCGGCGCTGTCAATGCCGCCATCCTTGCCGCTGAAATTTTGGCGACGAAATATCCGGAACTGCGCGAGCGACTCCGGGAATTCAAAGCCAAAGGCGCAAAATTGTAAGAACCATTTTGTGGGATCGCCTTCAGACGACTGCGCCCGTGAAAATGGCGTTGAACCCGAATTCAGTGCTTCACATTTTGTTTCTAACGATGTTGGAAACTGATGAAAAGAAATAGATAATCGCAAAGCCGCCCGAGAATCCACCATGACTCAAGCCATAGCCAAATTTTTCAATTTCGCCGAAACCGGCACCACTTTTCGTCGCGAGACCATCGCCGGCTTGACTACTTTTGCGACCATGTCCTACATTATTTTCGTCAATCCGGCCATCCTGTCCGCTCCGGATGCCGCCAATATGAATTTTGGTGCCGTCATGGTTGCTACCTGTGTCTCCTCAGCCATTGGCACGCTGCTGATGGCATTCCTGGCAAATTATCCGATTGCGTTGGCTCCGGGCATGGGCATCAACGCGTATTTTTCTTTTTCGGTTTGTCAGGGACTGGGCATTCCCTGGCAGACCGCACTGGCGGGCGTGTTTTTTTCCGGCGTGTTGTTCATCGTGCTGGCACTTTTTCGCTTTCGCGAGAAAATTATTTCCTCCATTCCGGATTCTCTGAAGAATGCCATAGCCATTGGCATCGGTTTGTTGATTGCATTTGTGGGTTTGAAAGAAGGGGGAATCATTGCTGCGCATCCGGAAACATTTGTGCGGCTGGCCTCGTTGCGTGAGCCGATTGCGCTGTTGACGCTCTTCGGCCTCTTGGTGACTGCGATTTTGCTGGCCCGCCGTGTGGTTGGTGCTCTGCTTCTGGGCATTGTTGTTACGGCACTTCTCGCGCTCCTGCTCGGCTTGGTGAAATTTCAAGGAGTGTTTAGTTTCCCACCATCGATGGCGCCAACCTTTTTCAAAATGGATTTGAAGAGCGCTTTCGACCTTGGGTTCGTCACGATCATCATCGTCTTCTTCTTTGTTGATTTGTTCGATACCGTCGGCACTTTGGTCGGCGTCGGCGAACAAGCCGGATTTCTGAAAGAAGGGCAACTGCCGCGGGGCGGACGGGCTCTTATGGCCGATGCGATTGCCACATCCGTCGGCGCGGTTTGCGGCACGTCAACCGTGGTCAGCTATATCGAAAGCGCTTCCGGTGTCGCCGAAGGTGGTCGCACCGGATTTGCCAATCTCATTACTGCGGCACTGTTTATTCTGGCACTGTTTCTTTCGCCATTGGCGCAGATGATCGGTGGTGGTATCCAAGTGGGGAGTACATTCTATCACCCGATCACGGCACCGGCGCTCATCATCGTCGGCAGCATGATGGTGCAAAATGTCTTGCGCATCGACTGGAAGGATTTCACCGAGGCGATTCCGGCTTTTTTGACGCTGATCAGCATGCCGCTCACGTTCAGCATTGCGGATGGCATGGCGCTCGGCTTTATCTCTTATCCGATTGTAAAGCTTGCCGCCGGACGGGGGAGGGAAGTTAGTTTGGCGGTTTACATTTTGATGGCAGTGTT
Source organism: Candidatus Zhuqueibacter pondensis (assembly GCA_034505955.1). Lineage (GTDB taxonomy): Bacteria > Zhuqueibacterota > Zhuqueibacteria > Zhuqueibacterales > Zhuqueibacteraceae > Zhuqueibacter > Zhuqueibacter pondensis. Next base: position 29,387 of record JAPDQK010000032.1, read on the forward strand.
TCTGGTGCGCTATCTCTTCCTCCTGGAAACTTAGCCTCAGACACGAATCAACCAAAGGAAAATGGCTCGAGCTTTGTAGCAAACCCGGGACCCATATGATAAGGAAATAACCATGCCAGCCAAACGCAAGAACGCCAACAGCAAGAAAAAGGCGAACCCCAGCCTGAATCTCGTCCTGAAACGACTGGACAAGTTTGATCAACGCTTCGACGCACTTGATCGAAGAATTGATGCCGTTGATCAAAAGGTTGATGCCGTCCGGCAAGAGACCGCAGCAGAGTTCAAAGCCGTTCGCGAAGAAATGGCGCAAGGTTTTGATTCGCTCCGGCAGGAATTCGAATCCGAGATGAAACATGTTTCCGATGCGGCATATGCACACTATTTGCGAATCGAAACGGAGGCACAAGCGAGGGCTGAATATCATCAACAATGCTTGAATAATTTGCAAACCAGCATGGATGCTTCGACTCGAGGATATGATGAATATTGGCGGGACAAAAATCTCAGCGATAACATGCTTCGGGAGTTGAGGGAAGACGTGGAAGAGTTAAAGAGACGCGATATGGAAAAAGCTGCTGCCATTGAAAAAATCGAGAGACAAATCAAAGCTGCATAAACCATTATGCCACAACGCATCGGCGTCATCGGCACCTTTATTCGCGACACGATTGTCACACTCGATGGGCGTACGGTGGAAAGCATCGGCGGCTTGTATCACACGCTTGCCAATTTATCTTGTTTGGTCGATGCTGAAATCTCCGTGCAACCGCTCTGTCATGTTGGCGAGGATTTTTACGAAACCGTTCGCCAGGCGCTCATGCGTTTCGGGCCAAAGATTCTTTGGGAGAGCATTTATCGGGTGCCACAGCCCAACACCCAGGTCAAGCTGATTTATCGCACCCGGGAAACCCGGGACGAAATAACCAGTTCCCCGATGCCGGCGGTCACGACTTCTGAGATTGCCGCTGTCGCTGGCTGTGATGCCGTGCTGGTGAATCTGATTACCGGTCGTGACGTTGATTTGGAAGCTCTGCACGTTTTACGTAAATCGTGCCATTCGCCGCTAATTTATCTTGATTTACATTCTCTCGCGCTCGGCATTGATCCAGCCGGGAAACGTTACTATCGCCCAATTCCTGAACCGGAGAGCTGGTTACAAGTATGTGATATTTTGCAGATGAACGAGCGTGAAGCCGCGACTTTGGCCGGTTCGGCCACACCGGCGAGAGGGAAGAATTTCGCACGTGCGGATTTGCAAAGCTTTGGCAAACATCTGGTCGGTGAACGATTGTTGGCATGCCACATTACGCTCGGCAGTGATGGTTCACTGCTTTTCTACCGGAGCGGTGGACAGGTCCACCATGAATACTGCCAGCCATTGCGAGGTGTGATCACGGTTGACGTCATTGGTTGTGGTGATGCGTTTGGTGCGGCGTTTCTTGCGCAGTTTTTGAAAACAAAAAATTTTTCAGCGGCTGCACACTTTGCCAACAAAGTTGCCGGTTTGAATTGTACATTCATGGGGTCATTGACTCCGGAAAAATATCAGCAGTTCGTTGAACCTCATCTTGAAGTCGTTGTGTGAAAATGCAATTGATGCCACGAAAAGTTCTGATTACCGGCGCCAATGGCTTGCTTGGACAACAGCTCGTCAAAGTCTTTCAGGGCGATTACGAAGTCCATGCGCTCGACTTGGAACCCCGCGCCTTTGTGCCTGGTGCCATCGTGTCCGGCGAGCGCAGCCATGCGCCAGAAAAGTTCACTTATCATCAAGGCGATATCACCGACCGCAAACGCTTGCGCGCGCTCGTGCAGGCACTCGTTCCCAATTTCATCATCAACGCCGCCGCCTTCACCGACGTCGATGGCAGCGAAACCAGGCGCGAGCTCTGCTGGAAAGTCAATGTCACCGGCGTGGAAAATCTCGCGTATGCGGCCCAAAAAATCGATGCGCGCCTCATTCACATCAGTACCGATTACGTCTTCGATGGCAAAGCCGGTCCTTATCGCGAACACGACCGTCCCAATCCTCTGGGATTCTATGGACGTTCCAAACTCGCCAGTGAAAATGTTTTGGTGAGTAGTAATGTCAATTACGCGATTGCGCGCACCATGGTGTTATATGGAACCGGATATGAGATTCGTTCCAATTTTGTGACCTGGCTGCTCGGACGGCTGCGTGCTGGTGAGACCGTGCAAATCGTTGACGACCAGTTCGGCAACCCGACTTTGGCGAGTGAGCTGGCAGGGGCGCTGCGTATTCTCGCCGAATCCGGCCGCAATGACATTTATCACATCAGCGGCAGGGAGGTGATTGATCGTTACCATTTTGCGATCAAGGTCGCCGAGGTTTTCGATCTCGACCCCAAGCTTATCCAGCCGGTCAAGACCTGTGAACTGAAGCAAGCCGCGCCTCGACCGCTCAAATCAGGATTCGATATTTCAAAAGCAGAGCGTGAACTCGGCATAACCATGTCCGATGTCATTGGTGGCTTGCAGAAGTTTAAAGTCGAGTTGTCGGCGATCTAGGGAGGAAAGTCATTCGGCTGTGCATTGCTTTACAAGTAACCAGCAACCAACTTAGAAAGGAGTATCACCTTGTCAGGATTTGACGAGTTTGGAAGCCCACATAGCCCTTCAGGCACTTCGCAACATCGCGCGTTGGTGGTCATGCCGACTTATAACGAAGCCGGCAATATTCAAACGGTGATCACTCGCATCCTGGGGCTCAATGTGCCCGGCATTGAAATTTTGATTGTTGATGACAATTCGCCGGATGGCACCGGCGATCTTGTTGCGCGTATGGCTGAGCAAGAGCCACGCTTGCATCTGTTGCGCCGGTCAGGTAAAATGGGTTTGGGCACTGCCTACGTCGCCGGATTTCGTTATGCTGTGGAACACGGTTTTGAGCACATTTTCGAGATGGATGCGGATTTGTCGCATAACCCGGATGACTTGCCACGCTTGTTGGAAAAAACCGATGACAATGATCTGGTCATCGGCTCGCGTTATCTGACCGGTGTCAATGTTATCAACTGGCCTCTTTCGCGACTTCTGCTCAGTCTTTTTGCCAACTGGTATACACGAACCATCACGCGCATGCCGATCAATGACTGTACCAGCGGCTTCAAATGCATTCATCGCCGTGTGCTCGAAACGATTGCCCTCGATCATATTGTCTCGAACGGTTATGCCTTTCAGATTGAGTTGCATTATAAAATCTGGCGGCACGGCTTTCGCATTTGCGAAGTCCCGATCGTTTTCACCGAACGCCAACAAGGCAGGTCCAAAATGTCGCGCAAAGTGCAGCTTGAAGCGGCGGCCATGGTTTGGCGCTTGAAACTATCGGACTTGCTCGGCATAATGAAATAACAGAAAGTTGTTGATCAATCCGGTGGCGATGTTTTTGGGATGAGAAGCTCTCTCGGAACCTCTTTGACCTCACAGATGGAAGAAAAGCTGGTTGACGTTTCAATTATTATCGTCAACTACAATGTGCGTGAGTATCTGCGCCAGAGCCTGCTGTCCTTGCGTAGCGCATTGGCCGAGCTTCTGGCTCAAAATCCTGCAGCCGCAGAAATTTTTGTGGTCGATAATGCCTCCGGTGACGGCAGTGTCGAAATGGTACGGCGAGAGTTTCCCGAGGTCAAGTTGATCGTCAATCATGAGAACCTGGGCTTTGCCGCAGCGAATAACCAGGCGTTGCGACAAGCACGCGGACGCCTCGTCGTGCTGCTCAATCCCGATACCGTGGTTCAGGAAGATACATTTACGGCCATTCGGGATTTCATGGAAAGGCATCCCGATGCGGGAATGGTCGGATGCAAAGTTCTCAATCCCGATGGCAGTTTGCAATTGGCTTGCCGACGCAGCTTCCCAACGCCTTGGGTTGCATTCACACGCCTTTCCGGTTTGAGCCAACTTTTTCCCAAAAGCCGCTGGTTTGGCCGTTACAACTTGACTTATCTGCCTGAAGATGAGACCGTTGAAGTGGAAGCCATTTCCGGATCGTTTATGGCCGTTCGCCGTGAGGCCCTGGCCCAAGTCGGAATGTTGGATGAAGATTTTTTTCTCTACGGTGAGGATCTCGACTGGTGCTTTCGCATGCGCACCGCCGGCTGGAAAATCTATTACTTTCCGGGTACACAAATTATTCACTTCAAAGGCGAAAGCGCCCGGCACAGCAGTCTCGATAATTTGCGACTCTTTTATCAGGCCATGAGCCAATTTGTACGCAAGCATTTTCAAAAGCACTCGGATGGCCGGCCCCTGTTTCTTGTTTCCTATTGGTTGTTGCATCTGGCGATTTGGATGCGCGCCGCCATTGCGTTTGTTGAATCGATTGCCCGGAAGCTTGCCGTGCCGATGACCGATTTGGCCCTGATGCAGCTCAGCATGTTGGCAGCAATCTGGCTGCGGTTCGGTCGAGTAGATTTTTTCCCCAAGTTTCTCATCGTCGATATTGTTTATTCGTTTATTTGGCTTGTTTGTTTGGCGCTCTTCGGCTGTTACCGCCGTTCGACTTATTCATCGTATCAGGCATTTGTCGCCACAACCATCGGCTTCTTCATTAACGCCAGTCTGACGTATTTTTTCAAGCAATATGCCTTTTCCCGCGCCGTGGTTTTGATCGCTGGCGTCATGAATATTGTTTTGCTCGCCACCTGGCGTTTGGCGGTGAAAGTGTTGCATCACCTTGGCCTGGGGCCGTTTAAAGGCCCGCTCGGAAAAACCCTGCTCGGCCAGCGCACGGTGATTGTTGGAGACTTTGTCTCGGATGGCGCGTTGGTCGAAAAACTCAAGACGAATATAGATAGCAGCTATGACTTGATCGGTTTGGTGAGTCTGGAAGCCAGCGAGGTTGGAAAATTTTATGCCGGGTTGCCGGTGCTGACCAGCCTGGATCAGTTGGACGAGTGGCTCAAAAGTCCCGGCCAGTCCGGGCGACGCGTGATCAGGGGCAACCGGGTTCAACAAGTGATCTTTTCGACGCAACGTATTCCATTTGGCAAAATTCTCGAAGTGATGTCACAGCAGCGCCAGCACCGATTGAGTTTCAAATTGGTCCCCAGCCACCTCGATGTGATCATCGGCAAATCCGGAATTGATCAGGTGACCGAGGTGCCGTTGCTTGAAATCGAAAATCGTCTTTCACGATTCTGGCCGGCATTTACGAAAAGATTATTTGACGTGATCCTGGCAGGCTTCTTTTTACTCCTGTCAGCGCCGTTAATTTTGATTACTTGGATGTTTCTGGGAAAACTGCGTGCCCGTGTCGTTCAGACGCCAGACGCTCGCACGATTCGACTTTGGCAGTTTTCGGCCGGCGGGCGCCTGGCCAAATGGCCGTGGTTGTTGACCATCCTTTCCGGCAAGCTGAGCTGGGTCGGTTTGGCGATTCCGCCGGAAGGTGAACAGGCAAGCCGCTGTCCGGGAATTGAGTTGCCGCTTGGAGTTACCGGGCTGGCGCAAATTAATCGACCGAGCGGCTATGCCGGTCAGGGATCTCCGCGCCCAACCCAACTTACTCAAGAAGAACAAAACAAGCTTTATCTCTATTACGTGACCCATTACAGTCCGTTGTTGGACTTGGAGATTCTTTTTCGAAAACTGTTTCGGATTTGAACCGTCAGGATTTGAGGGAAGAAAAACATGCCTGGATTTGTTTTGGAATTCGAACGTCCCATTGTCGAGCTGGAGAACCGAATCAAAGAAATGCGCCAGTACGCCGCAATGGCAAACGTGGACATGCAAGAGGAAATCGAAAAACTGGAGGAGAAAGCGCAACGACTGCGACAGGAGGTTTATTCGAGCTTGACGCCCTGGCAACGCGTGCAATTGGCGCGCCATCCTCAGCGCCCGTACACCCTCGATTATATTGAGCGCATGATGACCGATTTCGTCGAATTACATGGTGATCGTGCTTTCGGCGACGATCCGGCGGTAGTCTGTGGCGTTGGGCGGCTTGGCCCGAAGAAAATCTTTGTCATCGGCCAGCAAAAAGGTCGAGACACCAAACAAAAACTCTTTCGGAATTTTGGCATGCCGCATCCGGAAGGTTATCGCAAGGCATTACGGATGATGAAAATGGCAGCCAAATTCCACCGGCCCGTTGTGTCCCTGATTGACACCCCAGGCGCCTATCCCGGCATCGGTGCCGAAGAGCGGGGACAAGCTGAAGCCATTGCCCGCAATCTTTTTGAAATGTCACATTTGCCGGTGCCAATTGTGATCGTGATCATCGGCGAAGGGGCGAGCGGTGGCGCGCTCGGCATCGGAGTCGGTGACCGTGTCCTGATGATGGAGAACACCTGGTACTCGGTCATCTCACCGGAAGGGTGTGCCGCAATCCTGTGGCACGACAGCACCAAGGCCGAACAAGCTGCAGAAGCCATGAAATTGACCGCCAGCGATCTTTTGCAACTCGGCGTGATCGATGACATCATACAGGAACCGATCGGCGGCGCACATCGCGACCATGACGCTGCCGCCCGCATTCTCAAAGAGCGCCTCTTGCAGGAGCTTGACAAGTTGGAGAAAATTCCGGCAGAGCAATTAGTGGCGCAGCGCATTGAGAAATATGGCAAGATGGGATTTTTTGAAAGAAAATAACACCAGGCAGGCCACGGTTGCCAGCCCGAATAACATGCAAGTCTGTTCTTTTGACGCCGGCAAAGACAATGCCCGCCTGACAACCTCAATCTTCTGGGCCTTTACCAGTACCGCCATGTTGTGGAGTTATCGCCATGAATAACAACCTCCAACAAGCCGCTGATGGGAGAAAATCAGAAATCATCACCCTCTGCCAGCGGCTCATTGGCATCCCCAGCATGCCCGGCGAAGAAAAGCAAATCGCCGAATTTGTGTGTGGAGAAATGCAACGGCTGAATTATGACCGTGCGTGGATTGATGGCGCAGGAAATGTGATCGGTTATGTCGCTGGAGAGAATGGGGGCGTGCCTGGTGTCATGCTCGTCACCCATCTCGATCACGTCGATACCGGTGATCGCACACTCTGGCAGCATGATCCGTTTGGCGGCGAGTTGGTAAATGGCCGCATATATGGACGCGGCGCCAGTGACATCAAGGGAGCGCTGGCAGCGCAGATCATGGCGCCAGTGCTCTTGCAGCAGACCGGTGGAAAACCGAAACGAAATGTGTTTGTCGTCTCCACCGTTTTGGAAGAAAATGGCGGCTTGGGCATGCGCTATTTGTTGACGCAACAAGAAGTGCAGGCAGGCTGTGCAGTGATCGGCGAGCCTTCCGGCAATGAAATCCGCCTTGGCCATCGTGGACGCCTGGTCGTGTCCGTGCGGTGTTTTGGCCGCTCTGCCCATGCCAGCGCACCGGAACGAGGCATCAATCCGCATTACTCGGCCGCCCGTTTTTTATTGAATTTGGAAAAGTACCTGCCGGAGCTTTCCACTCATCCGGAATTGGGTCAATCTTCCATCGCACCGACGCTGTATCAAACCAATTCCGTCAGCATGAATGTTATCCCGGATTATGTCGATATCCTTCTCGATTGGCGTACCACCAGCGAGACCATGCACGATGGCGTCGGCTGGATTGAAAGAATTATTCGCGAAGCCGGTATCGAGGCCCGAGCCGAAGTGCCACGTCTCACGCAGCGATCGTGGACAGGTTACGAGGAAAAAGATTGGCCGGTGAGCTACAGGAGTTTTCTTACCGCACAAGAGAATCAAGAAGTGCAAAAATTTGCGGCGGTTTTTCGCCGCATTACCAAACGCGAGCCGCAATTTGGCATTTGGCGTTTTGCCACAGACGGCAGATTGACCGCCCAGGCAGGAATTATGACCTTCGGCTTCGGGCCTGGAGAGGAGGCGCAGGCGCATGTCGTGGATGAATCAATCGGGGTGGAACAACTTTTGGAGGCAGCGGCGGTATATGCAGGATTCTGCCTGGAATCTTTTTGATGGCTTGTGCGGCTTGAACTCACTGAAAGAAACAGGTGTACGGCCGTATCGCGGCAGATACACATTCCCTGACCGTGATGCCGAGCGTGCCTGTCAGACGATACTTCGCGTTATTTGACCACTATGATCCTAATCGCCTCGTCAACCTTATTCTGCAAGGAAAACACCCATCTTCTGCAAATAAGAATTCTCTTGATCAGCTTTTTGCTCAATGGTGTTGGCGGATTCGCCGCCCTGCCATCGCAAGCTCCCGGCCATAGTCCCGGCGAACTGATTTTGAAACTGCGTGCATCGGCGCAATTGTTCAAAACCAATGCCGGTCAATACGAAACAGGTTCGAGATCATTAGCTTCGACATTTCGAAAATTCGGCGCCTACGTGCTTGCACCGGCCTTGCCGGAAAACGCTCCGCCAGAGTTGCATCAAATCGTACTGGTGCGTTTTGCGGATTCGCAACGTGATGTGTCTGCTGCGCTTGTTGAGCTCAATCTGCATCCGGAAGTCGAATATGTTCAGCTCAATCATGTTTTCATCCCGGATTGCCTTCACTCCTCGCCAGCCATGGAGAACAGAGGTTACGCCCGTGAGGGGATCTCTGCATTAGCCGGCGTGCCGAACGATTCACTTTTCCCTGCGCAGTGGGCGTTACAAACGATACGCGCTCCGGAAGCCTGGCGAATTACCACCGGCAGTCCTGAGATTTTGATCGCTGTGATCGACACCGGTCTCGATTTCACTCATCCGGATTTGCAAACCGGCATCTGGATCAATCCCGGCGAAGATCTCAATCACAATGGCGTGGCTGATTCGACGGATTACAATAATCGGGATGATGATGGCAATGGTTTCGTTGATGACGTGCGCGGATGGGACTTTACCGATGCCCCGAATTTTCCCGATGCCGGCGACTATCGCCATCGCGACAATGATCCAACCGACGAAAATGGCCACGGTACCGGCATAACCGGCATCATTGCCGCCACGACGAACAATCGCATCGGCATCGCCGGCTTGGCATACAACTGCCGCGTTATGGCCTTGCGTGCCGGCACCAGCCGGGGCCTGCTCGAGGAGGATGATGTGGCCTCGGCAATTGTGTATGCGGTGCAGAATGGCGCTCGCGTCATCAATATGAGTTTTGGCGATGTCGTGGTCTCACCGGTGTTGCAGGAGATCATTCACTTTGCTCATGCTCGCGGGGTTGTGCTCATTGCCTCTGCCGGAAATTCCGCGACCGACGTTCCGCATTACCCCTCGGGCTTTGCTGAAACCATCGCTGTGGGCGCCAGCAACAAAAGCGATCAACTGGCAAGTTTCTCGAATTATGGCGCCACCGTGGCGCTCGTTGCGCCCGGCGTTGAAATTCGGACGACAACTTTGGGTGGCAATTACGGCCAGTTTACCGGCACTTCAGCCTCGGCGCCATTGGTTTCGGCAGCAGCGGGATTGCTGTTGTCACGCTCACCGAATTGGAACAATGAGATGGTGCGCGCCGCGCTGACCAACAGCGCGCGCGATTTGGGCAACCGGGGCTGGGATCATTTTTATGGCGCCGGACGTCTCGATGCCGCTGCTGTTTTGCAACTCGAACAAGTGGCGCGTGCTGAAATTCATTTCCCAAACATGGACGCCGGTTTTGCCGGAGGCAATTTGGTTGTTCGCGGAGTCGCCATGGGCGCTCTGGTTACCGGCTACGAGCTTGCCTATGGCATCGGCGATGACCCCATCGAATGGTCTCTCATCAGCCGTACGGAGAACCGACAGGTCCTGGCCGATTCACTCGGCGTTTGGTCACTGACCACTTTGGCCGACACTACTTACACATTGCGTCTTGCCGTGCAGCAGCAAAATGGTCGCAGCGTCGAAGATAAAATCCGCATCTTTATCGACCGCAGCCCTCCTCATTTCGGCACCGTGAAGATGACGCCGATGATTGACGGCAATCGCCATAGTGTGCTGATCGAATTTGCGACGGATGATTTATGTCAGGCAATTCTGAACTGGCGCCAGAGGGGAAGCACCGGCGACTATACGGCATTGCCCTTGAATTATTTGACAAAAACGCATCGCATCAATTTCTCCCAGCAGCTTGCCCATGGCGAAATCGAGTTTTTCCTCGAAGCCACCAATCGTGCCGGGTTGCGACAAATCGAGAACAACAATGGCGAGAACTATCTTGTCAACTTGAACCAACCTCCGGTCAGCACCGCACCATTCGTCGAAAGTACGTTTCAAGAATCCGGAGGCGTTTTCGATTCGCTGCACACGCTGCCCGCGGGCTGGCTGCTGGCGCATGCCAGCGATTTCAATAATGATGGCCGCGGCGAACTCATTTTGTCGGTGTACGGTAAAAATAACAGCATCGGCTCTTTGACAATATTCGAGCGGGGAGAGCTCGGTTTTGTGAAACGCTTCGGCACCGTGCATGACGGCATTCCCCGTGACTTCGGTGATGGCGATGGTGACGGACGCGCCGAAATCCTCGGCGGCATCGGCCCCAACAGTTTCATTTACGAAGCCACCACGCCCGGCGCATTTCCCAGCGTACTGGCTTGGGCCGACACCAACGATTTCTGGGCCAGCCGTTATTCCGATCTCGATGGTGACGGCCGGCAGGAGATTATCGGTCGCCGAGGTGATCGCTTCGAAATTTTGGAAAATGCAGGTGACAATCAATACCAGTTCATGGATTATTTGCCGAATTTCACAACCGGCTCCAACATCACTGGTGTGCCCCATTGTGAGATCGGTGACTTCGACGGCGACGGTCATCAGGAAATTTTATTTGGCGACTACGATGGCGATTTGTATATTTACGAAACTGCCGGCGACAACCGCTTTGTGGCTGCCTGGAGTGGCAGCTTGCCGTTGATGGACAGCATCGATTTCATTCGCGCCGGTGATTTTGACGGTGACGGGCGCATGGATTTTGCCGCCGGTTGCCACTCCGATCCGGAGCTGAATTTCGAGCATGAATTCGATGCGCGCCACTGGCGGTTTCGCATTTATCGCAGTGTGGGCGATAATCACTATGCGCCCATTTGGGAGCAGGCGTTCTTTGGTTTTCAATCGCCGAAAGATTTTGATGCCGGCCTCGGCGCTGGGGACATCGATGGCGACGGGCGCGACGAGCTGTTCCTCAATCTCTTTCCAAACTGTTATGTGGTGAAAATTGAAAATGGCGAAGGCAAAGTCATCTGGCATTATCAGCCGGTGCGCAGCAACACCACCGTGGTGGCAAATCTGGATGGTATCGCGCCCCCGGAATTCTATTTTTCCGATGGTCGAATCTTGCGTGCCTTCCAGGTGCCTGCAGCCCAAACCGGCGCTTCGGCGCCGAACGAGGTTGAAGCTCTTCCTCTCGATGCCACTTCCGTGTTGGTAACTTGGAGGCCGGTTGCGGGCGCCGAAGGCTACGTGATTTACCGTGGCACCGAGGTTGGACCTCTGCACTTTCTAACTTCGACGCGACAGATTTTCTTTCGCGATTCCTTGTTGACCACCGAACAATTTTATCGTTACGCCGTTGCCACCATCGACTCGCAACAAGCGCAGATCATCGGTCCGCGATCATCGGAAGTCGGCGCCAGGCCATCCCGGCCGCCGGTGGTGGTTAGTGCAACTTTTTTTGCACCGCATCATGTCGCACTGCTTTTCAATGAACCGATGCACGAATCAACAAAGCAAACAACATTGTTTGTTTTGAATGAAAGTGATTCAGCGGAACATGGGCGTATCAATATATCTCCGGAGAGCGTCGCGCTCAGTCGCTCCGGCAGCGAAGTGATTTTGTCTTTTCCGCAGATCGTCTTCACGCCCGGCTCTTATCAGGTGCGGGTCAATGGTGCTCGCGATGCGGATCGGGTGCCGCTGGACACGACGAGAAACCGCGCTGCATTCTCAGTTGCCAAAGAATTGCCGCGGTTTCATATCATCGCGGCAGAGTTGGAATCGCCCCAACAAGTTCTCATCCGTTTCAATCTGCCGGTGGATGTTGTTAGCGCTGCATTGATTACCAATTATCGTATCAGAAACCTGGGGCGTAAAGAGTCGAATGGAATCAAACTGGCAAATGCAGCAGTCGTTACGGACGATTCGACGGCGGTACGCCTGAGGCTGGCCAACGCAATCCTGGGCCCTGTCGGCAGAAATTACGTCATTGAAATTTCCGGAGTGCGCAGCGCTTCCGGGATTCCATTGCGTACCGGCGAGGGTGACGCCATCGCATTCATCATGGCCAGTCCGAATCTCGATCACGTGTTGATTTATCCCAATCCGTTTCTTGCACACCGCCACACGATGCTGACGATTGCCGGGCTGACGCCACAGGCCGTCGTCAAAATATTGGATGTCGAAGGTCGCGTGTTGATCACCCTGGAAGAGTCCGACGCCAATGGCGGCCTGGATTGGGACACGCGTGATGCCAGCGGCAAGCGGGTGCCGTCAGGAGTTTATCTTTGTTATGTAACCTCAGGTACACAGACGACAATAACCAAATTCGTGATTGTGCGATAACCTCGGAGTGTCGAAGTACTGGAGTGAGGGATGACACCCCAACACGCCATTTTCAAAAGGAGGTGTGGTATGTTCGTTGTCGGCTTGACTGGTGGCATCGGTTGTGGCAAATCGGAAGTGCGCCGGCGTTTGCTGGACGCAGGGTTCACAGTCATTGATGCGGATACTTTGGCCAAACAACTTTCCGAGACCGATCCGTTGATAATTGCCAACATCAAAAACGAGTTTGGGGAACAAATGTATGACGATGCCGGACGGTTGCAGCGAAAGGCCCTGGCCGCAATCGTGTTCAGTGATCGTAAAGCCCTGGAGACACTCAATGGCATCATTCATCCGCGGGTCATCAGCACCGTCGAGCGGCAGTTGGAGAAATTGCAGCAGCAGGGCGAAAAGATCGTGATCATCGAAGCAGCGCTTTTTTATGAAGTCAATTGGAACGAGGCCATGGATGCGATGGTCGTGGTCAATGCGCCGCTGGAAAAGCGCCTCGCGTGGGTCATGCAGCGCGACGGTGTGGACGAAGCCGCCGTGCGCCAGCGCATGGCCAACCAACTTCCGCTCGAGGAGAAAGTCAAACGCGCCGACTATGTTATTCATAATGACGGCGACCTGAAGAGACTGGATCAAGAAGTGGCTCGGCTCATCGTTATGCTGAGGGAACGCGCAGCAACATGATGGAGTAAGCTCCTATGGAGTGCTGAAATAACGGAGTGTTTGATTCCGGCAATCCTTTGCTTCATCACTCCAATAAGGATATGCTCATGGCAACGACCTCCAAAAACCCTCCTCGCGTCATTTCGGCCTCACGCCGCAGTGACCTCCCGGCTTATTATGCCGACTGGTTCATGCAGCAGGTGGAACGAGGTTATGCGATTTATCCGAACCCGGTGAGTTTCAAGCCGGTACGGATTTCTTTGCGGCCGGAGGAGGTGATCTGTATTGTTTTCTGGACACGAAACCCCCATCCGCTCGAGAAATATCTTGACCGCCTCGATGAGCTTTACCAGCAGGCCTTTTATTTTCTTTTCACCATCAATGGCATGCCCAGGAATTTGGAGACAAACAATCCGCCATTGGAATTTGCCATTGCTGCTTTTCTGCGCCTGGCCGAGCGCTACCCCGGACGGGTTTTCTGGCGTTACGATCCAATTGTCCTGTCTGATTTGACGCCGCCAGACTATCACATGGAAAGGTTCGCCCAACTTGCCGAACGCCTGCGGCATGCCACGCCCCGATGTTATTTCTCCTTTGTCAATTGGTATGCAAAAGTGCGGCGCAATTTTGCGAAAGCCAGCCAGCAACATGGGGTAAAGTTCCGCGATGCCGATCTTGCCGAGCGCCTCGAGATCGTGCGTCGGCTCGTACCGGTTGCCACTGCCAATGGCATGAGGTTGTACTCCTGCTGCCAGCATGCCCTTTGTCAGATCGATGGCGTCATGCCCGCGCATTGCGTCGACCTCGAAATCATTCGTAAAATTGCTCCTGATCGTTATCGCAGACTGCGCGAGGCGCCGACGCGGGAGGATTGCGGCTGTTACGAAAGTCGCGACATTGGATGGTACGACAGCTGCCCGCATGGCTGCATTTATTGTTACGCAAACTTGAATCGTGAGAAGGCGAAAGCATTTTATCACAGGTATCTACAAAATCGAGCGCTGCCCCTGGATATGGTCGATGCCGACTCTTTGAATTGCTGATAACTGAAAGAGGGCTGATATGGAAAAATTCTTTATGGATCTGTCTGCTGCTTCAACGCTCGTGCTGTGTTTGGCTGTTGCGCTTATTGTCGTGTTGATTGTTGTAGCCGTGATGGCTCCCAAGCACGTGCAAATAAAAAGAGAACGCCGGCGCCGTGGCCTGGCATGAGGCGTGACGAGCACGTTTTGATTAAACAACGAAAGTTCTTGGCAAATATTGATCTTGTTCGCCTGCCGGAGTTTTCGGCAACTCTGGGGACGAAGCTATCCTTGGGTGGGCATTCAATTATTCAAAATAAACCTCAACGGATCAGTGGCATCCCCATCGACCCAGACTTCGTAATGGAGATGCGGGCCGGTGGCGCGGCCGGTGTCGCCGACAAGCCCGATCAGATCCCAGCGCTCGACTCTCTGGCCCAGCTTTACCTTGATCTCGGAAAGATGGCCGTAGAGCGTTTTGATGCCGTAACCGTGATTGATCACCACGGCTTTGCCATATCCCCTGTTTCGGCGGTAAGTATTTTTCACCAGTTCGACCACACCGCTCGCCGGCGCAAAAACTTCCGTGCCCCGCGGCGCCCCGATATCCAGTCCCTGATGATGGCGGGTACGGTAAATAAAGGGGTCCTTGCGCTTGCCAAAAAGATCGGTGATGCGGCCGCTCAGCAGCGGCTTGATCGAGGGAGTATGCTCGAGTTGTTTGCGCCGAATCTCGAATTTGTCGACAATCGTTTTTTGTAATTGCTGTGTTCTGGAAAGACGGACCTCCAATTGTGTGAGCAGATCTGTACTCGTAAAAACATTCGCGCTGTCGCCATATCCTGCGTGCGGCGGAAGTGCGGTCAATTCTTCGTGTCGACTGTCGAGCAGACTCGGATAAATATTGTCCTCGTCGTCGATATAGGCTCCTCCTCCTTGACCATAGAATACTTGAGATTCGAGTTTCCCTTTGCCTGCAGACCATTTTTCAGTCTCATTCCACTCCATGCCACGTGTGCCGGCCGGAATTCTGGCGGAATCGGGCGCGCGATTCGCTGCTACAAGCTTGTCATTTTTAGGTTTACTGGCGAGGCCGGCCATTCCTTTCCCATCCAATTCATTGACGCGCCGGGCGAGATCGAGCGCACCCGCCTGTGTTTGGTTTAGACGGTTGCGCAGAATTTTTTGGTTGTCATTTTGAGAAGAGAGCCGATAGTAATGTACGAAGCGGCTGACCGCCTGGGTCGTGAAAGTTGCGAGCACAGTGAGAATCAGGAAAGCGCCCAAAAGAATTCCAACAAAGGCCGTTGCGCTCAAATCGATCTGGCGATAATCGCTTCCCCATGTGGAAAAGAAGACAATACGGACTCGCCGGCGTGGCATGTGGTTGGCGGGGCTCCGCTGTCGACCACGTAAATTGGTTTGCTCATGCCACTGCCTTCTCCGTCGCCAGGGGAACAGGCGATGCAGAAACATCATCGACCACCAGGACCGCAATCGGGAACTGTTCTTTGGCTTGCTCATGGCGGCGTACGCTGTTAATTTTTGAACGCCAACTATCGCACACTTTGATTTTTAACCTGTTACGAGCAAGGCCCAGCAACCTCATGTCGTGGGTCGCAGCCCCTGGGCGTAGCCAACAGCCACAGGCTTTCCTGGCCAGCCCCCGCCGGAAGGTGCTTGCGTATCTCTGCCAATAGTTATACATGATTATTGTACCTGCAATTCCGAGCAGTACGTAAAGCCGACTCGAAAATATCGAGGCCGGGAGGTTTCTTTCTCCTGCCGCAGGTTGAGAAATTGGTGCGCTTTCATCTGTAATAAAACTTGAGTTTAGGTGCGGAGCATTGTATCTTGAAACATCAGCAGTAAACAGTAAAAAATTTCAGAATCTTATTTTGGTTTGGTTGTCTCGAGGGTGTTTGAAAAGTCCCAGTTGAAAAATTTAAGGAGAAAAGCATGAACCTCGGTTTTATCGGTTTGGGGATTATGGGCCAACCCATGTCCCGCCGTCTGCTGCAGGCTGGATTCAATTTGATCGTTTACACGCGCACGCCGGCCAGGGCCCAGGCGGTGATGGCGATGGGTGCGCAATGGGCGGAGTCGCCCGCGGATGTGGCTGCGCGAAGCGAAATTATCATCACCATGTTGCCGGACACGCCGGAGGTCGAAACCGTTCTTTTTGGTGAAAATGGCGTGTATCAAGGACTGAGCGCCGGCAAGATCGTCGTTGACATGAGCACCATTTCTCCGGAGGCGACGGTGAAATTTGCGGAGCAATTGCGTGCAAGGGAATGCGAGCTGCTCGATGCGCCGGTGAGCGGCGGCGAAAGTGGCGCGATTGCCGGAACGCTGACCATTATGGTGGGCGGCAACGAAAACTCTTTCCAAAAATGTTTGCCGGTGTTTCAGGCCATGGGTAAAAACATCGTGCATCTCGGCACGAACGGTGACGGTCAGCGTGCCAAGTTGGTGAATCAAGTGATCTGTGCGCTCAACATTCTGGCGATGAGTGAAGGCTTGCATTTGGCGGAGAGATTGGGATTGGATCGTGAAAAAGTTCTGCAGGTCGTGTCCGCTGGGGCTGCGGCCTCCTGGATGTTGAGCAATTTGGCACCCCGGATTTTGCACAATGATTTTCGCCCCGGATTCAAGATCAAATTACAACAGAAAGATTTGCGCCTTGCCATGGAGCTGATCCAGGCGCTTGGAGAGAATTTTCCAGGAACCGCGCTGGCGTATTCATTGTTCAATAAAGCGGTGGAACAAGGATTGGGCGAGCAGGGAACACAGGGGTTGATCAATCTTTTCAAAAAGCAATCAAGAGTTTGATTCGCACGGAAATTTCAGCTATTTTCAATTTGCGCAATTCAATATTTGTCGTTGGGAGGTCTTCCGTGAAAACACCAAGATTCATTTTGTCCATTATTCTTCTTGGCTTCGCATCTTCTGCTTTGGCCCAGGGCCCGGGCTCGGCCGGAGTTTTATTTCTCTTGATTCAGCCTTCGCTGCGTGCCAATGGCATGGGCGGCGCCGCCGTGGCCGCCATTGAGACTGATGCCATCGGGATTGCTTTTAATCCCGCGCGGCTCGGTGTCATGACGCTTAACAACTATTTCGGTACCGAGCTTTATCCAGTCAAAGCAAATTGGTTGCCGCAACTCGCTTCGGATTTGCGCTATGATGCCAGGACAATTTTTGGGGGATACAATTTTAAGCGGCTGAATAGAAGACTCCCGATCAGTGCGGGGGTGGGATATAGCCGGGTCTTTATTGACTTGGGAAGGCAAATTGTCACAGGCGCACATGATCCGACTCCCCTTGGTGTCTTTCATGGTACCGAGCACGCCAATGTATGGACCTTCGGCATGGGTTTCGATTATGTGCTAAAGCCGGGATCGGCGTGAGCTTCAAAAATATCGAATCGAATTTGATGCCGCCCGAGATAGACAATTTCGCAGCGGGTGGCAACGCCAAAGCTACTGCACGTGATTATGGCATGGTGGCGCACTTGCCGATTGACGAAGTCCTTGCCAGGTTCACGGGTGCTTCATTGGAAATTTCCCCCGGAATGCGTCCGTTTGGGGGACTCGAATTCGGCTACTCACAAAGCAACATCGGCGACCTCATTCATTACATTGGCGCATCACAAGGCGATCCCCTGCCGCGGACGGCAAGAATAGGCGTAGGGCTAAATGCCGGCCTCACACTTTCCAGGAGAGGTCATGCCTGGCGAATTTTTTCCGTGGCACATTTGTACGAGGCCGAACAACTGCTGGTGCGGGTACGCCAGCCGTATAAGGTTACCTACGAAAAATTCCTCGGCGATATCGATTTCTGGGACAATGTCATCTTGCGAAAAGAAAATCCCAAGATCATTACGAAATCCGGATGGGAGCTGAGCTTTTTTGAGACGGTCTCGATTCGCCTGGGCCACTATAAGGATCCACTTGGCAAAGTGGATTATGACACAAGGGGGTTTGGCGTTCGCCTCCACGGTTTGTTGGATGCATTCCTTTCTGATCAACCCCAAGAGTCCGTGATTGGCTTTCTCATCCGCCATTTTGACATCCAGTATGATTATGGTCACTATAGCGCCGAGAAAGATCATCCGCTCAACGATACCAATTTCCACGGGGTTGGCATCCGCTTTTTCTGAGGCATGAGATTTTAGATTAGGTGTGAGGGAGGAGGAACAATCTCAAAATGCGCTGCGGAGGGAACCGGTGTCGATTCCTGTCAACGGCAGTAAAATTGACAGCAATGTTCCTGCAGCGATGATGCCAATTGCCAGCCAGCGCCCGGAGGGGGAGCTGTCGCGGGTGTAAATCAGACTGCAAAATAGCATGCACATCGTCAAGCGCACCGCCCAGGTGGCGCCATTGGTGATATACAATAAAAACCCAAAAAGGAAGACGGTGGCCAAACCGGTCAAGCGAGGGGTCAGGATTCTTCTGTGCAAAGGCCTCATTTCATCATAATTCGATGAATTGAACCATTCAGTCTTCGACTTGAAAGGGGGAAATTTCATTCTCAACTCACGCCAATCCGAAAAAAGCAAAAATCAAAAAGAAAACAGCAAAAAACCTGGTAGAAAACCGCTGACATGGCTTTTTGCTGTTTTCCTTTTGCAGTTTCTTACAGGTATCCCAGGTTGCGCAGCTCCGATTCGCGCTCGCGCCATTTTTCCTTGACCGCGACATAGAGCTCGAGATAGACCGGCCGGCCAAGCAACTGCTCGAGCTCTTCACGGGCAAGCTTGCCGACCTGTTTCAACGCCTGCCCGCCTTTGCCGATCATGATGCCCTTCTGAGATTCACGTTCGACGTAAATGACCGCGCGGATGAAATCTTTGTGGCCCGGCCTTTCGACGAAATCCTCGATTTGCACACTGGTCGAATACGGGATCTCTTCGCCGTAGCGCAAAAAGATTTTTTCCCGTACGATTTCAGCCGCAAGGAAACGTTCCGGGTGGTTTGTGATTTGATCGCTGTCGTAAAACGGTTCCTGCTCCGGCAGGTATTTTTCCAACACCTCGGCCAGCCGCTCGGTTCCGTCCTGATGCAAGGCTGAAATCGGGACGATTTCTTTCACATTTCGTTTGTCACCGAAGGCAGCGATCACGGGCAGCAGATTGTCTTTGGGGACGGTGTCGATCTTGTTGATCGTCACTATAATGGGCTTGCCGGTGTCAGCCAGCCGGTTGAGAATTGCCAGATCAGCAGGGTGAGATGTTTCACGCGGCTCCACCATCAGGATTTGCACATCCGCTTCTTTTATGGCCTGATAGGCAGCGCGCACCAGCGCCTGCTGTAAGCGATAATGGGCCTCAATGATACCGGGGGTATCAAAAAAGACCATCTGGCTGCGTGGCCGATTCAAAATGCCGAGAATACGCTTGCGAGTGGTCTGTGGCTTGGGTGAAACAATCGCCAGCTTGAAGTGCAAAAGAGCATTCAGCAACGTCGATTTGCCGACGTTGGGCTGGCCGACGATGGCAACGTATCCGGCTTTAAATGGTATTGTGCTGGTTTGGGCTTGCCCATGCACCTGACCTTCCTGGGTCACGTTTGAGAGGACAAGGTGACTTTTTTGATTTTGCGGTTCTTTCGCCGCAGGTTCTTGCTTGACACTGTCCAAGGTTTTCCCGGACTTTCCATCCGTTTGGTCGAATTGCTGGAAAGTCGAACTCACAGCCGAGGCGGTATGTTGTCCAAGATTTGTCGGATCAGAAAAACTTGAAGATGTCGGCGTTCGCGACTCGGGCGAAATTGTCAAAATTTCCACAAACTTTTCTTTCACGGTTCAGCTCACTTGCTGCAATTTCCCAGTTGTTGTTTTCAGAACTTTACCGTTGTGGTTTACACTTTTAGATTGTACACGCACTGAGTCGATTCGCCGAGAGGAAAAAAAATTTTTTTCGAAAGAACAAGTCGTTGTTCTGATCATCAGAACCGGGTGAACCACCAAGTTACGGACGCAGTCGCCGCACGCAACGAAATCCGACCAGCGGTGAACGCGCTTGCGGGTCTAAAGTCATACGATCCTTGATGGCGGCCGGGGCAATGGATTTTTTCAATTGTCGCCAACCGCCTTTGAGAATTTTTTGCGAGGATGAAACTGCCGGCCCGCTGCTCGTTGAAGCAGTGGCCGCGGAGACCTGGCTCGAGAAATCGTCACAGGTCCATTCCCAGACATTACCTTCCATGTCAAAACAACCGGCCGGGCTGATATTCTCGCGAAAACTACCGACGCGATTCAATTCATAAGCACCTTTCGTTTTGGGAAATCGCCTTTCTGAACCCCAGGGGAAGCGACGTCCATCTGCAGCGCCGGCAGCCAATTGCCATTCGGCCTCGGTGGGAAGCTCTTTGCCGGCCCATTTGGCGTAAGCAGCCGCTTCTTCCCAAGTAATGTTGGTGACGGGAAAATCCTCTTGCCGTTCCGGAAACTGATGTTCAGGTCGGAATCTGGCATATTGAGCGTTGGTGACCTCGTATTTGTCAATCAGAAAAGGCGGTACGACGATCTGCCGACCGGGATTGGTCGAATCAATGAGTACACCGCCTTCCACCCGAACCAGATCTCCGGCATCCATCACCGGGCTACGACGCGTTGCGGCGAGAAAGAGAATCCATAGCATGCCGCAGGCGATAGTCGCCATGACGGTAACAAAGAGTGACTTTCTCACAGACCCTCCTCCTTCCGGTAGAAAATGCGATTTTTCAACGAACAAAAATTTGTTGACATTGAATGACAATACCTCATCAATAAGCTTTGGCAATCACGACTCGCTCGTCGGCCGCAGCGCCACAGAGCAGGCATTTGCCTTCCTTGGGAAGCGCAATGCCGGTGTCAATTTGCGGAATACAC
Source organism: Candidatus Zhuqueibacter pondensis (assembly GCA_034505955.1). Classification (GTDB taxonomy): domain Bacteria; phylum Zhuqueibacterota; class Zhuqueibacteria; order Zhuqueibacterales; family Zhuqueibacteraceae; genus Zhuqueibacter; species Zhuqueibacter pondensis. The sequence goes on from JAPDQK010000032.1 coordinate 50,388, forward strand.
CGAATCGTGGCCTTCGTTTCCTCTTGTAAACGATCCTCGCAGGCACGGTTGCCGCACCAGTGCGTCCAGAAAAAGCCGCCCGGCTCCTCGATTTCATTTTTGAATTGCTGGTAGCTGTAAATTGCCTTTGAGTAACGATCACGATAAGCACGGGCACGGTTCAATAGATCAGTTTGCATCTGTTCCAAGGTGCGGCGAATCTCCTCGGTCAAATTGGCCTGGGCGACGAGGTGCTTTTCACCGGTATCCCGGCGCACCAGCACGGCGGTGTTATTTTTCAAGTCCTTTGGGCCGATTTCAATGCGAACCGGCACCCCGCGTTTCTCCCATTCGTTGAATTTCCAGCCGGGACGATAGTTGTCGCGGTCATCCAGCTTGAAAGTGAATTTTCCCTTCCATTCGGTGACGATTTTGTTGGCCCGATCCAATACCGCCGCTTGTTCCTCGGCACCCTTCCAAATTGGAACCAAAACGACTTCCATGGGCGCGAGTTTGGGTGGCACCACCAAACCGTTGTCGTCACTATGGGCCATGATCAGGGCACCGATCAGCCGGGTGGAAACGCCCCAACTTGTCGCCCAAACATATTCCAGCTTGCCTTGTTCATTGAGATATTGCACCTCAAAGGCTTTGGCGAAGTTTTGTCCAAGATTGTGGGAAGTGCCAGCTTGCAGGGCTTTACGGTCCTGCATCATCGCTTCGATGCAATAAGTTCGCACCGCGCCGGCAAATTTCTCTTTTTCGGTTTTGATACCTGGAATCACGGGCATGGCCATATAGCTCTCAGCGAAGGTCCGGTACACTTCGAGCATCTGCAGCGTTTCCTTTTCGGCCTGCTCGAAAGTGGCATGAGCGGTATGGCCTTCCTGCCAAAGGAATTCCGTGGTGCGCAGAAACAGCCGGGTGCGCATCTCCCAGCGCACGACATTCGCCCACTGATTGATCAAAATCGGCAGGTCGCGGTACGATTGAATCCACTTTTTGTACATCGACCAGATGATGGTCTCGGACGTAGGGCGAATGAACAACGGCTCCTCGAGTTTTTTGCCGCCGCCGTGCGTCACCACCGCGCACTCCGGTGCAAAGCCTTCGATGTGATCGGCCTCTTTTTTCATGAAACTCTCGGGTATGAACAGCGGAAAATAAGCATTCACATGTCCGGTTTCTTTGAAAAGCCGATCGAGACCAGCTTGCATTTTTTCCCAGATGGCATACCCGTTGGGCCGAATGACCATGCAGCCCTTTACCGGCGCGTAGTCGGCTAATTCTGCCGCTGCAATCACGTCGGTATACCACCGCGAATAGTCTTCTTCACGTTTGGTGATCCGCCCACCCTCGATTTTCCTTAATTGCTCGCTCTCCACTCCTGAGGCTCCGGATTGAGCTCCTGCATGATTTGATTGTGCCATCGTGTTTCCCAAGACAAAAAAGGACAGTATCTGCCATCCTCCCGCCTCGACAAAACTTCGCGCTTGAAATGCCGGGGCAGCCATCGGCTAATCTGTCCATGGCTGGTTGCTGATCGTTAGTAATATCCGAAAAAAAACTGCTACCCACAACGAATAGAAAAATATACCACTCCTTGATAACTTTGTCAAGTAAATTGTCTGTAAGAAAGTTTTGAAGGGGGGAACTAAGTTCACCATTGTTTTTGAAGAATGATTTCAGGGAAATGGGACATTACATTTTTAACCCTTTTCCATTCGCCCCCTATCACCCCGATATATGCACAATTTTACAAAACGGAGATTTTACGGCGGAGGACAATCTGCTGGTGATTCTTTGGCGGGCAGCTTGGTGGGCGATACTGGAGTTGAACCAGTGACCTCCAGTTTGTGATACTGGCGCTCTAACCATCTGAGCTAATCGCCCGCGCGATCGCAACATTCTAAAAATAGCAAATCACTTTTAAAAAGTCAAGTGCGATGTTTTTTTAAAAAAAATATTCCCCACCGTTGCCCCTGTACTTTCAAAAAAAGCAACGCACTTATCTATTTTGAGAATTTTTTGACGATACGTCAACGTGTTCCGGAATGGCTTGAGGCTGCCACCTTGGGTGCCGGTTCTTTTTCCGCCGGAGTCCTTTTTGCCACCCTGCTTGGGATTGGCGTTGATCCTATCAGTCCAGCCAGCGATTGCCGGAGTTGGAAATCAAGTCGCATGCTTCTTTGCAAGGCGGTCGGAAAATCTTGCTGATCGATAAGTTTTTGCAGGATCGCCAATTCCTCCCGGTAGCGCCGCAAGCGATGGGTGTAGATATCGTACCGGTTTTGATCGATGTAGCTTTGGCGTGGCAGATTAGCCATCAAGCTGCGCAGGCTGTCAATTTCAGTGGCCAGAATTGCCATTTGTTGCTGGCACTGTTGTTTCGCAAGCTGGCGCAATTGCGAAAATGCGATGCTGCAGCTATCCAGCGTTTGGCAGACGCTGCTGAGATATTGACTTGCCAACTCGAAGCGATTTTTGCGAATGAATTTTCGCGCTTCCTCCACTTTTCGCCGCGCACTCGCAAGTTCATACTTGAGATAAGCGTCGGCGCCACTGTTTTCCAAACGCGCCAGCAGGCTCTCAGCCCGGTCCAATTGATCTGTGGGCGAATTTGCGCAAGAAAAAATGAACAGGACCAAGAGCAGCAACCCGCCGACTTGTAACCGGCGAGCGGCAAGAAACAATTTTACGCACATGTAGGTTTCCTCCATACCTCATAGTTCAGTTTACCTCCATTTTATTGTAACCCCAAACTCACTCCGGAAGTTCGTCCACCATCTTCATAGCCAGCCTGATTCACAATTGCCGCCGCCTACTTGAACATGACAAGCTGACGACTTGTGAATGAAGCAGGTTAACATGCCAGCCTTCCGGCAGGCTGGTTCGCGCGAAGCAGGTGGATAACCGCTCAGGTACACCATGCAGGCAGATCTGCCTCCATGTGACCTGATTGGCCCTTATGGGTTTATGGAATCGTTCCGAAGCGCTACCCAAGAGCTTCAGAACAATTCCCCGGCTTTTCCTCCTCAAGAAAAACCGGCGTTTCCTCTGAAAATGCCAAACTTATGGGAAATGTGGGGTTGGAACAAGAAGGAGGGAAACGTGCAAGCAGTGCAGATCTCCTCTTTTCGTCGATGGCGTTCACCCGTGCCAAGCTACTTCACGAAAAGGAGAGATTGTCCAACCCGGCTATAACTTAGCTTTTCGTACAGATCAAAGAGCAGGTTTCTATGATTTTGTTTCGCCGAAGTGACTTCGGTCACAATGAGACAATGAAGCTCATGCCGTCCAAAACGATCAGCATGATCATTTGCGCTTCCTACTCGTTAACAGCAAATTCTTTTCTGAAAAAAACGAATCCTTTGACCAGAGAAGTAGACTTTTGGCTCCGAAAAACCCCGGCTGGATATTTTTTCTTATCATCAGTTCCGATTGTCGATTGTGAGGTACCAAAAAACAATTTTTTGCTGAAAAAAGAGGTGAAAGTGCTGAAATATAAAAATTCAAATTTAAAAAAGCAATAAAAAAATGTGGCGGGACTGAAATTTTTCGGATTTTTTTCGTGATTATGATTAGTGGCTATAGCATAATGCTTTTTATGGACTTATCGATGACGTTTGACTGCTCAAAACGACCGCGTGCGACAAAGTTGACCAGCGTTGCGATGATTTCATCAATCAAATGATCAGGAACGCCATCATAGTGTATGGTCTGCGCTCTCATGTCACAGACATCATTGACATAATCGATCACGACAAAGCGACCATCTGGAGTAAGCGCGATTTCTGCGGAAAAGAAATCCAAATGGGAGATCGTGGCGATGGTGGCAATGATGTCCCGCATGGGCTTAAGATTGAATTCTTCTTCCTCTTTTGCCTCGACCAGACGATATAAATGGGTTAAATCATTCCACCACGCCAGGAAGGTGCGTCCGAGTACATAGTAAACTCGAAACCAGGCCCGTTGACCGCCGAGCATTTTGGGCTCAATCTTCTCTTGTAAAAGGAATTTCTGGTCATTCTGACTTTTGCGCGCCTTCAACACGTCGGCAAGTGTTTCCGCACCCATGACCACGCCAGTGCCTCCCGCACCCACGGCAGGCTTGATGATAAAAGATCGGCCAAGTTTTGCCAAATCAGCGATCTTGATTTCCGGCTCATGATCATAAGGAGAGAGAATGATCGTGTACGGTACGTGCAGTCCGGCAGTGAGAAATTCAAGATGCATCGTCGCCTTGTCCAGGCAGCGCTTGAGATGGCGGTAATCATTGATGATTTTGGCACCGCTGGCAGAAACCAATTGCGCCAGCGGTTCGAACTCTTTTAATGCATCTGAGCCACGATCAAGGTAATAGTGGAAAAGCAGCTTCCCGGCTCGATATTGGGGCGTTGCCTCTTTGACGGTGGCAGGAGTGATTAAATATGTCGAAATGCCGCGCTTCTGGCAGGCCTGATCCAGTCTGGAGACAAAATGGGCATCGTACTCCCACTCCCAAGCAATGCCAAGATCGATGACTTGTGCGTCCGTGTCGATGGATGTACTGCTTGGTGTGGTTTGTACACCAGTCTCGGACTCCTCAGTACCCAGAGCTCCGTTTTTACTGTCACTCAAGGTTGCTTCCTCTACGGCTAATCCATCCATAAATTGAAATTTATAGAATCGTATGCCGAGAAGCAATGTTTTTTTGAAAAGCGGGGGGAGTTCTGTTTTTAGATTTCAGGAAGGGCCGGCTTGACCCACAGATTTCATGAAGCTACGGAATATCCCGCCGCATAAATCTTAACCAGGCTGCGGCACCTGCGATGATGCCGACCCCCAGCAAGATCAAAATATTGTTCCAAGGTGGCAAATTGTTCAGAATTATGCGTTGCGGTGAGTAATATTCGAAAATAGTATAAGTGAGCAAGAATTTGATGGTTGGCCACAAACGCGCGACCGCCTGGAGTAAATACGAAATCGATACGAACATGAGTGCAATCGTGACCACCCGGCCTCCCTCCCGCGCCATGGAGGAGAGAAATAAAGTCACACCATAGATCGCAATCTGCAGGCTGAGGAGATTGCCCGCCACCGGTAAAAACGCGTGCCCTGATAGCATGCGCTGCAGATCAAACATGGATAAACCGGCATAAACGCCGAGCAGCATCATTCCAATCAACACGAGCAACACCATCAAGGCGAAACCCATCTGTGTGGCAAGATAAGCTGGCCGTGAGATGGGTTGGCTGAGCAAAAGTTCCATGGTGCCGGATTCAATCTCAGTGGCAATGGCTCGGCTCGCCAGCAGAATCATCACCGCAATGAACATGGCATGCACAAAGGGATGATTCCACGCAAAGGCAAGCAGCCCGCGACTGGTCATGGTCAACGCCATCTCTGCACCGAAGATTTCCTGCACCATCGGCGGCAGCGAGCGGCGGAATTCATTGAATATTCCTTCGACGTTGATGGTGGTCACTGCGGCACACATCAGCACCGGGAAGCAGGCCAAAAGTACCCCGATGATGGCAAGAAAAATCCAATGGCGTTCAAACAGCCGGCGCAGTAGATTGATGGCTGTCATGGTGATAGTAGTGCGCAAAAATATCCTCCAATTCTGGTTCAGGGAAAACCAGATGCTCAATTTGGCAGCGGGCAAGCTGCTGCATGAGTGGGTTGATGTCGCCTTGTAAAAAAAGCGTCAACTCATTACCACGAATTTCGGTGCGGACAATCCCCGGCACATGATCGAGCCGAGGAGGAGCGTGATCAAAGCGGACGGTCATACGCCTGACCATCTTCTCTCGCAGTGCAGCAATCGACTCGAGGGCAACCAGCTTGCCGGCGCGCAAAATGGCTACACGTTGGCAGAGATTCTCGACCTCCGACAAAATGTGAGAAGAGAAAAAAATGGTGGTGCCCCGGTTCGCCAGTTCTTTGATGACCTCCATGAAAGCGCGTTGCATCAGCGGATCGAGGCCGAGCGTCGGCTCGTCCAGCAGCAGCAAATCCGGCTGATGCTGCATGGCAATCACCAGCCCGATTTTTTGACGCGTGCCGTGCGAGAGTAATTTGACCCGGCGCCGTAACGTTGCCGAATCCAACGCGAATGCCTCGAGTAAATGATCCCGCAACACTGGCGGACATCGGGGACGGAAACGCGCAAAATAATCCAGCAAAGCCTGTCCGGTCATGTCGCTATACAATCGGAGTTCTCCAGGAAGAAATCCCAAGCGCTCACGCACTGCCACGCCATGGTGGGAACGTGATGCCCGGAGGGCCGCAGCCACAGGCTCGCCGAAGATTTTGACTTCACCGGCGGTCGGGTGCACCAGACCCAGAATCAACCGCAACGTTGTCGTTTTTCCTGCGCCGTTCGGACCGAGATAGCCAAAAATCTCTCCGGCTTCAACATCAAAACTGACATTGTGCAGCGCGGTCACACGGTGGTAGCGCTTGGTGAGATTATGCAGTTGTAGACATGGCAAAGTCATTGATGGAAAACCCTGCGGCCAGGACGAGGTCTCACCGTTTTTGTAATTGGCTGTCTCAGAGTGGAACAAATGGAACCCATCTGATTTTTAGAAAGTATTCGATTTTTAGCTGATTTTTTGAGTCATAAAGGATCGCGCCAGGCTGGCTGCTTTCATTTTTCTGAGTTTAAGAGGTTATGGAAAGTTTACAAAGCAAGTCAGAACAGTGGCATGGAACTTGTAGATAAAATAAGCAACGATGGACAACCGAAGTAGGCGACATACGGAAAGTCTCCAACTTCGTTTGTCTGTCTTTCAAATAGAGCAGCAAAGCGAGTAACAGAGTTTTCCATCCACCCCTCCTTTCCTGGAACGGCGGAGGCATGTTAATGTCTCCGCCGTTTTGCTTTGATCATCCGAAGTCAAGCACAGTCAAACTCCAGGGGACACTCCCTGGGCCCCGGGGCCGGCATGGGAGTGCAGAAAATTGCTAACGCTTGCGAATATCAATCGAGCCATTCGTGGTGTGCAAAGCGATGCGGCCGACGTTTGCTGAAGCATCCTGTCCAATGCGACCTTCCAAATGCGTACGTCGAATACGGCCTTGAACCGTAAGCGGGAACTCACAATCAATGTGGCCGTTGGTGGTCTGTGCGGAAATGTCCGCAGAAAAGTCGTCAGGGAATTCCGCTTGAATGCGGCCATTGGTGGTCTCAAAACGCATACTCTCACCGGGCGTCACTTTCACAAGCGAGACTTCAATGGCGCCGTTGGTGGTTTCGGCATTGACACTACCCGCGGCGTTGGTGACAACTATGCGGCCATTGGTGGTTTCGAGATCAGCGCGGCCGGAAATATCCTGGGCACGAACTTCACCGTTCACCGAGTGGGCAGTGAGCCGCACCTGGGCTGGAACGGTAATCCAATAAGTGACTTCGATACTGGTGCCACCGCCGCTGAAGAGCCAATCCCAAAAACTGCCGCCATGGCTTTTCGGCAGGCGGGTATCCACATCAACATAGTCTTCGCCTTGCCGGATATTGATTTCAATTTCTTTCATGATCCGTTCGGCCTCCTCGCGGTTGTGGGCGCGCACCACTTTTTCCGCTTCGATTTTGACCTCGTTGCGATCCCATGCAGTGATCTGGATGGCGCCGTTGGTATTTTTCAAGCGAAATTCCCCACCGCTTTTTAAGGAGCAGGTCCTTTCAAAACGTTCGCGAATTTCTCCGGCGAACAATTGGGCGCTGACCAGGAAAAGAACAAAAAAGAAACCAGCCGAAATCCATTGACGTCGTTGCATAACACCTCCCTAAAGTTAGATTCAAGTGGCGGTTGCGGCGGACATTCACACAGGCAACTTTGGCCTGTGAGTGCCGGCGCCACGGCTACTTCCAACTGACTCTCATTCGCAAGTCTTGTTTTCTGAGAAAATCCGCGCCATCAAAACGCCAGACTGCCCGGTGTGGTGTGAAGTCACGCGCATTGGTCTCGGTGATCTCACCGGCAGTTTCCACGGTGAACCGCAATTTAATGTGCTTCTCCAGTTCTTCCGCAATCTGTTCTTTCAACCATTCCTCGAATCTGCTGTCGTGATCAGGGTCGTTGTCATCCGTTTTCAGTGTGCGTTTCCAATAATTTTTCCCGGCGTCGATCCGCTGATTGTCCCACCAATCCAATCTCGCCAGGTCTGGCAACTGCTCAAAGGTGACGGTGAAATAGACGTGCCGGTCTTCATCTTTAATTTGGCTGTCATAGTTTTTTAGACGCACGCCCGGGCCGGTAAATTTCTGTTCGATCTGTTCGCGCATTTCCCGTTCGCTTTTGCTCAATTTGATGCCGTCGAAGCTCATGTCGGAATCGGCGTCGCCGGCGTAATGCACGGCCATTTCGCCGGAGCCATCCCGGCGGATCGTGATCGTCTCTTCATACTCGAAGAAACAACCGGTGAGAAAAATGAAAACCGCGATGAGAAAACCCGAGAGCAGAACTGCACGAGCTTTCGGATATGGTTTGAGTTTCATGTTACCTCCGGAGGTTTTACCAGGACGCAGGCGGCCCCACGGGCGAGCCGGTCCTGAAGTTAACGGCGGCGCAAATTGATGTCGCCTTCATCGGTCTGAACTTCCAATTTTCCGCGACCGTTTCCCAACCGGCCGGTGCGGCGATCGAGATGTTCATTCTCCTCCGACACGCGAGTCAAGGAAAAATCCGAGCGAATGTTGCCATCGCGGGACTCGAGCGTAATTTCGACGTCGGCATTTGTTGGAAGAAAAAGATCGACATCCCCTTCGTCGGTGGTAATGTTCCATTCGCCCTCGTCAAAACGAGCCGCATCCAGCTCGACATCTCCTTCGTCCGTGCTGAGCTTGCCGCTGGTGGCGTTGATACGCATGAGCACGATGTCACCCTCATCTGCTTCCGCAGACAACGATCGGCCGGAAAGGTCAGTCACTCTGATTGTGCCCTCGTCACTGGAAAGGGCAAGACGATGGTCACCGAGCTGCGAATCCCGGCACTCGATCTCCCCCTCATCAGTTGCCACCACGACCTTGCCCATGGATAAGTTTTCCAAATCAACATTGCCTTCGTCGCTGTCAATTTGCACCTCGCCTTCGATGTGGCGCACCGTGATGTCGCCCTCATCCGATTCCAAAACGAGATTGCATTGTCGCGGCACGCGCAGCTCAAAATCGATGCGCGCACTGTGCCGGGTATGGCCCCACCGATCGGGGTCGAAGAGATCGAAAAAGGTGAAACGCTCGCGCTGGAATCCGGGTATTTGGCGAATGGTCAGTTGATCCGGCTGCACGGTGATTTCCACTTGCAAATCTTCCATGCGCCTTTCCGCGTCACGGCGTCTGGCTTCCCACACGCGTTTGGTGTAACGCAGAAAAACTTCGTTCTTGTCCCAGGATTCCACGCGAAGGTAACCGGCATCCCCGACGACTTGCACTCTGCCGCCGGGCTTGAAATCAAAGGTTTTCTCCTCGGTCTTGCTGATTTCGTCGGCCCGTGCCGAAGAAAAAGAATCGGGGCTGGCAAGAATGAGCAAAGCCGCGAGAAAAGCGGCGTTCGTTAAAGAGGAAATTCGCATGATTAACCATTCCCATTTTTTGGCAGACAAACGGTCGGTCCTGAGTCATGGCCGCTCGATGCGCAACTCGCCAATGCCGGAGCTGATGCGGAGCTGAAATTCCCGTTCGGTCTTGCCATAATTTTCCGTGTAGTAGTAGCGTCCTTCCTTGCGCATCTCAAACGGCACGTCGATTTGTGACAGGAAAAGAAATTTTGATACCGATAACTTGGTGCCGGCATCTTTGGGCAGGACGATGACGGTCTCACCGATGTCGAGATCGACGCGCGCCACCGCCTGCGCCAACATGGCGCCGCTGAAGTCGATGGTCATTTCCCCGATGCCACCGTTGATATCGGCATCGCGGAAGCGGGCATTGCCCAGACGGCGGAAAGAGGATTCGCCGATTTTCGTATTCAGGTCCAGTGTTTCCATCTCGATGCGATTGGGCTCGTCAAAATCGAGATTGACCGAGCCCGCGGTCACGCGCATGGCGAAATCCGCAATGCGCAAGCCGCCGAGCTGCATATCCACTTCACCGGCTTTGATCCTGCAGTCAGCGCGCAAGGTCGCCGCACGCGGCAATTCCACCTCGAGCTCCGCGGTCATTTTTTCGCTCTCACGATCGAACCAACCTTCTTTGTCGAAGCGGATTTCGAGAATGTTGTCCTGCTCATTGAAACGAAAAGCATGGCGAAATTGCCTTTTGGTATACAACAAGCGGACGAGCACCTGATCTTCACTTTGGCCGCGAGACATGCGTACTTCGCCGGCGTCAACCTCCAGGCGCAGACGGAAATCACGGTCGGTGCGAACTTTGAATTGGTTGTCCAGTTTTTCCGTATCCTGCGCATGCCAGGGATCTTCGCTTTGTGGCGCTGCAACGAGATGCCGGATACCGGCGGTTAGCAGCAATCCCACGATCAGGCACAAACATGATTTTAAGTATTGCATAGGCCAATCTCCTTGGAAACAGGCTGTGTCACCGTTGACATGGTACCCATTTTTACGCGCCACAACGAAGAAAGTTACGCAAAGACCAAGCGACAAATGAGCACCGCCATGATGATGCCGACTGTATCCGCAATCAAGCCGGCCGGCAAGGCATGCCGGGTTTTCGCGATGGAAACCGAGCCGAAGTAAACCGCAAGCACATAGAACGTAGTCTCAGTACTGCCGTACATGGTTGAAGCCAAACGTCCAATGAACGAATCCGGACCATGCGTCTTCAGCAATTCAGTGACGATGCCCAGGGTTCCGCTTCCGGAAAGCGGCCGCATGAGTGCGACCGGTAACGTTTCCGCCGGCATGCCAATGAGGTTGGTCACGGGCGAAATGATGGCTACAAAAAAATCCATCGCACCGGAGGCACGAAACATGCCGATGGCCATGAGAATCGCCACCAAAAACGGAATGATGCGGATCGCGACATTGAAACCTTCCTTGGCGCCTTCGACAAAGCTTTCATAAACTTTCACTTTGCGGCTCAGGCCGATGAGCGGAATGACGAAAAGCAAAACCGGAATGGCCCAAACCGAGATCACTTCGAGAATGTTGCGAATAATTTCAGCCATTTTTCTCTCCTTCTCGAGAGGTTACATCTGCGTTTTGTTCACGAATCCGGTACGGATCATCTTTGCGGAACGCCGGGAGCCTGCCCAGGAGCTTCACGGCAATAATCGCGGTGATGGTCGCGCACGTGCTCGCAACGATCGTGGTGCCGATGATCTCCGCTGGTTTGGCCGATCCCATCGCCACGCGCAGGCCGATGATGGTCGCGGGGATGAGGGTGATGCAGGCGGTATTGATGCCGAGAAACATCACCATCGCGTTGGTGGCGGTGTCTTTTTTGGGATTGAGCTTTTGCAGCTCTTCCATCGCCTTGAGGCCGAAGGGCGTGGCGGCGTTGGAAAGTCCCAGCCAGTTGGCGGCAATATTCAAAACCATCGCACCCATGGCCGGATGGTCGGTGGGCACTTCCGGAAACAGCCGGCGTGTAATTGGCGCAATTGCTGCCGCCAAGATGCGAATCATGCCTGCTTGCTCGGCGATTTTCATCACGCCCAACCACATGGCCATGATGCCGATCAAAGGCAGCGCGATGTCCATGACCGCAACTTTGGCAAAATTGAAAGCCGCATCGGTGACCGCAGCCAATTTTTCGAAGCGAGTTTTTTCGATGCGGAAGCTCGCCTGTGTTGTGCCCGGAATCAGGATCATGTGGGCGCGCATCTCTGCAGGATGACCTTGTGCCCTGGCCACGCTTTTCCAAATTTTCGGCACCTCTTCATCACTGGTATTCAGGGTCATGCGGGCCCGTGCGCTGTCCTGGAACTGCAACTGCACCGGGCAACGCAGCGTATCACCAGTGAGGTTTTGAGCATAATATTGATTGAACTCGGTTACCGCCATTTTCAATATCGCCATTTGCGGTTTGCCACTTGTTGCTGTGGCCGGCTCTGACAGTTCGAGTTGAACGGGGATGGTCACGTCTTCGCGATACTTGTCTGTAAATTTGTTGTGCAGGTCGGTTCCGGCAGCGACCAGTATGGCAATGATTATCAAAGCCAGCCAAACGTAGTTGAGCATACGTCCTCCTTGAGTAGATAATGGATTCACAGAATAACCAGCCGGACGGCAAGTCTCTCTGCGCTACGGTTGAAAGCTAATAAAATTTTTAAATGAGACAAGTGAATTTTGTCCTTGACATTCATTTTTTGCGCGTGTATTTTTTTGACAGCCGAACAACTTTGCTCGACATCATCCATACACAAACTTTATGTGAAGGTTCGCGAAGCGCCTGGCCATAAATGCGAACGCAAAGAGTGGAGAAGCCCATGAATATTAAAAGATGGTTGCTCGGCAGTCTGGCGGTGTTTGTCGCATTGACGGTGATGGAATACGTCGTGCACACGCTGATTTTGAAAACGGTTTATGAGCAAACCAGCCAGCTATGGCGTAGACCGGAAATGCAGAAGGCAATGATCGGATGGCGAGGGCTGGGTTACGCCCTGTTCGCCCTGCTTCTGGGATTCCTCTACACGCGCAGTCAAATGCACAAGGGTGTCATCGGTGATGGATTGCGTTACGGCTTTTATCTCGGGTTGTTGGCCTTTATACCTTTCAACTTGATGCAGTACACGTTGCTGCCGCTTCCCGCCAATTTGGTATTGGCGTGGATGATATTTGGGGTGATTGAATCACTGTTATGCGGATTGATTTTCAGCTTGTGTTATCGCGGCACCATTATTGCGCCGGCTTGAAACCTCACGCTCGGGAAGCACAGGCATTCCGCCGAGGACATTTCTCTTGACATTCCTGACGACTTTTGATAAATTTGACCGTGATCCTGACCGAGGCAGAGCGTGGTAATTCGAATTGCCGGCAATAAACAAAAATTATTGTCAAGTCTATCATGACGGAAAGCCCATGGCGCATGACTCTATTCGTTTAAACAACATGTTGTTCCGTGGATTCCATGGCGTCTGGGATGAAGAACGCGAAGTCGGACAACGCTTTGAGGTCGATGTGGAATTTATTGGCGATGTCAGCGCGGCGGCGAAATCGGACAGCATCAAAGACACGATCGACTTTTACCAGGTCTATCAAGTTGTCGAAAAGATAATCACAAAAAAAAGCTTCAAACTCGTTGAAGCTCTGGCGGAAGCAATCGCCACGGCATTGTTGCGCAAGTTTCCGGCGCCGGAGGTGCGGGTTTGTGTGCGCAAGCCCAATTCCCCGGTGCCTGGCATTTGCGATGGCATTGAAGTGGAAATCTTCCGGCAGCGGGCAATGCGCAGAAAGCCAAATAAAAAAATTGATCGAGAGTGAACCAGGAATCCTCAATGGCGCCTCCGGCACCCAGCAGTCGGCAACCGAGGAGCGCGTGTTCATTGCCCTCGGTTCTAATTTGGGGAATCGTGCCGAGTGGCTGCGGAAGGCACGCGAAAAGTTATTCGCGGTGTCAACAGTGAAGTTCGTGCGTGCTTCCGCCATTTACGAGACCGATCCGATTGGCAAAACCGATCAGCCGCGATTTCTGAATCAGGTTGTTGAAATCCGAACCACCTTGACACCGGAGGATTTGCTTTTTTTCCTCCTGCGTGTGGAGCAGGAATTGGGTCGGGTGCGGACGGAACGCTGGGGCCCACGCTTCATCGATCTTGATTTGCTGGCTTTTGGCAACCGGCAACTGCAAACGCGCTGGCTTGTGCTGCCACATCCGGAAGTGCCTCGCCGCCGGTTTGTGCTGCAACCGTGGGCCGAGATTGCGCCGGAGTTTCGAGTGCCGGGATTCTCTGCCACCGTCGAGGCGTTGCTCCAGGATTGTCATGATAACAGCTGCGTACAGAAATTGAAAGATTGAGGGTCACGGTGCGACTGCAATATATCGCGATTGAAGGCGTTATTGGCGCCGGCAAGACCAGTCTGGCGACACGCATGGCAGAGCGCTTTGGCGGACGTTTGTTGCTCGAGCCCCACGAAGAGAATCCTTTTCTCGCCGACTTTTACCGTGACCCGCGCCACTTCGCGTTTTCGACCCAGATGTTCTTTTTGTTGAGTCGTTACCGCCAGCAACAGGAAATACCACAGCGGGATTTGTTCCAAGAACTTCTCATTGCGGATTATCTTTTTGCCAAGGATCGAATTTTTGCTTCGCTGACATTGGAAGAGAGGGAACTTTCGCTTTATGACAAAGTGGCACGGTTGCTCGAGCGCGACATCCCACAGCCTGATCTCGTGATTTATTTGCAATCGAGCACGGAACGCCTGATGTCGAACATCCGTCTGCGTAATCGCAGCTACGAGAAACCCATCACCGAAGAATACATCCGCGCGCTCAACGATGCCTACAACCGGTTCTTTTTCAATTACACCACCACGCCGCTGCTGGTGATCAATGCGACGGAAATCGATTTTGTCAACAACGAACAGGATTTCGAGGATCTCGTGGCACAGCTGCACCGCCCGATTTCCGGCGTGCAGTATTATTCGCCGAGGAAATAGCTTGACAATGTTGACCCCGATAATTCACGCGATGCGTAAATCGACCCTGTGAGATACTGTTACACTTATTATCTCACGGGGTTGGCTCAAGCTTGAAAATATGGCTCATGAATTATCGGGGGTTAAGTTGCTCCAACACCCCGCATGCGGTGTAATTTTGTAAAAATCTTTTCCGGCGTTTCTGCGCATGTTTGGAAAGACCCCTGCAGTCGCAGTTGCGCACGGTGTTACAAAAATTGGGGATGAGTCCAAGCCATAATCATTTAGGGTTGAAGTTGCAGTCATTGCGAAGCGCTTTATACCGAAGCGATCGCCTGATTTTTTATGAGATTGCTTCGCCTGCGGCCGTAGGCTGAGAAGCGCTCACAATGACATTACAAATCGACCCCTGGCAAGTATGACATGGTCAAGAGAATATCGAGAAACTTCTGTGAGCATGCAATTTGATCGTTCCAATAAAAGTCAAGTTTTAATCAGGTGATCACCATGAAGTTGATTCAACTCATCTTTTGGATGCTGGTCATTTACCTCGCATACCGGCTCATCAAGATAATGGTCTTCGGTCCGCTTCGCAAACCGGAGCACACCCAGGTGCAGGGCAAAGCCAGGAAACGCCCGCTCGATCTTTCCAACCTGGATGTGGAAGACGCCAAATTCGAGGAAATCAAGGATAAAACCAAAGACAGCAAATGACCCGCAGCTTTGCCGTGTGATATCATTAAATGAAGACTTATCTTCGAATTCTCCGCTACGTGAAGCCTTATTGGCTCACTCTGTCCGGTTCGCTCGTTTGCATTTTGGTGTTTACGCTCTTCAGCGGTGCCTCCCTGGTTTCGGTTGTGCCATTTCTCAATACGTTGTTCAATATTTCGGCAGATCGCAATGCCGGCAACCCGCCAGCCAGGCCGGAACAAGCGAAAACCTTTCAGCTTCCTGCCAGCCTGAGCCAGCGCCAGCAACAATTTCTGCGAGCGGCCTATCAATGGCTGCTCGGTGGTGATCGCCGGCATGCCCTGCTGCGCTTGTGCGTCGTCATCCTGATCCTGATTTTCTTGAAGAATCTTTTTGATTACTTCCAGGCTTATCTGATGGCCCGGGTCGAGCAGGGCATCATCATGGATCTGCGCAACGATCTTTATCGTCACCTCAACGAGCTTTCATTGAGCTATTTCAATCGCATGCGCACCGGCCAACTGATCTCGCGCATCACCAACGATGTGACTCTCGTCAACGGCGGTGTGTCCGCCGGCTTTGTGACGCTGGTTAAAAATCCGCTGCTGATTCTGGCATATCTCGGCATGGCGTTTTATTTGAGTTGGCGGCTGACGCTGGCGGCACTTCTTATTTTGCCTACCAGCTTTTTGATCATCGGTTACATCGGCACGCGGCTGCGACGCGCTTCCACTCTTTCCCAGGAAAAAATGGCGGAAGTCACGTCGGTGTTGCAGGAGACCATCAGCGGCGTGCGCGTGGTGAAAGCGTTCGCCATGGAGGATTTTGAGATACGGAAATTCCAGCGGGTTGCGAAGGATTATTTCAAAGCGCTGCTTCATATTACGCGGGTGAGCAAGATCGCCGGGCCTTTGACGGAATTTTTGGGGGCCATGGTCGGCATCGGCATTCTTTGGTTTGGTGGCCAGCAGGTATTGACCGGACAGGGTCTTTCTCCGGGGGCATTCATGCTTTTTCTGTTGGCGATTTTTTCCGTGATGCAACCGGTGAAAGAGCTCTCTTCGGTCAACAGCCGTTTGCAGGAAGCCATTGCTGCCGGTGACCGCATTTTTGCCATCCTGGACCTTGCGCCCGAAGTGGTGTCATTGCCAGGAGCGCAAAAGGTCGAACGCTTCGATCACAGCATCCGTTTTGAGCATGTTTCCTTTGCTTATGACAACCAGGAACAGAACGCCCCAACCGAGGTGCTGCGGGATATTTCATTCGAGGTGAGAAAAGGAGCAATCCTTGCCATCGTCGGCCCGAGTGGTGCCGGCAAATCGACCTTGGTGGATTTGCTGCCGCGTTTTTATGATCCGCAGCAGGGCCGCATTCTTCTCGACGGCATCGATCTGCGCGAAATCGAGGTCAAAAGCCTGCGCAGCTTGATGGGCATCGTCACGCAGGAAACCATACTCTTCCATGACACGGTGCGCAACAATATTGCGTATGGTTTGCAAGAGATCTCGGAAGAGAAACTCGTTCAAGCGGCGAAGGCTGCCAATGCGCACCGCTTCATCACCGAGGAATTGCCGCGGGGATATGACACGGTCATCGGCGAGCGTGGGACCAAGCTTTCCGGCGGCCAGCGCCAACGGCTGGCCATCGCCCGCGCCTTATTGAAAAACCCGCCAATTCTGATTTTGGACGAAGCCACCTCGGCGCTCGACAGCGAAAGCGAGATGCTCGTGCAGCAAGCCATCGAGCGCTTGATGATCAACCGCACTTCGTTTGTCATCGCACATCGTCTCTCCACGATTTTGCATGCCAATCAAATTATCGTAATCGACAAGGGTCGCATCGTGCAGCGGGGCACCCATGACGAGCTGCTTGCCCAGAAGGGGATTTATCAGAAATTGTACAAGATGCAGTTTCGGGCCTGATTATTAGTGGATTGGCCAACCAAGCGTTCGGTCATCCCTTTTGCCCGGCAACCGGCATACAAGCGTCAAAAAGCTCATGTATTGGAAGATTCTTTGCGAAATGACATTCATGAGGATTCTCTATTCGACCCATAAGCATTGCACCGACCATCATTATCGTACCAACATCACCTTGTTGACTTTCACTTTGTTGTCGGAGTCGAATCGAATGAAATAAACGCCGCTGGCTGCGGCTGCACCACGATTATCTCGTCCGTCCCATTGGACCATGTGTTCGCCAGCGATCCTGTGCTCGTGTAGCAGCTCCCGAACGAGTTGACCTTGAAGGTTGTAAATACGCAACGCCGCCATACCCGCGGCCTTTATTGTAAAACGAATTTGTGTGGAAGGGTTGAACGGATTGGGATAAATGTGTAAACGCAGCTCATGCTCGTTCGCTAACGTCGTTGAGGCAGGCTGCTCGCCACTCTTACTCACATCTGATTCAATCACCTCGTAGACATGGATCAGAACCCCTTGCGACTTGGCGACATCGAGATTGTTCAAAACCGTCTGCAAGTTTACCATCTGACCACGGAATGTCTGCACCGGAAACGCCAGGCGCATTGCCTGCCTGCCTTCGCCCTTGGTGACAACAGGCG